>JAIETL010000039.1 GCA_019745195.1 Beijerinckiaceae bacterium
ACATCGCCAGCATCCGCATGCTCACGCGCCGCATCGCAAGATACTGCCAACACACATGAACTTCTGAATCGGGCTCTGAAAGACGTATCGGTGATGATAAAATCATTGAGTCGATAAGACAAATGATGAGATTACATCGAAATCCACTAATTCATCCTGAAGTAATATTGAGCATTGAAGAGGCAATAGGTTTGATCGGTATCTCGCGTAGCGTTGTCGGAGCAATGTTAGCCGCCTTACCAGATATCCCTATGACAACAGGAGCACCCACAACGATCGACGTGACCGAGTAAATGACCCATTACGTCGCCATCATCGAGGACGCAGGCCCCGACTTCGCTGTCGGCGTCTGGTTTCCTGACCTTCCCGGCTGCTTCTCGGCCGGCGATACGCTCGACGAGGCGCTAAGGGACGCTCCACAGGCTGTTTCGCTCTGGCTGGAGGATCTGGCGCAGGACGGCCGCGCCACTCCCCGCGCCCGCACACCTAGCGAACTCAAGGCCGATCCCGGGATCGCGGCCGAGATGGCGAGATATGCTATCGCTCTGATCCCGGCTCCGTCTGATCCCGGCTCCGGATGTCGCGCTCCGGCCGGCGGCCGAATAGGCGGCGGCTACCCAACGCGCCGACGCTCAAATAATCCCCTCAAGCCCCTTCCGCTTCACCAAATTCAACAGTTTCAGCGACGGCCCGTCAGGCGTCTTCTCGCCGCGCTCCCATTTGCTGATCGTGCCTTTGCTGACGTTCAGATAGTGAGCGAACACCGGCTGGGAAATCTGCTCGCGCTCGCGCAGCGCGCGGATGTCCTCAGGGGCCAGTTTTTCGACCGGCGCGAGACAACCGGCATCGAAATGGCGCATGGTCTCGCGGTCGATGACGCCAGCCTTGTGTAGGCCGCTCATCGTCTCGTGGATGATGGCCAGCGTCTTGCTCTGCGCTTTGCGCGATGCCTGCGACATAGTCATACCTCGCAATCGATCTTGATAATCTCACCCGCAGCCATGGCCGCCGCGATCTGCGTATTCGACAGGCTGAGTGCTACAGCACTCGAGTCCTTGAAGAGCGCAAGTTCGTTCGGTGAAATGTTATCCCGCTCGTTCTTCGAAAAACCACGGATGAAGAACAGGCTCGTTCCCGATCGGAACAGCACGATCGTCCGGAAACCACCCGATCGGCCCTCGCCATCCCGCGCCACCCGCTGCTTGACGACGCCTCCGCCGAGGTCGGCATCGATCCGGCCCGCCTCGATCTCCGCTGCAGCACGACAAAGCATCGCGTCGCTCAAACCCGCCTTGCGTGCATAGCGCGCAAATGGTTTGAATTTGTAGACGTCTGCCATGCCGTCTCCGCGCCTCTCGGCTCAGGGTCAATCTATAACACTAAGGACCACAAAAAGAAAGGCAGCGCCATCCCATGCACCACAAGCGCAAACGCCCGAAATCCGCCCGGTCCGGCTGCCTGCTCTGCAAGCCCCACAAGGCCAACGGCTGCTGCGCCCCCGACCGGAACATGCTCCACGGCAATCGCCGGCGATACGAGAGCGGCCGCGAGCAACTGCGTTGCCAAGGCATCCGCTCGCGCTGATATCCTGGACTAACGGCTGACATACGCCCCCCGCCCTGCTATCGCCTCCCCATGCGCGAAGGCCTCCTCCCCTCCACGGTCGCGACCGTTCTCGAACTCTCCACCTCGGGCGAGAAGGCGCGCGCGCTGACCGAGCTTCTGGGCGAGGTCTTCGACCCGACGGAGACGGCGATCTCGGCCTTCGAGATCGAGACCGGCGTCACCACGCTGTCGCTGAACGCGCCCTGGAAGGTCGAGATCTATTTCGCCACGCATCCCGACGAGGAGGCCGTGCGCGACATGCTGCGCCCCATCGTCGGCGACGTGGTCGACTCAACGCCCTTCGCGACCGTCAACCAGCAGGACTGGGTCGCCGCCTCGCTCGACGGGCTGAAACCCGTCCGGGCAGGTCGCGTGCTCGTCCATGGCGCGCATGATCGCGACGCGGTGCGGATCAACGACATCGGCATCGAGATTCCGGCCGCGCTCGCCTTCGGCACCGGCCATCACGGCACCACGGCGGGCTGCCTGCTGGCGCTCGACGCGGAACTGAAGCAGCGCCGCCCGAAGCATGCCATCGACGTCGGCACCGGCACCGGCATTCTGGCGCTGGCGCTGGCGAAGCAGACGAAGCGAAAGGTCGTCGCCGGCGATATCGACGCCATCGCGGTCGAGGTCGCCGCGCACAACGCCCGCGTCAACCACGCGCCCCATGGGCTCGATCTCTACGTCGCGCCGGGCCTGCGCCACGCCAAGGCGAACCGGCCGCGCCATTTCGAACTCGTCTTCGCCAACATCCTGGCGGGCCCCCTGCGCCGGCTTGCGCCGTCGATCGCGCGCGTGCTCAGCGACGACGGCACGGTCTTCCTGTCAGGCCTGCTCGCGATGGACGTCGCCGGCATTATATCCGCCTACCGGCATCAGGGGCTTTATCTCGCCCGCCGGTCGCTGCGCGAGGGCTGGGCGACATTGGTCATGAAAAAAGGCGGCGCGGCCCCAAGACCACGCCGCCTTCGATAGGCGAAGAAGCTGTCGCACCGGCTAGCCGGCGCGGGCGCTCAGAAGCCGATATGGCCGTAGCGCTGCTCGGCCTCGGCCTGCATGGCGCGGGCATCGTGCCAGACGGCGGAGGTGAAGCGGGCCGCGTCGACGACCCAGTGATAAGCGTGCTTGACGATGGCGATCATGATGATGGTCCAGTGTTTGCCGAACGGCGCGAGGCCTGCTGCGGCGTGAGAACGGATTGAGGCGAAGGCTCGGCGCGGAAACTCAGCGATTGAACGGCAGCGCGGCGTCTTTTTTCAGCGTCGCCTGCGGAAAGCCGCCCAGCACGATCTCGGCCTCGTTGACGAGGTAGGAGCGGGCGCGCAGTTCGCGAATGGCGGAGCGGCGGCGGCTTTCGATCATCGCCGCATAGAGGCGCTGCCAGAAAGTGAGGCCGGCGGTGGTGGGTGCCTTGGCGGCCTCCGAGGCCAGCAGCGAGGCGGTGGTGTTCGTCAGATAGGTCATAGGGTCTCTCCAACAGTGAAACGAAGGACAGTCCCGGTCGCTTCCTCGTTCTCTTATGCGACTAAAGTGGGCTCTCTTCGCACTTGCGAGAAGACGATTTCGCAGATGCGAGACATGCGTTGAATGCATGCGATGCGTCGCATTTCGTTAATGATTGCGGAAATCGCATAGCAATGAGGCAGTGCGCTCT
Source organism: Beijerinckiaceae bacterium (assembly GCA_019745195.1). Classification (GTDB taxonomy): domain Bacteria; phylum Pseudomonadota; class Alphaproteobacteria; order Rhizobiales; family Beijerinckiaceae; genus Allobosea. The sequence continues at coordinate 3,263 of JAIETL010000039.1, forward strand.
TTTGCAGTGCAGCATCGGCCTGTCAGAAAGCAGCCGCAAACGCCGCTTTTCCGCTGGTCATCGGAGGGCGGAGACGCGAGCATGCCGGAAATGACCGCATCCGGACCCGCCATGACCGAATCGCCTGCCGCACTCTGCCGCTTCCAGTCCTTCGCCGAACCCAGCGATCCGTCGCAGGTCGCGCCCCGGATCGCCGCCCTGCGCGCCGCGCTGGCAGCCCACAAGCTCGACGGCTTCATCGTGCCGCGCGCCGACGAGCATCAGGGCGAATACGTCCCCGCCCACATGGCGCGCCTCGCCTGGCTGACCGGCTTCACCGGCTCGGCCGGCGCGGCCATCGTGCTGGCCGACAGGGCGTCGCTGATCGTCGACGGGCGCTACACCATCCAGTCGGCCGCGCAGACCGACGCCAGCGTCTTCACGCCGACGAAGATGGAGGAGACGCCGCTGGAACGCTGGATCGAACAGAACCTGCCGGCAGGCGGCCGGCTCGGCTACGACCCATGGCTCCATACGGTCGATGGCGTCGCCAAGCTGGAAAAGGCGGTGGCGGCTGCCGGCGGCGCACTCGTCGCGGTGACCGAAAACCCGATCGACGCGCTCTGGATCGACCGCCCCGCGCCGCCCACCGCGCCCGTGAAGGCGCATCGCGCCGAGTTTGCTGGAGAGAGCCCGGCGGAAAAGCTCGCGCGCATTCAGGAGGCGCTGGTCAAGGCCAAGGTCGATGCGCTCGTCGTCTCCGATCCGCATGCGCTGGCCTGGACCTTCAATGTCCGCGGCGGCGATGTCGAGCACACGCCCTTGCCGCTGGGTTACGCCATCGTGCCGCGCGAGGGCCGCCCGACCGTGTTCCTCGCGGCCGAGAAGATCACCAACGAGGCGGGAGACGCCATCGGCGCGGTCGGCGAGATCGCTCCGCCCGCCGCGTTGAAGGCGCAGTTGGAGGCGCTGGGCGCGGCCGGTGCGAAGGTCCGGCTGGATGCCGCAACGGGCGCGTCGGCGCTGGCGACCCTGATCCGCGAGGCAGGCGGCACGCCCGATGCCGGCCCCGATCCGATCGCGCTGATGAAGGCGCGCAAGAACGCGGCCGAACTCGCCGGGACCCGCGCCGCCCATCTGCGCGACGGCGCGGCCATGGTGCGCTACCTCGCATGGCTGGCGCGCGAAGCGCCCAAGGGCGGGCTGACCGAGATCGACGCGGTGGCCGCGCTCGAAGCCGAGCGCCTGAAGACCGGTCTGCTCAAGGACGTCTCCTTCACCACCATCGCCGGCGCGGGACCAAACGCCGCCCTGCCGCATTACCGGGTGACCGAGGCGAGCAACCGGCCGATCGAGCCCGGCATCTTCCTGGTCGATTCCGGCGGCCAGTACGAGGACGGCACCACCGACATCACGCGGACCATGGCCGTCGGCGAACCGACCGCGGAAATGCGCGACCGCTACACCCGCGTCCTGAAGGGGCATCTGGCGATCTCGCGCGCCGTCTTCGTCAAGGGCACGTCGGGGGCGCAGCTCGACGCTCTGGCCAGGCTGCCGCTCTGGCAGGCGGGCCTCGACTTCGACCACGGCACGGGCCATGGCGTCGGCAGCTATCTCTCGGTGCATGAGGGGCCGCAGCGGCTGTCCAAGCTCGGCACGACTCCGCTTGAGCCCGGCATGATCCTCTCCAACGAACCGGGCTACTACAAGCAGGGCGAATACGGCATCCGCATCGAGAACCTGATCGTGGTCGAGGAGCGCGTCATCCCCGGCGGCGACCGCACGATCTATGGCTTCGAGACGATCACCTTCTGCCCCTATGAGCGCGCGCTGATCGATCTTTCGCTGCTCGACGGAGGTGAGGTCGCCTGGATCGACGCCTATCACGCGCAGGTCTGGAGCAATCTCGCGGCCTCGGTCGAGGGTGAGGCGAAGGCGTGGCTGGAGAAGGCGTGTCTGCCGTTGTGAGGTGCTGCGTGCCTCCCCTTCTCCCCTTGCGGGAGAAGGGAGGGCGGCGCTACACAAATACCCTCAACGCCACCACCGCGACCACCCCGACAGCCACGACGCCCAGCACCGGCAGCCGCGTCGCCGCCAGCGCGGTGATCACGGCCGCGCCCGTCTCGGCCCAGCCTGTCGCGAGCGCGCTCGGCGCGATCACCGCGATCAGCACGGCTGGCGGGATCGCGTCGAAAGCCGCCTGCGCGCGCGGCGACAGGTCGAGCCGCCCGGCCAGCGCCAGCCCCGCGGCCCGCGTCGCATAGGTGACGAGCGCCATGCCGAGAATGGCGATAAGGTTCAGCGTATCGAAGCTCATGGCTGCGCCTCGACGACGCTCGCCTGCTCGCGCCCCGCAGCCCACCATGCGGCGCCAAGCCCGCACAGAGCGCCGGCCAGCACATGCCAGGGCGGCCCGGCGAGCCTGTAGGTCAACGCAGACGAAATCCCGGCGGCCGCCACCGTCCAGGCTGTGACGCGGCCCTTCCAGAAGGCGGCGACGAGCGCGATGAAGATCGCCGTGAAGGCGAAATCGGCTCCGAAGCGGCGCGGATCGCCGAGCGCGGCACCGATGAGCGAACCGAGCGTCGCGACGCTGACGAAGCACAGGACGAATGGCGCTGTCATAGCGAACCAGTAGGCCGGCGTCAGCCGGTGCGTGCGCGCCCGCCTTTCGGCCAGCGCCCAGTTCTCGTCGGCCATATAGTAGAGTCCGCCGAGCCGCTGCCCCGGCGAAAAGCCCTGCAACTTGGGCACCAGCGACGCACTCATCAGGACATGGCGCGCATTGATCAGCAGCGTCGAGAAGACCAGCGCTCCGATCGGCGCAGGCGTGGCCCAGAGCTCGACCGCCGCGAACTGCGCCCCGCCGGCGAAGACGAGCGCGCTCATCAGCGCCACTTCCAGCGGCGACAGGCCCTTGCCGGCGGCGAGCGCCCCGAACAACAGCGCGACCGGCACGGCCGCAAGCACGGCAGGCCAGATGTCGGACAGACCCATCCGGGCATCGTCGAAGGCTGACGGCATGATGGGCACGCTCAGGAGAGATGGGCCGCGCGGAACGCGCCCGGCGTCACGCCATGGCGCGCCTTGAAAGCGCGCGTCAGATGGGCCTGGTCGCAGAAGCCAGTCGCGGCGGCGACCTCGCCTGGCATGTCGCCGGCCCGCAGCCTTTCGCGCGCCCGGCGGATGCGGACATCGACGAGATAGGCATGCGGCGTCAACCCGGTCTCGGAGCGGAAGGCGCGGATCAGGTGATGACGCGGCAGCCCGGTCAGGCGCGACAGATCGGCCAGCGACAGATCCTGCTCGAAGCGTTCCTCGACGATCGCACGGGCGAGCGCGACAGGCCCTGCCTCGCGCCCGAGCGCGGCGACGGGCCAGAGCGCGTGCAGCGACAGGCAGCGCGCGTAGAAGCGCAGCAGCATCTCCTCGCCGGCAAGAGCATCGCGACCCTGCTCGATGACGCGATGCGCGGCCGCGAACATCGCCGCCCCCTCGGCATCCTCGACCAGCGGCTCGCGGAAAAAGGGCGTCGCGCCGGACTCCCGGCCCGCAAGCGAGCCCGCCACCTCGCGCAGCAACCCGGTCTCCGGATAGGTCATGCGATAGCTGTAGCCCTGCCCGACCGGCTCGCCGTCATGGGTCTCGAGCGGGTTGACGAAAGCGATCTGCCCCGGCCGCGCATAGTGCCGGGCGCCGCGCACACGAAAAGTCTCGCAGCCGGCCTCGATGACGCCGATCACGAAGCTCTCATGCCGGTGGGGCGCGTAGGAATGGCTCCGGAAGGTCGCGGCGAGACAGTCCAGCCCATCGAAACGCGCGGCCGGAAACAGTTTTGCCCGCTCGCCGGCGGCAAGCGGCTCCAGCCTCAGCGTCTCGCTCTGGGTGATCGCATCCATGGAGCGAGGATATGCGATGCAAGCGCTCTCGTGTCTTGAAGAAAAGTGATGGCGAGGATCAGCCGCCTACCAACGCGAACCACCCCGCCTCGTCGATAACCTGTACGCCGTGCTTCGCCGCATCCTTGAGTTTCGAACCCGCGCCGGGCCCCGCCACCAGCAGGTCGGTCTTCGACGAGACAGAGCCCGCGACCTTCGCTCCCAGCCGCTCGGCCATGGCCTTGGCCTCGTCGCGCGTCATCTGCTCCAGCGCCCCGGTGAAGACGACGATCTTGCCGGCAACGGGGCTGGCGGAGGCGACCGCCTCCAGCGGCTGCGGCGTCACCTGCGCCAGCAGTCGCTGGAGCATCTCCTGATTATGCGCCTCGGCAAAGAACTGCAGCAGCGCCTCGACCACGGTCGGGCCGACGCCGTCGATGGCGTCGAGTTCCTGGCGCTCGGGCGAGGCAGGGTCGCCAGCCGCGATCACGGCCGCCTGCAGGGCCGGAAACGACCCGTAATGGCGCGCCAGCAGCCGCGCATTGGTCTCGCCGATATGGCGGATGCCGAGCCCGAAGATGAAGCGGTTGAGCGGCGGCGTCCGACGATCCTCGATCGCCGCGAAGAGCTTGGCCACGCTTTGTGCCCCGAACCCCTCCTTGTCCTTGAGCTTCTTGAGGTTCGCGCCATCGCGCGCTGCAAGCGTGAAGATGTCGGCCGGCTCCTTCACGGCTAAGTCCGGATCGGCATGGAAGAGTTCGATCTGCTTGTCGCCGAGCCCGTCGATGTCGAGCGCGTCGCGGGAGACGAAATGCTTCAGCCGCTCGACCGCCTGCGCGGCGCAGACCAGCCCGCCGGTGCAGCGGCGCACAGCGTCCTCCTTGCCCGAACGCGGATTATGCTCGCGTACCGCGTCGCTGCCGCAGATCGGGCAGGTCGTCGGAAAGACATAAGGCTTCGCGTCCGGCGAACGCTTCGACAGATCCACCGCCTCGACGCGCGGGATCACGTCGCCGGCGCGCTTGACCGTTACCGTGTCGCCGATGCGGATGTCGGGCGGCTCGCCCGTCCTGATCCGCTCGCCCTTCGAATCGAAGCCCCGGATGTAATCCTCGTTGTGCAGCGTCGCATTGGTGACGACGACGCCGCCGACGGTCACAGGCTTGAGCCGCGCCACCGGCGAGAGCGCGCCGGTGCGCCCGACCTGGATGTCGATCGCCTCCAGCACGGTCGTCGCCAGTTCGGCCGGAAACTTGTGCGCGATCGCCCAGCGCGGCGCGCGCGAGACGAAGCCGAGGCGGGCCTGCAGCGCAAGATCGTCGACCTTGTAGACGACGCCGTCGATGTCGTAGCCGAGCGCGGCGCGCTGCGCCTCGATGGCGCGGTAATGCACCAGCAACTCCGAGACTGTCTCGCAGAGCACCATCAGCGGGTTGGTGCGAAAGCCCCAGCGCGCAAAAGCCGCGACCACGCCGGCTTGCGTCGCGGCGGGCCGCACCGGCATCTCGCCCCAGGCATAGGCGAAGAAGCGCAGCGGCCGCGCCGCCGTGATCGAGACGTCGAGCTGGCGCAGCGAGCCCGCCGCCGCATTGCGCGGGTTGGCGAATTCGGGAAGCCCCTTTTCCCGCTGGCGTTCGTTGATGCCGGCGAAATCATCATGGCGCAGATAGACTTCGCCACGCACCTCGGCGATCTCGGGCGCATCGTCGCCAGACAGGCGATGCGGAATGTCGGCGATCGTGCGGGCGTTGGCGGTCACGTCCTCGCCCTCCTCGCCGTCGCCGCGCGTCGCGGCATGGACGAGTTCGCCACGCGCATAGCGCAACGACAGCGACAGCCCGTCGATCTTCGGTTCGGCGGTGAAGGCAGGCCCTGAGACCTCCGCCTTCATCCCGAGAAAGCTGCGCACCCGCTGGACGAACTCGGCGACATCCTCGTCGGAAAAGGCGTTACCCAGCGAAAGCATCGGCACGCGATGCCTGATCTTGGCGAATTTCGACGAGGGTTTCGCACCGACCTTGTCGGTGACCGCGTCCGCTTCCTTCAGCGCCGGGAACGCCGCCTCGATCGCATCGAGCCGGCGGCGCTTGGCATCGTAGCTCGCATCGTCGAGGATCGGCGCATCGTCCCGGTGATAGGCGAGGTCGGCTTCCGCGATCTCGGCGGCGAGCGCCCTGTGCTCGGCTCTCGCCTGGCGAGCGCTCAGGCTCTCGATCGGGGGCGTCTCGGTTTCGCTCATGGCGACTGATTTATGCGAGATGGCGACGTCGCGGAAGTGTCAGCAGCGAGCCGGAACCATTCGCCTCCCGCTCCCGTTCTTGTGTTTGCGGGGACTGCGACAAGACGCGCCGATGGGCGTATGATCGTTGTGCTGGGAATTGGATGCTCGACGCCTTCAGGCCGTTGATCCGAGGATAGCGTCAACGCCGCAGGCGGACCGGGCGACGAACCGGGAGACACGCCATGGCCAATCTCGACGCCACCATGATGCAGGCCGGCCGCGACGAGGCCGCCGGGCCACGCATCCGCACCATCACCACGCAGGATCTCCGCGACGCGCTCTGGCGTGGCTGGGAGGACTTCAAGGCCAAGCCGAGCCATCTCGTCTTCCTGGCTTTGATCTACCCCATCGCCGGCGTGCTGCTCGGACAGCTCACGGTGAGCTACGACATCATCCCGCTGCTGTTTCCGCTGATCGCGGGCTTCGCGCTGCTCGGGCCCTTCGCGGCGATCGGGCTCTACGAGATCAGCCGGCGGCGCGAGAAGGGCATCGATTCCTCCTGGGGTCACGCCTTGGCCATCCTGAGGTCGCCGTCGATCTCGCAGATCGCGCTGCTCGGGTCCATGCTGACGGGCCTGTTCGTCGCCTGGATGATCTCCGCCTGGCTGATCTATCGCGGCCTTCTGGGATTGCCGGCCGGCGCCAGCGCCGGGGATTTCGCGCGCGCGGTGCTGACCACCTTCGACGGCTGGGTGATGATCGTCGTCGGCAACGCTGTCGGCCTGCTCTTCGCCATCGCGGCTTTCGCGATCTCGGTGGTCTCCTTCCCGCTGATCATCGACAGGCGCGTCGATGCGGCGACCGCGATCAAGACCTCGATCGCAGCGGTCGAAGCCAACCCCCGCGTCATGACGCTCTGGGGCCTGATGATCGTCGGCCTGCTGGTGCTCGGCTCGCTGCCGGTGCTGGTCGGTCTCGTGGTGGTGATGCCTGTGCTCGGCCATGCGAGCTGGCATTTGTACCGCAAAATCGTCGAGGCCTGAGCAAGACGAACAGGCGGACCGCGAACGCACCCGCGAAAAGAAACCGTATCGCGCTTTGAACCTCGCCGCTCCGGCCCGCGACCAATGGGCATGGAGCGGCACGGTGCTGCTTCTTGAAACAAGGGAGCAGAGTCATGACCAAGCGCATCACCCTCGCCGGCATCGCCACCGCATTCGTGCTCGGCGCGGGCGTCTTTGCCGGCGGCTCCATCGCCGGCTCCACCTCCGCCGAAGCCGCGCCCGGCTGGCATGGCGGCCACGGCCATCGCGGCCATTATGGCCATAGCTGGCGTCATCCGCGCCCCTGGGGCGAGGGCCGTCGCCATTGGGGCCATCGCGGCTGGGGCTATGCGCCGGTCTATGCCGGCTTCTACGGCGGCGGCTGCTACACGGTCATCAAGGCCCGCTTCGTGCCCGGCATCGGCCTGGTCGAGCGTCCGGTCCGGCGCTGCTACTGAGCCTTGCGGCATGCCGGCGGCAACGGGAGCCGGAGCGATCCGGCTCCCTGAGGCCCCCACCAATGCTGCATCGGGAACAATCGCGGCGCAGCGCGGTTGCCTCATTGCCGGGCGTTCGCTGCGGCATGCATTCATGCGGGCTGCGATGGCCCGCTCAAGCCTGGGGGCTCGCCATGAACAACATCATCTACATCGTCGGTCTGATCGTCGTCGTGCTCGCCATCCTGTCGTTCCTCGGCTTGCGCTGAACGACCGACCACGGGCCGAGACGAAAACGCATCTGCGCGGCTTCGGCCTCAGCGCGGCTTCTTGCTCTTGAACGGTTTGCCCGCACCGAAGGGCTTGCCTGTGGGACGGTCGCCGTCGCCCTTGCCGGCATGGGGCTTGCCGAAACCGGGCTTGCCGCCGGCATAAGGCTGTCCCGCCGGCTTGCCCGCGGGCCTCGGGCCCGAGCGGAACGAGACGTTGGGATCCGAAAGCTGCTGTTCGCGGTCGCTGCGGACCGGATCGTAGGACTTGGCCGCGCCGAAGGGCTTGCCCTTCCCCTCGTAAGGCTTCTTCTTGCCTTCATAGGGCTTTTTGCCCTCGAAAGAGCCGCCTTCAGGCGCGCGGCCCTCGAACGGCTTCTTCTGATACGGCTTCTTCTCGTAAGGCTTCTTGTCGAACGACTTGGCCGGCCGCTCGTCGCCGCGCTCGGGCCGCGCATAAGGGGCCGGCGCGTGACTTGAAGGGACATGGCTCGCCTTCTCGGCGAAGGGCTTTGCGGGACGCCGCTCCTCCTCGCCCGTCACCGGCTCGATCACGATCTTGTCGCGGTCGGCGGCCTTGGCCAGCTCGTAGAAGCGCTCCGCGACACCGGCGTCGATCTCGACCTTGGTCTCCTTGTCGAAGATCCGGATCGCGCCGACTTCGTCGCGGGTGATCTTGCCGCGACGGCACAGCATCGGCAGCAACTGGCGCGGATCGGCGCCGTCCTTGCGGCCGATATTGAGGCGGAACCAGACCGTATCGCCGCGCGGGCCGGCCTTGTGACGAGGCGCGTCGGAGCGCGGGCTGTCGTCACGGTTTTCACCGAAGCGCGCGCCCTCGCGCGGCGCGTAATCCTCGCGCGCCCGCACCGGCCGCGAATCGCGGCCGAAATTCGGATCGCCGACCTCCTCCGCGCCGGGCAGGCGCGAACGGTAAACCCGCACCAGCGCAGCCGCGATCTCGTGGGGCGAACGGCCAGCAACCAGCGCCGCGACCATCGCCGCATCATCCTCGTCGGCGTCGCCCGTCAGGATCGGGTCGCTGAGAAGGCGCTGCTGGTCGAGCGCGCGGATTTCCTCGGCCGTGGGAGGCCCGGCCCAGACGGCCTCGACCTTCGCCTCCGCGATCAGCATCTCGGCCTTGCGGCGGCGCGAGACCGGCACCAGCAGCACGCTGGTGCCCTTGTTGCCGGCGCGCCCGGTGCGGCCGGAGCGATGCTGCATCACCTCCGGATCGTTGGGCAATTCGGCATGGATCACCAGCTCAAGCCCCGGCAGGTCGATTCCGCGCGCAGCGACATCGGTCGCGACGCAGACGCGCGCCCGGCCGTCGCGCAGCGCCTGCAGCGCCGAATTGCGCTCGCTCTGCGAGAGTTCGCCAGACAGCGCCACAGCCGAAAACCCGCGCTCCAGCAGGATCGCCTCGAGATGGCGCACGGAATTGCGCGTGTTGCAGAACACCAGCGCGGTCGGCGCGTCATGGAAGCGCAGCAGGTTGACGACGGCGAGCTCCGCTTCCTTGGGGTAGACCCGGATGGCGCGGTACTCGATGTCGGCATGGCCGCGCGAGCCGCCCGCCACCTCGATGCGCAGCGCGTTGCGCTGGTAGTTGGTGGCGAGCTGGATGATCGCCTTGGGCAATGTCGCCGAGAAGAGCAGGCTCTGGCGCTCGGCCGGCGTCGTCTTCAGAATGAATTCGAGATCGTCGCGGAAACCGAGATCGAGCATCTCGTCGGCCTCGTCGAGCACGACGGCCCGGAGGGCCGAGACATCGAGACGGTGGCGCTCGATATGGTCGCGCAGACGGCCGGGCGTGCCGACGACGAGATGCGCGCCCTCGTCGAGCAGGGCAGCCTCGCGGCGCGGATCCATGCCGCCGACGCAGGCGATGACGCGGGCATTGGCGTGCTTGTAGAGCCAGGCGAGTTCGCGCTGGACCTGAAGCGCCAGTTCGCGCGTCGGCGCGATGATCAGCGCCAAGGGTTTTCCGGCGCGCGGAAAAGCCTCCGCTTCGCCCAGCAGCGTGGCCGCGATGGCGAGCCCATAGGCGACGGTCTTGCCTGAACCGGTTTGCGAAGAAACGAGCAGGTCGCGACCCGCGGCGTTCTCCTCCAGCACGGCGTTCTGCACCGGCGTCGGATCGGAATAATTGCGTTCGGCCAGCGCACGCGCGAGCGGCGGGCTGGTTGGAAGAAAGGACATGGGATGTCTGGCCTGGGGGTTAGGGCGCTGGATCAGGAAAACGGCGCAGGAAGTCGGGCGAGGGGCTGAGCGGCACAAGAGCGCAAGCCGGCGCGCAGCCATCGTTTAGATGCGGCTCTTAGAGCAGATCGGGGCAAAAGGGAATGGAGCGGCCGCAAAGCCGGCATGCTTTGACTACCCCTTGATCCCCGCCGCCTCCAGCAGCCGCCCGGCGGCCGCCCTCGCCTCTTCCGTGATCGACGCGCCTGCCAGCATGCGGGCGATCTCCTCGCGGCGGCCCTGCTCTTCCAGCGCGGTCACGCGCGTCACCGTGCGGCCGGCCGCATCGCCGTCCAGCGCCGATTTGGCGATCAGGAAGTGCCGGCCGGCCTTGGCGGCGACCTGCGGGGCGTGCGTCACCGAAATCACCTGCACGCGCGAGGCAAGCCGCGCCAACCGCTCGCCGATGGCGTCGGCGACCGCGCCGCCGACGCCGGTGTCGATCTCGTCGAAGACCAGCGTCGGGGCCGAGCCACGCTCGGCCAGCACCACCTTCAACGCCAGCATGAAGCGCGACAGCTCGCCGCCGGACGCGACCTTCATCATCGGGCCCGGCCGCGTGCCGGGATTGGTCTCGACCCAGAACTCGACGCGGTCGAAGCCCTCCGGCCCGCGCGCGGCCGCATCCGTCTCGATCTGCGTGATGAAGCGGGCGCGCTCGAGCTTGAGCGGCGGGAGCTCCGTCTTGACCGCCGAATCGAGCCGGGCGGCCGCCTCGCGCCGCGCCAGAGACAGCGCCTGCGCAAGCCTGACGAAGGCGGCCTCGGCCTGCTTAAGCTCGTCCTCCAGGCGGCCAAGCGCGCCCTCGCTGTCGTCGAGCGCGGCGAGATCGGCGGCCATGCTGTCGGCGAGCGGCAGGAGCCCGTCGACCGGCACATCGAATTTTCGCGCAGCGGCGCGCAGGGCGAACAAGCGCTCCTCGGTGCGCTCCAGCTCGCGCGGATCGTATTGCGCCGCGCGCATCGCCGCCTGCAGCGCCTCGCCCGCCTCCTCCAGCGCCACCAGCGCGGTATTGAGCGCGGCGCTTGACGGGTCGATCAGCGCCGGCGCCTGCCCCGCCCGCCGCTCCAGCCGGCGCAATACGGCCGACAGCGCGGGCAAGGGCGAGGCCTGCCCGCCGACCGCCTCGTAAGCCTCGGAGAGATCGCGCGCGACCTTCTCGGCCTGCATCATGCCCTGCCGCGTCGCGGCCAGCGCGTCCTCCTCGCCAGAACAGGGCGCGAGTTTGGTCAACTCCGCCACGGCATGGCGCAGAAAATCGGCCTCCTTGCGCGCCGCCTCGACGCGGATGCGCTGCGCCTGCAGGGCCTGGCGGGCGCGCTTCAGCGTCTCGCTGGCGGCCGCGACCTCGGCCGCCTGCGTATCGAGCCCGCCGAATCCGTCGAGAATGGCGCGGTGCTGGCCCGCGTCGGTCAGAGCACGGTCGTCATGCTGCCCGTGGATCTCGACGATCGCGGCCCCGATCAGCTTCAGGATCTGGACGCTGACCGGCTGGTCGTTGACGAAGGCGCGGGTTCGCCCGTCGGCATATTGCACCCGGCGCAGGATCAGGTCGCCATCGGTGTCGATTTCCTGCGCCTGCGCGAGCAGGCGGGCGGGATGCGCCATAGGCAGGTCGAAGACCGCGCTGATCTGACCTTGCGCCTCGCCATGGCGCACCAGCGAGCCGTCGCCGCGCCCGCCCAGCGCCAGCGCGAAGGCGTCGAGCACGATCGACTTGCCCGCCCCCGTCTCGCCGGTGAGCACGCTCAGGCCATCGGAAAGGCTCAGATCGAGCCTGTCGATCAGGACGATGTCGCGGATGAGGAGCTGAGCCAGCATGGCTCAGCGCAGGCCCGGTGAGCGGCGATTGCGCAGGCGAGCCGTCATGAAAATCCCGTCAGAACGGGTTCAGGCTGATGACCGCCCGCGAAAAACCCTGGAAAGCGCGGCTGATATAGGAGCCGCGATCCTCGCGCGGGGCGAGCCCGCCGCTCTCCAGCAGCACATAGGAATCCTTGTACCATGGGCTGTCAGGGAAATTGTGCCCGAGCACGGCGGCCGCCGTCTGCGCCTCGTTGGTGATGCCCAGCGCCATATAGGCCTCGGTCAGGCGCATCAGCGCCTCCTCGACATGGCGCGTGGTCTGGTACTTGGTGATCACGTCGCGGAAGCGGTTCACCGCGCCGGTGTAGTTGCGCTTCTCGAGATAGTAGCGCCCGACATTCATCTCCTTGCCGGCGAGCTGGTCGCGGGCGACGAGAATCTTCTCCTTGGCGTCGAGCACATATTCCGACTTCGGATATTTGTTCACCAGTTCCTGCAGCACGGCGATGGCGCGCTCGGTGCGCTCCTGGTCGCGCGTCGCATCGGGGATCTGGTTGAAATAGGACATGCCCATGATGTACTGCGCATAGGCCGCATCGGGGCTTGCCGGGTTCTGCGCGATGAAACGGCGCGAGGCGGTGATCGCCTCCTCCCACTTGCTCGCCTGGTAATTGGTGTAGGCGGCGAGGATCAGGCCCCTTTTGGCATAGGGCGAAAACGGCGCGTTCTTGTCGATCTCGTCGAACTTCTTCGTCGCGCCTTCGCTGTCGCCGTTTTGCAGCCGGGCCAGGCCCTCATTGTAGAGCTTGTCGGCCGGAACCTCGGCGACGATCTCGGGCTTGTAGACCTCCGGACGATCGAACGGGTTGAGCGACGACATCGTATCGCAGCCGCCGAGCAGAACCGCGACGCCAAGCGTCACGGCGAGGCTTGCGCCAGCCCTGCCAGCACGGTTGGGGGTCGGATTGATTTGCCGATTGACGCTCACGTCGTCCGTCCTCTTTCGCTCGCTCCCGCTGACGGGAGCGCATGCCATACCTCAGACGCGACCGCAGCGCCACTGCGCAGGACGCCCGTCAGGATCCGAGCCCCGGATGCGACAGAAAATCGACAAATCGAAGGCGGGAGCAACAATGGCCCGAGCCTCCTCGCAGTTCTTGAAGGGCTGGAGGCCAGCGACTCAGCGAATATCGGGCGCGAAGGCGGCCGGCGCGGCGGCGGCCATCTGCACGGCGCGCGGCGCGGCATAGACGGGGGCGGCCTCGACGATGGCGTAGTTCGCACGGTCGGCGAAGAGCGCCTCGAGAATGCGGACGTTCAGGCGGTGCCCGCCGCAATAGGAGCGGAATTCGCCCTGGAGCGGATAGCCGGCCAGCGCCAGATCGCCGATCGCATCCAGAACCTTGTGACGCACGAACTCGTCGGCATACCGCAGGCCTTCGGGATTGATGACCTTGTCCTCGCCGATGGCGACGGTGTTGTCGAGCGAGGCGCCGAGCGCGAAGCCGGCTTTCCAGAGCTGCTCGACATCGCGCATGAAGCCGAAGGTGCGGGCGCGGGAAATCTCGCGGGCGTAAGCCGTCGGCTCCAGATCGAAGACCTTGCGCTGGCGGCCGATCACCGTCGTGTCGAAGTCGATCTCGACATCCAGACGGAACCCCTCGTCGGAGGGCAGAAGCTCGGCGAAGGCGCGGCCGTTCTCGACGCGCACCGGCTGCAGCACCTTGAGGTAGCGGCGCGCGGCGCTGAGCGACACGGTCCCGGTCGCCTCGATCGCCGTCACGAATTCGGCGGCGCTGCCGTCCATGATCGGCATTTCGGGGCCGTCGATCTCGACGAGGACATTGTCGAGACCCAGGCCGGCGCAGGCCGACATCAGATGCTCGATCGTAGCGACGGAAGCGGCGGCCTTGTCGCCGATCACCGTGCAGAGCTCGGCCGCGCTGACCTTGGTGTGCTTGGCGTGGATGAGCTGGGCGGGGCCATTGTCGAGGCCCTTGCGCAGGAAGACGATGCCGGAGTTCGCACTGGAAGGCTTGAGGCAGATCGTGGCGGGAGAGCCGGAATGCACGCCGATGCCCGTCAGGGTCACAGGAGCGCGCAGTGTCATCTGCCGATCGAAATTCATTCCGGTATCCAAATTCTAGACCACAGAACGGACTTGGGACGCTTGTTCGAAGCGTCCGGCCGTTATCGCCTGCGGTACCCCTGAAAGCGCGACGCCGAGTCGAAACCCCGCGCCGATGTCCCCCTTAGTGCAGTCGCAACATAAGCGCCTCGGCCAGTTGGGCAAAATCACGCTTTCTTTCGCTCTGTTACAACCGCACAACGCCAGAGAATGCTGACGATCCTCTTGATAAATATGGTTTTTTAAAAGTGAACAAGCCCCGGCGCAGGGCGCTGCGCCGGGGCTTGTTACAGTCATGTGACGGCCTGCCGGGAGGCTTCAGCTCGTCTGGCGGCGCAGGAAGGCGGGGATCTCGAGATGATCCTCCTCGGTGCTGCGATTCGGCTGGGTCCGGCCGAGCGTGTCGAGCTGGCCCTGCGCGGGACGCGAGGCCGGCTGGGCCGGCCGGCGCATGTATTCCGCGTGGGCGGCGCTCGGCGCGGCGGCGACCATGGGCGCGGCGGGCGCCTGGCGCACCGGCGGAGCCGGCTGCTCGGCCGCCTCCTCGTCCTTGCGGCCGAAGCCGACGGAGGCGAGGCGCTGCATCAGCGACATGCGCTTCTGATCGGCCGAGACGCCGGCCTGCGGCGCCGACTGCGCGCCGCGCTGGGCGTTGATCTGGTTCTGCGCGGGAACGGGCAGATCCTCGATTCGCGGCATGCGGGTCGGGCGCACGACGGAGCGCTCGGGCGCCGGCGGGATGAAGCTCTCGGGCTGGGCGGCCATCGGCTCGACGGGGGCGACCAGATCCAGCACCGGGGCCGCCGCCATCATCGGGCGCGGCTGCGCCGGTTCGATGCGGATATGCTCGGAGATGGCGACCGGCGCGGGAGCCGCCACCGGGCGGAGCGTCTCGATGCTCGGGACCATCGCGGGCTCGGCAGCCATCATCGGCTGGCGCGGCGCGGGAGCGGCCGTGCGCAGGCGGGCTTCCGCCTTCAGACGCTCGGCGACCTGGGCGATTCGCGCCTCGGTCTCGTCCATCTCGGCCTGCGTGGTCTGCGGCTTGTCGATGCCGGTCGCGACAACCGAGACGCGGACGGTGCCTTCGAGCGCCTCGTCGAACGTCGCCCCGACGATGATGTTGGCCTCGGAATCGACCTCCTCGCGAATGCGGGTGGCGGCTTCGTCGACCTCGTAGAGCTTCATGTCGCGCCCGCCGGTGATCGAGATCAGCAGGCCGCGCGCGCCCTTCATCGAGACATCGTCGAGCAGCGGGTTGTTGATCGCCGCCTGCGCCGCGTTGAGGGCGCGCTTGTCGCCCTGCGCCTCGCCGGTGCCCATCATCGCCTTGCCCATGCCGCGCATCACGGCGCGCACGTCGGCGAAGTCGAGGTTGATCAGGCCCGGCCGCACCATCAGGTCGGTGATACAGGCGACGCCGGAATAGAGCACCTGGTCAGCCATGCCGAAGGCGTCGGCGAAGCCGGTCGTCTCGTTGGCGACGCGGAACAGGTTCTGATTCGGGATCACGATCAGCGTGTCGACCGCCTCGTTGAGCTCGCCGATGCCTGCCTCCGCCATGCGCATGCGGCGATGGCCTTCGAACTGGAACGGCTTGGTGACGACGCCGACCGTCAGGATGCCCATGTCGCGGGCGACGCGGGCGATCGCGGGGGCCGCACCCGTGCCGGTGCCGCCGCCCATGCCCGCCGTGATGAAGACCATGTGCGCGCCCGCCAGATGATCACGGATCTCGTCGATCACCTCTTCGGCCGCGGCGCGCCCGACTTCCGGCTGCGAGCCGGCGCCGAGACCTTCGGTGACCTGCAGGCCCATCTGGATGATGCGCGAGGCGCGGCTCAGCGCCAGCGCCTGCGCGTCGGTGTTGGCGACGACGAAATCGACGCCGTCGAGACCGGCCTCGATCATGTTGTTGACCGCATTGCCGCCGGCGCCGCCGACGCCGAACACCGTGATCCGGGGCTTGAGTTCCCGGATGTCCGGGGCTTGCAGATTCATCGCCATGGTTGCCTCTTTTGGTCCTTGTCCGGCGCCTGGCGGGAGCCGTCCCGATTGCTACGATTTCGACTGTGGTGCGGCCGGAAAAACGCCCCGCGCACCTGAACGCGTTAGAAACTTTCCTTCAGCCACCGCCCGACCCGCGAGAGATAGCCGTCCATGCCCGGCGGCTGGAACGCGCCGGCGCTGCGTGGTTCGAAATGCTCGACATGGGCGACCTGCGGATAGACCAGCAGGCCGACCGAGGCCGCGAAGGCAGGACCCTTGCCGGCCTCGGGTAGGCCCTTGATGCCGAGCGGACGCCCGGTCCGGACCTGGCCGCCGAGGATGCGCCGCGCCGTCTCGGGCAGACCGGTGAGCTGGCAGGCGCCGCCGGTCAGCACGATCCTGCGGCCGGCCTGGGCCGAGAAGCCTGCAGCGCCCAGCCGGTCGCGAACCAGTTCGAGGATTTCCTCGACGCGCGGCTTGATGATCCGCACGAGCTGGGATTTCGGCAGGTGGTTGGGCGTGTCGCGCTCGTCGTCGTCGACCTGAGGCACCGATATCATGTCGCGCTCGTCGGACGCGCTGGAAATCGCCGAGCCGTGCAGCGTCTTCAGCCGCTCGGCCGCCGAGACCCGCGTCGAGAGCCCGCGCGCCACGTCCATGGTGATGTGGTTGCCGCCGACCGCGATCGCGTCGGCATGCATCAGATGGCCGCCGGCGAAGACGCCGAGGCTGGTGGTGCCGCCGCCCATGTCGACCACGACGACGCCCATCTCGGCCTCGTCGTCGACCAGGACCGACAGGCCCGACGCATAGGGGGTCGCGACCACCGCCTCGACCTCGAGATGGCAGCGCTCGACCGCGAGCATAACGTTGCGCGCGGCGGCAGCCTCGCTGGCGACGACATGCATGTCGACGGAGAGCTTGTTGCCGATCAGGCCGCGCGGATCGAGCACGCCGGGAATGCCGTCGAGCGCATAGCCGGTCGGCAGCGCGTGCAGCACGGCCTTGCCTGGGCGGATCGCATGGGTGGCTGCAGCCGCCAGCACGCGCTTGACGTCGCCGCCGCCGACCGAGCCGGACCGCAGATCGACGCCCGCCTCGTAATGCTGCGAGCCGAGGCGTCCGCCGGTCAGGTTGACCACGACCGATTGCACCTCGACCTTGGCCATCCGCTCGGCGGCGTCGACTGCGGCCCGGATGGCGCGCTCGGCGCTCTCCAGATCGATGATCGCGCCGCCCTTGACGCCGAGCGAGCGCTGATGGCCGATGCCGATGATGCGCGCGACATGGGTGCGGCCGCGCAGGCGCTGGTTGGCCTCGGCCGGATTCAGCTCGGCGATCAGGCAGACCACCTTGCTGGTGCCGATGTCGAGAATCGACAGTGTCGCGCTTTTGCGCGAGGACAGCGGCCGCATCCGCGGCGTCAGGCCCTGGGAGGTCAGGCTCATGCCTCGCCTCCCTTCTTCTTGCCCTTGGTCTTGAGCTGCTCGGCGCGGGCGGAGGCCGCCTCCTCCGAGAGCCGCAGCACGACGCGGTCGGCCTGGCGCAGATCGATCGCCAGCGCATCCTTGTCGAGCAGGCGAAGATCGCCCTGCAAGGCGACGAGGCGCTTGACCGCTTCGGCAGCGCCGGTTTCTGGCAGACGCACATCCATCCCGTTGTCGAGCTTCAGCGTCCAGCGCCGGCCGGCGATCAGGGTCGCCGCCCGCATGCGCGGCGCAAGCGCGCCGGCCTCGGCCCGCAGGGCGAGATATTCTCCGGCGCGCTTGTTGGCGTCCGGCCCGACGACCAGCGGCAGATGGGCGAAGCGACCGTCATCCATCTTGTCGATCACGGTGCCGTCGGCGGCGATGACGAAGAGCTCGCCCTTGACCTGCCAGAGCGCATAGGGCTCGCGCTCGGTCAGCGTGATCGAGACCTCGCCGGGATAGAGCTTGCGGACGGTCGCCTCGCGAATCAGGGGCGTGGCTTCCAGCCGCTTGCGCGCCTCGTCGGCGTCGAAGAAGGCGAGCGAGACCTTGGGGTCGATGCCGGCGGCGATCAGCACCTCGATTTCCGACAATTCGGCGATGCCGGAGATGGTGACGCGGTCGATCCCGAAACCGATGAGCCTTGCTAGCATGTGGCGCGGCTCGCCCTGGCTCTCACGCAGCCTGTCGATATGGCCGCCGAGCACGCAGCCGACACCGAGGGTCAGGGCAAGGAAGCCAAGTGCGAGGCTGGTGCCGATCCGGCGGGGCAGGCGCTGGCCGAGCGGCAGCGCGGCCGCGCTGCGGCGCGAGCGCCGGAGCCAGCGGCCCGAGCGCTCGCCGACCAGCAATTGCGGGCCGGCAGCAGGGATCGTGGAGCGGCGGACGGCCAGGGCCGTTCCCGCTTTCACCGATCCAAGGAGGCGTCCTCCACCATCCATCTGACGAGTTCACCGAAGTTCAGGCCCGCATGGGCAGCCAATTCAGGCACCAGGCTGGTCTCGGTCATGCCGGGCTGCGTGTTGACCTCCAGCCAGACGAGCGTGTCGCTCTCGTCGTCATATCTGAAGTCCGACCTGCTGACGCCCCGGCACCCGATTGCTTGATGCGCCGTTAACGACCACTCTTCGATCTGCTGGTAAATTTTTGGTAAAATTTGTGCCGGGCAGATGTGGATCGAGCCACCTTTCGTGTACTTCGCATCGTAGTCGTAGAACTCGCCCGTGGCGGCGCGGATCTCGGTGACGCCCAGAGAGCGGTCGCCCATCACGGCGCAGGTCAGTTCGCGCCCGGAAATGAAGGTTTCCGCCATCATCATCTCGCCGCAGGGCCAGTCGGCGCGGGCGATCTCCTGCGGCGGATGCTCTCTGCCCTTCTTGACGATGACGACGCCGACGGACGAGCCCTCGTCGATCGGTTTCAGCACATAGGGCGGCGGCAGGACATGGCGCCTGGCCGCTTCGAAACGCGAAACGTTGACGCCATGCGCCACCGCGACGCCGGCGGCCGAGACCACGGTCTTCGCCCGGTCCTTGCGGATGGCCAGCGCGGAGGCCAGCACGCCGGAATGGGTATAGGGAATGCCGAGGATTTCCAGCATGCCCTGGATCGTGCCGTCCTCGCCGAAGCGGCCATGCAAAGCGTTGAAGACGATGTCGGGGCGCAAGCCGCTGAGCACCTGCGCCACGTCGCGCTGCACATCGATCCGCGTCACGCGGTAGCCGACGCTCTCCAGCGCCGCGGCGCAACCCGCGCCCGTATTCAGGCTGACCTCGCGCTCGACGGACCAGCCGCCCATCAGCACTGCGACATGTTTGGTCATGCGGGTCCTCAGGTAGCGCGCAATGCGCCGACCCTCGGGCAAGGGTGGTTAACGCGGCGTTAAGAGGTTGGATCGGAATCGAGCGGCGAACCGGCCGGCTCGCGGGTCTGGAACGCCTCGCCCCAGTCGCGCAGGCTGATCAGGATCGGCTCCAGCGTCCTTCCGAATGCGGTAAGTTCATACTCAACGCGGGGCGGCACCTCCGGATAAACGATGCGCCGGATGACGCCATCTGCTTCCAGCTCGCGGAGTTGCAGCGTGATCATGCGCGGCGTCGCGTTCGGCGTCAGCCGGCAGAGCGCATTGAATCGAAGACGGCCATCCAGAAGATGGAACACCAGCACGGGCTTCCATACGCCGCCGACCACGCTCATCGTCGCCTCGACGGCGCAACCCGTCTTGGTCGCCCGGCGACGGGCCCCTCTGACGCTATCATTCATGATAGTACATGTTCCTTTTGTACGTACTTCTTCTAACGACAACGTCTGTTTAGGTCCACCTGGGATCATCAATCCGAGGAGATCGTCATGCGTGCCTATCGACTGAATGGAGCAGCCGCGCCGTTGCGGCTTGTGAACGAGACGGAGCCGAAACCCGGTCCAGGCGAGGTCCTTATCGACCTGAAGGCCGCCACCCTCAACTACCGCGACACGATCGTTCGCGAGGCGCGCTACGGCGGCGACCAGCGGGCGGACCTCATTCCCCTCTCGGACGGCGCCGGCGTCATCGCGGCGGTCGGGGAGGGAGTCGCGCAAGAGCGTGTCGGCGAGCGCGTCGCCGTCGGCTTCATGCCGCGTTGGACCGAAGGTCCGTTCAGCGCAGCCAAGCAGGCCCGGGCGCTGGGCGGTGGCTTCGTCGATGGCGTGCTGGCCGAGCGGATCGTCGTCCCGGCAACCGGCGTCGCCCGGCTCCCCGACTCCTGGTCGTTCGCGGAAGGCGCCGCCTATCCCTGCGCTGGCGTCACCGCTTGGAACTGCCTGTTCGGAGGCGGCGGGATCAGGCCGGGCGATACGGTGCTGGTCGAAGGCACCGGCGGCGTCTCGACCTTCGCCCTCCAATTCGCGCGCGCCGTCGGAGCCCGCGTCATCGCGACATCCAGTTCCGACGAGAAGCTGGCGCGCGCCCGCGCGCTTGGGGCCGATGCAGGCATCAATTATCGCGACGTCCCCGACTGGGGTGCGCGGGCGGCCGAAATCGCCGGCGGCGAGGGTGTCGATCACGTCGTCGAGGTCGGAGGATCGGGCACCCTGAACCAGGCGCTTGCAGCCGTCCGTCCCGGCGGCGAGGTCGCGCTCGTCGGCGTGCTCACCGGCTTCGGCGGCGAGATCAACACCGGCGCGATCCTGATGAAGGCGATCAATCTGCGCGGCGTCTATGTCGGCTCGGTGAGCAATCTGGCGGCGTCGCTGAGGTCCGGCGTGCGCCCGATCATCGACGAGGTTTTTCCGTTCGAGAAGGCCGACGCCGCATTCGAACGCCTGCTCAGCGGCGCTCATCGCGGCAAGGTCGCGATCCACATCGCCGACTGAGCCGGTTGTGGCGGCCGCCGCCGGGATCGACGGCGGCCGAGCATCACCCTACCACCCCAACCCGCTTGATCTCCCACTGCAGATCGAAGCCGGAATTCTCCTTCACCCGCCGGCGCACCTCCTCGCCCAGCCCCTCGACATCGGCGGCCGTCGCGCCGCCGATGTTGATCAGGAAGTTGCAGTGCATCTCGGAGACCTGCGCGCCGCCGAGTCGCAAGCCGCGGCAGCCGGCGGCGTCGATGAGTTGCCAGGCTTTTCCGCCGGGCGGGTTCTTGAAGGTCGAGCCGCCGGTGCGCTCCTTGATCGGCTGGGCCGCCTCGCGCGCCGCCGTGACGCGGTCCATCTCGGCCTGGATCGCCGCCTGCTCGCCCGGCCGGCCCTGGAACAGCGCCGAGGTGAAGACGATCTCGTGGGTGGAGGTTGCGCTGTTGCGGTAGGTGAAGCCCATCTGCGCATGGCCGAGCGTGACGATCACGCCCGCCCGCGTGACGCCGCGCGCCTCGACCAGCACATCGGTGGTCTCGCCGCCATGGGCGCCGGCGTTCATGCGCAGCGCCCCGCCGATGCAGCCCGGAATGCCGCGATAAAAGGCGAGCCCGTCGAGCGAGGCGTCGGCCGCCGCACGCGCCACCTTGACGTCGGGCACTGCCGTGCCGGCCCGCAGCCGGTCGCCGTCCTCCAGCACAATCTCGCCGAAGGCCTTGCCGCCGAGCCGGATGACCACGCCGGGAATGCCGCCGTCGCGCACGATCAGGTTCGAGCCCAGCCCGACCACCGTGACCGGGATATCGGCCGGCAGAACCGACAGCAGCAGGGCGAGATCGTCTTCGTCGGCCGGCGTGAACAGCACCTGCGCCGGGCCGCCGACCCGGAACCAGGTCAGCCCGGCCATATCGTGATTGGCGAGCAGTCGCCCGCGCAAAGCGGGCGCGGCGGCGCGGAGATCAGATGTGATGTCGGGGAAGGTCATGGGCGGGCGCTATAGCCCGTCTCCCCCGAGGGGAGAAGGGTCAAGAACGCGCCGCCAGCTCGCCCGGCAGCGCATAGGCCCATTGCGTGATGTTGCCCGCACCGAGGAATACGACATAGTCCCCCTGTCCCGCCAGCTCCGCGACCATCCCGGCCAAGGCCTCCGGCCCCTCCAGCGGCAGCGCATGGCGATGCCCGCGCGCCTTGATGCCCGAGACCAGCGAATCGCGGTCCGCGCCGGCGATCGGCGCCTCGCCCGCGGCATAGGTCTCGGCCACGATCACCGTATCGGCGTCGTTGAAGCAGGCGGCGAAATCGTCGAACAGGCTGGCGAGCCTTGTGTAGCGATGCGGCTGCACGATCGCGATCACCTTGCCCTTGGTCGATGCGCGCGCGGCCTTCAGCACGGCGGCGATCTCGACCGGGTGATGGCCGTAATCGTCGAAGATCAGCGCACCGTTCCATTCGCCGGTTTTCGTGAAGCGTCGCTTGACCCCGCCGAAGCCGGCGAGCGCCGCCCGGATGCGCTCCACTGGCACGCCTAGATCGTAGGCGACGGCGATCGCGGCCGTGGCATTGAGCGCATTGTGGTGACCGGGCATCGGCATGATCAGATCGCGCACGACCTCGTCGCGGCCGCGCTTTCGGTCGCGGATCAGCAGCGTGAACTTCGCCTGCCCGCCCGAGAGGTCGATGTCGATCAGTCGGAAATCGGCCTGCGGATTCTCGCCATAGGTGATGACGCGGCGGTCCTCGATCTGCCCGACCAGACCCTGCACAGTCGGATGGTCGATGCACATCACGGCGAAACCATAGAACGGCAGGTTCTCGACGAAGGTCCGGAACGCCGCCTTGATCGCGTCGAACGTGCCGAAATGGTCGAGATGTTCGGGGTCGATGTTGGTGACGATCGCGACATCGGCCGGCAGCTTCAGGAAGGTGCCGTCCGATTCGTCGGCCTCGACCACCATCCAGTCGCTGTCGCCCATGCGGGCGTTTGTGCCGTAGGCGTTGATGATGCCGCCATTGATCACGGTCGGATCGAGCCCGCCCTTCTCCAGCAGCGTCGCGACGAGCGAGGTCGTGGTGGTCTTGCCATGGGTGCCGGCGATGGCGATGCAGCTCTTCAGCCGCATCAGCTCGGCCAGCATCTCGGCCCGGCGCACGACCGGCAGCCGCTTTTCGCGCGCAGCGACAAGCTCCGGGTTGTCGCGCCTGATCGCGGTCGAAACCACGACGACCTCGGCCTCGCCGATGTTCTCCGCCTTGTGGCCGACGAAGGTCGTGATGCCCTTGTCGGCGAGGCGCTTGACGTTTGCGCCGTCGGCGGCGTCGGAGCCCTGCACCTGATAGCCGAGATTGTGCAGCACCTCGGCGATGCCGGACATGCCGATGCCGCCGATTCCGACGAAATGGATGGCGCCGAGTTTTGGCGGCAGCTTCATGATCTGAAATCCTTGGGAACTAGAACCCGGCGGTCTCGCAGACGAGCGCGGCAAGCCGCTCGGCAGCGTCTGGAATGCCGGCGCTCTTCGCGTTTGCGGCCATGGTCGTCAAGTGCGCGGGCTGCGCCAGAAGCTGCGACAGCTCGGTCGCCAGCCGGCGCGGCGTGAATTCGCTTTGCAGGATGCGGATCGCCCCGCCCGCCTGCTCCAGCACGGCGGCGTTGGCGGCCTGGTCCTGGTCGAGCGAGCCCGGCAGCGGAACGAGGATGGCTGGGCGGCCGATCACGGTGAGCTCGGCGACGGTCGAGGCCCCTGCCCGGCCGATGACGAGATGGGCCTTGGCCATGCGCGCCGGCAGATCCTTGAAGAACGGCGCGATCTCGGCGCGGACGCCGAGTTCCGCATAGATGCCCTGAACCCGCTCATGGTCCTCGGTGCGCGCCTGCTGGACGATCCGGAGGCGCGCCCGCTCGCTCTGGGTGAGCAACTGGATCGCGGGCGGCACGATGTCGGCCATGATGCGCGCGCCCTGGCTGCCGCCGAAGACGAGCAGCTCGAAGTCGCCCTCGCCCGGCGACTGATAGGGCGCGGCCGCCGCGACCACCGCCGGCCGGACCGGATTGCCGACCTGCCGGCATTTCGCTTTCGCTGATGCCGATAGGCCGCCGACTTCGGCGAAGCCCGTCGCGATCACGCTCGCGCGCCCCGACAGGAAGCGGTTGGCCCGGCCGATCACGGCATTCTGCTCGTGGATCAGGGTCTGGAAGCCGCCGAGCGCAGCGCCGAGCACCGGCGGCACGGTCGGATAGCCGCCGAAGCCGACGACGAGGACAGGCTTCAGCTCGCGCACGATCCGGCGCGCGGCGAAGGTTCCCTTGGCCAGTTGCAGCAGCGCGCCGGCCATCTTCATCAGGGACCGTCCCGACGGAGTCGCCGCCGGCACGGCATGCACCGCCTCGGCGGGAAAAGCCCCGG
Source organism: Beijerinckiaceae bacterium (assembly GCA_019745195.1). Lineage (GTDB taxonomy): Bacteria > Pseudomonadota > Alphaproteobacteria > Rhizobiales > Beijerinckiaceae > Allobosea. Next base: position 27,463 of record JAIETL010000039.1, read on the forward strand.
CGAATTCGGCGGCGCGGGTGTCGGTCATCAGCGCGACGCGCATGCCGCGCGCATGGAGCGCATGGCTCAGCGCCTCGGCCGGAAACAGATGGCCGCCGGTGCCGCCGGCGGCAAGGATGACCAGAGGCCCGCTCGTCATGGCGTCAGCGCCCATGCTCACCATGGCCCGTGGCGCGCGGCCGTTTGCGCGTCAGCGCAAGCAGGAACCCGGTGCCGATGGCGAGCGAGATCAGCGAGGAGCCGCCATAGGAGATGAACGGCAGCGTCATGCCCTTGGCCGGCATCATGTGGAGGTTGACCATCATGTTGATCGCGGCCTGGATGCCGAAGAGCAAGGCGAGCCCCGTCACAGCGAGCCGCATGAACGGGTCCTCGGCCTTCTGCGCCACGAGCAGCGAGCGCAGCACGATCAGCGCAAACAGCATGACGAGCAGGATGCAGACGACGATGCCGAATTCTTCCGCCGTGACGGCGAAGATGAAGTCGGTATGGGCGTCGGGCAGGATGCGCTTGACCGTACCCTCGCCCGGCCCCTTGCCGAGCCAGCCGCCCGACGAAAAGCTCTCCAGCGCCGTGTCGATCTGGAAGGTGTCGCCCGAGCCCTTGTCCATGAAGCGCTCGATGCGGGCGCGGACATGCGGCACGAGCTGATAGGCGATCAGGATGCCGAAGGCCCCGGCCCCGCCAAGCCCCAGCACCCAGAACCAGTGCAGGCCGGCGACGAAGAACAGCCCGCACCAGACGAGGCTCACCAGAACGGTCTGGCCGAAATCGGGCTGCAGCACGAGCGGCGTGATCGTGATCGGCAGCAGAAGGAAGGCTAGCCAGGTGCCCGGCAGGTCCGGCCGGCGCGTGCCTTCGGCAAAGGCCCAGGCCGAGAGCACGACGAAGGCAGGCTTCATGAATTCGGATGGCTGGATCGAGCCGAGCGGCCCAAGTGTCAGCCAGCGCCGCGCGCCCTTGACCTCGACGCCGAGATAAAGCGTCGCCACCACCATCGCGAGCGAGGCGGCAAAGATCAGCAGCGCCGCCCGGCGCACCTGCCGCGGCGACAGGAACGAGACGCTGAGCACGATGGCCAGCGCCGCCAGCAGATAGACCGCCTGCCGGTTGACGAAATGGAAGGTCGAGAGGCCAAGGCGCTCGGCCACCGGCGGCCCCCCCGCCATCAGCAGCACGACGCCCGAGACCATCAGCGTGATCAGCGCGCCGAGGATCACCCGATCGACAGACCACCACCAGCGACCGCTGAAACTGGGTTCCGCGCGCGAGACCATGCGAGAGCTTCCCATCGAGAGAATGGCGCGCAAACGCGCGCCTCAATGACGAATCATTGTGTCAATGAAGGGTTAACGGAATGATTCCGAATGGGCGGATGGTGGTGCTGGAACCCTACCCGGCCCCGAACTTTACAAACCCCGGCAGCGCCGTTACCAGTCCCCTGAACGCCTCCCCCCGCACCTCGAAATTCGGGAACTGGTCGAAGGAGGCGCAGGCCGGCGAGAGCAGCACGGCGATCTCCGCCTCGCCGGGCGCGGCCAGCGCATCGCGCGTCGCCGCAGTCACCGCCACATCGAGCGTGCCGCAGCGCTCGTAGGCGACGTTGCCGGCCGCATCGAAGGTCTCGGCGAACAGGTCACTCGCCGCGCCGATCAGATAGGCTTTGGCGATGTTGGGAAAATAGCGCCTCAGGCTCTCGATTCCGCCCTCCTTCGGCTTGCCGCCCAATATCCAGAAGATGTCGCGGAATGAAGTCAGCGCCTTCTCGGTAGAATCGGCGTTGGTCGCCTTGGAATCGTTGATTAAGACGACGCGGCCGATCCGGCCGATCTCCTCCATGCGGTGGGCCAGCCCCGGATAGCTTTTGAAGCCGGCTGCGATTTCCTCGGCGCTCAGACCCAGCGCGAAGCAGGCGGCGAAGGCCGCAGCCGCGTTCTGGGCGTTGTGCGAGCCGCGCAAGCTACCGATGCCGGCAAGGTTGGCGACGACCTTCGGCTTGCCGTCCTTGACCTGCACGATGCGGGTTTCGAGCTTGCCCGCATTAGCGGTGATGCCGGCGAAGATGCCCGCGTCCAGCGGCTGCTCACCGCTGATCTTGATCAGCGGACGGCCGGACGCCGCGCGCCGCCGCGCCATCTGCTTGGACGGCTCGTCATCGACGCCGATGACCGCGATGTCCGCTTTCGCGACCAGCCGCTCCTTGATCGCGCCATAGGCCTCGAAGGTGCCGTGCCGGTCGAGATGGTCCGGCGTCAGGTTCATCTGGATGCCGATCGTCGGCGCGATCGAGGGCGCGAGGTCGATCTGGTAGCTCGAGCACTCGATGACGTGAATGCGGTTTGCCGCCGGCGGCTCCAGCGCCAGGACGGCGGTGCCGATATTGCCGCCCATCTGCGCATCGCGCCCGGCGCTGCGCAGGACATGGGCGATCAGCGCCGTCGTCGTCGATTTGCCGTTGGTGCCGGTGATGCAAACGACCGGCGCGTTTGGTGCCGTGGCGGCCCGCTCGCGGAAGAACAGCTCGATGTCGCCGATCACTGGCATGCCGGCGGCCTTGGCCTTGCTCACCGTCCAGTGCGGCTGCGGATGCGTCAGCGGCACGCCCGGCGCGAGGACCAGCGCGGCATATCCTGACCAGTCGGTCGTGTTGAGATCGACGACGGCGATGCCCTCGGCCGCCGCCTTGTCGCGGCTGGCCTGGTTGTCGTCCCAGGCCACGACCTCGGCCCGGCCGGCCATCAGGGCACGCGCCGTGGCGAGCCCCGAGCCGCCGAGCCCGAACAGCGCGACGCGTCGCCCGGCAAAAACAGTCACAGGGGTCACGATCTACCCCTGTCATTCCGGGGCGTGCCGCAGGCATGAACCCGGAACCCACGACCGGGCGAGCGCGATCCGGGCGGCTGTCGCCCGGTCGTGGGTTCCGGGTTCGCCGCTGCACGGCGCCCCGGAATGACAGCGCTTTTCAGCGTCATCAGCGCAGCTTCAGCGTCGAGAGGCCGACCAGCGCCAGCACCACGGAGATGATCCAGAAGCGGATCACCACCTGCGGCTCGGTCCAGCCCAGCTTCTCGAAATGGTGGTGGATCGGGGCCATCAGGAAGACGCGCCGCCCGGTGCGCTTGTAGACGAAGACCTGGATGATGACCGACAGCGCCTCCAGCACGAACAGCCCACCGACGATGGCAAGCACGATCTCGTGCTTCGTCGCCACCGCGATGGTGCCGAGCAAACCGCCGAGACCCAGCGAGCCGGTGTCGCCCATGAATATCTGGGCGGGCGGCGCGTTGAACCAGAGAAAGCCTAAGCCCGCCCCGATCAGCGCGCCGCAGATCACCGAGAGTTCGCCAGCGCCCGGGACATGGTGGATCTGGAGATAGTTGGCGAAGATCGCGTTGCCTGTCAGGTAGGAGATGAAGCCGAAGGTGGCCGCCGCGATCATCACCGGCACGATGGCGAGCCCGTCGAGCCCGTCGGTCAGGTTCACGGCGTTGCCGGCCCCGACGATGACGAAGGCCGCGACCAGCGGAAACAGCAGTCCGAGCGGCACGATCAGTTCCTTGAGGAACGGCATCGCGAAGCCCGACGAGATCGAGGGCGGGCCATACTGCATGATCGCCCCGCAGGCGACGAGCGCGATGGCGACCTCGAGCGTGATCCGCGCCTTGCCCGAGAAGCCCTTATGCGACTGCTTCGTCACCTTCAAATAGTCGTCGTAAAAGCCGATCGCGCCATAGCTCGCCGTCACCATCAGCACGATCCAGACATAAGGATTGCGCAAATTGCCCCAGAGCAGCGTCGCGGCGAACAGACCGGTCAGGATCATCAGCCCGCCCATGGTCGGCGTGCCGCGCTTGGCGAGATGCGATTCGGGGCCGTCGACACGGATCGGCTGGCCCTTGCCCTGCTTCAGCCGCAGCCAGGAGATGGCGGCGGGCCCGAAGAAGAACACGAACAGCAGCGCGGTCGCGGTCGCCCCGCCGGCGCGGAAGGTGATGTAGCGGAACACGTTCAGGATGGGGAACGTGCCCGAGAAATCGGCCAGCCAGACGAGCATTTTCTCTTTCTCTCGTTCTTATTCGTCCGCCGGCACGGCCGGAAAGCGCGCCGCGATCGCCTTGACGATCGGCCCCATGCGGGAGCCGAGCGATCCCTTGACGGTGACGACGTCGCCGGCCCGGATCGCATCCAGCACGAGCGGCTCAAGCCCACTCGCCTGCGCGGCATAAGCCCCCCTGATGGCGGAAGGCAAGCCGTCATAGAGCCCGCGCATCAGCGGCCCGCAGGCAAAGACCTTGTCGACGCCGTTGGCGAGCACGGCCTCCGCCAACTCTTCATGCAGCGCCGGGCCGCTCGGGCCGAGTTCCAGCATATCGCCGAGCACGGCGATCCGGCGCCCTCTGCCCGAGACTGGAATGCGGCCGAGATTCTCGATCGCGGCGCGCATCGAGGCCGGGTTGCCGTTATAGCTCTCGTCGATCAGCGTGAACGGGCCGCCCGGCGCTTCCAGGCTCTGGCGCGCGCCGCGCCCGGCCGGCGGAACAAGATCGGAGAGCGCCAGCGCCGCCAGCGCGAGGTCGGCGCCAAGCGCCTCGACGGCGGCCAGAACCGCGAGAGAATTCAGAACGATGTGCTTGCCCGGGCTGCCGAGCTTGTAGGTCACGGGCCGGCCATGGACCAGCGCATCCACGGTGGAGACGTCAGCCTTCAGCGCACAGGAGAGGAGCTTGACATCGGCGTCCGCGCTCTCGCCGAAGGTCACGATCCGTCCTGCCGGCCCAGCCTCGGCAAGCCGACGCAACAGCCCGGCCTGCGGGATGTCGGCGTTGAGGATCGCCGTGCCGCCGGCCTTGAGCGCGGCAAAAATCGAGCCCTTCTCCTCGGCGATGTCGTCGAGCGAGGCGAAAGCCGCCAGATGCACGGGCTGCACGGTGGTAACGACCGCCACATCGGGCGTGACCTGCTTCGCCAGCGGCAGGATTTCGCCGGGGTTGCTCATGCCGATCTCGTAGACGCCGTAACGCACATCGGCAGGCGTCCGGCACAGCGTGAGCGGCACGCCCCAATGGTTGTTGTAGGAGGCGACCGGCGCATGCGTCTTGCCCTGCCGCGACAGAACGAGGCGCAGCGCCTCCTTGGTGCCGGTCTTGCCGACCGAGCCGGTCACGGCGACGACGCCGGCCTTCAGCTCGGCCCGGCGGGCGACGCCGGCCCGCTCCATCGCCTTCAGCACGTCGGACACGACGGCATAGGGGCCGGCCCCGGAGAATGCGTCCGCATGGGCCTCGTCGATCACGGCTAGCCCCGCGCCCTTGTCGAGAGCGCCCGCGACGAAATCATGCCCGTCGCGCGCCTCGCCCAGGATCGCGAAAAAGGCCTCGCCCGGTTCGATCGTGCGCGTATCGATAGAGGCTCCCGTGATGGCGCCCGGCATCGCGCCGACGAGCCGAGCGCCGAGCGCCGCGATCAATGCCTCTCCGCTCCACAGGGGCGCGCTCATCCTTGAATCTCCGCGATGGCCGCCCCGACCGCCTCGTGGTCCGAGAAGGGCAAGGTGCGATCGCCCACGATCTGGCCGCTTTCATGGCCCTTTCCGGCAACCACCAGAAGATCGCCCGGCCCAAGCAGGCGCACCGCATGGCGGATCGCCTCCGACCGGTCGCCGATCTCGATGAGCCTTGGCGAGGCGGCCATGATCTCGGCACGGATGGCGGCCGGGTTCTCGCTGCGCGGGTTGTCGTCGGTGACGATGGCAATGTCGGATTTCTCGGCCGCGATCGCGCCCATCAGGGGGCGTTTGCCCTTGTCGCGGTCGCCGCCGCAGCCGAAGACGCAGATCAGTCTACCGGTCGCGTAAGGGCGCAAGGTTGCGAGAACGGCAGCGAGCGCATCGGGCTTGTGGGCGTAGTCTACGATGGCGAGCCCGCCTTTCACCGCGCCCACCCGCTCCAGCCGCCCCGCCACGCCGGTGAGCCCAGCCATCGCAGCCAGCGCGGCGTCCGCATCCTCGCCTGTCGCCATCGCAAGGCCGGCCGCGACCAGCGCGTTGCCGGCCATGAAATCCCCGACCAGCGGCAGCATGATCTCGATTTCCCGGCCGCCATTGGACACGGTGAGGCGCTGCGAAAACCCATCGCGGGCGCTTCCGACCAGCGTCAGCGTTTCGCCTGTCCTGCCAACCCCGATGAGACGGCAGCCCGCCGCCAAAGCGGCGTCGGCCGCCTCGGCGGCGTAAGGCTCGTCGCGGTTGATCACCACAGGCGAGCCCGGCGGCAGCAGCCGCCAGAGCCGCATCTTGGCGGCGAGATAGTCCTCGACGGTCGGGTGGTAGTCGAGGTGGTCGCGGCCGAGATTGAGGAAGGCTCCCGCGCTCAGGCGCACGCCGTCGAGCCGGCGCTGGTCGAGCCCATGCGAAGACGCTTCCATCGCCAGATGCGTGACGCCCTTTTGCGCCAGCGCGTCGAGCGAGGCGTGCAGCGAGAGCGGGTCGGGCGTCGTGAGCGAGCCGTAATCGGCACCCTTCGACGTCACCACGCCGATTGTGCCGAGGCTCGCCGCCTCGTGCCCGAGCGCGGCGAAGATCTGCCGCGTGAAATCGGCGACCGAGGATTTGCCGCTGGTGCCGGTGACGGCGACGATGGTTTGCGGCTGGCGCGGATGGACGACGGCCGCCGCCAGCGCCAGCGACAGACGGGGATCGCGAACCTGCGCGAAGGCGATTCCGTCGGGCAGATCAGCCGGCCTCGGTGCAGCCGATACGATGGCGCCCGCGCCGCGCGCGACCGCGTCCGCGATGAAGCGGGCGCCGTCCGCCTTGGCCCCGGCGAGCGCGACGAAGACGTCTCCTGCAGCAACCTTGCGGCTGTCGAAGGCAACGCCCGCGACAATGCGCGCCGCGTCCGACGGCGGAAACGCCTGGTGGAAGAGCTGATCGAGCTTGAAACCGGCAACCTGCATCGTTCGGGTCGTCATTCCGAGCCTGAGTTCGCAAGGCGAAACCCGAATCGCGAATCACGCCGAACCCAAGATAACGCGCGCCGAGCCGATTGGCTCAACGCTGTCGTCATCTAAAGCGAGCAAAGCCGCTCCGCAGATAAATGGTCAGTCGACGATATGAAAGTCGGGCTTGGCGGGATCGACATAGGCGGTCTGAAGCGTCAGCACCTTGCAACCGCCCTTGCTTTCATGGGGACCGTGAACCACGCCTTTCGGGTGCGTGATGAACGCTCCCGGGCCATGGCTGACCCCGGCGTTGATGAAATCGCCCTCGATCACGAAATGCGCCTCCGCACCGTCATCGTGGTAGTGAGCCGGAATCCGCGCGCCCGGCCCGATATGGATGATCGTCGTGACGATGCCCTTGTCGCCATCGACGTTGACCAATTGAGCGTGAACGCCGCCCTGCGTCGCTCCGGGAATGGGAAACGGGATGACATCGAGGAGATTGACATCGCTCGTGAGCGACACGCCATCGACTTTCATGCGAAGCCCCTTCGCTCGATTCCATGAACAGCACACGCGACCGCAAAGCGTATCGACCGACGTAACGCCAGGCTGAGACGAGCTTCATGTCAAACGGATGACAAGGGCCGAAACGCGGGTCTCAACGCGTCCCCCAGGCCCCCAGCCGCGCCATCAGCGGGAACGGGGCGACCGGCGGCTCGAAGCGCGGCGGCAGGCCCAGGATCGGGGCGGCGCGTTCGATCACCTTGCCGGTGGTGATGCCGGCGTTCCAGGCGGCGGTCGAGTAGCCGCCGCTTTCGGCATAGCCCTTGGGCTCGTCATAGATCGAGAGGAAGAGGTAGCGCGGCTTGTCGGCCGGCACGATCGCCATGAAGGTGGTGAAGTTCTTGTTCTTGGCGTAGCGGCCGTTGATGACCTTTTCGGCCGTGCCGGTCTTGCCGCCGACGAAATAGCCCGCGACATCGGCCTTCCGCGCCGAGCCGCGCTCGCCGTTGAGCCGCATGATGAAGCGCATCGCCTCCGAGGTTTCGGGCTTGATGACGCGCACGCCGAGCTTCCTCGCCTCCTCGGGCGAACGCTTGATGAAGGTTGGCGTGATCAGGTTGCCGCCATTGACCAGAGCGCCGACGGCGGCGAGCGCCTGGATCGGCGCGACGGCCAGCCCGTGGCCGAAGGCGATGGTGGCGCTGTTCAGCTCGCCCCAGCGGCCAGGCACGATCGGGGCTGCGCTCTCGGGTAGTTCGGTGCGCATCCGGTCGAGCTGCGCCATCTTGGCGAGGAAGCTCTTGTGCCCCTCGACGCCGACCGAGAGCGCCATCTTGACCGAGCCCATGTTCGAGGAATGCACGAACACCTCCGGCACGGTCAGCGTGCGGCCGGTGCCCTTGTATTCGCGGATGACCTGGCTGCCGAAGCGCATCATCCCGCCGGCGGTCGAATAGGACGAGTTGATGTTGGCCTTGCCGGTGTCGAGCGCCATCGCGACGGTGAGCGCCTTGAAGGTCGAGCCCATCTCGTAGACGCCGACATTGATCCGGTTGATCCGGTCCTTCTCCTGCGCGTCGGTCGGCGTGCTCGGGTCGTAGTCGGGCAGCGAGACCAGCGCGATCATCTCGCCCGTGTTGACGTCCATGATCGCGCCGGCAGCCGCGATGGCGCGGTACTTCTCCAGCCCCTTGACCAGTTCGTCGCGCAGCAGATGCTGGACGCGCAGGTCCACGGAGAGCTGGACGGGCTTAAGATCGGAGGCCTGCGTCGCGAGCCCCGCCCCATTCAGGTCCTGCAGCCCCTGCGAGTCGATGTATTTCTCGATGCCGGCAATGCCGACATTGTCGATATTGGCGTAGCCGAGCACATGCGCCGCCGCCGGGCCGTTGGGGTAGACGCGCTTGTTCTCCGGCACGAAGCCGACGCCGGGAATGCCGAGGCGATGCACCTCGGCCTGCTGGCGCGGCGTGATCTCGCGTTTGACCCAGACGAAACCCTTCTTGGTCGCAAGCTTGTCGCGCAGATCCTTGGCGTCGAGATCGGGCAGGACAGCGGTCAAAAGCTCGGTCGCCTCGTCCTTGTCGAGGATCTTGCGCGGTTCGGCGAAGACCGAGACGGTGCGGATATCGGTCGCCAGCACGCTGCCTTCGCGGTCGACGATGTCGGGACGCGCCGCCGAGATCGCAGTGGAGGTCGCGCGCCGCAACCCCACCTGTTCGTTGGGGGCCACCGCCAGCATGACGAGCCGGCCGGTAATGGCGATGAACAGCGCCGAGAAACCGAGAATGACGAGGCCGACGCGCGGCTCGCTCTTCTCGCCGCTCATCCGGAAGACCGCGCGCAGCCAGCCGAAACGCGGGCCGCGCGGCGCGGCTTCTGCCTGCGGGCCGGCCTGCGACTGCTGGGCGGAATCGGCGGTCGAATTCTCGCTCATGGGCGTTCTCACGGGCGGGCTCCGGGCGTGGTGACGCCGCTGGCTTTGCGGTCCTTCGGGGTCTCGGTCGGCAGGCCGAGGCCGAGATCCTCGAGCTTGCGGCCGATTGCATCGACCTTCGGCCCGCGCTCAGGGATATCGGATGGGCGCACGACCTGGCTGATGGCGAAGGGCTGCAGATCGAGATGGCTGTCGGCCAGCGCCTGCACCCGGTCGGGCCGGTTGAGATAGGACCATTCGGCCTTGAGCACCGCGATGGCGTCGCGCTCGCGCTGCGTCTTGGCCTTCAGCTTCTGGAGCTGCTCGGCCTCCAACGTCGTCTCGTACTTGATCGTGTAGGCGTAGAGCGCGGACGACACGAGCGCCCCGATCGCCACCACATGCAGCAGCTTGATCATGCCGATGGCCTCCGCCGGGGTTGAGGATCGGGAACTTCGGATAGTGCCACGAGCGCTGCGTCCGCCGGACGCGAGGGCCTGTCGGTGCGCTCGGCCGCCCTGAGCTTGGCCGAGCGGGACCGCGGATTGGCGCGCATCTCGGCCTCGGACGGCGCGACCGGCCCGCGGCTGACCAGCGAGAAGGTCGGCTCGGCGGCCGCGACGACCGGCGCATGGCGCGAGCCCGCCGGCGCGCGGCCCGACCGCGCGGTGAGGAACTGCTTGACGATGCGGTCCTCGAGAGAGTGGAAGGTCACGACCACGAGCCGCCCGCCGGGCTGCAGAACGGTCTCGGCAGCGTGCAGCGCCCGGACCAGCTCGCCGAGCTCGTCATTGACGGCGATGCGCAGCGCCTGAAACGTCCGCGTCGCCGGATTGGCCCCGCCGGGCTCGGTGCGGACGATGCCGGCGACGAGATCGGCGAGTTGCTTGGTGGTCTCGATCGGACCCTTGCGCCGCGCCTCGATGATGGCGCGGGCCACGGCGCGGGAGCGGCGCTCCTCGCCGTAATGATAGAGGATGTTGGCGATCAGGCCTTCCTCGGCCTCGTTGACGATGTCGGCGGCGCTTGGCCCATCCGCGCCCATGCGCATGTCGAGGGGACCGTCGAACCGGAACGAGAAGCCGCGCCCCGCCTCGTCGATCTGCATGGACGAGACGCCGATATCGAGCACCACGCCGTCGAGAGGGGTCATGCCGAAGCGCTGCGCCTCCTCGGTCAGTTCGCCGAAGCGCGCTTGCGACAGCGTCAACCGCCCTGCCATCGCGCTGACGAGATCGGCGCCGCCTGCAATCGCGGTCGGATCGCGGTCGAGCCCCAGCAGCGTGGCGTCGGGCGCCGCGTCGAGGATGGCGCGGGCATAACCGCCGCCTCCGAATGTGCCATCGAGATAGCGGCCACCCGGCCGCGGCGCCAGCGCTGCGACGACCTCGTCGAGCAGGACCGGGATATGGCGGCCGGCCTCGCCTGTGGCCGGCTCGTCATGGCCGCCATCCCGCTTCATGGCGCGCCGGCCCCGGCCGGACCCGCCAGCGTACTGAGCGAGCGCCTGACGTCGCGAAGCCGCGACCGCGCGGTCTCCAGATGCGCCTGGAAGCGTGCCGGTTCCCAGATCTGGAACTTGTGGCCCTGCCCGACGAAGGTCACCATGTCGGCGATGCCGGCATGCGCCTTCAGCGCCTCGCCCAGCATGATGCGGCCCTCCGGATCGACCTTGAGCACCTCCGAGGCGCCGTTCAGCGCCGTCGAAAGCAGCTCCCACTCTTCCGAAAAGGGCGAGAAGCGCGCCAGCATGTCGTCGATCGTCCGCCGCAACGCCAGCCCGCCGGCGTCGATCGCCGCGAGTTCCAGCGCCGGGTGGACATAGAGCCCCTCGTAGCCGTCCTTCGCGAGGACGCCGCGGAAGCTTGCGGGGATCGAGACGCGGCCCTTGGCGTCCAGCCGGTTCGTGAAGTTCGAGACGAAGCGGTCCGTCAACGCCGCCTCCCGGCCAAAATCTCACCCGAGCCCGCGCCGACAAGGGCGCGAAACAGACACCCCGTCGAAGCCGGCCAAGCGCAGCCTTGAGCCGAAATCCGCGCGGCACACGGACCTTGACCTGACCTTTGCCTGCCGGTTTCGACGGGATGGTTTGGGATAGCATGGGCCTATATGGGCGTCAATGGAATCGCGTCTGCCGAACGGCCGACACACGTCCTCGGCAGCATCACAGCCCGTTAAGGTTAAGTATCCGTAAGCATGCGCGGTTTCGCCAAAGCGCCGCCACCGGCCTCGCTGCGGTCGTGCGAAAACGGGCTACCCGGCTGTGAATTTTTGCAGGTCAGCTCTTGTCGGCGGCGGCGTTCAGGAGCGCCTCGCGCAACGCCTTCAGTTGCGCGGCAAGATGCCCGATCTCCTCCGGCGACTGAGCAATCGCCGCACCCATCGCTTCGGGCACGCAACGGCTCTTCTCGCGCAGCGCCTCGCCGGCCTGCGTCAGATGCAGGCGGACCTGGCGTTCGTCCTGCCGGCTGCGCTCGCGGCGGATCAGGCCGGCCGCCTCCAGACGTTTCAGAAGCGGCGTCAGCGTGCCGGAATCGAGCATCAGCCGCTCGCCGACCGCCTTCACGCTGAGGCCGTCACATTCCCACAGCACCAGCATGACCAGATATTGCGGGTAGGTCAGACCGAGATCGGCGAGCACCGTCCGGTACATGCGGTTGAAGGCGTGGCCGGCCAGATAGACCGCGAAGCAAAGCTGCTCCTCGAGCTTTGGCGTCGCCGAAGCGGGAACTGGCGAATGCGTCATGACGTTCCCTCTCCGGCGCGTCCACGCTGCCGCTACCTAAGACCGGCAAGCCCGTACGACACGGTCAACTCCGCGTGATCGCATAATTGGATCGTTGACAATTATATTGTGCGCTATCTAATTGGATCGTGCAAGGGGCTTGGTGGCGCTCGTAACCGAGCTTGGCCGGCTGGCTTTCAAAGACAACAGAAGGAGCGATCCCATGAAAATCCTGTACACCGCGCATGGCTCGGCCACCGGCGGCCGCGAAGGCAAGGCCGCGACCGACAGCGGCAACGTCGATCTCGTGCTGAACACGCCCAAGGAGCTCGGCGGCGGCGGCGGCGAGGGCACCAATCCCGAGCAGCTCTTCTCGATCGGCTATTCGGCCTGCTTCCTCGGCGCGCTGAAATTCGTCGCCGGCAAGGAGAAGGTGAAGATCCCCGACGACGCCAAGGTCTCGGCCGATGTCGGCATCGGTCCGCGCGACGACGGCCAGGGCTTCGGCATCGCCGTGAAGCTCACGATTTCGGTGCCTGGCGTCGACAAGGCCGTGGTCGAGGACCTCGTCGGGAAGGCCCATGTCGTGTGCCCCTATTCGCACGCCACCAAAGGCAACATCGACGTCGATCTCAAGGTCGCGTGATTTCGGCCCGGCCGACCGGCCCGCCGACGACATGATTGCAGGCGCCCCGCGTCGCCTGTCTCCCGCGCCCGACCCTTCATGGACCGGGCGTCTTGTTCAGCCCCAACCATCAGGAACGGCACCATGTTGAACCGTCGCCACCTTCTCGTCGGCGCGACCGCCGCATCGGCGTTCGCGACCTTCGGCCCGGCTCTCGCCAAGGCCCCGCTCGCCTCCGCGCAGGTCGCGGGGATTCATCGTCGCAAGATCGGCGCTATCGAGGTCACCGCGATCCTCGACGGCGTCGCCCCGCTGGGGGCGCAACTCTTCTCCGGCAAGCCCGCCGCCGACATCAAGGCCGCGCTCGAAGCCCAGGGCATGACTGAAAGCCTGCCGACCTCGGTCAACGCCTTCGTCGTCAACACTGGCGACAAGACCTGGCTGATCGACGCCGGCATCGGCGCCAACCAGGCCTTCGGCCCTAATCTCGGCCGCGTCGAGGCCAATCTGAAGGCGGCCGGCATCGACCCGGCCCAGATCGACGGCGTGATCCTGACCCATGCCCATGCCGACCATGCCGAGGGTCTGATCACGGCGACCGGCTCGGCCCGCTTCCCCAACGCGGAAGTGATCATCCACGAGGCAGAGGCCGCCTTCTGGGCCGATGACGGCATCATGTCGCGCGCCCCGGCCGAGGCGAAGCCCTTCTTCGAATCGGCTCGCAAGTCGCTTGCCCCCTACGCCGCCCGCACCCGCAAGGTGAAGGCCGGCGAGGTGGCGCCGGGGCTCGTTCTGGAGCATGCGCCCGGCCACACGCCGGGCCACAGCGTCCTGCGCGTCACGTCCGGCTCCGAGCAGCTTCTGCTGATCGGCGACATCATGCACAACACCGCGATCCACACCGCCCTGCCCGATGCCGGTTTCGCCTTCGACGGCGACCCGGCGGTGGCGGCCGCCTCTCGCAAGCGTATCTTCGACATGATCTCGACCGACGGCATGCTGGTCGCCGGCACCCATGTCGGCTTCCCCGGTTTCGGCCGCGTGCTGAAGAGCGGTCAGGCCTATCGCTGGGTTGCGGCCGAGTGGGCCTATACGCTCTGACCAGCCGCGCGCCCCCGTCATCGTCCCTGCCCGCATTCCACGAAGGGCAGGGACGATGGAGACCCGAGACGGTCGCGTGATCGTCACGCCCAATGATGGGGCGCAATTCGCTCCGGTGAGTCGGATGGAGCGGCGTGCGAGAACCGGAGCGGAGCGGACTTGTTGTCCGACAGCACCGGAAGCGCAGCACGTCGCTTCAGCCGGCCGCCGGAGTAGAATTGCCAGCCGGCCTGTAAGCCGGGTTCTGGATGGCCGGGAGATCGCTCCCCCGACGTGACGGCCATTCCTCTGGGACGCGCATCGCTGCGCGCCTCGAGCAACCAACCCGGACGACAAGGCCGCAGAAACAGGCCCCCTTTCCCTTGCGGGAAAAGCATCGTCCCTATTCGGTTTTGCTCCCGGTGGGGCTTGCCATGCCGTCCCCGTTGCCGGGTCCGCGGTGCGCTCTTACCGCACCTTTTCACCCTTACCGCCGCACCGAAATGCGGAGGCGGTTCGATCTCTGTGGCGCTTTCCCTGGGGTCGCCCCCGCCGGACGTTATCCGGCACCGTGTTTCCGTGGAGCCCGGACTTTCCTCCCCCGGAAGAACCTGAGTTCTCGCGGGAGTGGCCGTCCGGCCGACTGGCGGCGTGGCTAGTGCGCGCTGCGCCGGCTTGCGTCAAGCAATGGCTGGCGATTCGGCTCAGTTGCGAGCCGTGATCGTCCTGACCTTGGCGCAGTAGGCGCGGTTGGCGCCGCTCATGCGCTCGGCCATGTGGCCGCTCTGGTACTTCATCACGGTGCGGCAGGTGTCGCCGCCGGCAGCGCGATAGGCCATCGCCAGATATTTCATCGCGAAGCGCGCATTGGTCTCGGCATCGAGCAGCCCACCGGCCCCGCCCGAATAGCCCATGCCGCGCGCCGTCTGGTGGCGGATCTGCATCAGCCCGTAATTGCCAGCATTGGCGGCGCGGGGATTGTAGCGGCTCTCGATCCGCACGACCGCATCGGCGAGCGCGAAGGGGACGCCATTAGCGGCGGCATGGCGCGCCACGAGCGCCCTGAGGCCATCGGAGCCCGCTGGCGCCGCCAACGCAGGCCTTGCAGCCACGGCCGGCGCGGCGGGGGACGCAGCGATGGGAGACGCCGCATCGGGCGACACGGGCGCTCCCCGCGACCCGACGGGATCGATCTGTACATGAGCCTGCATCGACTTCTGGAAAGCGGCCCGGGCGCGTTCGACCGCGGACGGACTCGCGGATTTTCCGGATGCGGTGCCGGGCTTGCCGACCGCATTGGCCTGCGCTGGATTGGACCTCCGCGCAGGCTGGTCTTCGCCGGTCTCGGCGGCCTTTGCCTGATCGATCTCGGCCTGCCTGACGATGAAGTCACGCGCCCCGGTCTCGCTGTTGACCTCGGCGACAGATGGCTGGGACCCGGCCAGGCAAATTGCGAAAGCAGCGAAGGCATAAGAGCGCTTGGTCAGCATCGTCGCGGACGCCTTTCATTCCGGAGCATGTGAGGATGACAAGTCTGATGCTGGCGGAATGTGGTCATAATCTGACGCATCGAGCGTATTCGGATCTGAATATTTATTCTTCAAGAGGAATATCTGTTACTTCATAAACCAATATTGATAAGTCTTCACTCCACCCGACGCCCGCCGCCGCTTCGCGTTGACGTAAGGGCAGATGCAGCGTGAAAACCTGCCGCATTCCCGTCTTATTTCCCGAAGCGCGCGCAAAAAGCCGTATCGGCCCGGCCTTGTGGGGCAACCGAAGGCCGCGCTAAGCCTGCAGGGTCGGGCCGGGGCCATGGCGCGATGGGCGCGCCGGGCGGGCGTCCGGGAGAGTTTTCGACCATGGCATCGACGTTCTGGGGCCTTCTCGGCGGCGGCGGAGTCGGCTTCGTGCTGGGCGGCCCGCTTGGTGCGCTGCTGGGGGCTTTGGCCGGCCATGTGCTGGTCGACCGCGAAGGCGCGCCCTTCGGCCCGGCCCCGCGCGAACTCGTCTTCACCACCGGCCTCGTCGCGCTCTCGGCCAAGATGGCGCGCTCGGACGGCGTCGTGACGCGCGACGAGGTCGCCGCCTTCGAGCGCATCGTCAAGGTGCCCGACGGCGAGCATGAGCGCATCGCGCGGCTGTTCGACCTCGCCAAGCAGACGAGCGCCGGCTTCGAAGCCTATGCGAGCCAGATCGCCGACGCCTTCCGCGAGGAGCCGGCGCTGCTGGAGGACGTGCTGGATGGGCTGTTCCTGATCGCCGCCGCCGACGGCGCGATCCACGAGGCCGAGCACGCCTATTTGCGCGACGTCGCGACGATCTTCGCGATCGACGAGGCGGGGTTCGCCCGCATCGAGGCCCGCCATATGCGCAGGCCCGACGATCCCTATCTCGTGCTCGGCGCCTCGCGGGAGATGAGCGATGCGCAGCTCAAGCAGCATTATCGCAGGCTGGTCGCGGAAAACCATCCCGACCGCGAGATTGCGCGCGGCCTGCCCGAGGAGGCGGTCGCGATCGCCACGCGCAGGCTGGCCGCGATCAACGCTGCCTGGGACGCCATCGAGCGCGAGCGAGGCGCGGTAGCCTCCCGCACGACCCTGCCCGCCTGAACCAGCCATGTCAGCAGCGAGCCCCGACAGCCGTTTCGCGGCGAAGGTGTTTCCGTCGCCCAACCATGGCGAGCGCAAGCCTGTTGCGGACGACGGCTCAGCCCGCCGGCCCGATATGCTAATACTGCACTATACCGGCATGCCGGATGCCGGCGCGGCTCTGCAATGGCTCTGCAATCCGGCCTCCCAGGTCTCGTCGCATTATTTCATCTTCGAGAACGGCCACACGCTGCAACTCGTGCCCGAAATTCGGCGCGCCTGGCATGCCGGGGCCTCCAACTGGGCCGGCGAGACCGACATCAACTCCTGCTCGATCGGCATCGAGATCGCCAATCCGGGCCATCCCGGCGGCCTCCCCGATTTCCCGCCAGACCAGATAGCTGCGACGCTGAATCTCTGCCGCGACATCTGCGGGCGTTGGTCGATCCCGCCCGAACGCGTGCTGGCCCATTCCGACATCGCGCCCGGCCGCAAGATCGACCCCGGCGAGAAGTTCCCATGGCGGCGCTTCGCGGAGGGCGGCGTCGGCCTCTGGATCGAGCCTGCGCCGATCCGGGGCGGGCGCTTCTTCGCCAAGGGCGAGAGCGGCCAGCCGGTCGAGGCGCTGCAGGCGATGTTCGCCATGCTGGGTTACGGCTGCGCAGTCGATGGCGTCTTCGACGAAAAACTCGAGGCGGTTGTCGCCGCCTTCCAGCGCCACTGGCGGCAGGAGAAGGTCGACGGCGTCGCCGACGCCTCGACGATCACGACGCTGCGCGATCTGGTGGCCGCGACGCAAGGCGCGCGGACGGCCTGATCTGTCCCACATCTTGCAGCAACATTGCCGCAGTTTAACTCGCCGGGATTGGCGGATTCTGCCATGATGATACGGGTTGGGCGCCTGCTCGTGCAGGCCCGGATGGCGGAGTGGCGGCTTTGCGCAAATGGCTCATGGCGACGGGGTTGGTGGCGCTGGCGGCAGGCGCCGGCTACTGGACGCTGCGCCCCTCGGGCGGCGCGGCCAATGAACAGGCCTACCGCACCGCAGCGCTCGATCGTGGCCGCATCACGGCCGCCGTTCGTGCGACCGGCACCCTGACCCCGGTCACCACCGTTCTGGTCGGTTCCCAGCTTTCGGGCCAGATCGTCGAGATCCTCGCCGACTACAATTCGGTCGTGAAGGCCGGCCAGGTCGTGGCGCGTCTGAACGGCGACCAGATCAGGACCAAACGCGACGCGGCCGAAGCGGATGTGTCGCAATCCAAGGCCGATCTCCTGGTCAAGCGCGCCCAGCTCGACCGCGCCCGCTCGACCCGGATCAAGGCGAATTCGACGGTCAGGGACATCGAGGCGCAGCGTGATCGCGCCGCCGCCCAGCTCGCCGACGCGAAGCGCACCTTCGAGCGCCAGACCGAGCTGTTCTCGCGCGGCGCCGGCGCTCAGCAAACGCTCGACAGCGCCCGCACCCAGGTCGAGATGCTGACGGCGGGGCTCGCCTCCGGCGAGGCGCAGATCGCCTCGGCGAAAGCCGAGATGAACGGGCTCGACGCCGACATTCTGCTGGCGGAGGGCCAGGTCAAGGCGAGCGAGGCGCTGATCGCGCAGCGCGAGGCGACGCTGAAAGGCATTCTGATCGACCTCGAGCGCACCGAGATCCGCTCGCCGGTCGACGGCGTCGTGGTGCAACGCCAGGTCGATCTCGGCCAGACGGTGGCTGCTTCGCTCTCGACGCCGACCTTGTTCCAGATCGCGCAGGATCTGCGCGTCATCGACATCTACGCCAATGTCGACGAGGCCGATGTCGGTCGCCTCAAGACCGGCCAGGCCGTGACGTTCAGCGTCAACGCCTATCCCAACCGGACGTTCGAGGGCCGGGTCGAGATGGTGCGGCTCGGCGCGCAGACGATCCAGAACGTCGTGACCTATACCGGCGTTGTCCGGGTCGAGAACCGCGACATGGCGCTGCTGCCGGGCATGACGGCCAATCTCCAGGTCGTCACCGAGGACCGCAACAACGTGCTGCGCGTCGCCAATGCGGCGCTGCGCTTCAGGCCCGTCGGCGCGGCAGCCGGGCCCGTGCCGGCCGCATCCCCTGCCGTCGCAGCCGGGGAGCGTGGCGGACGAGGCGGCGGCAATCGCACGGGCGCGGCCCTGCGCGAGCGCATCGAGACCGAACTGCAGCCGACGCCGGAGCAGACGCGGGCGATCGCCGGCGTTCTGCAGGAGCGCCGCAGCGGGGGCCGCGAGGCGATGGCCGGCCTCTCCGAAGACGAGCGCCGCGCCGCCTTCCGCTCGGCCCGCACCGAGACGATGAAGAAGATCGCCGCCGTGCTCGACCCCGAGCGCAGGGCGAAGTTCGAGGCGATGATGCAGGAGGGCCGCCCCACCGCGCAGGGCGGTGCGCCGGGCCGCGTCTATGTGCTCGATACGGACGGACAGCCCAAGGCCATTCCGGTGATGCTCGGCCCGACCGACGGCGCCTACACAGAGATCGTCTCCGGCGAGTTGAAGGACGGCGCGCAGGTGATCGTCGGCGGCGGCCCGCGCCCGGTCGCGCCCGCAGCGCCTGCCGGCGGCCCGCCGGTGCGCGGGCCTAGGTTGTTCTGACGCCATGCCCCTGATCGAAGCCCGCGAGCTTTCCCGGGTCTACGACCTCGATTCCGGCCGCGTCACGGCGCTGGACCGGGTCTCGCTCGACATCGAAGCCGGCGATCTGGTCGCGGTGATGGGCCCGTCGGGCTCGGGCAAATCAACCTTCATGAACCTGATCGGCTGCCTCGACCGGCCGACAGGCGGGCATTACCGGCTCGACGGCGTCGCGGTCGAAACCCTCTCGGGCGATGGGCTCGCGGAGCTGCGCAACCGCAAGCTCGGCTTCGTCTTCCAGCAGTTCAACCTGCTGCCGCGCGTCGACGCCTGCGCCAATGTCGAACTGCCGATGGTCTATGCGGGCGCCGACGGCAAGACCCGCAAGGCGCGCGCGCTTGCCGCGCTCGGCCGGGTCGGCCTCGCCGAGCGCGCCCATCACCGCCCGATGCAGCTTTCGGGCGGCCAGCAGCAGCGCGTCGCCATTGCTCGCGCGCTGGTCAACGAGCCGCGCCTTCTGCTCGCCGACGAGCCGACCGGCGCGCTCGACAGCCGCACCGCGCTCGAAATCCTCGCCCTGTTCCAGGATCTCAACCGCGAGGGCGTCACCGTCGTGCTCGTCACCCATGACGCCGAGGTGGCGCGCCACGCCCGCCGCGTCATCCGCTTCCGCGACGGCAAGCTGCTCTCCGATACGCGACAGGAGGCGGCCGAAGCACGCGAGGCGCTGGCGGCGCTCGATGCCGGCCATGCCGTGGAGCCCGAGCCGGAGATGGTGACGCTGGAGGTTCTGGCATGAGCCTGTTCGAAGCCATCCGCTCGGCGCTTTCGGCTATCGGCGCGAACGCGCTGCGCTCGGCGCTGACCATGCTGGGCATCATCATCGGCGTCGCCGCCGTCATCGCCATGGTCGCGATCGGCTCCGGCGCGCGCGAGCGCGTCACCTCGCAGATCAAGTCGCTCGGAGCCAACCTCGCCATCATCCAGTCCGGCAACGTCACTCAAGGAGGCGCAAGGCTGGGCGCGGGCGCGTCCTCGACGCTGACCGACGAGGACGCCAGCGCCGTGCTGCGCGAGGTCGAAGGCGTCGTCGCCGCAGCCCCGGTGATCGTGACCCGCGCGCAGGCGATCTATCAGGGTACGAACTGGTCGACGCAGATCACGGCGACCGATCTGGATTTCTTCGCCGCCCGTGAATGGGACGTGGCGGACGGCCGCCTGTTCGAGCCCGAGGAGCTGCGGCGCGGCGAGATCGTCGCCATCATCGGCCAGACGGTCGCCAGGAACCTGTTCGGCGAGCAGAACCCGCTCGACCAGCAGTTCCGAATCCGCAACGTGCCGTTCAAGGTCATCGGCGTGATGGCGCCCAAGGGCCAGTCGGCGCTGGGACAGGACCAGGACGACGTCATCTTCGTGCCGCTCGACACCGGCCGCCGCCGCATCGTCGGCCGCAACTATGCGCGTGACCGCTCGGTCCAGACCATCATGGTCAAGTTCGAGAGCGAACAGGCGATCGCGCCCGGCATCGAGCTGACCCGCGCTTTGCTGCGGCAGCGCCATCGCCTCACCGAGGACGCCGACGACGATTTCATCGTCCGCAACCTGACCGAGATCGCCAATACGGCGACCGCCGCCGCCAATACGCTGTCCTGGCTGCTGGCCGCCGTGGCGGCCGTCTCGCTCTTGGTCGGCGGCATCGGCATCATGAACATCATGCTGGTCTCGGTCACCGAGCGGACCCGCGAGATCGGCTTGAGGCTCGCCGTCGGCGCGCGCCAGCGCGACGTGCTGGCGCAGTTCCTGATCGAGGCGACGACGCTCGCCACCATCGGCGGCGCGGTCGGCATAGCGCTCGGCGTCGGGGCAGCACTGACGATTGCGCGCATTGCCGGCTGGCCCTCCGTGGTCTCGCTCGAGACCATAGCGATTGCGGTCGGCGTCTCGGGCCTCATCGGCGTTTTCTTCGGCTTTTATCCGGCTCGTCAGGCCGCGCGGCTCGACCCGATCGAGGCGCTGCGACGCGAGTGACGTCGGGAAGGCGGCGGCCTTCCCGGAAAGCACCCGTTAACCAATGGGAACTAGCCTTTCCGGACTATGCCGATTGGCCGATTCCAGCCAGATCGAGCGCCTGCCGACGAGGCCTCTGTGAGCCACGAACCACTATCCGCCGTCGAAGCCAAGCGCCTTTACGATCAGGCCGCGCTGCTGGCGAAGGTCGGCGCCTGGGAATGCGAACTGGCGCGCGAAACCCTGACCTGGACGGACGGCGTCTACGATCTGTTTGGACTGCCGCGCGGCTCGACCCTGCACCGGCCCTCGACCGTCGATCTCTACCACGACGATTCGCGCGCCGAGATGCAGCGCCTGCGCGCAAAGGCGATCGCCAGCGGCGGCGGCTTCAGCATGGAGGCTCATATCCGCACGCCCGCTGGCGAGGATCGCTGGATGCGGCTGGTCGCCAATGTCGCCTGCGAGCAAGGCCGCCCGGTCCGGATTTACGGCGCAAAGCAGGACATCACCCATGAGAAGGCGATGTGGGCGAGCCTGCGCGAACTTGCCTATAGCGACCCGCTGACCGGGCTCGCCAACCGCCGCGTCTTCGAGAGCCGCTGCGATGAGCTGCTCGACCACGGCTATGACGCGGGCACGCTGGCGGCGCTGGCGGTCCTCGACGTCGATCTCTTCAAGCAGATCAACGACCAGTTCGGCCACGCCGCCGGCGACGAATGCCTGCGCCAGGTCGCGGCGCGGCTTGAACGCGTCTTCGAGGGCGCGGTGCTGATCGCCCGGATCGGCGGCGACGAATTCGCCGTGCTGCTGCGCCTGCCGCTCGGCCTGCCGCATCTGACGCTGCTGCTCGACCATGCGCTGCGCGTGCTCGCCTTCCCGGTCGTCTGGCATGGACACCCGATCGAGATCGGCGTCTCGATCGGCGTCACGCTGCTGCGCCCGGCCCATCGCCACGACAAGGCAAAGCTCTTTGCCGAGGCGGATTCGGCGCTCTACCTCGCCAAGACGGCCGGCCGGAACCAGGCCCGCCTGTTCGGCGCGGCGATCGACGCTCCCGTTTCACTGGGAGCCATCGGTCCCCGCATGGCCGAGCCGATGGTCCGCATGCTCTGAGCCGGCGGCATGCCCGTCAAGGCCTGGCGCCAGCCGGAAGCGCCCCTGACGCGATTCTGAAATACGATTGGCCCCGCCATCCTCGACGGCGGGGGCAATCGCTCCGGTATCGAGCCGGCTCAGCCCTTCACGCTCTTGACGACCTCGGCCACGTTGACGCCGAAGGCTTCGGCCGTCTTGAGGTCGCCGGGGATCATCTCCGCGACGCCGGCATCCGACGGCGATGTCACGAGCAGGCCCTGATAGCCGCCGAGATTGTTGAGGTCATCACGCGTCGAGGCCTTGGCGTTGGACGGGTGCATGCCGGTGCCGGTCCAGAGCATTTTGTGCTGGGCCGCAAACAGCGCGAGATAGGCGATGGTCGAGCCCTTGTCGCCGTTCAGCGTCGCCGAATTGGTGAATCCGGCGGCGATCTTGCCTTTCCACTCCATGCCGTACCAGGGCTTGCTCGAGGCGTCGGCGAATTTTTTGAACTGCCACGAGACATTGCCCATATAAGTCGGCGAACCGAAAATCACGCCGTCGGCGGCCTTGATGGTTTCCCAGGCGGCGTCAGGCAGATTGCCCTCGGCGTCGATCGCGAGGAGATCGACGGTCGCGCCCGTCGAGGCGGCGCCCTTCTGGACATGCTCGGCGACCTTTGCCGTGTGGCCGTAGCCGGAATGGAAGACGATGGCGATCTTGTTCATCTGGAACCCTCTGTCTCAAACGGTTGCGTTCGATGCCGCCCTAGATGTTGCGGCGCGGCGACGACTGCAATGCCGCGGCGATTGCGGTTGCGCAGGATTGCTCTGGCGCAACGGCAATGACGGCAGCCGCCCTTCGAGCCGCTGCGTCTGCGGTCACGCGGGTGTCGTATCGCGCTCCTAGCCTCGCTGCGGGGATCAGATCCGGCGCGTTCGACAGTCGGTTTGGTTGCGTCGCGGGGAGTGCCAAACCATGCAGGTCGATATCTTCACCCAAGTGATCGTGCCGGTCATCGGCGGCCTCGGCATCTTCATGCTGGGGCTCGAGTTCATGAGCAACGGCATCCAGAGCCTCGCGGTCAACAAGATGCGCGCGCTGCTGGCCAGAATTGCCGGCACCCCGAGCAAGGGCGTGCTGGCCGGCACCTTCATCACCGGCGTGATCCAGTCGTCGACGGCAATGACCGTCATGGTCGTCGGCCTCGTCAATGCCGGCGTCATCGGCTTGAGGCCGGCGATCAGCGTGATCATGGGGGCCAATATCGGCACGACGCTCGGCAATGGCCTGATCGCGCTGCCGCTCGGCCCGCTCGGCCTCCTGCTCGCGGGGATCTTCGCGCTGGTCCACATCTTCGCCAAGACCGACAAGCTCAAGAACATCGCGCTCGCCTGCATGGGCTTCGCGCTGATCTTCTACGGGCTGAACCTGATGACCGGCGGCCTGCGCCCGCTGCGAGCAATGCCCGAGGTGATGGGCGTGATCTCGGCTCTTCGCGCCGACAGCTACATGAACCTTATCTATTGCGTGCTGATCGCAGCCGGCATCACGGCGATGATCCACTCTTCCTCGGCGACGATCGGCATCGTCATGGGGCTCGGCGCCGCGGGCATCCTCGACTGGAAGACGGCGGTGGCCTTCTCTCTCGGGGCCGATCTGGGCACCACCATCACCTCCTGGATGGCCTCGCTGAATCTTTCCAAGAACGCCAAGCGCGCGGCCTACGCCCATATCTCCTTCAACATCATCGGCGTCGCGATCACCATCCCGCTCTTCTTTGTGTCGATGGACGTGCTGGCCTGGGCGATGCAGTGGTTCGGCGGCGACCCCGGCGTGCCCGTCGTCAAGGACGGCAAGGAGACCTTCCCGCTCATCCCGGTGGCGGTCGGGCTCTATTCGACGTTCTTCAACATTTTCAACACCGCCCTGCTTTTCCCGTTTGTGGGCGTCTTCGAGCGCGTGCTCTCCAGGGTCGGGGCTTCGGCAGCCGACGACATCGAGGATTACAGCCAGCCGCGGCATCTGGTGAAGGCGGAGAACCATGCCCAGGCCGTCGAAGCGATCCAGCGCGAGACCGGGCGCTATCTCGAGGCCGCCCGGCTTTTCCTCGACATCGCCCGCGGCAGGCCCGACGCGCCCGACAAGATCGAGGAGCACTATGCCGCCATCGACATCCTCAATCGCGACATACGCGCCTATACATCCGGCATGTTCAAGCCAGACATGCCCTATGCCACGGCCGATCTCGTCGCCAGCCTGATCGAGGAGGAGGACCAGACCGCGAGCCTCGGCGAAACGCTCTACCAGATCGCCCGGCGCATCGAGCGCCAGCCCTTCGGCGAGGTCGGCCGGGGTCTCGTCGATACGCTCGTCGATCAGGTCGCGGATGCGCTCCGTGCCATCATCCCGATCGACCAGGCCAATCCGCCGGTCACGGCCGAGGCCGGACCGCGCCTGCAAGGCCTGCTCGAGCTGCGCGAGCGCTGCCTGCGTCTGGGCGCTGAACTGCCCTGGGTCGAGCGCGGCGCCATCCTCGCTCTGCTCGGCTCGGCCGAGCGCGCCTTCTACCTGATCGAGCGGATCGACTCCGAGCGCAAATCGGTCTCGCGCGTGGTGCGGTCGGCGGTGCAAGCCGGGACGCGGACTTCCGAAGGCTTCGACGGCGCAGCCGTCCCAGCCTGATCCGAGCATACATAGGCCCGGTCCAACAAGGGCCGCTCCTCGGAGCGGCCCTTTTCATGTCGCAAGAAGGCCTAGCTTTCGTCTTTGCGCCGATGGTCGCGCCCCGGTCACGGTTGAGCCCTCCGGCGCGATCCTGTAGGGCGGCTGGACCCTGTTCCGTTTGTTGAAGAGACATCCTGATGTTCCTGCGGCTGGCCGTCGCCCTGCTCGTCTTGTGCTGCCTCGGCCAGCGGCCCCACGCACAACCCGCGCCCGCCCTGCCGGAATCCGCGCAGGCCGTCGGCTGGAAGACCGCGCGCGAGGCTGTCGCGATCGAGCGGCGCATCGACGCATTGATCGCCCGGATGACGCTTCCCGAAAAGGTCGGCCAACTCGTGCTGACCGGTCGCGGCGACGGCTTCGACATCAGGCGCATCCGCGACGGGCTGATCGGCGGCGTGATGAATTTCGTCGTGCCGCGCGAAGTCAGGGAGGTGCAGGAGGCGGTTCGCGCCTCGCGGCTGAAGATCCCGCTGATCATCGGGCTCGACGCCGTGCACGGCTTCTCGACCTATTTTCCGCTGCCCCTCGGACAGGCCGCGACCTTCAATCCGGCGCTGATCGAGGAGGCGGCCTACTGGACCGGCCGCGAGGCGTCTGCGGCCGGCGTGAACTGGACCTTCGCGCCGATGGTCGACATGTCGCGCGATCCGCGCTGGGGCCGCGGGCTGGAGGGGGCGGGCGAGGACCCGTACTACGCCTCGGTCGTGGCTGCCGCCCGCACGCGCGGCTACCAGCGTGGCGGCGTCGCGGCGACGGTGAAGCACTTCGTCGGCTATGGCGCGGCCGAAGCGGGGCGCGACTACAACTCGACCTGGATCCCGACGAGCCAGCTGCACGATTTGCATCTGCCGCCGTTCAGGGCGGCGTTCGAGGCCGGCTCGATGACGGCCATGGCGGCCTTCAACGCGCTCAACGGCATGCCCGCGACGGCCCATCGCGGCATGCTGACCGAGCTTTTGCGCGACAGATGGAAGTTCAAGGGCTTCGTCGTCTCGGATTTCGGATCGATCACCGAACTGCGGCTGCACGGCATCGCCGCCGACGACGCCGAGGCCGCGCGCAAGGCGCTCCTGGCCGGCATCGACATGGACATGATGTCGGAGGTCTATCACAAGCATCTGGCCAGGGAGGTCGCGGCCGGCCGCGTGCCGATGGCCGCGCTGAACGAGGCCGTGCGCCGCGTGCTGCGGGTCAAGTTCCATCTCGGCCTGTTCGGGCGTCCCGATGTCGACGTCGCGGCCGCCCCGGCGCTGATGCAGACGCAGGCCGCCCGCGACGTCGCGCTGAAGGCGGCGCAGGAGAGCGTGATCCTGCTCAGGAATGCGGGCGACATCCTGCCGATCCGCGATTCGGTCCGCTCGGTCGCCGTGATCGGGGCGATGGCGGTGCCGGAGGACGAGCGCGTCTGGACAGACCCCGCCGGGCTTGGCCGCCGCGTGGTTCAGCCACTGCCCGACGCCCTGCGCGAGCGCCTGCCGACGGGTGCGACGGTGCGCTACCAGCCGGCCTTTACCAAGGCTTGCGGCACGGAGTTTTCCGACAAGGCAGCGGCAATCGACGCTGCCGCCGCAAGCGACATGATCGTCGCCATGCTCGGCGAGGATTGCGAGTTCATGGGAGAAGGCGCATCCCGCACGCAGCTAGGCCTGCCCGGCGTGCAGCAGGAACTGCTCGAGGCGCTGGTCGCCACGGGCAAGCCCGTCGTGCTGGTGCTGGCGACGGGGCGGCCGCTGGTCCTGACTTGGGCGAGCGAGAAGGTCGCAGCGATCGTCCAGACCTTCCATGGCGGCACCGAAGGCCGCACCGCTATCGCCGACGTGCTGACGGGGAAGGTCAACCCGTCCGGGCGCACGCCGATGAGCTTCCCGCGCTCGGTCGGGCAGATCCCGGTCTATTACAACCAGCTCCCGACCGGCCGGCCGCAGCAGATCCGCCAGCGCTACGAATCCATCTTCATGGACGAGGCCAATGACGCGCTCTACCCCTTCGGCTTCGGGCTGTCCTACAGCCGTTTCAGCTACGCCAACGCCCGCGTCGCCAGGGGCTCGGTCGCCGTGAACGGCACGATCGAGGTCATGGTCGATGTCGCCAATACGGGGACGCGCGACGGGCAGGAGGTGGCGCAGCTCTATATCCGTCAGCCAGTCGCCAGCCGCTCGCGGCCGCTGCGCGAATTGAAGGCGTTCGAAAAGGTTCTCCTGCGCGCCGGCGAGACGAAGACGTTGCTCTTTCGGCTCGATGCGGCCCAACTCGGGGCTCATGATGACGAGGGACGCTACAGCGTCGATGCAGGGCTGGTCGAAATCTGGCTCGGAGGCTCGTCGCGCGCCGATCTGAAGACGCAGGTGATGTTGACCAAGTCTTGATCGCATGCGTCTGCCGCATGCCTGCCAATTGCTCTCGACACGGATAAATTTTCGGTCAATCCTTGAGGCGCGCGGGCCTTCGGACGCTTGCATCCGAAGCACCGCGAGACGCGATGGCTCCAAAGGATGCGGCGATGGCGACCGGAACCGTAAAATGGTTCAATACTGAGAAGGGCTTTGGCTTCATACAGCCTGCGGATGGCGGAAAGGATGTGTTCGTTCACATCACTGCCGTTAAGGAAGCGGGCTTCATGACGCTGACGGAAGGACAGAAAGTCTCGTTCGAACTCAAGACCGAACGGGGCAAGACGGCAGCCGGCTCGCTGCAGTTGCTCTGATCCGACCAGACTTCGGATTCCGACAAGGATCGCATCGCGGCGATGACGAATGGCTTTGCGCGCGGCGTCGTCGCCGGCGTCTATGAAATTCCTCCGGTTGCGGACACGCAGCATCCTTTCGTGACGCACCCATGCGAGCGCCTGGCGCTCGATCTCTCCGGCATCCCAGGCGATGTCCATGGCGGCGTGACGCGCAAATCCGGCGCGCGCGAGCCCTGGCTGCCGCGCGGCACGGTGCTGCGCAACGACCGCCAGCTCTCGGCGCTGAGCGAGGACGAACTTGCGGAGGTCGCTGCGAGCCTCGGCCTCGACGCGCTGCCGCCCGAATGGATCGGCGGAAATCTCCTGATCAGGGGGCTGGCGCGTTTCTCGCGGGTCGCGCCCGGCAGCCGGCTCGCCATCGGCGGCGGATGGGGCGGCGTCGGACGCTTCGACGGCGGCGCCGTGCTGCGGGTAGAGGCCTATAACTTCCCCTGTCGTCAGTCCGGGCGCGCGATCGCTGCTCTGGCCGGGCGGCCTGACCTCGAATTCGCCTTCGTCAAGGCCGCAGCGGCCTTGCGCGGCCTCGTGCTCAGCGTCGATCTCGCCGGAACGATCACGCCGGGCGATGCGGTTGTGGTGATCCCGCCGGTGACGCCGAAGGTCGGCTGATCGTCGCGGGGCTGCGTCCGGCGAACTGTCGGGCCATGGCGACGCAGGCCGCCACCGCGACGCAAACAGCGAGCATTGCGACGCTCACGCTCTCGCCCAGCAGCAGCGCCGCCAGCGTCAGCCCAAAGAAGGGCTGCAGCAATTGCAACTGGCCGACCGCCGCGATGCCGCCTTGCGCCAGGCCGCGATACCAGAACACGAAGCCGATCAGCATGCTGAACAGCGCGACATAGGACAGGCTGAGCCACCCTGCCCGGCTCACGCCGCCAAAGCTCGCCGGCGCGCTCCATAGCGCCAGCGTCAGCATGACCGGCAGGCTGAGAACCAGCGCCCACGAGATCACCTGCCACCCGCCGAGCCGTCGCGACAGCCGCGCGCCTTCGGCATAGCCCAGACCGCAGATCAGCACCGCGGCAAGCATCAGCAGGTCGCCGACGAGCGAGGCTTCAAGCCCCTGGGTCAGCGCGTAGCCGATGACCAGCGCACTGCCGAGGCTGGAGAACAGCCAGAACGGCAAAGGCGGCCGCTCGCCGCCGCGCAGCACGCCGAAGGCGGCCGTCGCAAGCGGCAGCAAACCGATGAAGACGATGGAATGAGCGGATGTAACGTATTGCAGCGCCAGCGCGGTCAGCAGCGGGAAGCCGACGACGACGCTGAGCCCGACGACCAGCAGTGGACCGATATCGCCCCGCAGCGGACGCGGCTGGCGGAAGGCGAGCAGCAAGGCCAGCCCGGCGACGCCAGCGATCGCGGCCCGCGCGGCGGTGAGGAACACCGGGTCGAACTCCGCCACGGCAAGCCGCGTCGCGGGCAACGACCCGCTGAAGATCAGCACCCCGATCAGCCCGTTGATCAGGCCGCTCGTCACCTTGGTCATCGTCGTCGCTCCGCTTTCCCGCTGGATCGGCCGGATGCATTCGATTATCCAGAGACACTCCAATACAGTTGGCGCAAACTGTCATGGTCATGGAATCGATACAATTTGAGGAGCCGCTTGCCGCCGACGCTGGTGGCGGCACGCTGGTGGCGCGCGTCATGGCGAGCGTCCGGCAGCGCATCGCCGGCCGGACGCTGGCTCCGGGCGCAAGGCTGCCATCGATCCGCGTCTTTGCTGAAACGATGCGCGTCTCCAAGTCCACGGTGGTGGAAGCCTATGACCGCCTCGCCGCCGAAGGCGTCATTCAGGCCCGGCGCGGCTCGGGCTTTTATGTCGCTGGCCACGCGCCGCCTTTCGCGCTGGCCGGGATCGGGCCCCGGTTGGAGCGCGCGGTCGATCCGTTCTGGGTCTCGCGGCAAACGCTGGAAGCGGGCGACGCGGTGCTCAAGCCGGGCTGCGGCTGGCTTCCGGCCGACTGGCTGCCGCAGGACAATCTCCGGCGGGCGCTGCGGAACCTGTCGCGCGCTCCCGCCGCGACGCTGGCCGATTACGGCACGCCGCTGGGGCTGAAGCCCCTGCGGCAGCTTCTCGCCCGCCGCATGGCGCAAAACGGCGTCGAGGCCGCACCCGACCAGATCCTGCTGACTGAATCGGGTACGCAGGCGCTCGATCTCCTCTGCCGCTTCCTGATCGAGCCCGGCGACACCGTGCTTGTCGACGACCCCTGCTATTTCAATTTTCACGCTTTGCTGAAGGCCCACCGCGTCCGCATCCTTGGCGTGCCCTACACGCCGACCGGACCCGATATCGGAGCTTTCGAACAGGTGCTGGCGGCCGAGTGTCCGCGCCTCTACATCACCAATTCCGCGCTGCATAATCCAACGGGGGCGACGCTGTCTCCGGTCGTGGCGCATCGCGTGCTCAGGCTCGCCGAGCAACACGCGCTGACCATCGTCGAGGACGACATCTTCGCCGATTTCGAGCCGGAGCCGGCCGCGCGGCTGGCGGCGTTTGACGGGCTCGACCGCGTCGTCCAGATCGGCAGCCTCTCCAAATCGCTTTCGGCCTCGATGCGCTGCGGCTATATCGCGGCGAGGCGCGACTGGATCGAGGCGCTGATCGACCTCAAGATCGCCGCCTCCTTCGGCACCGGCCGGCTCGCGGCGGAACTGGTGCTCGCCATCCTCAAGGATGGCGGCTACCGCAAGCACATGGACGCCCTGCGCACGCGTCTTGCTCGCGCCCGAAGCGAGACCTCGGCGCGGCTCCGGGCCATCGGCATCGTGCCCTGGATCGAACCGCGCGGCGGCATGTTCCTGTGGTGCGCGCTGCCGGCGGGGCTCGATGCGGCCGTCATCGCCCGGCAACTGCTCGCGCAGGACATCGTGCTGGCGCCCGGCAATGTCTACAGCCTTTCGCAGGGAGCGAGCGGGTTCATGCGCTTCAACGTGGCGCAATCCGGCGACCCGCGCCTGTTCGTCGCGCTGGAGCGGGCGATTCGACAGGGCTGAAGCTGGGTGGCAAGAGCATCGCGCCCGACCCCACAGCCCTCATCCTGAGGAGCGCTTCCGCAGGAAGCGCGTCTCGAAGGATGCTCCAGAAGGCGCTTCCCGTGCCAACTGGAGCATCCTTCGAGACGCCGCTTCGCGGCTCCTCAGGATGAGGTATTGGGCTGCGGTGTGAGGTTGTCCTGTCGAAGCAGTTTGCGCTTGCGAACACGCCGAAATTGACATAAAGATATCTATATATCTTTTTTCGTTCCGTGGAGTGTGAGCACTTGCGCCAGACCACGCTCTCTTCCGAAGTCCTGCTCGCCGGCCTGCGCGCCGCAGGCGAAGAGACGCGCCTGCGCATCCTGGCGCTGCTCTCGGAAGGCGAACTGTCGGTCTCCGACCTCACCGACATCCTCGGCCAGTCGCAGCCCCGCATCTCGCGCCATCTCAAGCTGCTCGCCGAGGCCGGCCTCGTCCGCCGCTCGCGCGAGGGGGCCTGGGCCTTCTTCCGGCTTGACGAGACCGGCACGGGCGGCGCCTTCGCGGCTTCACTCGCGGCCTGGCTCGATCCCGCCGATCCTGTGCTCGCCGCCGACCGCGAGCGGTTGGCTGCGGTGCGCGGCTCGCGCGCCGAAGTGGCGCAGACCTATTTCGCCAGCGTCGCGCGCGACTGGGACCGGCTGCGCTCGCTGCATGTGCCCGACGAGGCGGTCGAGGCCGCCGTGCTCGCCGCCGTCGGCGAGGGCACGCGCGGCGCGGTGCTCGATCTCGGCACCGGCACCGGCCGCATGCTGGAGCGGATCGCCCCGAAATTCGGCCGCGCCGTCGGCGTCGACGCCAACCACGCCATGCTGGCGGTGGCGCGCGCCAATCTGGAGAAGGCAGGGCTTGCACGCGTCGAGCTGCGGCAGGGCGACATCCATGCGCTGCCCTTCGCGCGCAGCGCCTTCGACTGCGTCATCATCCATCAGGTGCTGCATTTCCTCGACGATCCCGGCCGCGCCGTGCGGGAAGCCGCCGCCATGCTCAGCCCCGGCGGGCGGCTGATCGTCGTCGACTTCGCCCCGCATGAGATGGAGTTCCTGCGCACCGAGCACGCCCATCGCCGGCTCGGTTTTTCGCGCGCCCAGATCGCCGGCTGGTTCTCCGAGGCCGGCCTGTCATGCGATCTCGCCGAGGAGGTCAAGGCCAAGGGCGGGCAGGCGAGCCAGTTGACCGTGATGCTCTGGCGCGGCCGCGACGCCCGCGTGCAGGGCGATCTCCCGTTGCGACAAGATACTTGGCGACAAGACAATTTCGAGGTGGCCTGATGAATGCGTTTCGCCCCAGCCGGCATGGCTCGCGCCGTCCGAAAGTCTCGTTCGAGTTCTTCCCGCCCAAGACGCCGGAGATGGAGGTCGCGCTCTGGGAGAGCGTGCGCCGGCTGGAGCCGCTCGGCCCCGCCTTCGTCTCGGTGACCTATGGCGCCGGCGGCTCGACCCGCGAACGCACCCATGCCACCGTCAAGCGCATGGTCGAGGAGACGGGGCTGAAACCCGCCGCCCACCTGACCTGCGTCTCCGCCACCACCGACGAGGTCGACGAGGTGATACGGTCCTATTGGGACGCCGGCGTGCGCCATATCGTGGCGCTGCGCGGCGACCCGGCCGGCGGCCTCGGCACCACCTACGAGCCCCATCCGAACGGCTATCACCAGACCTCCGACCTCGTCGCCGGAATCCGCCGCGTCGGCGATTTCGAGGTGACGGTCTCGGCCTATCCGGAGAAGCACCCGGAAGCCGCCTCGCTCGACGCCGATATCGACGCGCTGAAGAAGAAGGTCGATGCCGGCGCGACGCGCGCCATCACCCAGTTCTTCTTCGATAACGACGTCTATTTCCGCTATCTCGACAAGGTGCGTGCGGCCGGCATCGACATTCCGATCCTGCCCGGCATCGTCCCGGTCCAGAACTTCAAGCAGACCGCGAACTTCGCCCGGAAGACCGGTGCGAGCGTGCCGCAATGGCTGGCCGACCGTTTCGAGGGGCTGGAAGAAGACGCCGCGACCCGCCGGCTGGTGGCGGCCGCCGTCTGCGCCGAGCAGGCGCTCGACCTGATCGACCGCGGCGCGACCGACCTGCATTTCTACACGATGAACAAGGCCGATTTGGTCTATGCGATCTGCCATCTCGTGGGCCTGAAACCCGAGCGGGCGGCGGTGGCGCAGGCTGCGGCGGCGGAGTGATGTCGTCATTGCAAGCGCAGCGAAGCAACCCAGACTCGTAGGGCTCCACGGCCCCTGGATTGCTTCGTCGCTTCGCTCCTCGCAATGACGGAGAGGGCGCCACCGGCGCCAGACGACCTGAGACGAAAGCGTGATGATGTCCGATTTCACCCCTACCCCCGTCGACGGCGCCGAGATCGAGCGCGCGCTGCGGCAGGCCGCCTCCGAGCGCATCCTCGTGCTCGATGGTGCGATGGGCACGCAGATTCAGGACCTGAAGCTGTCGGAGGCGCAGTTCCGGGCCGAGCGCTTCAAGGGCTGGAACCACGACCTCAAGGGCAACAACGACCTGCTGGTGCTGACCCAGCCCGAGGCGATCCGCGACATCCACCTCGCCTATTTCACCGCTGGCGCGGACATCGTCGAGACCAACACCTTCTCCTCGACGCAGATCGCCCAGGCCGATTACGGCATGGAGGCGCTGGCCTATGAGCTGAACGTGGAGTCGGCCAAGCTCGCCCGCGAAGCCGCCGTGCTGGCGCAGAAGGCCGATGGCCGCAGGCGCTTCGTCGCGGGCGCGATCGGCCCGACCAACCGCACGCTCTCGATTTCGCCCGACGTCAACAATCCCGGCTTCCGCGCGGTCACCTTCGATCAGGTCCGCGAGTCTTACGCCGAGCAGGTGCGCGGCCTGATCGACGGCGGCTCCGAGATCATCCTCGTCGAGACGATCTTCGACACGCTCAACGCCAAGGCCGCGATCGTCGCGATCGAGGAGGTCTATCGCGAAAAGGGCATCCGCCTGCCGGTGATGATCTCCGGCACGATCACCGATCTGTCAGGTCGCACGCTGTCAGGCCAGACCACCGAGGCGTTCTGGAACGCGATCCGCCACGCTGCCCCCCTGACCGTCGGCCTCAACTGCGCGCTCGGCGCGCGCGAGATGCGCGCCCATATCAAGGATCTGTCGCGCGTCGCCGACACGCTGATCTGCGCCTATCCCAATGCCGGCCTGCCCAACGAATTCGGCCTCTATGACGAAAGCCCCGAGGCGACGGCTGGCATGCTGGCCGAGTTCGCCGATGCGGGTCTGGTCAACGTCGTCGGCGGCTGCTGCGGCACGACGCCGGGCCATATCAAGGCGATCGCGCAGGCGGTAGCCGGCAAGGCCCCGCGCAAGGTGCCGGAGATCAAACGCTATCTGCGGCTCGCGGGGCTGGAGCCCTTCACGCTCGACGAGACGATCCCCTTCGTGAACGTCGGCGAGCGCACCAACGTCACCGGCTCGGCCAAATTCAGGAAGCTGGTCAAGGAAGGCGATTTCGCCGCCGCGCTCGACGTCGCACGCGACCAGGTCGCCAATGGCGCGCAGGTCATCGACATCAACATGGACGAAGGCCTGCTCGATTCCGAGAAGGCGATGACCGAGTTCTGCAATCTCGTCGCCTCGGAGCCGGACATCAGCCGCGTTCCGATCATGGTCGATTCCTCGAAGTTCCATGTCATCGAGGCCGGCCTCAAGACGATCCAGGGCAAACCGATCGTCAATTCGATCTCGATGAAGGAGGGCGAGGACGCCTTCCTGGAGCACGCCCGCATCTGCCGCAACTACGGCGCGGCGGTCGTGGTCATGGCCTTCGACGAGGTCGGGCAGGCGGACACCTTCCAGCGCAAGATCGAGATCTGCACGCGCGCCTACAAGCTGCTGACCGAAAAGATCGGCTTCCCGCCGGAAGACATCATCTTCGACCCGAACATTTTCGCGGTCGCGACGGGCATCGAGGAGCACGACAACTACGGCAACGACTTCATCGAGGCCACCAAGGCGATCCGCGAGACGCTGCCCCACGCCCATATCTCGGGCGGCGTCTCCAACCTGTCGTTCTCCTTCCGCGGCAACGAAAAAGTCCGCGAGGCGATGCATTCGGTCTTCCTCTACCACTGCATCAAGGCCGGCATGGATATGGGCATCGTCAATGCCGGCCAGCTCGGCTCCTATGACGATCTCGACCCCGAGTTGCGCGAACTCTGCGAGGACGTCGTCCTCAACCGCCGCAAGGATTCGACCGAGCGGCTGCTCGACGCAGCGCCGCGCTTCAAGGGCGACGGCTCGGTCTCCTTCTCCGGCAAGGACATGGCCTGGCGCGAGAACCCGGTCGAGAAGCGGCTGGAATACGCGCTGGTCAACGGCATCACCGCCTTCATCGACACCGATGTCGAGGAGGCGCGCCAGCAGGCCGAAAAGCCGCTGCACGTCATCGAAGGCCCGCTGATGGCCGGCATGAACGTGGTCGGAGACCTGTTCGGCGCGGGCAAGATGTTCCTGCCGCAGGTGGTGAAGTCCGCCCGCGTGATGAAGCAGGCGGTCGCCTATCTTATGCCCTTCATGGAGGAGGAGAAGCGCCTCAATGGCGGGGGCGAACGCTCGGCCGCTGGGAAGGTGCTGATGGCCACCGTCAAGGGCGATGTCCACGACATCGGCAAGAACATCGTCGGCGTCGTGCTCCAGTGCAACAATTATGAGGTCATCGACCTCGGCGTGATGGTGCCGACGCAGAAGATCTTGGACACCGCCCGCAAGGAGAAGGTCGACATCATCGGGCTGTCCGGCCTGATCACGCCCTCGCTCGACGAGATGGTGACGGTCGCCTCCGAGATGGAGCGCGAAGGCTTCGACATCCCGCTGCTGATCGGCGGGGCGACGACGAGCCGCGTCCATACGGCCGTGAAGATCCACCCGGCCTATGAGAAGGGCCAGACGGTTTATGTTACCGACGCCTCGCGCGCCGTCGGAGTCGTCTCCAGCCTGCTCTCGCAGGACCAGAAGCCGGCCTATGTCGAGGGCATCCGCGCCGAGTACGCAAAAGTCTCGGCCGCGCATCGCCGCTCGGAGGCCGACAAGCAGCGCCTTCCGCTCTCCAAGGCCCGCGCCAACGCCTTCAGGCCGGAGTGGGCGAGCTACGCGCCGCCCAGGCCGACCTTCCTCGGCACCCGCGTGTTCCGGACTTATGACGTCGCCGACCTCGTGCCGGTGATCGACTGGACGCCCTTCTTCCAGACCTGGGAGATGAAGGGCCGTTATCCGGCGATCCTCGAGGACGAGAAGCAGGGCGAGGCGGCGCGCGCGCTCTGGGAGGATGCGCAGGCCATGCTGAAGCGCATCGTCGAGGAGCGCTGGTTCAACCCCAAGGCCGTGGTCGGCTTCTGGCCGGCCAACGCGGTCGGCGACGACATCCGCCTCTATACCGGCGAGAGCCGGCAGGAAAAGCTCGCGACCTTCCACGGCCTGCGCCAGCAGCTCTCGAAGCGCGACGGCAAACCCAACCTCTCGATCTCCGACTTCGTCGCGCCCGAAGGCGTCGCGCCCGATTACATCGGCGCCTTCGTGGTGACGGCCGGCGCGGAGGAGGAGCGGATCTCGGAAAAATTCGCGCGCGACAATGACGACTACCGCTCGATCATGGTCAAGGCGCTGGCGGACCGCATCGCCGAGGCCTTCGCCGAGCGCATGCACCAGCTCGTGCGCCGCGATTTCTGGGCCTATGCGCCTGACGAGACGCTGTCGAACGAAGACCTGATCCGCGAAGAGTATCGTGGCATCCGCCCTGCCCCTGGCTATCCGGCCCAGCCCGACCATACCGAGAAGGCCACACTGTTTGAGCTGCTGCAGGCCGAGCGCCGCGTCGGCGTCAAGCTCACGGAGAGTTTTGCGATGTGGCCGGGCTCGTCGGTCTCGGGGCTCTATCTGTCGCATCCCGACGCCTATTACTTCGGCGTCGCCAAGGTCGAGCGCGACCAGGTCGAGGACTATGCTGCGCGCAAGGGGATGGCCATCCACGAGGTGGAGCGCTGGCTCGCGCCGATCCTGAACTACGAGCCGGCGGCGTATCGGCTGGAAGCGGCGGAGTGATCATCCGCCCCGCCACACGCGCCGACCAGCCGCGCGTCTCGGCGATCAGGATGGCCGTGACCGAGAACGTGCTCTCCGATCCGTCCAAGGTCACGGAGGCCGAGGTCGACTGGTATCGCGACAACGCGATCTTCCTTGTCGCCGAGGTCGACGGCGATGTCGCGGGCTTCGCCTGCGCCAATCATCAGAACGGCCTGATCTGGGCGCTGTTCATGGACAAGGCGCATGAAGGGCGCGGCACCGGCCGGGCGCTGCTCGATGCGGCTCTGGCGGCGCTCGTCGCCGCCGGCCACCGGCAGGCCTGGCTCACGACCGGGGCCGACACCCGCGCCGAGCGCTTCTACCGCGCCCATGGCTGGCGCGACATGGGCCGGGAGCTCGACGGCCAGATCGTCTTCGTCAAAGCCCTGCCCTGAAAGCCAGATTTTCGGTTCTTCGCGAACGACCTCGAAAGCGAAACGACCCGACGCCACCGGCGCCGGGTCGCAACGGTCAGCCCCCCCGGCCGACGCGCCGCTCTCAGAGCTTGGCGGCGGGCGTCGCGTAGATGGTCTTCCAGTTCTTCTCGCCGCGGCTGATGACGCCGGCTGTCTCCTTGAGGAACAGGTCCTTGTGCGCGCCTTCGGTGCTGTTCAGGTAGAGCTGGCCGTCGACGACCGCGAAGAACTGCGGCTGGGTGGCGACCTTCTTGCCCTTGCTCGCGCCAGCCGAGCACCAGCCGCCATAGGCCGGAGCATATTTGGCCGGGCTCGCGACGAAGAGATCGCGGTTGGCGGCCGAGGCGAAGTGCCAGGTCGCGCCCTGATACTCGGCCTTGAACTGCGCGTTGCCGGGCGTCGGCTTGCCGACGGTGTGATAGGCGACGACGTCGTGGCCGGAGGCGGCGGCGCCGTCCTTCAGATAGTGCTCCTCGACCGCGAAGGCGGCGAAGGGGGCGAGCGTGGCGATGGCGACGATGGCCGCGCCGCGGCGCAGGCGGGACAGGGTCTGCGAAGAAGCGAACATGGAATGAGACCTCCGGGATGATTGGGTGCGCTTGACCCTTGCGGGAAAGCGGCCGACCGACATTGCGATCGACTATCCAGCCATTCGTCGGCGTCCCGCGATCGGTTACATCCCTGCGCAATATTTTTTGGGCAGCGGCCGCGCCGGCCTCACCAGCGCAGGAAACGCGAGCCGAGCAGAGCGCCAAGACCACCCGTAAGGACGATGCCGACCGAGTACCAGACCGCGATGAAGGCGGTGGAGACCTCGGCGCAGGAGAGCGCGTAGCCAGCAGCCCCGACCGCCCCCGCAAGCAGCCCGGCGGCGAAGCCGGCGCGGGCGGGCTGCGTCGGCGCGGCCTCGCGCAGCCTCCAAAGCAGGCCGGCCAGCGTCGGCAACGCCAGCACGGGTATGGCCCAGGGGCAGACGAGCGCGGTGCTGCCCATCACGAAGCGCAGGCGCTGCGACGGGTCGATGCCGGCCGTGGCGACGAGCCCGGCGAGCACCATCGTCGCAACGACCAGCCCGACAGCCAAGAGGGGTCGCCCGCGCCGCGCCGCCGGACGGCCGAGCTTAGCCGTCAGCCACGCGCAGGCAAAAGCCAGCGCCGCCGCATAGACGAGCTTGGTCCACAGCGCCGCCCCGCCCCACATCTGCGCCGGTACGAGCCCGCGCACGGCCAGCGACACCGCGATGCTGGCGGCGAGCCCGGCCAGCAGCACAGGCGCGAACGCCCGGCCGGCAGCGGCAGGCGCGGCAGGCCCCGCCCCGGTGGCGAGCATGGCGATCAGATCGTCGGTTTTCATTCCTCGGCTCTCACCAGTTCGGCCAGCCGTTTCAGGCCGCGATGCACCTGCACTTTCAGCGCCGAGATCGAGACGCCGTTGCGTCGCGATGCCTCGGCCACCGAGAGCCCCTCGATCTTGGTCAGCTCGATGGCGCTGCGCTGCGCCACAGGCAGCGTCTGGAGCAGAATCTGCAGGTCGCGCCGCGCCGGCGTCTCCTCCCGCACCTGCGGGTGGGCCGCCTCGTCGAGATCGTCCAGCGGCTCGTGCAGCGCCTCGCGCCGCCCGCGCCTGCGCCACAGATCGGCGAGCTTGTAGCCGGCGATCGCATGGATCCAGTGGCTGACCGGCAAGGCGGGGTCGAAGGTCGCGCGCTTCAGATGGAGCGCCAGCAAGGTTTCCTGCACCAGATCCTCCACCTCGTCGGGCATCGTGGCCAACCGCCGCCCGAAATAGACGCGCAGCCGAAGCGCGATCACGCCAAGCGCAGCGCGATAGGCCGCCTCGTCGCCGGCCTGAGCCCGCTCCCACAGCGGCGCGAGCTGCGCCTCGAACCCGTCGCTGGTCGCTGTACCTCTCAATTCGTCGGCCCGGCCTGTCTGGTTACAAAAAAGTGATCGAAAATGTGATCGGGTTTCGTCATGTCCTGTTCCAGCCGCGATCCGGCCCCGTCCTTCACCGGCCCGCCCCCCGTGTCCGCGCCGCGTTGTCCGCGGCGGATATTGCTGCGAGATGGCGCTGGCACGGGAATTTCATGCACGGCCAGGGCCGCAGGCCAGCGATAGACGATGGATGACGATGACAAAAGCCTCCGACGCCGTCGATGCGCCGTCCCTCACGGAAACGCACCGGCTCTACGAAGACGTCTTCGCCATGCTGCTGGGCACGCTGCTCGTCTCGATCGGCATCGTGCTCTACACCAAGGCGACGCTGGTCACGAGCGGGGCGGCCGGCCTCGCTTTGCTGCTGCAGGCGGCGACGGGCGTCAATTTCGGCGTCCTGTTCTTCGCCATCAACCTGCCCTTCTACTGGCTCGCCGTCCGGCGCATGGGCTGGCGCTTCGCCGCGCGCACCTTCGTCGCGGTCGGGCTGGTCTCCGCCCTCACCTTCGCGACGCCGGGCTGGATCAGGATAGAGACGGTCGATCCGGTCTACGCCGCGCTCGCCGGCGGCAGCCTGATGGGGCTCGGCCTGCTCGCCCTCTTCCGCCATCGCACGGGGCTGGGCGGCGTCAACATCCTCGCGCTCTGGCTGCAGGAGAACCACGGCATCCGCGCCGGCTGGTTCCAGCTCGGCGTCGATGCGCTGATCCTGCTTGGTGCGCTCCTGCTGCTGCCATGGGACAAGGTGTTGACCTCGCTCGCCGGCGCGGCCGTGCTGAACCTGATCCTGGCGATCAACCACAAGCCGGGGCGCTATATGGGGGTGTCATAACGCCCGGTTGCCTCGGCCAAAATTCCATGCGACCTCCGCTGGCAAAGCAAAGCGTGGAGGCGACGAACCATGGCCCAGCCCCTGACCATCGAAGATCTGCGTGTCATGGCCAAGCGCCGCGTGCCGCGCATGTTCTACGACTATGCCGATTCAGGCGCCTGGACCGAGAGCACCTACCGCGCCAACGAAACCGATTTTCAGACGATCAAGCTGCGCCAGCGCGTCGCCGTCGACATGACCAACCGCACGCTGGAATCGACCATGGTCGGCCAGAAGGTGAGCATGCCCGTCGCGCTCGCGCCGACCGGCCTCACCGGCATGCAGCACGCCGACGGCGAGATCCTCGCGGCGCGCGCGGCCCACAAGGCGGGCGTGCCCTTCACGCTTTCGACCATGAGCATCTGCTCGCTGGAGGACATCGCAAACCATGTCGGCCAGCCCTTCTGGTTCCAGCTTTATGTGATGAAGGACCGCGACTTCATAGCCCGCCTGATCCAGCGCGCGAAGACGGCCGGCGTCACCGCGCTGGTGCTGACGCTCGATCTGCAGATCCTCGGCCAGCGCCACAAGGACATCCGCAACGGGCTCTCCGCGCCGCCCAAGCCGACGCTCGCCAACCTGATCAACCTCGCCTTCAAGCCGCGCTGGTGCCTGCAGATGCTGGACACGCCGCGGCGCGGTTTCGGCAACATCGTCGGCCATGCCACCGGCGTCGCCGACATGTCCTCGCTCTCCTCCTGGACCTCCTCGCAGTTCGACCCGAAGCTGAACTGGGACGACGTCAAATGGATCAAGGACCTGTGGGGCGGCAAGCTGATACTCAAGGGCATCCTCGACGCGGAGGACGCCGAAATGGCTCTGCAATGCGGGGCCGATGCGATCATCGTCTCCAACCATGGCGGCCGCCAGCTTGACGGCGCGCTCTCCTCGATCGCGGCGCTGCCGGCGATCGTCGAGGCGGTCGGCGGCAAGACCGAGATCCTGTTCGACGGCGGCATCCGCTCGGGCCAGGACGTTATCAAAGCCCTCGCATTGGGAGCGCACGGCACCTTCATCGGCCGCGCCTTCCTCTACGGGCTGGGTGCGATGGGCGAGAAGGGCGTGACCGCCTGCCTCGACATCATCCGCAAGGAACTCGACATCACGATGGCCCTGTGCGGCCTGCGCGACATTCGCGACGTCGATGGGCGCATCCTCGTGGACGGCGACAGGCAGCGGCGCGCCGGCCGCGCCTAGCAAATCCGGCGCAGCAACTGCTCGACTTGAGCAGGCGGCTGACGCAAAGTCACCGTCTGCGAGCGAGGTTCTGTTTGGCGGAGGTCGATATGAGCATCACCGCATCGGTCGGCATCGGCGGAGCCAACTTCAAGGCTGACACGATTGTCGTTCAGACACTGCTCAATCCCCATGCCGCCAAGATCGGGGTCGCGCCGCTGGTCGTCGACGGCATCTGCGGCGCGCTGACAAAAGGCGCCATCCAGCGCTATCAGCAGGTCGTCATGAAGGTCGCCAAGCCCGACGGGCTGGTTCAGCCGGGTTTCCAGACCATCGCCTCGCTGCTGGCAGCCGCGCCCGCAGGCGGCGAGATCACCGCGACGCGGACGGTGGTGAAGCTGACGGAATCCGATTTCGTCAAGGTTCCGAAGGTGTTCGACCCCGCCGACGGAACGTTGCAGGACGCCTACACGGCCTTCGAGTACGAAATGCCCGACAAGGGCTCGCGCATGGTCGGCGGAAAATTCGCGCTGGCCGTTCCCAATGTCATGAAGGTCTGGCCGAATGCGAAGATGCGCATCGGGGCGGTGATGACGCCGGGCCTGCTCGCCCACGAGCAGTTCCATTACGATGTCGGCTTCGTCGTGGCGCGTACCTTCGCCCATCAGGCGACGATTGCGCGCGCGGCGTCCTATGCCGCGCTGGTGGCGACCTATCAGGGGCTGGAGGCCCTCCACTTCAAGAAGCGTGTAGGCCTGATCCAGCAGCGTTACGACGTCGATACCCATCACGGCACGAACGCGTATTATCAGAAGATCTGGCTCGACCGCATGGCCGCCTGCATCGCCAATCCGAAGGCGAACCAGATCGGCGGGTTCTGGCTGTAAAGGGGGCGAAGGCACGAAAGGTCTGTGGTCCAGCCCATCTCGACGATTGCCCCCCGCGACCCTTTTGGATATCTGATCCGCCGCGGCGAGCGGGATGGAGGCTGTTCCGGCAGTCAGGCCGGAAGCAGGGCGACACCGTATCCTGCGAGCGACTGATCGGCTGTCACCAAAGTCAAATCGCGGCGGATCGCCTGCGCCACCAGCATGCGATCAAACGGGTCGCGATGGAGGAGCGGCAGCCTAGCAGCGGCGAGCGCATCGTCGCGCTCGATCGCGAGGATCGTGACACCGCGCTGCGCCGGCAGTTCCCAGTCAAGATTTGTCAGCTCGAGCTTTCCCGCTCTAACCTTGATTTCGAGTTCCCAGATCGTGGCGACGC
Organism: Beijerinckiaceae bacterium; assembly: GCA_019745195.1. Lineage (GTDB taxonomy): Bacteria > Pseudomonadota > Alphaproteobacteria > Rhizobiales > Beijerinckiaceae > Allobosea. Next base: position 69,764 of record JAIETL010000039.1, read on the forward strand.
TGACAAAAATGCTGGCGGCGCGACCGATCTCTTTGCGGGCCTCGTCGCTAAGTCGGCTCGGGACCGCGTCGCTCCACCAGAGCAGGACGTGGCTGTCCAGCAGCAATCTCACGGTTTCGCCTTGAGAATGCCCGACAGTTCGTCGTTCGGACTCTCGCTGCCTTCGAACAGGTCGGCGAGTTCATCGTCAGGCTTCCACCAGTCGGGGTCGATCTCCTTAATTCGGCCGGCCCAGAACCCGCCCTGGCGTTTCGGCTTGGCGCTGTCGATTACGACCTCCTGCGTTGCCACGATCCGCGCAACCTCGACGCCGTTCTCGACGAGCACAATCTCCTCGCCCTGCCGCACCTGCTCAATCAGACGTGACAACCCAACCTCGGCTTCCTCGACGGTGACCCGGTTCTGGATGGTCATGGCGGCGCTCCGGACATCCGCGGGACGGTCCATAGAGAGTATCACGCGGCCGCCATCGCCGCCAAATGCACCTCAGCGCGAGAACTTCTTGTACTGAATCCGCTTGGGAATGGTGGAATCGATCCCCAGCCGGCGCTTCTTGTCTTCCTCGTAATCGGCGAAATTGCCTTCGAACCATTCGACATGGCTGTCGCCCTCGAAAGCGAGGATATGGGTCGCGATCCGGTCGAGGAACCAGCGATCGTGGCTGATGATCACGGCGCAGCCGGCATAGTCCTCCAGCGCCTCCTCCAGCGCCCGCAGCGTATCGACGTCGAGGTCGTTGGTCGGCTCGTCGAGCAGCAGCACGTTGGAGCCCGCCTTCAGCATCTTGGCGAGGTGGACGCGGTTGCGCTCGCCGCCGGACAGCGAGCCGACCTTCTTCTGCTGGTCGCCGCCCTTGAAGTTGAAGGTCGAGCAATAGGCGCGTGAGTTGATCTCGCGCTTGCCGAGATAGAGGATGTCGTTGCCGCCCGAGATCTCCTCCCAAACGTTCTTCTTGTCGTCGAGCGAGTCGCGGCTCTGGTCGACATAGCCGAGCGTCACGCTCTCGCCGATGTTGATGGTGCCGGAATCGGGCTTGTCCTGCCCGGTGATCATCCGGAACAGCGTGGTCTTGCCGGCGCCGTTGGGGCCGATCACGCCGACAATGCCGCCCGGCGGCAGCTTGAACGACAGCCCGTCGATCAGGAGCTTGTCCTGGAAGCCCTTGGAAAGATTCTCGAAATCGACGACGTTGTTGCCGAGCCTCTCGGCGATCGGGATGATGATCTGCGCGGTGTCGGGGCCCTTGTTGTTGGCCTTCTGCACCAGCTCGTCATAGCGCTGGATGCGCGCCTTGCTCTTGGCCTGCCGGGCCTTGGGCGAGGCCCGGACCCATTCCTGCTCGCGCTCCAGCGTCTTCTGACGCGAGACGTCCTCGCGGCCTTCCTGGGCGAGGCGCTTCTGCTTCTGCACCGACCAGGCCGAGTAGTTGCCCTCATAGGGAATGCCGGCCCCACGATCGAGCTCGAGAATCCAGCTCGTGACGTTGTCGAGGAAATAGCGGTCGTGGGTCACGATCAGGATCGCGCCCGGATAGGTCCGCAGATGGCCTTCCAGCCAGGCGGTGGTTTCCGCGTCGAGATGGTTGGTCGGCTCGTCGAGCAGCAGCAGTTCCGGCTGCTCCAGCAGGAGCTTGCACAGCGCGACGCGGCGGCGCTCGCCGCCCGAGAGCTTGGACACCTCCCAGTCGTCGGGCGGGCAGCGCAGCGCGTCCATCGCCTGATCGACCTTGGAATCGAGATCCCACAGGCCCTTGGCCTCGATCTCGTCCTGCAGCTTCGTCATCTCGTCGGCGGTCTCGTCGGAGTAGTTCATGGCCAGCTCATTGTAGCGGTCCATGATCGCCTTCTGCGGGGCGACGCCGAGCATGACGTTGTCGCGGACGTTGAGCGTCTCGTCGAGCTTGGGCTCTTGGGGCAGATAGCCGACGCGCGCGCCCTCGGCGACCCAGGCCTCGCCGGTCCATTCCTTGTCCATGCCCGCCATGATCTTGAGCAGGGTCGACTTGCCCGCGCCGTTGACGCCGAGCACGCCGATCTTGGCGTCGGGATAGAACGACAGGTGGATGTCCTTGAGCACCTGCTTGCCGCCCGGATAGGTCTTCGACAGGCCGCGCATATGGTAGATGAACTGACGGGACATGGGGCGTGCGGGCTCCGCTTGGCGAATGGTCGCGACGGTGTCGGGAAATCTGCCGCGTATGTAGCGAGGCGGCGGCGAGGCCGCAACCGCGCGGCGACGCCCGTCTCGCCCGAACTCACGAAAACGCCAGCGACATGGCCTCGCTCTTCCCCCGGCCCGGCTTTTGCCTCAGCTTCAATGTCTCGAGAACGATGCGGGAGCCTCTGATGACGCTGTCGAAGGTCTTGGTAGCGATGTCGGCGGCAATGGCCGTACTGCCCTTTCTCGCGCTGCAATCCCCCGCACGCGCCCAGTCCGACGAGCCCGGCTGCCGGCCGGAGATGGCCTCGCTTCGGCTGCCGGTCCAGCGCGCCAACCTGACCCTGGCCAATCTGGCCAAGGACGAGATCAGGCTCACCTTCGTCGGCCACGCCACCTTCACCATCGAGACGCCGGGCGGCGTCACCGCCGCGACCGACTACAACGACTATGTCCGCCCCCAGCGCACGCCCGACATCGCCTCGATGAACAAGGCGCATTCGACGCATAACTCCCGCAATCCCGACCCCGGCATCAAGCACGTCCTGCCGGGTTGGGATCCGACCGGCGTCGGAGCCGCGAAGCATGACGTCACGCTCGGCGACATGCGCGTGCGCAATGTGCCGACCAACATCCGCTCCTACTCGGGCGGCACGGATTTCGACGGCAATTCGATGTTCGTCTTCGAGATCGGCGAACTCTGCGTCGCCCATCTCGGCCATCTCCATCACCCGCTGGAGCCCGGCCATCTGCGCGCGCTCGGCCGCGTCGATGTCGTGCTGTTCCCCGTCGATGGCAGCTATACGCTCGACCAGACCGGCATGATCGAGGTGCTGAAAACCCTTCAGGCGCGGGTGATGGTGCCGATGCATTTCTTCGGCGGCGGAAGCCTGGAGCGTTTTTTGCGACTGACCGGCGGACAGTGGCCGACCGAGCGCAAGGCGGAGCCCGTGATCACGCTGACCAAGTCGACGCTGCCGGCAAAACCGACGATCATCGTCCTGCCGGGGAACTGAGTGCGCCTGATGGCGACGTCGCGGTCGCCTTAACGCTCCGCTTAGGCTGATCGCAGGCATTTCTGGTTCGCGCGATGCCGATCGGGCAACATCAGCGTGCTCGGAGGACCGCACCATGATCCGCCATCTGATGATCGCCGCCATCGCGACCGCGTTGCTGCCCGTCAGCGCCGAAGCCGCCAAGATGCGCTATGGCGGCAGCCGTTCCAGCCCGGCCAAGCCGGCGACGGCGGCGGCCCCCGCCGCCCGTCCCGGCGTCGGCGTCGGCGTGGGAGCCGGCATCGTGGTCGCCCCGCGCGTCGTCCGCGCCTCGCGCACGAACGGCCAGCCGGGCGTCGATGAACCCGCGCGCGTACCCTTCCCGCCGGCAAGCGCGCCCGCGCCGGCCCTGCTGCGCCTGACCACGGCCGAAGCGCCGAAGGCGTGGTGCGCCGGCGAGACCGTGATCGGCGGCTTCTGCGTGGTGAACTGAGGCGGAGGCCTCAGCCCGTACGCGCCAGCCGCCCCTCCAGCGGATAGGCCGGGTCGCTGTAGCCCGGCGTCGAGGGATGACCGGCCGGCACCAGCCCGTCCACCAGCGCCTCGTCCTCGGCCGAGAACGTGATCTCGAGCGCAGCCAGATAGGCCTGCCACTGCTCCAGCGTGCGCGGGCCCGCGATCGCCGCCGTCAGGAACCTGTTGTTCAGGACCCAGCCGACCGCGAACTGGATCGGCGTCATGCCGCGCGCTGCCGCATGCGCCTTGATCGTCTGGGCGATGACGAGGCTCTCCTGCCGCCATTCGGTCTGCATGATGCGCTTGTCGCCGCGCGCCGCGCGCGTGCCCTGCTGTGGAGCCGCGCCGGGCTCGTATTTGCCGGTCAGCACGCCGCGCGCCAGCGGCGAATAGGAGGCGACGCCGAGTCCGTAAAAGCCGCAGGCCGGCAGATGTTCGACCTCGGGCATGCGGTTCATCGCATTGTAGTAAGGCTGGCTGACCACAGGCCGGTCGATGCCGAGTTCGTCGCAGAGCCGGCAGATCTCGGCGACGCGCCAGGCGCGGTAGTTCGAGACGCCGAAATAGCGGATCTTGCCTTGGCGCACGAGATCGCCGATCGCGCGCACGGTCTCGGCCAGCGGCGTGTCGTGATCCTCCTTGTGGAGGTAATAGATATCGATGAAATCGGTGCCGAGACGACGCAGGCTGTCCTCGCAGGCCTGCATCACCCATTTGCGCGAGAGGCCGGAGCGGTTGGGCCCCTCTCCGATCGGGTTGGCGAGCTTCGTCGCCAGCACCCAGTCATGGCGATTGGCAGCGATGGCGCGGCCGGTGATCTCTTCCGAGCGGCCCTCGGTGTAGGCGTCGGCCGTGTCGATGAAATTGATCCCGGCCTCGCGGGCATGGTCGACGATCAGCCGCGATTCCGCTTCGCCGGTCGCGCCGCCAAACATCATCGTGCCGAGGCAGAGCGGCGAGACCCTGAGGCCCGAGCGGCCGAGCTGACGATACTCCATGGGGATGCTCCTGCGAGTGTGAGGTGTCGAGCCTGCCCCAGCCCGACGTGACGCGCCAGCGCGCCCGCGCATGCGCTTCATGCGGAACGCTGGAGCGGCGGCGGCGAATGCAAGGAAATGCTTAACCTTTCCTGTCACCCTGCGGCATCGCTCTTTCGGCATCCGACGACCTTCGCAAACCCATGACGCTCGCCGCGCTCGCCCAGAACCAGCTCCTGACCACGCTGCTGGACGCACTCCAGCCGGCGACAGTGCTGGTCGCCGGCAAGACGCTGGCCGCGACCCTGCTCTCGCTGGACGGCGAGGGACGCGCCACCGCTCAGGTCGGAGACGAGAAATTCTCGCTCCTGCTCGCGGGGCCGCAGGCGAAGGGAGCGACGCTGCAGCCGGGTGCGACGCTTCTGCTGCGGATCGACGCGCCCGAGCAGCCCGGCGACGCGCCGCGCGCGACCCTGCTGGAGGTGCGCCCACCGCAGCCCGGCGCGACGCCCGCGACATCCGCGCCATCCGCCACCGGCTTGCAGGGCCAGCCCGCCGATCCCTCCGCTCCTGCGCAAAACGGTCCCGCCGCCCTGCTGCAGCGCGTTCAGGCGTCGCTTGCGGCAAGCCCGCCAGCGGCCACTGCCAGCCAGTCCGCGCTCGCGCCGGCCCAGGCTTCTGCTCCCTCCCCGCGCGCACTCGCCGGGCCTCTGCTGGGCCCGGCGCTGGCGAACCAGAACAGCCTCGCGCCGCTGCTGGCCAATCTGCGCGCCGTGGCCGGCGGCGAGGTTTCTCTGGTCGTGCCCAGGCCGCTGCTGACCCTGATCGAAAACGTGCTGGCCCAGACCGTCCCGGCCGAGCGTCGCGCTCCGGCAGCCGAGACGCTCAAGCAGGCGGTCACGCGTTCGGGCGTCTTCCTCGAAGCGCGGCAGGCGCAGGGCCAAACGGCGCCGCCGCAGGGCGATCTCAAGGCCGGTCTCCTGTCGCTGCGCGCAGCCCTTGCGCCTCTCGTCGCGGCACTGACAGAAACGCCGTCTCTCAAAGCCGAAATCGCGGCAACACCCGCCGAGGCTCCAGCGGCCATCGGCGCGTCCGATCCCGCGATCCGCCCGCCCCCGCCGCGCCGCGACGGCCCTCTCCTTGCCCAGCCCATCGCAGAGCCGAGCCTGTCGGCCGGCGACAAGCCGCTGACCGTGACGCAGACGCTGCTGGAGCAGACGGAGGCCGCGCTCGACCGGCTGACGCTGTCGCAATTCGCCTCGCTGCCGCTCGAAGGCGCGCGGCAGGAGCCATATCAGGGCCAGCGGCTCCTCACCGAAATCCCGCTCGCCTTCCAGTCCGGCGTGACGATCATGCCGCTTCGGGTCGAGCGGGAGCCGGAGCGGCGGGAGGCCGGCGTTGCCGAGGGACCGCTCTGGCGCGTGCGCTTCGCGCTCGACGTCGAGCCGATGGGGCCGCTGCAGGGCGTGGTGACGCTGCAGGGCCGCAAGGTCGGCGTCACCCTCTGGGCCGAACGCGAGGAGACCAGCCGCATGCTGCGTGGCGCGGCGCCCGACCTTGAATCGGCGCTGGTCGAGGCGCGCTTCGAGCAGGGAACCGTCGACATCCACACCGGCCAGCCGCGCGTCATGCAGGCGACCGCCGGCCAGTTCCTGGACCGGATGTCGTGACGACTCCCTCCCCGGACAGGCGCTCTCCTCCGCGCATCGCCGTAGCGCTCGAATATGACGGGCAGGGCGCGCCGCGCGTCACCGCCAAGGGCCGGGGCGAACTCGCCGAGCGCATCGTCGAGACCGGCCGCGAGCATGGCGTCGCGATCGAGGAGAACGCGGTGCTGGCTCAGGCGCTCTCGGCAGTCGAACTGGACGACCAGATTCCCGAGGAGCTCTACCGCGCCACCGCGCAGGTCATTGCCTTCGTCCTGTCCATGCGGAGCGAGATGCGGCGGGGCGAGATGCGGCAAAGTCCAACAAAGACCGACAATCGGGACGGCGGCGCGTCTTGAACCCCGGCATCGTCGTCAGACGCATCCGGCCGGCGGACTATGCCGCGCTCGGCCCGGCCTTCACGGAGCTGAGCGCGCGCGCGCTCGAACCCAACCCGCACATGGCCCCGGCGGCCGTGACGGCCGCGCTGGACCTCGTCGAGGCGGGCGACATCGTCATCGTCGCGGTCTGGTTCAACGAGGCGCTGGGCTCCGAGCGGCTCGCCGGCGTCTGGCCGTTGCGCCGCGAGCGCGACTGGCGCAGCGGCTTCGCGCCGGTGCTGTGCGCACCGCTGCTGCCGCTTTACGAGGTGTCCTCCATCCCGGTCATCGACCGGGACCATGCCTACGACGTGATGCAGGCGATGCTCCGGCATCTCCTGTCCGCGCCCGATCTGCCGGACACAGTGGCGCTGCCGCTGCTGCCGCTCGAGGGGCCAAGCCATACCGTGCTCACCGAGGCCTGCCGCGTCACCGGCAGCCGAATCGCCCTATTCGAGCGCTGGCATCGGCCGATGCTGATCCCGCAGACCGACGACACGGCCGAGACCTATCTCAGGCGTGCGCTGGGCTCGGGCTATAAGAAGCGCATGCAGCAGTTCCGCGCCATTTCGAAGCACGGCGCGGTCGGCTTCCAGCGCCGCCGCGGCAAGGCGGCGAGAGAGGCGCTGGAACGCCTTTTGACGCTGGAGGCCGCCGGTTGGAAGGGCAAGGCAGGCACCGCGATCGCATCGACTCCCGCCGACGCTGCCTATTTCCGCACGCTCGCCGATCGATTTGCCGAGAACGACGGCCTGCAGATCGATGCCCTGACGCTGGACGGCGCACCGATCGCGATGGGGCTGCTGGTCGAGAGCGCCGGCACGCGCCATTTCCTGAAGATCGCCTATGACGAGACGCACAGCCGCCATTCGCCGGGCCGCGCCTTGACCATCGCCATGCTGCAGGCCGATTTCGCCGGTACGCCGGCGGCTATCTTCGACAGCGGCGCGGGCGACGGTGTCGATTCAGGAACCTATGTCTGGGGCGAGCGCCGGGAGATGGGCAATGTCGTCATCGGGCTCGGCCGCAAGCGCCCCGCCCTGCCGGAGTTCGCGGCCGCCGCGCGCCAGACCCTCCGCCGCCTGCGCGCGCGGATGAAGCGCTGAGCCCACCGTCGGGCTGGCGCTCCGCGCGCGGATCGGCCACATCTGCCGCAAGCGCAATCAGGCAGGGCCACAATGAGCGACTCGATCAGGATTGGCATCGTCACCGTCTCCGACCGGGCCTCGGCGGGAGTCTATGCCGATGAGGGCGGCCCGGCGATCGAGGCCTATCTGGCCAAGGCCCTGACCTCGCCATGGAAGCCGGTCGCGCGCGTCATCCCCGACGACCGCGCGCTGATCGCCAGGACACTGATCGCGCTGGCGGACGAAGAGGGCTGCTGCCTGATCGTCACCACCGGCGGCACGGGGCCAGCCCCGCGCGACGTCACGCCCGAGGCGACGGACGATGTGATCGAAAAGCCGATGCCGGGCTTCGGCGAACTGATGCGTCAGGTCAGTCTCGCCAAGGTCCCGACCGCGATCCTCTCGCGCCAGACTGCCGGCATTCGCGGCAAGACGCTGATCGTCAATCTGCCCGGCCGGCCGCGCGCCATCGCCGAATGTCTCGACGCGGTGATGCCGGCGATCCCCTATTGCATCGACCTGATCGAAGGGCCGTTTTTGGAGACCGACCCTGACGTGATCGTCGCGTTCCGGCCGGGGCAGAAGCCCAAATCGTAGCTTGCTGCGTTTGGTCCATACGCGCCATCATCCCGGACGCAGCAAACCGGAACTCCGGGATGACGCGGTGTTTCATGCGCAGGAACCGCAACCGTCGCCCGCGTCCGCCGGGGCTGGCCAAGCCGGCCCGGTATCGTCCATCATCCTCCCAACAGGCCTATCGAGAGCCTATTCGGGAGGATGCATATGAAACGTCGCGATGTTCTCGCAGGATTGGGTGCGGTATCGGCAGGCTCGGCGCTGCCGCGCATCGCCACGGCCCAGGAGCCCTGGCCCTCGCGCCCGATCACCATGGTCGTGCCCTTCCCGCCCGGCGGCCAGGCCGACCTCGCGGCGCGGCCGATCGCGCAGGCGCTGGAAAAGCTGCTGGGTCGACCGGTCGTGGTCGACAATCGCGGCGGGGCCGGCGGTGCGCTCGGCAATGCAGCGGTCGCCCGCGCCGCGCCCGATGGCTACACGCTGCTGATGACGCTGTCCTCGCTCGCGGTGCTACCGGAATCGTCGAGGCTGTTCGGCCGCGCGCCGTCATACGAGGTGACGCAGCTTGCGCCCGTCGCGCGCGTGCTGGCCGACCCGACCTTGCTCGCAGTCCCCGCAGCCTCGCCCTGGAAAACGCTGAAGGACTTCGTCGAGGACGCCAAAGCACGGCCTGGCATGATCCCCTATGGCTCGTCGGGGCCCTATGGCACGCTGCATGTGGCGATGGAGATGTTTGCCGTCGCTGCCGGCATCAAGCTGCTGCATGTGCCGTATCGCGGCGCAGGGCCGGCGCTGACCGATCTCTTGTCCGGCCAGTTGCAGGCTATCGCCTCGGCGCCTGGCGTGCTCAAGCCGCATGTCGATTCAGGCGCGCTGCGCGTGCTCGCCAACTGGGGCGCGCGCCGCATCCCCTCCTTCCCGGACCTGCCGACCTTCGTCGAACTCGGCTACAAGGACGTCGAGTTCTACATCTGGGCCGGTCTGTTCACGCCGACGGGAATGCCCGATGCGATCGCGACGCGGCTTCAGGCCGCGATGAAGACCGCCATGGCCGATCCGGACGTCGTCAAAATCTTCGAGCAGGCAGGCAGCCCCCCGGCCTATCAGGATGGGGCCGAGTTCGCCCGCTTCGTCGCGGCCGACAGCGCGCGGCTGATCACGGCGACGCAGAAGATCGGCAAGGTGGAGTAGCGCGTCGCATCCGCCCTTATCCTGAGGAGCGCCACAGGCGCGTCTCGAAGGATGCTCCAGCAGGCGCCAGAGACATCTGGAGCATCCTTCGAGACGCCGCGTACCGCGGCTCCTCAGGATGAGGGATCGTACTGGATCTGGTCAGCCGCGTTCGGCTACCCACTCCGCATAGGTGCCGCGCCTGAGGTCGAAGCGGTCGTTCTGGCGCGAATAGCCGTCGCCGAACATGCGGCCGACCGGCTTGTAGCCGTCCATGCTGACCCTGAGCGTCCTGGGATCGACCAGGCCCTCGCGGGCATGGATGCGCACGACCTCGCCGATCAGCAGTTCGCGCGTCGGGCTGAAGCTCATGGCGCTGTGCTTGCGGCATTCGAGCGCGAACGGCGCTTCCGCGATGCGCGGCACGGGGACCGTGACGCCCGGCAGCAGCGACAGGCCCGCCGCATCGATTTCGCTGACCTCCGGCGGAAAATCGATAGCGCAGATGTTCATCGCCTCGGCCAGCGCCTCGTCGACAAGATTGACGACGAAGGCTCCCGCTGCTGCGATGTTGCGCGAGGTGTCCTTGGGCGTGTTGCCCGGCCGGTGCTGCAGGCCCAGCACGATAAGCGCCGGGTCCTCCGAGAACACGTTGAAGAACGAGAACGGCGCGGCGTTGACCACGCCCTCGGTGGACACGCAGGTGACGAGCGCGATCGGGCGCGGCGTCACGCTGGCGCAGAGCAGCTTGTAGCGCTCCTTCGGCTCGAGATCGGCGAAGGCTGCGGTGAAGGCGACGGACTGGCTCATTCCGGTTCGACCACGCCGACCTGGCCGGTGATGGGGCCGTAATGCTCGATGCGCCGATGGCGCTTGAAGTCGAAGATCGTCTCCTTGCCGAATTGGGTATCGTCGAGATCGCAGGGGTGGACGATGACGCCGTCCTCCTCGCCATCGACCATCGCGACGATCTCGCCATCAGGATTGACGATCATCGTGCCGCCCATCAGGTGGTGGCCGTCCTCGTCGCCGGCCTTGGCCACCGCCACGACCCAGGTCGAGTTCTGGTAGGCGCCGGCCGCCAGCGACAGCTTGTGGTGGAACATGCGCCGGTCGGCCGCTTCCTCGTTGCGCTGCGAATTGACCGATGGCGTGTTGAAGCCGAGCACCACCATCTCGACGCCCTGCAGGCCCATCACGCGGTAGGTCTCGGGCCAGCGCCGGTCGTTGCAGATGCACATGCCGATCAACCCGCCCATCGTCCGCCAGACCGGGAAGCCGAGGTCGCCGGGCTCGAAATAGCGCTTCTCGAGATGCTGGTGCGTCCGCTGCGGATCGTACTCGACATGGCCGGGCAGATGGATCTTGCGGTATTTGCCGACGATCGAACCCTCCTTGTCGACGAGAACGGACGTGTTGAAATGCCGGCCCTCCGGTGTCAGCTCGGCATAGCCGAAGCTCATGCCCATCTTGTAATGGCGCGCCAGGTCGAACAGTGGCTGCACCGCCGGGTTGGGCATCGCCGCCTCGAACCAGTGGTCGGCCTCGGCGCGATCCTCATGATGCCAGCGCGGGAAGAAGGTCGTCAGCGCCAGTTCGGGATAGACGATCAGATCCGCGCTCTTGGCCTTGGCGAGGTCCATCAGCCTGATCATCCGCGTGATCACGGCCTCGCGCGTCTCGGATTTCTGGATCGGCCCGAGCTGGGCGGCGGCGACGTTCAGGACACGGGACATTCAAACCTCGATCTGGCAGGGCAGTCGTCGTACAGCAACCGACGGATGGGCACTGGCGCAGAAATGCGTCAGCATCGCGGAGGCGCGCGCAATCTCGCTCCGATCCGCGCGCGCGCCAAGAGGCGGCGTGCATCGCGGCCAAGCGAGAACCGCGCCAGCAGCCCTGCACGGGAGGCATGGCGCGCTGATATCGAGGGAGAAGGTCGATTCCGCGACGGCCGGATCAGCCGGCTTGAAGCTCTTTTCCGATCGCCTGGATGAGCTGCGGGCCGATCGGATCGGCCGAAGTCGGAAATCCGCCGACGAGGTCGCCGTCGCGGCCGACCAGATATTTGTGGAAGTTCCAGCTTGGGGTCTCGCCGGGCTTTCGCATCGCCGCCCAGCGATAGAACGGATGCGCATTGGGGCCACGCACCCTGACCTTCTCGGTGAAGGCGTAGGTTGCGCCGTAAGCCGCGCGGGCGGAATCGGCGATGGCCTGTCCCTCGAGCGGCTCCTGGCCGCCGAAATCGTTGCTCGGCGTCGCCAGCAGCATCAGCCCGCGACGCGAATAGCGCTGCCAGAGCAGCTCCAGCATGGCGAGCTGGCCGGCGAAGCCGCAATTGGTCGCGGTGTTGACGATCAGGATCGGCCGGCCGGCATAGGCCGACAGCTCCGAGCGTCCGCCGCCGGGCCGGTCGAAGCCGAAATCATGCGCGGTGACGGGTCTTGCGGTGACGGGTCTTGCGGGAACGGGCGTCGCGGCAGGGGCGGGCGTGCTCTCGGCAGTGGCGCCCTGCGCCAGCACAGGCTTGACCAAGGCCGGCGACGCGACGACGCCTCCGAACAGGCCGACGAATTCGCGGCGCACCAGCCCCATTGTATCACCCCTGTTCGAACGGCGGCTTCCCCAAGCTGTCCGTCCTACGTCGCATCCGCCCGCGCGGATGCACTGTCATCCTGCCTCAGCAGGCGAGAACCTTCTTCACGCGCACTTCGAGATCGCGCAGCTCATAGGGCTTCACGACATAATGGTCGGCGCCGTTCGTCGTCGCCTCGTCCATCTTGTCGACCGAGCGTTCCGAGGTCGCCATGATGATCTTGATCTGGTTCAGCTCCGGTACGGAACGGATGGCGCGCAGCAAGTCGATGCCGCTCATGCCGTCCATGTTCCAGTCGAGCAGGAGCAGGTCGTAGCGTTTGCCCTGCATCTTCATCAGGGCCTCGCGCGCATTCTCCGCCTCGTCGATGTCCTGAAACTCGATCTGCTTCAGAAAATACGTCGCGAGACCGCGCATGCTTTTCTGATCGTCGACCACGAGGATCCTGTAGTCGCTTCTCGCTTTCATCACGCTCTCCTCAAGCGGTGCGCAAATGGGGGCGCTCGCCGATCAGGTTGCCGACCGCCGCGCCGATCTGATCGAGCGCCACGACCCTGTCGGCCGCCCCGATCTCGAACGCCGCTTTCGGCATCCCGTTTACCACACAGGTTTCCCCACTTTGGATTAACGTCTCGGCGCCGGCTTTGCGCATGGCTAACAAACCGTCAGCGCCATCGCGTCCCATTCCCGTCAAAAGAATGCCGACGGCGTGGCTGCCGAGGCTGCGCGCCACCGAATGGAACATCACGTCGACCGAAGGGCTGTGGCCGCTGACCAGCGGCCCTTCCCTGAGATTGCAGATGAATTCGCCGCGCCGCTCCTCGATTTCGAGATGGCGCGGCCCGCCCGGCGCGACCACGCCCATGCCGGGCTTCAGCCGGTCGCCATCGGCGGCCTCCCTGACGTCGAGTCCGGTCGCGGTCGCAAGCCTCGCCGCGAACTTGGCCGTGTAGCCCGCCGGCATGTGCTGCACGACAACGATCGGAATGCGCAGATGCGCAAGGTCGCGCATCACGACCTGCACGGCTGGCACGCCGCCGGTCGAGGCGCCGATCGCGATCAGCGAGGCGCGTCCGGCGCCTCGCGACGGCTCGCGTGCCATCACGGGCCGCGCTGGCGCGGCCTCACGTGCGGCGGCGAACATGCGCCGGCTCGACGAGGCGCGCGCCAGCGCCGCGACGAGATGCTTCATGAAGCCGTCGAGCGTATTCGTCGAGCCGTCGGGTTTTTCGATGAAGTCGATCGCGCCCAGTTCCAGCGCCTGGATGGTGTTGTCCGCGCCTGGCCCGCCAAATGCGGAAACAATCAGCACCGGCAGCGGATCCTGCTTGAGCACCCGCGCCAGCAGCTTGAGGCCATGCCGGCCGGGCAGTTCGAGGTCGAGCGTCAGGATGTCGGGCCGCAGCGCCTGGATGGCGTCCCAGCCCTCCTCGGCGCTGCCGGCGACGCCGATGACCTGGAAGCCCGGTGCGCTGTTGATGATCTGCGTCATCAATTTCTGCATCAGCAGCGAATCGTCGACGACGAGGACTTTCACCGGTGAAGCCGAGGAGGTCAGTGTGCTCATCACCAGATCTCCACTTCGCAGGCCACGGGCTGGCTCTTGAGCCGGTTGAGATAGGCGACTTCCTGCTCGTGCTCGGGATCGCGCGCGGTCGACTGGACGTGCTGCACCCAGGCGCGGCCGGTGGAAGGCTGGTAGTGGATGCGACGCGAGCGCGTGCCGCCGACATCCTTGGAGACGACCGGGATGCCCTCGACCTTGAGGAACTCGCTGACGAAGGCGATGTTGCCGTCGCCGATGGCGAGCATGGTCGCGCCCGACAGAACCCGCGCGCCGCCAAAGACCTTGGCTTCGAGGTTGCCGCGCCGCGCCCCGCGCTTCAGCAGCCCGTTGATCAGCACCTCCATGGCGGTGTCGCCATAGCGTTCCCCGGCATTGGCGTCGGAGCCGCCATTGTTCTTGGGCAAGAGGAAATGATTCAGCCCGCCGACGCCGGCGGTCGGATCGCGCATGCATACCGAGATGCAGGAGCCCAGCACGGTCGCCACGATCTCGTCCCTGGCCGACGTGATCTCATGCTCGCCCGGCGCGACGGTGATGATCGTCGCCTCGAAACGCGGGTCGAAGTAGCGGCGAGAGGACCGGGCGAGGCTCTTGGGATTCTCTCGTAGATGGTGCGGCCGATCAACCTGAGTTGCGCGTGCGGTTGCGGAAGGGATTCGGAGTGACCGAGATAGAGGAAGCCGCCCGGCGCGAGCAGCTTCACAAATCGGTCGAGGATAGAGGCCTTGGTCTGCGTGTCGAAATAGATGAAAACGTTGCGGCAGAAGATGACGTCGAACGGCCCGCCCATCGGCCATTTCTCGATCAGGTTGAGCCGCTTGAAGGTGAGGAGCCGGCGCAGTTCGTCGCTGATGCGGACCTCGCCGCCCCGCGCCGCGCCATCGAGCTTCAGCAGCGGCTTCACATCCGGCGGCAGCCGCTCGAACAGGTCGGCCGCATAGACGCCCGCATCGGCCCGGTCGAGAATATCGGTGTCGATGTCGGTGGCGAGAATCTTGAGATCGACGTCGTTGCGCGACCCCAGCACGTCACGCGCGATCGCGGCGATGCTGTAGGGCTCCTCGCCCGAGGACGACGCCGAGGACCAGATCCGGATGCGACCGCGCCGGGCGCTGCGCTCGGCGATCAGCTTCGGCAGCACATCCTTGCGCAGATGGTCGAAATGGTGCCGCTCGCGGAAGAACGCCGTGTGGTTGGTGGTGACGGCGTTGATCAGCTCGGGAATCTCGTCCGCTGCGGCGGGCGATTTCAGATAGGCGCAGTATTCGGCCACCGAGTTCAGGCCCAGCGCCTTGACGCGGCGCGCCAGCCTTCCGCGAGTCATCGCTTCCTTGTGCTCGCGGATCACGATGCCGGCCTGCTCGTAGACCAGCTTGGCGATGAAGCCCATGTCGTCGCGCGACAACGTCGCCTCAGCGAGGCCGGGCTGGGAGGCAGGCATGAGGTTGGATCTGGACATCGCGATCAGAACTCCGCCCAGTCATCGGCGCGACCGCCGCCAGCAGCGCGGCGACGCAGGCTGGGCCGGCTTGCTGCCAGCTCGTTGTGAAGGGGTTGCGGCCGGCGCGGCGCAGGGGCGGCGGCACGGGTCTTGTCGCTGAGAACGGTCTCGGCGAGGCGCTGCAGCCGGGCTGGCTCCATCATCGTCAGGCTCGGGCCGGCCGCTTCAGTGCGGAAGAAGGCGACGAGGGAGCGCAGGCGCGAAATCTCGTCCGTCAGTTCGGTGGCCGATGTCGCGCTCTGTTCGGCCAGCGCCGAGTTCGCTTGAGTCGTCTCATCCATATGGGCGACGGTCTGGCTCATCTCCTCGATGCCATGCGCCTGCTCGGCGGTCGCCGACGAGATCTCGGCGACGGTGGCGGAGACCTTGCCGGCCGCAGCCACGATCCGCTCCAGCGCGGCCCCGGTCGAGCGCACGAAACGGACGCCTTCGCCGACCTGTTCGTTCGAGGTGACGATCAGCCCCTTGATGTCCTTGGCCGCCTGGCCGGAGCGCTGCGCCAGCGAGCGCACCTCGGAGGCGACGACGGCGAAGCCCTTGCCGGCGTCGCCGGCGCGGGCGGCTTCCACCGCCGCGTTCAGCGCCAGCAGATTGGTCTGGAAGGCGATCTCGTCGATGACGCCGACGATCTCGGAAATCCGGCCGGACGAGGTCTCGATCCGCTCGATCGCGCCGACCGCCTGGACCACGACCGCCTGACCTTCGGTCGCAACGCCCATCGCCTCGCCGGCGAGTTCGGTCGCCTCGCGCGATCGGGCGGCGCTGTGCTTGACCGAGGATGCGAGCTGTTCGGTCGTGGCGGCGGTCTCTTCGAGATTGGTCGCGGTTTCCTCGGTGCGCGCGGCGAGGTCGCCCGCGCCCTGGCTGATCTCGCCGGCGGCGCGCGCGACATTGCCGGCGCTCGACTGGATCGTCGCGACGGTCTCGGCCAGATGGCTTAGCGTGGCGTTGAGGTTTTGTTTCAGTTCGGCGAAGAGCCCGCGATACTCGCCCTGCATGCGCCGGGTCAGGTCGCCTTCGCTGAGCCCGCCGAGCGCGCCGGCGAATTCGCCGAGCGCCTGCTCGACCAGCCCGTTGATGCGGTTCATGCCGTCGGCGATCCGGGCCAGAGCCTCGGGCTTCCCGGCAAGCGGCACGCGAGCCGAGAAATCGCCCTCGACCGCCGCACTCACAAGCGCGGCGACTTCGGCGGCGGCGGCGAGCTCGTCGGTCAGTTCGAGCCATTCGACCGCCATGCCGAGCCGCTCGCCGGCCGGGCCCGTGACCGGGCACAGCGAAAGCGAGACCGTACGGCGGCCAAGCGCGAAACGGACGGAACGCGCCCCGCCGCCGGCGGCGGCAGGTTCGCGCTGGACGGTGTCGATCACCTTGCCCAGCATGTCCTTGGCAGAGCAGCCCGGAAAGGCGAGGCGGAAATCCTCCTGCGCGTCGGTGAAGAACTTCAGCAGCGACTTGTTGACGTAAACGACGCGGTTTTCCGCATCGCAGACCATGACATTGGTGCGGCAATCGTCGAGCGCGGCGCGGATCCGGGCGGCCTCTACCCCCGTTTCATGAACGCTCTTGAGGGCGCGCGCGAGATCACCGATCTCGTCGCCGCGCGTCAGACCCGGAATGTCGCAATGCTCGCCCTGGGCCAGACGCCCGACCGCATCGCGCATCGCGCCGACGGGCTTGTGGATCGAGCGCGCCGCGAACCAGCCGATCGCAGCGATGGCGCAAAGCGCCCCGCCGCCGACCGTCAGCATCTGCGGCAGTGCGGAGCCGAGCAACGCGTCGGCCTCTGCGGCATTGAGCTTGCCTTGCGCCACGAGCCCGCCGAGCCGGCTGGAGGCAACCGTATAGGCGACCGCAGCCACGGTCCCGCCCGCCGCCAGAGCCGCGCCCGTGAACATGAGCGGCAGCCTGACCGACAATCTGGCGAATGGACCCTGGCTGCGCATGTCGTTGGCGTTTCTTTCTTCGCGCGAAATGATCCTGACGCGGGCCGAGGGGCAGCGTTTCCCCGCGGCAGCCTCAGTTCGCCCGTGCCGTCTTGGCCATGGTCGCCGGATCGACGCCGCCGTCGCGGATCACCGCGCCGAGGTCGAGCAGGGCGACGATGTCGGTGTCGAGCAGGACGAGGCCCTCGATCAGCCCATGCTCGTCGCGCTCCAGATCGGGGGCCGGACGAACGGCGCTGACCGGCACATCGACGATGTCCGACACCGAATCGACCAGCAGGCCGGCGACCTTGTCCTCGATGTCGACGACGACGATGACATGGGTCGCGGTCGCCTCGGTCTGGCCGAGCCCGATCGAGGTGCGCAGGTCGTAGACGGCCAGGATGACGCCGCGCAGGTTGAGCACGCCGCGCACATGCGGGGCGGCATGGGGCAGCGGGGTCGTCGTCTGCCAGCCCTTGATCTCGCGGACCATGCCGACATCGATGCCGAAGGTGCGGTCGCCGACCTTGAAGGTCACGATGCGGCGGACCGTGGATTCCGGCTGGGCCGAGGAGAAGTGCTTTTCGCCGAGTTGAAGGGTCATGGTCATCCAGCCATTTTCAGTGCGGGAACGGGGGAACGGCCGCTGGACGCGGCGAGGCGGAGCATGGAGTCGACGTCGAGGATCAGCGCGACGAGGCCGTCGCCGAGGATGGTCGCGGCAGACGCGCCGTTGACCGTGCCGTAATTGCCTTCGAGGCTCTTCACCACGACCTGCTGCTGGCCGACGATCTCGTCGACAGCGATGCCGACATTGTCGCCGCGCTCGGTCTCGGCAATGATGATGATGTTCTCGTTGCGCGTGCCGGTTGAGCCCATCACCGCGCCGAGCCGGTGCAGCGGCGTGACCTCGCCGCGCCAGCGCAGAACCTCCTGGCCGAAGGTCAGATGCTCGATCGGCGTCGAGGCCAGATGCTGCGTCTCGATCACCGATGCGATCGGGATGACGTAGCGGTCGTCGCCGCAGCGGATGACCATGCCTTCCAGCACCGCCAGCGTCAGCGGCAGGGCGAGCGTGAACTTGCAGCCCCGGCCCGGTTCGGAATCGACCGAGATGCGGCCGCCGAGCGATTCGACGTTGCGGCGGACCACGTCCATGCCGACGCCGCGGCCGGACACGTCGCTGATGACTTCCGCCGTCGAGAGGCCGGCGGCGAAGATGAGCTGGTCGATCTCCTCGGGCGCGAGCTTCTCGTCCTGGCCGACGAGGCCGCGCGAGCGCGCCTTGGCGAGCAGCCTGTCGCGGCCGATGCCGCGCCCGTCATCGGTGACCGAGATCACGATGCGACCAGCGCGATGCTCGGCGACGAGCTTGATCACGCCCTCGGGCGGCTTGCCGGCGGCGATGCGCTCGTCGGGCGTCTCCAGCCCGTGATCCATCGAGTTACGGATCATGTGGGTCAGCGGATCGGCCAGTTCCTCGATGATCGTCTTGTCGACCTCGGTGTTCTCGCCCTCGAGCACGAGGCGCACCTCCTTGCCGAGCGTCTGGGCGAGTTCGCGCACGAGGCGCGGCATGCGCTGGAACACGGCCTTCACCGGCTGCGCGCGCACCGCCATGACATGGTCCTGCAGTTCGCGCGTCTGGCGCGACAGGGTCAGGATGCCCTCGGCTGTCTTGGCGTAGATGTCGTAGGGCAGCGAGCGGACGCATTCGACCAGCATCGACTGGGTGATGACGATCTCGCCGACGAGGTTCATCAGCTTGTCGATGCGGTCGAGATCGACGCGCACGCTGACCGCCTGGCGCTGGCGCGCGGCGGCCGCATCGTTCGCAGGTGCGCGGGCCGGCATGCGCGCCGCGGGGGCTGCTTCGACAGGGGCGGCCGCCACAGGGACGGGAGCGGGCGCGACCGCGACAGGTTTCGGCGCGATGTCGGGCTGGGGCGCCGCGTCCGTCGCCGGGCCGAGGCGGGCCGGAATCGCCGACAGGTCGGCGGCGACATTGGCCGAGACCTCCGGCGACGCGGCCGTAGCTGCCGGCGGCGCGACGGCCGGAGCAGGCGCATCGTCGTTGGCGGCATTGGCCGCGACCGTCTCGATCTCGAATTCCTCGGCCGCGAGCGTGAAGTCGAAGCGGCTGTAGATCTCCTCGACCGACAATTCGGTGCGCAGCATCACGGTGAAGCGCATGTAGCAGTCGCTGACGTCGAGCGTTTCCAGCGACGGCACCTGGCTGAGATCGCAGGTCACCGACACGATATCGTCGACCGGGAGAGAGCCGAGCACGACGCGCGGCTCGATCACGCGGCGAAACAGGTCGCTTTCGGGCCGGATCTTCAGACAGATGTCATGGCCTGCCTTGGCAGGCGCGGCAGCGACCGGGGCGGCCTTGGGCGCGGCCGGCTCGTCGTCCCAGCCGGCATCGGCCTTCTCGGCCGGCGCGGCGGTCTTGGCCTCGACCATGGCGAGAAGATTGCCGAGCGCGGCGATGCCGGGAGGGGCGTCACTGGCGGCAGCCGCCGGGGCCGGCGCCGCAGGAGGGGCAGGCGCGGCGGCCGGGACAGGCGCCGCCGCAGGCTTGGGCGCCTGGCCGACTTGCTCGAGCGCGGCCAGCAGATCGGGACGCGGCCGGGCCGGCTCGTCGTTGCGCGCGGCCGAGACCAGATCGGCGACCGCGTCCGAGCAGCGCAGGAACAGGGCGAAGGGCGCATCTTCGAGAGCGACGCGACCGGAGCGGAGATGGTCGAGCGAGGCCTCGAACACATGCGCGAAGGAGACCAGTTCCGTGCAGCCGAATGCGCCCGCGCCGCCCTTGATCGAGTGGATCGCCCGGAAGGCGGCGTTGACGTCCTCGGAGTCGGTCGAGCCTTCGTCGAGCGCCTGGAGCTTGAGTTCCAGCGCGCCGAGGAGTTCCTCGCACTCCTGGAAGAAGGTCTGTTTGAGTTCCGCCAACGGATCCATGGGGCCGCCTCAGTTCTGGTAGCGGGCGACGAGGCCGAGCAGCGTGTTGGGCTCGAAGGGCTTGACCATCCAGGCGCTGGCGCCGGCGCGGCGGCCCTCGGCCTTGATCTCGGCGCCGTTCTCCGTGGTCAGCACGATGATCGGCGTGTTCTGGCCGGCGGGCCTGGCGCGGCAGGCGCGGGTGAACTGGATACCGTCCATGATCGGCATGTTCAGGTCGGTGATGACGACGTCGGGCTTGAACGCGTCGAACTGGGCCAACCCCTCCTCGCCATTCTCGGCAGACGCGACCTCGTGCCCGGCGTTCTTCAACGTCAGGCACAGCAGGCTGAGCAGGGTCTTGGTGTCGTCGATGGCCAGGATTTTCATCCGTATCACTCCAGAACGAGAGCGCTTTGAGCGGGATCGAACCCGATCGCCTGCAGGGATTGGCGGCATTCCGCCGAGGCCGCCTTGAGCGACACGCTGAGGCCCTTGGCCTTGGCGCTGGCGGCGGCGGAATGGAGGAGCTGGATCCAGAGGCTGGGCAACGGCCCCGCCTCGGCGCATTCGACGCTGATGCTTTCCTTCTGCTCCAGCGCGACGAGCAACTGGTTGCGGAAGGCAGCGGCCTCGGAGCGGCCCAGGAAAGGCGGTAGGGAAACGGTGATGACCACGGCGGCGCGACCCATGAATGCTTCGCAGAGGATCGCGCCAGAATGGTAAAAATTTCGCTAATCCGGCAGCGCCTCGTCAACCTTTTGGGCGGTCTTGCAGCGGAATTGCGTCGATCGACCCTCGCATTTGTCCGCTGTCGCACGGCCGGGCAGGCAACTCAGAACATGCTGTTGCTGATCGCGCGCGGAACCAGCGAAATGCTGCCGCCGACATCCTTGTATTTGCGCGGTACGTTGATCACGCCCGACAGATGGATCCAGAGGTTGTTCGGCGAGATCGGCTTGGTGATGATCTCGTGGGCGCCGAGCTTGGCGGCGTGGACGACCGAGCGCCGGTCGGGCCGCTCCATCATCACCAGCACCGGCGCCTTGGCGAAGGGCGAGGTCTTGAAGGAGCGCATCGAGGCGAGGCACTTCATGCTGCCGGAATCCGGCAGGTCCCAGTCGAGCATGACGATGTTCGGCTGCTTCTGGATGAACATGGTCGCGGCCGAGGCCAGGTCCGACGCCTCGAAGATGCGATGGAGCTGCGCCTGGTACAGCATCGTGCGGATGATCCGCCGGTAGTGCGGGCTGGGATCGATCAGCAGCACCGAGAGGTTGGGGAAGGATGGCGCGATATGCATGACGCTTGACCGACCAGCTCACTCAACACGACGAAACACAACGACAGGCGAAGCGCAGGTTGGACGGAGCGACAGGGCTCCGCGCCGCCTGCGCTCAGGTCTTCAGTCCGAAGCGGAACCCGCCCCAGTGCCGCCCCTTGACCATGATCGGGGCCGACAGATCCTCCATCACCAGAAACTCGCCGCCGCCCATGTCGCGGCGATAGGTCTGCAGCAGGAAGGGCTTGCGGTTGCGCGCGGCCGCAAGCCCGGTGCGATCGTTGAAGATGCGCCGGTTGCGGCAGTTGGCGTTGTTCCAGACCGGGTCGCGCCCCTGCGGCTGCGAGTATTTGCGGTTATGCGTCGGCAGGAAGCCGTTCCGGTCCACGGCCGCGCAGAACACGATGCGCGCGCTGGTCGCCAGCAGTTCTTCCTGGATCGGCGGCAGCAGCCGGTCGGTCAGCGCGACGAAACGCGTCATGTGCTGCAGCGGATCGGACCCTTCCACAGGCCGGTAGGCCTCGTCGAACAGGTCGGCCATGGTGACCTCGCCCCGCGCCAGCGCCTGCTCGAACAGCCCGCCGATCGTGGCGGAGGTCTCCATCGCGGTCGCGATCAGCTCGGACTGCGCGGTGCGCACGCCTGATGCCGCGATCGAGCCCAGGATCGCCTCGCTGATCGAGACGAGCTGGTCTGTGCGCTGCGAGGCGCGCTCCAGATTGGCGCTGGACGCATCGACGCCGGAGACGAGATTGCGCAGATCCTTGCCGACCTCGGCGAAGGCGACGGCGTTCTCGCGCGTCGGGGCCGAGATCGCATCGATATTGCCGATCAATCCGACGACCGACTTGCCGAAGCTGTCGAGTTCGCCAAGCTGCAGCGCGATGCCCTGGCTTTGTTCGCTGGCGCGCCGCGCCGTCTCGGCGTTCTCCTGGCTCTTATGGGCCAAAAGATCGACCGCCTTGACCAGCGCGTCGAGCTGTTTTGCCCCGGTGGTCGTCGCCTCGCGGGTCTGTTCGGCGAGCTGTTTGACGGCCGCTGCGATGACCGCGAAGCCCCGGCCGGCCGTGCCGCTGCGGGCAGCCTCGACGCCGGCATTGATCGAGAGAAGCTGGATCTCGCGGGTGATTGACTGGATCGCGTCGCTGGAGGCGCGGGCCTTGTGCGCCTCGCCTACGGCGTCCGCCAGCGCCGAGGCCAGAGTGCTCGCGCCCTGCGTCAGCGCCTCGATGTCCGACTGCGCCACATTGAGCCCGGCCTTGACCGATTCCGTCACGCGGGCAAGCCCGCTGCGGACCACGGACGCGGTCTGTTGGGCACCGTCGGCCGCCTGTTCGATCGAACGGTTGGCGCGCGAGACCTGCTCGACGGCGACGACGAGCCGGTGGAGCCCGTCGGTCTGGCCTTCGAGCTGGCGCGTCACGTCGCCGATGCTGCCGGAAATGTCGGTGATCTCGGCCCCGAGCTTGCCGAAGCGCTCGGCGATCTCGCGCACGGCGCGCGCCGCGCCCGCATCGGACGGCATGTCCTCATTGGCGGGCGCTGGCGCCGTCAGGGCGTGGGCTTGCATCATCGTCCGCTTCCAGGCCGGTCGGTTTTCCAATCGGAACCTTAGCCAAAACGCGGTAAATTCGGCGTTAATGCCGCGATTGGCGCGCAACCAGCGGTTCGGCGCGGCCCGACGGCAGCAGGATCGCGCCCGACGCCGCGACGATCAGCACCAGCCCGAGCCAGTCGCCCGGCAGCGGCCTCTCGCCCAGCAGCATGACCGAGCCGAACGTGCCGACCGCCGGCACCATCAGCGTGCCGATGCTGGCGAGCCCCGCCGGCAGCCGCGCGATCACCGTGAACCAGATGAAATAGGCCAACGCCTGCGCGCCCAGAACATGGAAGGTCAGTGCCGCGATCGTACGCGGCTGCAACGGCCCGATCCGGGGCAGCCCCTCGAAGACCAGCATGCCGATGCCGGCAACGAGGCCGCCGATCAGCAATTGCCAGGCCGCGACCGTGATCGCCGGAACCGGGATCGGCCAGCGCTTGCTGACGATCGTGCCGAGCGCCCAGCTCAGGCTGGCGATCAGCGCCAGCATCAACCCTGGCGTCAGCCCGCCGTCCCGCCAGAGCGGCAGACCGAGCGCGGCAAGGCCGGCGGCACCCAGCCCCAGCCCGAGAAACCTGCGCCGGTCGAGACGCTCAGCCAGCCAGAGCCAGGCCATCAGCGTCGACCAGAGCGGCATGGTGAAGGTCAGGATGGCGGCCCGCGAGGTCGGCGCCATCAACTGCGCGAAGGCGAGCAGGACGTTGAACGCGGCAATCGAGAGAAAGCCCGCGACCACCAAGCGCAGCCAACAGGCGCGCGGGACACGCAGCGACTGCCCGCGCAAGACGGCGATCGCGACAAGCGCCAGCCCGGCGAAGGTCATGCCGCCCGAGCGCAGCGTCCAGGGCGCGATCTCGCCGAGCGCGATGCGGACCGCAGGCCAATTGAACCCCCCAGAGCAGTCCGAGCAGCGGAACAAGGAACAGCGTGCGCGATTGTATCATGGGTCGAGTATGGCAAACCGACGCGCCGCAGCGTCATGCGAAACCGGCGCGGCTCTGCGCTTGTGCCGCATCGAATGCGGCTCCGTTGACGAAATAAACATCACGCCTCGCATGGCCCGCTGCATCCGCAGGCCGACCATGCGATTACCGCAACGGTAACGTCGGCGCACACGCCGTCGCCCCATGGAGGATGTCATGACGAACGCGACTTCGTTTTCCCGCCGCTCGCTGATCGGCTTCGGCGCTGCCGCCATCGCCGTCTCGGCCGCTCCGAAAGTCTGGGCCCAGGCCGCCGCGCCCGCACCTGCGGCCGGCCCGTTCTCGCTGCCCAAGCGCGCCTATGAGGCCGCCGCGCTGGAACCCCATATCGACGCGATGACGATGGACATTCACTACACCCGCCATCACGCCGCCTTCGTCGCCGGTCTGAACGGCGTCGCCAAGGACCACGGCGTCGTCGCCTCGACCCCGCTCAACAAGCTGCTCGGCGACCTGATGTCGGTGCCGGAAGCCGTCCGCACCCCGGTCCGCAACGCCGGCGGCGGCCATGCCAACCACACCATGTTCTGGGAGGTCATGGGCCCGAATGCCGGCGGCGCGCCGACCGGCGACGTCGCAGCCGCGATCACCCGGGATCTCGGCGGCTTCGACAAGTTCAAGACCGATTTCGAGGCGGCGGGCCTGCGCGTCTTCGGCTCGGGCTGGGTCTTCGTCACGGTCGCCGCCGACGGCAAGCTCGCTCTGGTCTCCAAGGGCGGCCAGGACAACCCGCTGATGGACAAGCAGATGCCGCTCTTCGGCAACGACGTCTGGGAGCACGCCTACTACCTGAAATACCAGAACCGCCGCGCCGACTACCTCAAGGGTTGGTGGAACACGGTCAACTGGGCCAAGGTCAACGAGCGCTACGCCGCCGCCAAGGCCGGCAAGCTGACCGTTTGATCACGCCCACCATCACGAGCGACCAGCATGCCCGGCCGAAAGGCCGGGCATTGTCGTCTCTGGCCTTGCATTCCGTCGAGTGCGGCTCTAGTTTAGAATGTCTCTAAACTAGAGTTTCGCCATGCTGTCTCGCTTTTCGCTGCCTGCCTTGTCCGGCCAGCTTCGCTTCGACGATTTGTCCGAAAAAGATGTTCTGGCGCTCGCCATCGCGTCGGAGGAGGAGGATGGCCGCATCTACGCCACCTACGCCCAGAAACTGCGCGCCGCGTTTCCGGCCTCCGCCGCTATCTTCGACGCCATGGCCGAGGAGGAGAACGAGCACCGCCGGCGTCTGATCGACGCCTACCGCCGTCGGTTCGGCGACACGATCCTGCCGCTGCGTAGGGAGCACATATCGGACTTCTACGCGCGCAGGCCCGTCTGGCTCGTCGAAAATCTCGGGCTCGATCGCATCAGGGCGGAGGCCGAAGAGATGGAGCGTCAGGCGCGCGACTTCTATGTCGCGGCCGCAGGCCGCTCGAGCGATGCCGCCACACGCCAATTGCTCGGCGAACTTGCGGCCGCCGAGGCGAAGCACGCAGGCAAGGCGCAGGCCCTGACCGAAGCGCTCATCGGCGGGGACGTGCGAAAAGACGAGGACGCCGCCTCGCGCAAACAGTTCATCCTGACCTGGGTGCAGCCGGGCCTCGCCGGCCTGATGGACGGCTCCGTCTCGACGCTCGCGCCCATCTTCGCAACCGCCTTCGCGACGCAGAATCCCTGGACGACCTTCCTGATCGGCTTGTCGGCTTCGGTGGGCGCCGGCATCTCGATGGGCTTCACCGAGGCCGCTCACGACGACGGCAAACTATCGGGCCGCGGCGCGCCGTGGAAACGCGGCCTGGCCTCCGGCGTCATGACGATGCTGGGCGGGCTCGGTCACGCCCTGCCCTATCTGATACCGCATTTCTGGACTGCGACGGCGATCGCGCTTGCCGTAGTTTTTGTCGAACTCTGGGCCATCGTCTGGATCCAGAACCGTTTCATGGAGACGCCGTTCCTACGCGCTGCCTTCCAGATTGTGCTCGGCGGCGGCCTCGTCCTAGCGGCTGGCATTCTGATCGGTGGCGCTTGACCGATCAGCGCATTGCCGGCGGCCTCGCCACGCACACGCCCGCCTGCTCCAGCGCAAACGCAGCCCGCAGGCAGAGATCCTCGCGCCACGGCGCGGCGATCACCTGCACGCCGATCGGCAGCCCCTCTCCAAACACCGGCACGGCCGCGACGGGCAGCCCGATCGCCGAGATCGGCTGGGTGAAGATGCCGAGATTGGGCCGCAGCGGCACGGTCTCGCCGCGCAGGTCCAGAGTCGTCTGACCGATCAGCGGCGCGACGCATGGCGTCGCCGGTGCGATGATCAGGTCGACATCCGCGAAGACCCGCATCACCTGATCGTGGAACCAGCGCCTGACCCGCTGCGCCTGGATGTACCAGGCGCTCGGCTGCATCGCCCCGGCGAGAAACCGGTCGCGTGTATCCGGGTCGAAATCATCCGCGCGCGCCCGCAGCCGCTCAAGATGGAAGGCGGCGCTCTCGCCATTCGTGATCAGAAAGGCGGCGGCGCGGGCAAGGCCTGCGCCTGCGAGTTCGATCCAGCAGTCGGCGCCCAGCGCCTGAGCGACAGCCGCCACCGCGGCTTCGGCCTCGGGCATCCCTTCCGTCGAAAAATGCCCGGTTGCCACCGCGATCCGCAGGCCCGCGACGCCGTCCTTCAGCGTCGCCAAGCAGGGTTCGACCTCCCGCTGCGCGCAGGCCGGATCATGCGCGTCAGGCCCCTGCAACAGGTCGTAGGCCAAAGCGAGGTCGGTCACGTCGCGGGCGAACGGGCCGAGATGGTCGAGAGAATCGCAGAACGGAAAGGAGCGTGTGCGCGGCAGCCGGCCATAGGTGGGTTTGAGCCCGAAGATTCCGCAAAGCGACGCCGGCACGCGGATCGAGCCGTTGGTGTCGGAGCCTAGCGACAAGGGCGCTAGCCCCGCCGCCGTCGCCGAGCCTGAGCCGGACGAAGAGCCGCCGGCCATCCGCGCAAGATCGTGCGGATTGCGGCAGGCGCCGTCATGGGCGTTCTCGCCGGTGAAGTCATAGGCGTATTCGCCCATGTTGAGCCCGCCGAGCAGGACCGCGCCGGCAGCAGTCAGGCGCTCGACCAGCTCGCCGTCGCGCGCAGCAGGCGCGCGCTCGCGGTTGATCTTCGAGCCCGCCCGCGTCGGCAGGCCTTCGATGTCGAACAGGTTCTTGAC
Source organism: Beijerinckiaceae bacterium (assembly GCA_019745195.1). Taxonomy (GTDB): domain Bacteria; phylum Pseudomonadota; class Alphaproteobacteria; order Rhizobiales; family Beijerinckiaceae; genus Allobosea. The sequence goes on from JAIETL010000039.1 coordinate 96,887, forward strand.
CGCGAAAGGCACGCCGGCGAGCGGCCCGAGCGTCTCGCCCCGCGCCCGCGCCGCGTCGATGCCGCGCGCCTGCGCCAGCGCGCGTTGCGCAGTGACGTCGGTGAAGGCGTTGATTGCCGGATTCAGCGTCGCGATACGGGCGAGATAATCGCCGGTCACGGTCTCGGCCGAAACCTCCCCTGTCCTGACCTGATCGGCGATGCGATGAGCCGGCGTAAAGGCATCCAGGCTCACCTCTGCATCTCCGGAGCCGGCAGGGGTTCCTTGACGGGAGCGCCCGGCCGGAAGCTCGGCGCGAGTTCGAAACCGCCATCGTCGAGAGCTGCGCCCTGCACGATGGTCGCCATCCGGTGTGCGACCTCCAGGAATTGCAGCACGCCCGGGCGCTGTTCATCCGTGATCGTCAATCCGAGCGTCGGCGCCATCGCGTCGCAATGACGCGCCGCATCGAATGGCGGTTTGGCGAGGTTCATTCAGCAGGCTCCAGCTTGGCGCGTGGTTCGGTGGTCATGGTCTTGGTCGCGCTTTCCACGGCAAGCTGGCGCGCGCAGAGCCAGAGAAAGCCGGCCACCATCGCATAGGCGAGGCTGATCGACGGCGTGACGCCGAGCCCCTTGCCGACGCCGATCGCCTCGCCATGCATCAGCCCGAAATAGGTCAGCACTGCGCCGGCCGCGGCAAAACCCGCCGCGTTCAGAAACTGCTTCTCGATGATGAACACCGCGATCGCCCCAAGCACGAGCCCCGACAGGATCGCGCCCCCGCCCATCAGTTCGAGCCCGTGATAGAGCACGCCCATATTGGCCATCTTGTCGATGCCGACGGCAGCCGCATTGGTCCCGGCAGCCCCCAGCGCCCCGTCGATCTGCACCTTGGCCCAGGCCGCGAGATGCGGCGTCACGGCCAGCACGATCGCGGGAGCATGGCTCGTCGGCGTCGTCTGGAAGGCCTGCGCGCCGATCAGCATGCCGATATAGAGCAGGATCGGCGAGATCGCGACGATCGGCACCAGCGCCAGCAGGAGCGCGATGATCCCGAACCAGCACAGCGCGATCACGATCAGGCCCGTCGCGGCCGAATAGCCGATGCGCCCGCCCATCGCCTTCCAGCCGGGATGGCCGATATAGACGGCGTTGATGAAGGGGTTGCCCATCAGGCAGCCGATCAGCGAGACGACGCCGTCGGCGGTGAGCACCCGCGTCGTCGGGTAATGGTCGCCGGCGGCCTCCGCGCTCTCGACATTGTCCATCGCCTCGACGAGGTCGTAGATGCCGAAGGGGATGGCCGTGACGAGGATGATGCCGAGATAGTCGAAGCCCGAGAAGACGTGATTGAAGGCCGGGACCGGCAGCGAGAAGCCGAAGTTCGAGAAGGCCGCGCCGAGCTTGGCGAGCGACATGCCGCCGACATCGAGGCCGAAGACGGCCGCGCCCCAGGCGATCACCATGCCGAAGGCGATCGCCACAAGCCCTGCCGGTATCCCCTTGGGATAGCGCACGCCCCCAAACCAGCTCACCAGAATGATGGCGAGGCACACCAGCCCGATCGCGGGTGTCAGAAATATCTCGAGCGCCGGCCGCATCGAGATGAAGGCGATCGAGACGCCAGCCAGCGTGCCGAGCAGCGCCGCTCGCGGCGTGATCCTGCGGATCCAGGGCGCGATGAAGCCGCCCGCCATCAGGATGAAACTCTGGAAGAAGACCCAGACGAGCCCGGCCTCCCAGCCCTTGATCGGGTCGCCCGTCATGCTCGCGATCGGCAGCATGATCACGAAGGTGACCACGAACATGTGCGGCACGCTGATGCCCGAGGGCAGCGCGCAGACATCGTCGCGGCCGGTCTCCCTGGCGAGCTTCCAGGCGAGGTAGGCGTAATAGCCGGTCGAGAGGAACATCATCAGCCCGAGCGCCGGCAGGATGCGCCCGAAGACGATGTCGGACGGCATCTTCAGCACGAACTGCAGCAGCCCGGTCAGAACCAGCAGGTTGACGAGGATGTTGGTGCCGAAACCGAACAGGGCGTTCCAGTCGCCCGGCGTCCAGAGTTTCGGCTGGAAGCCTGATCTCGCAATCGCTGTCATATACCCCTCCTTTTCCAACACCGCCCTCATCCTGAGGAGCCGCTCAGCGGCGTCTCGAAGGATCGTCCAGATGCCGCCGGAGCCTCCTGAAGCATCCTGCGAGACGCAGCCTCCGGCTGCTCCTCAGGATGAGGGCTCTGTAAAATCAAGCCGCCTGCTCGCGCGCACCGAGCGCCGCCAGCACATCCCCCGTCGTCGAAACCCAGCCGAAGATGCCGCCCTGAGCCGCGATCATGCGCAGCCCGACCTCGTGGAACTCCGGAAAATAGGAAGCGCAAGCGTCGGCCAGCACGAGGCAGCGATAGCCCCGGTCGTTGGCCTCGCGCACGGTGGTATGGACGCAGACTTCCGTGGTGACACCAGCCACCAGCAGTGTCTCGATGCCGCGATTGCGCAGCATGAGGTCGAGATCGGTCTGGTAGAAGGCGCCCTTGCCGGGCTTGTCGATCACCGGCTCGTCGGGAAGCGGGGCGAGATCGGCGATGATGTCGTGTCCCGCTTGGCCGCGGATCAGGATGCGCCCCATCGGCCCCGCCGCGCCAATGCGCTTGGCGGGATCGCCGCGCTGCACCTTGGCCGGCGGCGCGTCCGACAGGTCGGGTCGATGCCCCTCGCGGGTGTGGATCACCAGCAGCCCGGCACTGCGCGCGCCGACCAGCATTGCCTTGCACGGGCCGACGGCCTTCATCAGCAGAGACACGTCATTGCCGAGCGCTGCGCCGAACCCGCCGGGCTCCAGAAAGTCGCGCTGCATGTCGATGATGACCAGCGCGGTCCGCGCGAAATCGACGCCAAGCGGAAAAGGTTGGGCGGGAATCTCGGAGCGGGTCATGGAAAGCCTCCCGTCGCTGGCGGACGGAACGGGCTTTGCAAGGGCTATGCCTGAGACGAAACGCCATCGCAGGTAGCGAGCAGGAGCAGGATGATCGACGTTAAGCGGTTGAATCGATGACGAGATTTTACTTCGATCCGAAACGCTTCCTCGCGCGAGCGACGGAGTTGATCGCCCGGACGAGACGAAACGCGCCCCGCATGCATAATCTTTGTATGCATCTGATCTGAAATTGCCTATCCGATAGGCTCGACTTCCAAGAGGCTTTCGTGACGACCCTGACCAGCCTGATCGCCGACCATTTAGACGGCCGCGTGACGATCGCCCGGACGATCGCGTCGGCCTATGCCCGCCACGGCGAGCATGGCGACGAGGCGATGTTCATCAGTCTGCGACCGGAAGCCGAGGTCCTGGCTGAGGCGGAGTCGCTGCAGGCCGAGGGTCCACGCGGCCGCAAGCTCTGGGGCGTTCCCGTCGCGGTGAAGGACAATATCGACGTCGCCGGCCTTCCCACCACGGCCGCATGTCCCGCCTTCGCCTACACGCCCGAACGGGATGCGACCGCCGTCGCGCGGCTCAGGGCGCAGGGTGCGATCATCATCGGCAAGACCAACCTCGACCAGTTCGCGACCGGACTGAACGGCACGCGCTCGCCCTATGGCGTGCCCCGCAATGCGCTGCTCGCCGATCTCGTCCCGGGCGGCTCCAGCTCCGGCTCGGCCAGCGCGGTCGCGGCCGGAATCGTCCCGGTCGCGCTCGGCACCGATACGGCGGGTTCGGGCCGCGTCCCGGCCGGCCTGCAGAACCTCGTCGGCCTCAAGCCCAGCGTCGGACTCGTGCCGAGCGCGGGCGTCGTCCCGGCCTGCCGCACGCTGGATTGCATCTCCGTCTTCGCCCTGACCGTCGACGACGCCTGGGCCGTGCTCGACGTCATCGCCGGGCACGACGCAGCCGATCCGTTCTCGAAAGCCCTGCCTCTTGGCCGACCGGGCGCGGTCGCGCCGCATCCGAGGATCGGCGTCCCCCGCCCCGCCGACCTCGATTTCGACGGAGATGCGACAGCGGCCACCAGCTTTTCGATGGCAGCGAAGCGGGCGCAGGCGCTGGGCGCGACCATCGTCCCGCTCGACATGACGCCGTTCTACGACACGGCGCGCCTGCTCTATCACGGTCCCTGGGTCGCCGAGCGCTGGCTCGCCATCCGCGACCTCCACGAACGCGATCCTGAGGCCATCCTGCCCGTGATCCGCGAGGTCATTGCCGGCAAGCCCCTGCCGGATGCCGCCGAAACCTTCGCCGCGCGCTATCGCCTCGCCGAGCTGGCGCTGGTGGCGAAAGCGGCCATCAAAGGCCTCGACGCACTGATGGTGCCGACCGCGCCGCGCCCCGTGACGCTGGCGCAGATGGCTGCCGATCCGATCGGCCAGAACTCCATGCTCGGACGCTACACCAATTTCGTGAACCTGCTCGATCTCTGCGCGCTCGCCGTCCCTGTCAGCCTGACAGCCGACGGCACGGCTGCCGGCGTCACCTTCATCGCGCCCTGCGGCCATGACGCAGCGCTGGCCGGCATTGGCCGCGCCTTCCACGCGGCATCGGGCCTGACATTGGGCGCGACCGGCGCAGCCATGTCCGTCTTGGCTGGACTGCCCGTCGCGTCGGCTCCGGACATGATCGAAATCGCGGTCGTCGGCGCGCATCTCTCCGGCATGCCGCTCAACGGCGAACTGACCGCGCTCGGCGCGACCTTCATGCGCGCCACCACCACCACCGCCGATTACAGGCTGTTCGCCCTGCCCGGCGGCCCGCCGGCGCGGCCGGGACTCGTTCGCGTCGCGGAGGGCGGCGCAGCCGTCGCGCTCGAGGTCTGGGCGATGCCGCCGGAGGGCTTCGGCCGCTTCGTCGCCGGCATCCCCTCCCCGCTCGGCATCGGCACGCTGGGCCTCGCCGACGGCACGAAGGTCAAGGGCTTCCTTTGCGAGGCGGTCGCGACGCAGGGCGCGCGCGACGTCACCGAGTTCGGCGGCTGGCGGACCTATGTGGCGGCGCAGGCCAGCGCCGCATAAGCCTCACAGCGCCTCGGCATAACTCCTGAACGCATCGCGCACGATGCCGATATGCGCCCGCATCGCCTCGATCGCGCCCGGCTGGTCGCCGCGCAGGATCGCCTGCACGATCAGGTCGTGCTCCTGGTAGGAGCCGCCGAGCCGGCCCGTGGCGCGAAACTGCGCCCGGCGGAACGGCGCGACGCGGGTGCGGGTCATCAGCGTGATCTCGGCCAGATAGCCGTTATGGGAGCCTGCATAGATCGCGGCGTGAAACGCCTCGTTCGTCTCGTGGTAACGCGCCGGATCGCCCTTCTGCACCAGCGCGCGCAGATCCTGATGCAAGCCCTCCAGCGCGCGGCGCTCGGGCACGGTCATGTTGCGGGCGGCAAGGCCGGCGCAGAGCGCCTCCAGCTCCGCCATCGCCTCGAACATGTCGTCGAGCTGGCGCGGCGTCGGCAGCGCCACGACTGCGCCGCGATGCGGCCGCACGCTGACGAGGCCCGAGGCTGAAAGCTGCCTGATCGCCTCCCGGACCGGGGTGCGCGAGACGCCGAAGCGCGCCGCCAGCTCCTGCTCGTCGAGCGGCGCGCCGGGTTCGAGAGCGCCCGAGACGATCTCGTCGGCGATCTGCAGCCGCAGGCTTTCCGTGCGTGTCCGCGGCCCCGCCTCCGGTTTGACGCGAGCGACTGGGGCGGCGAGGCGCGTCGGCATGGGGTTCAGGACCGGGAGAAGGGCGGAATCGCTTGCCTTTGAATAGCAGGCAAGAACACGCCCGTCATGGCGCAGCGCACGCGCGGCTCATTCGGGGATCATGCTGACATGGGCCGCGACCACCCGCCAGCCTTCCGGGAACTTGACCCAGGTCTGGCTCTGCCTGCCGATCTTGCCGGGGATGCTCTCGCGCCGGTAAAGCGTGTTGGCGGTGGCCATCGCATCGCCATAGGTGGTGATCACCGTGCGATAGATCTCGCGCATCACGCCGACGGGCGAGCGCGCCGCGCGAAAGGCCGCGATCTCGGCATAGCCGTAGAGGTTCTCGGCCACGCCATAGCGCAGCGTCTCGGGCGCGTCCCTGAACAGCCTGTCGAGCACCGCGACGTCGTTGGTGGTCAGCGCCTTCTCATAGGTCGCGAAAGCGGCCTCGACTTCGGCGAGCACGACGGGGTCGTTGATCTTCATCGGCGTCTCCAACATCTGTCATTCCGGGGCGAGCCAACGGCTCGAACCCGGACCCCACGACAGGGTGATCCGTCCCGGCCGCTTTGCAAAATCTCACCCGGTCGTGGGTTTCAGGTTCTTCGCTGCGCGAGGCCCCGGAATGACAGGGTTTGCATCACGTCGGCGGATGCGGAATCGCGGTCAGCAACTCCTTGGTATACGCCGCCTTGGGATCGCCCAGAACCTCCTCGGCCGTACCCTGCTCGACGATCGCGCCCGTCTTCATCACGATGACCCGGTCGCAGAGCAGGCGGACCACGTTGAGATCGTGCGAGACGAAGAGATAGCTCATCCCGAGCCGGCCTTTCAGCTCTTCCAGCAGATTCAGCACCACCGCCTGCACCGAGACGTCCAGCGCCGCCGTCGGCTCGTCGAGAATGACGAGATCGGGTTCGAGCGCGATGGCGCGCGCAATGCCGACGCGCGCCTTCTGGCCGCCGGAAAGCTGGTGCGGAAAGCGGTCGATCAGCTCGACCGGCAGTCCGACCAACTTGGCCAATTCTTCGCAGCGAGCTCGCAAGGCATCGCGGCCCTTGATGGCGCCCATGCGGAGGATTGGATCGACGATCGCCCGCTCGGCGGTGAAGCGCGGGTTGAGACTGTCGGTCGGATCCTGGAACACCATCTGGATGCGCCGGCGATGCGGGGAGGCGGCGAAATGCTTTGCGGGAATCGCGCCGATATCCGTGCCGTCGAAGACGATGCGGCCACCGCTCGGGTCGATCAGCCGCGTGATCATCAGCGAGGTCGTCGACTTGCCGCAGCCGGATTCGCCGACGAGGCCGAGCGTCTCGCCGCGAGCCACGCTGAAGCTGATGCCGTCGACGGCGCGGAAGGCCGCCTTGGCCGGCTCTCCCTTGCCCATCAGTTTCGCAAACAGCGATCCAGTGTCCGGACGCGGATACTCCTTCACCAAATTCTCGACGACGAGCAGCGCTCGCCCCTTCATCTCATCCAAACCCTCATCCTGAGGAGCGGACGCAGTCCGCGTCTCGAAGGATGCTCCAGCGCCCTCCGGATGATCCTTCGAGACGGCGCTGCGCGCCTCCTCAGGATGAGGGCTATAGGATGACGCAGGCGGCGCATCCGGCAGCAGGTCCCGCAGGCTCATCCCCACACGCGGCGTCGCCTGCATCAGCTTGCGGGTGTAGGGGTGCTGAGGATTGCGGAAAATCTCGGTCGCCAGCGCCGTCTCGACGACCTTGCCCTTCTCCATCACCACGACCCGGTCGCAATAGGCGGCAGCCAGCCCGAGATCATGGGTGATCAGGATGGTCGACATGCCCCGCTCGCGCGTCAGCTCGACGATCAGGTCCATCACCGCCTTTTGCGTGGTGACGTCGAGCCCGGTCGTCGGCTCGTCGGCGATCAGGAGCTGCGGCTGGCAGGCGAGCGCGAGCGCGATCACGACGCGCTGGCACATGCCGCCCGAAAGCTCGAAGGGATAGGCGTCGTAGCGCTCTTCGGGTCGGGCGATCCTGACCTTCGTCAGCGCCTCGACCGCCTTCTCCTTCGCGGTCCCCCGCGTCGCCTGGACATGCTGCAGCAGCACGTCCTCGATCTGCTTGCCGACCTTGCGGATGGGATTGAGCGCCGCGCGCGGGTTCTGGAAGATCATCGAGATCTCGCGCCCGCGCAGGTCGCGCATCTGCGCCTCGGTCGCCGCGACGAGATCGACGCCGGAGAACGCGATCGAGCCCTCCGCGACCCGGCCGGCCCGGTCGAGAATGCGAACCACGGCATAGGAGGTGACGGATTTGCCCGAGCCGGATTCGCCGACAATCGCGACCGTCTCGCCCTTGCCGACCTCGATGTCGATTGCCTTGACAGCCTGAACCTTGCCCCGGCGCGTGGCGAACTCGACGGTGAGGTTGCGGATTTCGAGGAGGGGAGCCGCGGTCATGCGATGCCCCCTTTGTCATTCCGGGGCTCGGCGCGAGCCGAGAACCCGGAACCCACGACCGGGCGAGAGATGCGGTCTTGCCGGTCGCACCCGGTCGTGGGTTCCGGGTTCCCGGCTTTGCCGGGCCCCGGAATGACAGAGTTAGGTTCCGACTCCATCAATTCCTCCGCTGCGGATCGACAAGGTCGCGCACGCCGTCGCCAAGCAGGTTGAAGCAGAACACCGCGATCATCAGGGCGAGCCCCGGGAAGAAGGCGATCCACCATTCGCCCGAGACGATGAAGCTAGCCCCCTCTGCCACCATGATCCCCCATTCGGGCGTCGGCGGGCGCACGCCGAGCCCGATGAAGGAGAGGCCGGCCGCGTTGAGGATGGCGTAGCCCATGGTCAGCGACATCTGCACCGCCATGATCGGCATGATGTTGGGCAACACCTGCGTCATCAGGAGCCGCCAATCGGAATTGCCGGAGAGTCTCGCCGCCTGCACGAAGCCGGCCTCGCGCCGGACATTGGCCTCGGCCCGCGCCACGCGTGCATAGAGCGGAAAGTTGATGATCGCCGTCGCGAGCACGATGTTGCCGACCGAGTTGCCCAGCGCCGCCACGATGCCCATCGCCAGCACGAAGAGCGGGAAGGCCATGATCGTATCGGCGATGCGGCCGACCACCTTGTCGACCCAGCCGCCGAAGAAACCGGCCATCACGCCAGCCAGCCCACCCATGACGAAGACCAGCGCGACCGACGCGACCGCGATGGTGAAATCGAGCCGCGTCGCCACGATGACCCGGCTGAAAATGTCGCGGCCGAGCTGGTCGGTGCCGAACCAGTGCCGCGCGCTCGGCCCCTGCAAAGCGGAGTTGGTGTTGCTCGCCAGCGGGTCGTAGGGGACGAGCGACGGCCCGAAGATGGCCGCGAACAGGATCAGCGCGAACAGCCCGAAGGCGAGTCCCGTGACCGGGTTCTCGGCGACGATATGGCGGGCATGCGCCCAAATGCTGGTCGAGGGCGGGGCGTCGAAACGAAGCGCCGGTGCTGCTTCGGCAGTGATAACAACAGGCTCGATCTTGCTCATGTCGTTCACCGCTCAGCCCTCCAGCCTGACGCGGGGGTCGATCACGCCGTAGAGCACGTCGATCATCAGGTTCAGCGCGACGTAGAGGATCGCCATGGTCAGCACGAAACCCTGGATCGGCGCGTAGTCGGAGGCGATCAGCGCCTCGACCGCGTAGGAGCCGACGCCGGGCCAGGCGAACACTTTTTCGACCAGCACGTTCGCGCCCAGCAGGAAGGAGAAGACCATGCCGAGCGTGGTCACGACCGGCAGCATCGCGTTCCTGAAGGCATAGGTGCCGATCACCTTGCTGCCGGAGAGCCCGCTGGCGCGGGCCGTGCGGACGAAATCGGCCCCCAGCACGGCGAGCATCGAGGCCCGCGTCATCCGCGTGATCGGCGCGAGCGAGAAGATGCCCAGCGTCAACGCCGGCAGGATGAGCTGCGAGAAGGCGGCGCGAAAAGTCTCCCATTCGCCGGCCAGAAGGCTGTCGATCAGGAACAGCCCGGTCACGCGTGGCGGCTCCGAAGCGAAGACGTCGAGCCGCCCGAGCGGCGCCGGCGACCAGCCGAGGATGAAATAGAACACGTAGACCAGCAGCAGGCCGGTGAAGAACACCGGAAGCGACACGCCCGCCGTCGCTACGACGCGGCAGAGATGATCGATCCACGAGCCCTGCTTCACCGCCGCGAGCACGCCGAGTGGCAATGCGACCGCCATGGCGAGCAGGAGCCCCGCCAGCGTCAGTTCGGCGGAAGCAGGCAGCCGGGCGGCAAGGTCCTTCGTCACCGGCTGCCCGGTCGTCAGCGACTGCCCGAGATCGCCCTTCACCAGAGCCGTGACATAGGAGACGAACTGGACCGGCAGCGGCTGGTCGAGCCCAAGCTTCGAGCGGATTTCGATGATCGCCTGCGGTGAGGCGGCGGGTCCAGCGAAATAGGCCGCCGTGTCGCCCGGCAGCACGCGTGTGAGCAGGAAGGTCACGATGATAACGCCGATGATCGACGGAATCGTCGTCAGCAGGCGCTGACCGATCAGGCGGAGCATGACATGCGCTCCGTTGAAATCTTGCCGACGGATGGATCGCTGTCATCGTGACCCTCAGCCCTCATCCTGAGGAGCGCTCCGCAGGAGCGCGTCTCGAAGGATTCTCCAGAAGGCTCCCGATCCATCTGGAGCATCCTTCGAGACGCCGCTGCGCGGCTCCTCAGGATGAGGGCTGAGAGGTGATGACGACTCATCGGCAGCTTACACCCCCTTCGTCAGGTAACGGAAATCCGGCTCGCGGCAGGGCTGGAACTGGTAGCCCCCGATCGACTTCTGCAGCGCGACGTCATGGGTCGGTTGGTTGATCGGCACCATCGGCACCTCGGCGTTCACCAGCTTGATGAAGTCGATGACGTTGCCCTCATAGTCGGCCTTGTCGGAGGCGAAGCGCGCGGCGTCGACGAGCTTGTCCAGCGCCGGGTTCTGGTAGGCGGCGATGTTGAAGATCGAATTGTTGCCGTGCATCGTCCAGAACAGGTAGTATTCCGGATAGTCGAGCCAGCCGGCGAAGCGGTTCAGCACCATCGGATTGGTCTTCTTGGCGATCTCGGTGCGGAAGTTCGCGCCCGGCACCTTGTTGATCTCGACCGTGATCCCGATCGTCGACAGCGCCTCCTTGATCAGGACCGCCATTGGCTCTGCGACCGTCGCGTTGCCGGCGTCGAAATACAGCGTCGTCGAGAACGGGCCGCCCGCAGCATCGACCAGCGCCTTCGCCTTGGCGGTATCGGAGGTGTAGGGGAAGGGCTGCGGCCAGGCGACTTTTGGCGCAGTCCCGCCCGCCATCGAGACGCCGCGGCCGAACAGCGAGGCCTGCAGGATCTTCTCGTACGGCATGACCCAGGCCACGGCCTGGCGCAGCCGGACATCCTTGAACGGGCCGACCTGCGTGTTGAGATAGCAGCCCCAGACGCCGTTGGGGATCGGCACGCCGACGACGTTGACCTTGCCGGCGTCTAGCAGATCCTTGAAGTCCTTCGGCGGCAGCCCGTATGACACATCGGCGTCGCCGCGCTCCATCAGCGCGCGCCGCGTCGAGGGCGAGGCGATGTCGCGCGCGATGATGCGGCGCAGTTGCGGCAGCTTCCCGGATTTCCAGGCGTCGTTGCGGATATAGATCGTCTCGACGCCGGGCTTCCAGCTCTCGACCTTGAAGGCGCCGCCTCCCGCGATGTTGTTCTTCAGATACTCTTTGGCGTGCGGATCGCCGCCTGAATTGGCGATGGCGAGTTCGGAATCGAAGACGAAGGGGATGGTGACCGCGAGGTTCGGGAGGGTCATCTTGTCCTTGCGGACGAAATCGACACGGAACGTGTTGTCATCGACGACGACGAACTGCTCGGGCTTCTCCAGCGAGCCGGCGTTCATCTGCGTGGTGGCGAAGCCGCCGATGGTGCAGGCCCGGTCGAGCGACCACTTGACGTCCTTGGCCGTGACCTTGCGGCCGGAATGGAAGGTCGTGTCGCGCAGCTTGAAGGTGCAGCTCATGCCATCCGAGGCGACCTGCCAGCTCTCGGCCAGCTCGCCCTCGAGCTCGCCCATCGAGACCTGGTTGCCGCCGCCGGTCGGGATCGGCACCGGCTTGAAGCGCAGCAGCCGGTCGTAGCAGTTCAGCGCGACGCCATTCACCGGCTGCGACGAGCCGATGCCCTGCATGTCGAGGCTGTTGGGGCCGTATTCCTGCACCAGAAGCAGGGTCTCGGCGCGGCTCGGGGCCTGTGCCTGAGCACCGCCGGAGCGGGCCACGAAAGGCATGGCAAGGCCGGCGGCGATGGCGGTGCGGCGTGTGATGGTCATGCTTTTGCCCTTCGATCAGCGTTGGATTGGCGCGGCGTTGTTCGATCGGCGTGATGCACGGAGCATGCCGGGCCATGCGCGATCGCCAGTCGGCGTCGAAGCCGGCAGGTCGAGGGCGAGAGATCGACTTGGCATGGCGTGACCCCGTCAGGATAGGGAAGACGCCGTGATCGAAGCACGTAACGTGCCAATGGCTATGACGTTGAAATCAATGCAATAATCTGGAAATGATGCGAACGCGATGGCGCTCTCGCATGCAACATGTATGCATGATGTCAAATGGTGACTAGTTTTTAATCAAACACTGAACTGCGCGGCCGAGAAGAGTGCCAAGCTTACACCGGCCTTGCCGGCTTCGCCGGCAAGGGCGCGCGGTCGCGGCCCGGCCATTGGGCGGCGATCACGATGAGCACGAGCGCGAGTCCGATCAGGTCGGTCACCCAGTCGGGCTTGACCAGGCAGAACGCCGTCGCGATCAGTAGGGCGCGTTCCCACAGCGTCGCCCGGCGCAGCAGATAGCCGTGCAGCCCGGCCGCGAGCAGCCCAATGCCGGCAGTGGAGAGGATGAACCGCCAGATGATCGTCGGCCAGTCGCCGATCATCAGCAGCGCCGGCTCGTAGACGAACATGAAGGGCACGATGAAGCCGGCCGCGCCGATCTTCACCGCCGCCCAGCCGCTCGCCCAGAGATCGGCCTTGGCCAGTCCAGCGGCCGCATAGACCGCCAGCGCCACCGGCGGCGTAATCGCCGACAGGATCGCGAAATAGAACGCGAACATATGGGCGGCTGGCGTGACGACGCCGAGCTTGATCAGCGCCGGCACCAGCAGCGACGTCATCACGATATAGGCCGGCGTCGTCGGCATGCCCATGCCGAGCACGATGCCGGCGACCGCCGTCAGCAGCAGCGCCAGAAGCAGGTAGTTCTGCGCCAGCCCCAGGACGGCCTGCGTGAAGACGATGCCGGCGCCCGTGAGAGCAACCACGCCGATGACGATGCCGGCGCAGGCGCAGGCCAGCGCCACGGCGAGCGCATTGCGCGCCCCGTCGATCATGGCGTCGATGATGATCGGGATCCGGACGTTGACCCGCGTCGAGGCCCGCAGCGCCGCGACCGGGAAGCACAAAAGCGTGCCCGCCAGCGCCGCCAGCGGCGCGCTGTAGCCCGAGTAGAGCACGATGAGGATCGTCGCCACCGGGATGAACAGGTGCCCGCGCTCGCGCAGCGTCGTCGAGAGCACCGGCAGTTCGCTGCGCGGCACGCCCATGATGCCGTGGCGCTTGGCCTCGAAATGCACGGCGGCGAAGCAGGCGACGTAATAGAGGATCGCCGGAATCAACGCCCAGATGATGATCTGGCCGTAGGAGACCGAGAGAAACTCGGCCATCACGAAGGCGGCCGCGCCCATGATCGGCGGCATGATCTGCCCGCCCGTCGAGGCCACCGCCTCGACGCCGGCGGCGAAATGCGGCTTGAAGCCGGTGCGCTTCATCAGCGGAATGGAGATCGGCCCGTCGACCATGACATTGGCGACCGCGCTGCCCGAAATCGTCCCGAACAGGCTCGACGACACCACCGAGACCTTGCCCGGCCCGCCGGCCGTATGCCCGGTCAGCGACAGCGCGAAATCCATGAAGAGCTGGCCCGTGCCCGTGCGCTCCATGAAGGAGCCGAACAGCACGAATATCATGACATAGGCCGCCGAAATGCCGAGCGGCTGGCCGAAGATGCCCTCCGTCGTCATGAAGAGCTGGTCGAGCAGCCGCTCCGGCTCGACCTTGGCGAAGAACAGGGCGTAGCAGAGGAAGACGATCGCCGTGATCGGCAGCGCCCAGCCGATCAGCCGCCTTGTCGCCTCCATGATCAGGACGACCAGCAGCACCGCCATCGCCTTGTCGGCAAGCGACAGATCATCGACGTAATAGATGCGGTTGACGATGTAATCGTAGTTCCAGAACAGGTAGCTGACCGGCGCGACCGCCAATATCAGCAGCACGTAGTCCAGCGGCGACGGCGCCGCGTTCGTCCCGGCCCTGCGATAGATCAGGAAGGTCAGCGCCAGCGCGAACAGCAGGTGCGTGCCGCGGAAGATGATCGCCTCCGGCGTGCCCTGCCCGCCCAGCGCCGGCGGCAGGATCACCCAGATATGATAGAGCGCCATCGACACGGCGATGACCGCCGTCACCAGCCGGATGATGCCGGCATGGCTCAGGTCGAACCGGAATTCGGGCTTCGGAACGCTGATCTCCGCCTGCGTCTTGTCCAAGGGTCATGTCTCCAGCCAGCACGTCGCGGTCGCAGGTCCGGCCGCTCGCGAGGGGGCACGCGCGTCGGCATCAGGGGAGAGGTGACGAGGGCGGAGATGCGCGCGGCTTTCCCGCGCGCATCGTCAGGCCGTCTGTCGCCAGCGTCGGCGACCCGTCACTTGGACGCCACGGTGATCCCGGCTTCCCTGTAGAACCTCACCGCGCCCGGATGGAACGGCACGCCGACATCCTCGGCCATCACTTTCGGCGTCAGGCCGGCGAGCGCCTTGCTGGTCGCGGTCAGCGCCGGGACGTTGTCGGCGATCGCCTTGGTCATCGCATAGACCTGATCGGCCGGCAGCTTGCAGGAGGCGACGATATGGGTGGCGTAGCCGATCACCTTCACATCCTGCTCCTGCTTTGGATAGGTGCCCTTGGGTACCGTCACCAGCGTGTAGCCAGGGTTGAGTTTCCTCATGCCGTCGAGGTCGGCAGACAGATCGAGCAGCTTGATGTCGCGCGCCGAAGCGAGATCCATCACCGCGCCCGACGGAATAGCGGTGCCGAGCGAAAAGGCCTGGGCATGGCCGTCCTTCACCTGCTCGACGGAGTCGGTGTAGGACACGAAGGACACCTTCACGTCGCTGTAGCTCAGGCCATGGACCTTGAGCAGTTGCCCGGTGATCAACTCGCCGGTGTTGCCGCGCGGCTGGGTGGTGATCGCCTTGCCCTTGAGATCCTTGACCGTGTTGATCCCGGAATTGGCCGGCACCAGCATCTGGAAATATTGCGGATAGAGCGAGGCGATGTTGCAGATGTTCTCGTGCTTCTTCGGGAACGGCGCGTTGCCGGCGAGCCCGTCGACGGTCGAAATCGAGTTGCCGAAGCCGATTTCGGCCTTGCCGTCCTCGATGGCGCGGACATTGGCGATGCCGGCGCCGGGCAACGCCGAGACGCTGAGCCCGGGAACGGCCTTTTCCCACATGTCCTTGAGCTGGCCTCCGAGCGGCACCCAGACGCCGCCTTGGGGCCCGGTCATCAACCGCATGTCGGCTGCCTGCGCGACGCCCGCCGCCGCGGCCAGACCGAACGCGACGGCAGCGGCGATTCCAGTCCTGTAACAGATCGTCATGTCGTCATCCTCCCAGATGCCATGTTGATCCGACGCCATGTCATTGGATGCATGTGCGTTCGGCGACCGCGGCGCACCCGAATGCGACCGTTGCCATCACGCGGCTAAGCTACCGGCAGGCGACGGCGTGGCAAGGACTGTTTTGCGCGGCCGCGCGCCGGCCAGCCGGAGTCTCGGCCGCGAACCGCGGCTGCGGCGGCCTTCAGGGCTGGCGGCCGATCAGCCTGTCCTCGACGTTCTGCAGATGCCGGCGCATGCCGTCGGCGGCGGCGGCCGCCTCGCGATGGGCGATGGCGTCGACGATGCGCTCATGGTCGGCGAAGCTGTGATGATCGGCCGGCGGCCGCAGATGGCTCGGGCGTGGCCGGCCCCAAGTCACGGCGCGGCGTACCGCGTTCAGCGTCTCCAGCAGCGCGAGCAGGATCGGGTTGTGCGCGGCTTCCGCGATCTGGTGGTGGAAGCGCGCGTCATAGGCCTCGTATTCGCGCCAGGTCGCCGCCGCGCGGCAGGCGGCGTTCAGCTCGGCGAGCGTCGCGATCTCCATGGCCGTGGCGTTGATCGCGGCCAACCGCGCGAGTTCGGGCTCCAGCCCGATACGCGCCCGCATCACTTGCAGCGGATTGCTGCGCTCGGCGAGGTCGGCGATGTCCAGAAGCTGCGGCGGGCGCGGCCCAACGAACGTGCCCTTGCCGACCTGCCGCCAGAGCTGTCCCTCGCGCTCCAGCACCGCAAGGCTGCGGCGCAGCTCCGTGCGCTTGACGCCAAGCAGCTCGGCAAGCTCGCGCTCGGGCGGCAGCCGCCCGTCCTCGGGCAGCGCGGCGGCGGCGAGATAGCCCGAGAGCTGCGTCAGCACGCCCGACATGGCGAGCGAGGGAGGGGCTTCGACTTGTCTGTCCAGCATGCGCGACCGACCCGACTAGGGAACGAGCCTTGATCTCACGGATTCGCAGCGACTGCAACCATTCGAGAATTGGTTGCGCCAATCCAAGCGATTTTGTTGTTTTTGTTGCTTTGCAGCACGCGATTTCAGCCTTGACAGGATCAATCGACGCTCTGACACTGGCCAAAATCAAATTGGTTGCGACCATAAGCACCAATGAACAAGAAAGCTCTGGGAGGAGCATCGAGATGAAAGCGCCAGGAAAAAGGCTGTCCACAGCTCTGTACGCCGTCGCCATCGCCGCCGCATTGTCGGCGGGAACGCTCGCCGCACAGGCTCAGGAGAAGATCCGCGTCGCGCTCGGCGACGTGCTCTCGACCGAGACCCTGTCGATGATCATCGCGCTTGAGCGCGCCAAGGAGAAAGGCGTCGACTATCAGGTCACGCACTTCGCCAAGGAGGATCTCGCCATCCAGGCGGTGATCAACGGCCAGGCCGATCTCGGCGTCGGCACGCCCTATGCGGTGGTGCAGAAGAGCAAGGCGCCGCTGCGTGTGCTATTTCAGGGCACGCGGCTGGTGTTCTTCCCCGTGGCCGACAAATCCTACAAATCGTGGAAGGATTTGAATGGCCAGCCGATCACCTTCCACGCGCGCGCCACCGGCACCGAGGCGATCGGCAACATCATCGCCAAGCGCGAGGGCATCCAGTTCGGCGATCGCTCCTATGTGCCCGGCTCAGAGAACCGGATCATCGGCATGATGAAGGGTCAGATCAAGGCGACGATCGTCGATCTAGCCAACAAGAACCTGCTGCTGGAGAAGGCGGGCGACCGCTTCCATGTGCTGCCGGGCGTCACGCAGCCGGCCTCCGACGAGACCCTCTTCGGGCAGATCGACTGGATCAGGAAGAACGAGGCCAAGGTCGATGTCGTCGTCACCGAATTGATGCGCCTCTGGGCCGAGATGGCGGCCAATCCGGCTGTCATCGAGCAGGAGCGCGCCAAGCGCAAGCTGATGGCCGACCAGCCCAAGGAGGTGCTGGAAGGCATCACCAAATTCTACACAATGGCGACCAAGGAAGGCGTCTTTGCCGCCGGCGGCGGCAGCCCGGAGATCGCTGCGGCCGATTTCGACTTCTATGTCGAGGCGGGTCAGATGCAGGGCCCGGCCAAGGATCTGAAGGTCGAGGATTTCTGGTACCTCGCGCCGCTGGAGCGCGCCCGCAAGGCGCTCGGCAGCTAGGCTTGGCGCCCGGCCGTTCCCGCCATTCGCGGACGGGGCCCCCTGCCCCGTCCGGCCGCGCCCGCAGCCGATCTGAGTGAGGCTTTCCTTGCAGACCTCCGAACTCGCCCCCGCTTTGCCGGCGCTTCGCCAGACGCCAGCACGCAACTGGCGCGACCTGGCTATCCACCCGCTCGTGCTTCGGCTGGTCTCGTTCTCGATCGCGCTGGCGCTGTGGGAATATGCCGGCCGCATTCCCCTCAGCCCGGCCTTCCCGACCTTTCTCGAAACCCTTGCTGGATTGGGCAGCCTGATCGCCGACGGCAGCCTGTTCAAGGCCTTCATGATCACGCTGCATCCGCTCGTCATCGGGCTCGCCATATCGGTCGTGCTCGGCGTGGGGCTCGGGGTCCTGATGGGCCTGCACCAGCCGTCGGAATGGCTGATCGCGCCGCTCTTCATCATCGCGCAGGCGGCCCCGCTCGCAGCCCTGATCCCGATCCTGACCTTCGCCTATGGCATCGGCCTGACCGCCAAGATCATGACGGTCTGCATCATGGCGATGCCGGTGATCGTGCTCAACACGCTCGGCGCGGTGCGCAACACGCCGCAATCGCTGCTGGAGATGAGCCGCTCCTTCCTCGCCACGCGCAGCCAGTGCATCCGCCTCGTCATCCTGCCGGCGGCGAGCCCGATGATCTTCGCAGGCCTCAGGCTCGGCTGCGCCGCCGCCTTCATCGGCGTCATCCTCGCCGAATTGCTGATCACGCCGACCGGCATCGGCGACCTGATCTCCTACAACCAGTCGGTCGCCGACTATCCCAAGATGTATGCGGCGATCCTCTCGATCATCCTGTTCTCGGTGCTCTTCATCGAGGCGCTGGAGCGGATCGAGCACACCCTATTTCGCCCGGAGACGCGCGCATGAGCCTGAGCCCTGCCACAGCCGCGCCGCTGCGCGCGATCGAACCCGCGCCGGGCGCGACGCGCCCCATCGTCGAGGTCCGGAGCGTCTCGAAGACCTATCCCGGCGGCGTCGAGGCGCTGAGCGGCATCTCGCTCGATTTTCCCGAGGGCAAGCTGACGACGCTGCTCGGCCCCTCGGGCTGCGGCAAGACCACGCTGCTCAAGATCATCGCCGGCCTGATCCCCCATAGCGGCGGCCAGGTTCTGGTGGACGGCCGCGAGGTCACCGGTCCCGGTCCGGAGCGGGCCTTCGTGTTCCAGGATTTCGCGCTGATGCCCTGGGCCAGCGTGATGCGCAACGTCGCCTTCGGGCTCGAACTGCGCGGCGTCGCCCGCTCGCAGCGCGAGGCCGTCGCGGAGCGCCACATCGCGCGCGTCGGCCTCAAGGGCTTCGAGCAGAAATTCCCGCACGAACTCTCCGGCGGCATGCGCCAGCGCGTCGGGCTGGCCCGCGCGCTCGCGGTCGACGCCAAGGTCGTGCTGATGGACGAGCCCTTTTCGGCGGTCGACGAGCAGACGCGGCGCAAGTTCCAGGAGGAGTTGCTGGAACTCGTCGCCAACGAGGGCAAGAGCTTCATCTTCGTGACGCATTCGATCGAGGAGGCGGTCTACGTCTCCGACCGCATCGCGCTCCTGTCGCGCCGCCCGAGCCGCGTCTCGGCGATCATCGAGCCGAAGATCGTCCGCGGCGGCGACCCCGAGAAGATCAGGCGCGACTCCGCCTATCTCGATGTCGTCGAGGACATCTGGCAGCAGCTCAAGCATTATCTGGATTGATGGCCATGGTGATTTCGGGGTTTCGCCTGCCGATGGCGGCAGCGCTTCTGATCTGGATGGTGATCTGGGAGATCGCCGGCCACACCGACGCCGGCTTTATCCTGCCGCCGCTCTCGCGCATCGTCTGGCGCGTGATCGAGATCGTGCCGACGCCGTCCTTCCTCGACGCGCTTCTGATCACGGGCCGCAGCTTCCTGCTCGGCAATGTGATTGCGATCGGCGTTGGCGTGCCGCTCGGCATGGTCATGGGGCGCTCCATCATCGCCGACCGGTTGCTGCTGCCCTGGGTGAACCTGTTCCTCTCGGCCCCGCTCAGCGCCCTCGTCCCGGTCATCATGGTGCTGTTCGGGCTCGGCGAGACCACGATCGTGCTGACCGTGGTGCTGTTCTCGGTCTGGATCATCGTGCTCAACACGCGCGCCGGCGTGCGCGGCATCTCGCTGTCGCTGGTCGAGATGGCGCGCAGCTTCGGGGCGAGCCGCTGGCAGGCCTTCAGCCGGATCTATCTCTGGGCGGCGCTGCCGGAAATCCTCGCCGGCATCCGGCTCGGCATGATCCGCGCCGTCAAGGGCGTTGTCATCGGGCAGCTTCTGGTCTCGGTCGTCGGCTTCGGCACGCTTTTCGAGATCTACCAGTCGCATTTCCTGATGGAGCATTTCTGGGCGCTGCTGCTCGTGCTCTTCGCCTTCGCCTTCACCCTCAACGAGGGGCTGGCGCGGCTCGAACGCAGCGTCGGCTACTACGCCGCCTCGCGCTGAGCATCGTCCACCAACCCTCTTCACCACCGGCCGCAGCGCCAACGAAGGACCAAGCACGATGAATATCGCCACGCCCCAGAGCCATGTCGTTCAGGCTCCCGCGCCCGTCTCGGTGCCCGTGCGGGGCACGCAAAGCCGCTTCCCGATCCACCGGATCTATTGCGTCGGCCGCAACTACGCCGCCCACACCATCGAGATGGGCGGCGACCCGAACCGCGAGGCCCCGTTCTTCTTCCAGAAGAACCCCGACAGCGTCGTGCTCGATGGCGGCGATTTCCCCTATCCGCCGCGAAGCCACAACGTCCATCACGAAATCGAGCTGATCGTGGCGTTGTCAAAGGGCGGCAAGGATATCCCGATCGAGCGCGCGCTCGACCATGTCTATGGCTACGCCGTCGGCCTCGACATGACCCGGCGCGACCTGCAGGACGAGTGCAAGAAGGCGGGCCGTCCCTGGGAGATCGGCAAGGCTTTCGAACATTCGGCCCCGATGACCGAGATCGTGCCCGCAAGCACCATCGGCCACCCGGAGAACGGCGCGATCTGGCTGAAGGTCAATGGCGAGATGCGCCAGCAGGGCGACCTCAACCACATGATCTGGAAGGTGCCGGAGATGATCTCCTACCTGTCGGGCCTGTTCGAGCTCCAGCCCGGCGACCTGATCATGTCGGGTACGCCGTCGGGCGTCGGCGCGGTCGTGCGCGGCGACGTGATGGAAGGCCATATCGAGGGCATCGGGACGCTGACGACGAACGTCGCCTGACCTGCTGGCGGCCGCTGGTGGGGGCGGCAGGACTCGAACCTGCAACCAGACCGTTATGAGCGGTCGGCTCTAACCATTGAGCTACGCCCCCGTCGCGCCGCTCGATAACACACGACAAGCGCGCAGGACCAGCCGGACACGAACAGGAAAAAGGCCCGTCGCGCATTGCGACGGGCCTTGTCCTCTGCAAAATCTCAGCCGCTGGCCGCGCTCAGGCGGCGCGAGCCACCTCATGTCCGTCCTCGTGCTCCGCGACATGGCCCTCGCGGAACTTGAAGCGGCCGATATGCTCGGTCAGGGCGCGCGTCTGCTCATCGGTCAGCGCCAGCGCCGCATTGGTCTCCTCGACCAGCGCCGCGTTCTGGTGCGCCATGGTGCCGATGCCGTCGATCTCGTTGCTGATCGTCGAGACGTCGTTGGCCTGGTTGCGGGCGGTGAGCGAGATGCCGTTCATCAGCCCGGTCAGGTCGTTGACCGAGGACACGATCGCCTCGAACATCGCCGAGGTCTCCTCGACCAGGCCGACACCGACCTGCACGTCGCCATGGGCGGCCTGGACCAGCTTCTTCACGTCGTTGGAGGCGTCGGCCGAGCGCTTGGCAAGGCTGCGGACCTCCGAAGCGACGACGGCGAAGCCACGTCCCGCATCGCCGGCCCGCGCCGCCTCCACCGCCGCGTTGAGCGCCAGCAGATTGGTCTGGAAGGCGATCTCGTCGATCATCGCGATCACCTCGGAAATCTTGTTGGACGAGGTCTTGATGCGCTGCATCGCCTCCAGCGCCGAGGCGACAACCTTCTCACCCTGCTGGGCGCGGGCCTCTGCCCCTTCGGCCATGCCCATCGCCTGGGCGGCTTCCGACGCGGTCTTCTTGACCGTGCCGGCGAAGGCACCGAGCTGGTTGGTCGCCATCGAGACGGCGTTGCTCTCCTCGCTGGTGCGCTCCGCGAGGTCGGTGACGCCGTCGAGGATTTCGGACGTCGCGCTACGGACCGCCGAGACGGTGTCCGACAGCCGCGCCAGCGTGCTCTCGAATTCATCGGCGAGCCCGTTCGTGCCGGTCTTCAGCTCGGCGAAGGCGCCCTGATACATCCCCTCGACACGGGTCGAGAGATGCCCGGCCGAGAGTTCGGCCAGAACCTCGCAGGTTTCCGACAAGCCGGTCTGCACCGTCTCCAGCAGCGTGTTGACCGCTTCGGCGAGAGCATTGAGCTCGGCGTCGGCGAAGGCAGCAGTGACGCGCTGGCTGAAGTCGCCGGCGGCCGCCGCGCTGACCACCGCGCCGAAGGCCGCGCCGAGTTCCTGCATCATCTCGCGGCGCTGTTCCTGGGCGCGACGGTCGTCGTCGACTTTGGCAGCTTCGGCGGCGCGCAGCGCCACCGCATTGTCGCGGAAGAGCAGTACGCTCTTCGAGATGTCGGAAATCTCGTCATTGCCCTTGGCGTCGACCACCGTCTCGAGCTGGCCGTCGGCGATCGCCCGCGTCGCCGACCAGAGCCGGTTGAGACGGCCGACGATCATCGGGCGGACATAGAGCAGCGACAGCATGAGCGCGGCCAGAAGCGAGCCGACGCCGATCGCGCCCAGCCACATCTTGCTTTGCTGGATCATGGCCGAGGTCGAGGCGCTCGCGGCGACCGCGTCGGTGCGGGCGGATTTGACTAGCTTCTCGACCTCGGCGCGCATGGTGGTGGCGGCCTGATCGATATCGCGCAGGCCGGCATTGATCGAATCCTGGGTCACGATATCGCGCTGGCGGACCTCGACCACGCCGCTCGAACCCTCACCGACATCGACCACGGCGTTGATCGAGCGCGTCCGGGCCGGATTGGGAACGATCTTGTCGGCGGCGGCCATGTCCTTGCGGATGCGCAGCACGACGGCGTTGAAGCGTTCGCGCGCGATGCCGAGCTGCGACTTGTCGGCGATCTGCACGACTTCGCGCAGCAGGCCGATCAGCTCGTTGACCTGCGCCTCCAGTTTGCGGGCGAGATCGAAGGCCGGGAACTCGAGTTCGTTGATCCCCTTCAGCGCCTCGTCGAGTTGCGGGCCGGTCAGGCCCTTGACGCTCTCGATGCCGAGCACGACGTTGAACTGGCGCTCGTCGGCTTCCGCGCCCACCGCCTTGACGAAGTCCTCGCGCACCTTGTTGAGCTGCTCCAGCGAAGTGGCCATTTCGGCGGCGTTGCGCAGGCGCTCGCCGGTGAGGTCATTGATGTCGTTGATCTGACGCGACAATTCGTCGACGGCCTTCTGGACCGGCTTCATGTCGACGCCGCCGACCGCAGCGACGCGCCGGATCAGGTCGAACTGCCTGGCCTCGATCGCGTCGAGCTCCGAAGTCAGCTTGGCCCGCTGCTGGACGGTCTGGACGCTCATGAAACGCGGCGCCAGCGCCGTCGATTGCGTCGCAGCCTGCGAGAGTTCGAGCGCAAGCTCCACGACGGGCATCTTGCGCTCGACCATCTCGCCAACCGTCTGGTTGACGCGGTCGTAGGAGAACCAGGCGACGGCCGACGCCACGAGCGTCAGCGTGGTCAGAACGCCGAGCGCGGCATAGATACGCGCGGCGATGCCGATGCGCAGCGGCGCGCGCTGGCGCGCCGGCTTCTTGGCCTTCGTCATGTCATTCTCCGGAATACGACGCGGAAGATCTAGAGCATGATGCCAAAAAGCGGGAACCGGCATTCACACGACATCATGCTCTAACTCGTTGTTGTAGAGACGGATTCAGATGTCAGGTCGATACGACCTGACATCATCCGGCTCCAGGTTCAGGCGGTCAGCGACGTGACCGACTTGAACTTGCCGTCGGCGCCGATCACCGTCAGGTAGACGTCGTCGGAGCCGCGGTTGTCATTGGGGCCGAAGGTCATCTTGAACCCGCCGAAATCATAGGAACCGCTGGTCAGCGCTTCCATGAAGGCCTTTCGCGTCGGCTCCTTGCCGGCCTTCTCCAGCGCGGCGATCACGGTGCGACCGACGAGATAGCCTTCGAGCGAGACGAAGCCCGGCTTCTTGTCCTTGGCCTCGCTGGCGGCCAGCGCGGCCTGATAGGCCTTGACCACGGGGATCGAAGCATCGCTCGGCAGCGGCACGACCTGCGTGACATAGACGCCGTTGCCAGCCTCGCCAAGTTCAGCCGCAAGCGCGTCCGATCCGACGAAGGAGATGTTCATGAACACCGGCTCGAACTTCACCTGCTTGCACAGCTTGATGAATTCGGCGCAGGGCTTGTAGGGGCCGACCATCACGACAGCTTCCGGATTCGCCTTGCGGATTTCGAGCAGCGCGGAGCGGACCGCGACCGTGTTGCGCTCGAAGGTGCCCTCGGCCACGAGGCTCATCTTGCGGGCGTCCATCGCCTTCTTGACGCCGGCGAGGCCGGCGCGGCCAAAGGCGTCGTCCTGATAGAAGATCGCGATCTTGGAGAAGCCCTTGTCCTTGACGAGGCGCTCGATCCAGATCTCGGTCTCCTGGAAATAGGAGGCGCGGACGTTGACGACATGCGGCAGATAGGGCTCGCGCAGGCCTTCCGCGCCGGTGAAGGCGCCGATGAAGGGCAGGCCGGCTTCCTTGGCGATCGGGTGTGCGGCCATCGCGGTCGGCGTGCCGACCGGGCCGACGAGCGCGAACACGTCCTTGGCGATCAGCGCCTTGGTCGCCTCGACCGCCTTGGTGGGCTCGTAGCCGTCATCCTGGGTCGTCAGCTCGAGCTTGCGTCCGTTGACGCCGCCCTTGGCGTTGATTTCGGCGAAGGCGGCGGTCAGGCCGTCGCGCATGCCCAGACCCAGCGCGCTGGCGGGCCCCTCGAACACGGCCGCCTGGCCGAGCAGGATCTTGTCGGCCATCACGCCGGTTTCGGCGAGGACGCGGCCGGGAATGAGCGAAGCGGCGGAGGCGCAGGCAAGGCCGGTCAGGACGTCACGACGATTGATCATCAAAGGTATCCCCCATTTGTTCTTGACGGTCAGTTGGATTAGGCCATCTGACCGACAGAATGCGGGAGATGCGCTTAATGAACGTTTAAGCGCCTGGATTCTTCTGAATCAGTCCTGATTCTCGACGTTAGAGGATCGTTAGCAGATCGCTGACCGCCGCTCAGCGCGAGATGCGCAGCGAGTTGATCTCCTGCGCGATCGCCCGGAAGGCATCGCGCAGCGCCGTCCCGCCGCTCGGCAGATACGCATGGGTCGTGCTCGTGGCGCATGTCTGCATCAGGTTGCGCGCGTTCTGGGAATTCAGGTTGAACCCCACAGTGTAGAGGATGATGCCCTGCTGCTTGATGGCGCTGCACAGGGACAGCGCCTGATTGTGCGAGGAGCCATTGGTGGCGTTCTTGTTGATCTGCAGGTCGTTGTTGCCGAAGCCGGAGTCGTTCGAGAGCACGCCATCGGCATGGGCCGTGTTGAACTCGCCATCGGTCATCAGGATGACGACCTTGATCAGTTCGCGTGTGCCGTAGGCGGCGGGCCGGCTTGCGGCATCGCCCCAGAGGTACCCGAAATTCGGCGACACCATGTACCAGGCCGATGCAAGCCCGATATGGCCTGCGGTCGAGCCCGCCGCCGCATAGGCGTCGATGCTGTTCTTGAGCGCAGTGCGGTTCGTCGACAACGGCAAGATGCTCGATGAAATGCAGAGATTGGCGTCGCCGCTGCGCGCGCCGATATAGTGTCGGCCGAGGCGCGTTGTGGCGAGATTGGGCGCCGCATCCGTGTACGCGGCGGTCCCGATCCGCTCCGTCACGCAGGTCGACGCGTCGTAGGTCTGGCGGTTGCCGCTTGCATTGTAGAAGCGGTACTGCTGGCAGCCGGGCGTATCGCAGCGTCCGTTCGACAATGTGCCGCGCGCATCGCCGGCCAGTGTGCCGTAGTTGACCGCATTCGAATACGGCACCAGCGCCACCTTCGAGTAATGCGGCGTCTGCTGGTCCTTGACGATGAGATCGACGAGTTCCTTCGCGGCCGTCTTCATCTGGGCGAGCGGCGTGCCCGACATCGACCCGGTGATGTCGAGAGCTATTCCCACTTCGATGTTGTTGGAACTGCGCGCAACCTCCGCAAGCGTGTTCACCGTCAGCGAGGCGCGACCGACGAGGCTCGATATCGTCACCGGCACATCCATCGACGCTGTCCCGGTGACCCGCAGGTCTGGGCTCAGCGTGAAGCGCGCGGACGAAACGGATGGGGAGCCGCTGGCCTGCTGATTGGCGTTCAGCACTCGGAGACCGAGCGCCTGGATTTCCGAACTGCTGGTCAGGTTCGATTTGGCGACATACAGCGTCGCGGCGTCGAGACTGTTCTGAAGGTTTGTGCGCGCCGTGACGCCGCGCGTATGATCGACGAGGACCAGGAACAGCGTGAGCACGACGGGGAGCGCCGCGGCGAACAGGATGATCACGACGCCGCGTTCGTCCGAACGCAGGCGGGCCGCGAGAGCGGCGATCTTCCGTAGGGTCAGAAATGGCTCGTGACGCATGGCGCGGTGGTCCTCGGATATCGATCCGATCACCAGTCAAACACCGCCGCCTGTCACAAACGTTAACGCTTTCCTTCGACTTCGAAGAGCGGTGAACAGTCGCTTAGCGTCATCTTCGAATTCTTCGCCTGTCCTAGGCCGAACGGGATAGGTCGGGCACCGGCCTCGGCCTGCCCTCCTCGTCGATGGCGACGAAGGTGAAACTCGCATCCGTTACCTTCTCGTGCAGCGTGGTGCGAAAGCGCCTTGCCCAGGCCTCGACATGAATCTTCATCGAGGTCCGGCCGACATGCTCGACCTCGGTATAGACGCTGAGCACATCGCCGACCTTGACCGGTCGGAAGAACGTCATCGCGTCAACCGCGATCGTCACCACCCGCCCCTGCGCCCGGTCGACGCCGGCGATGCCACCGGCAGCGTCCATCCGCGACATCACCCAGCCGCCGAAGATGTCGCCATTGGCGTTTGTGTCTGCCGGCATGGCGTTGATGCGGACGGTCAGGTTGCCGCGCGGCGTCTGGTCTGGCGTTGGCCCCGGCTCAGTCATCGTCGCGCGTCCCCTGTTCGACATGGAAGGAGTGGAGCACACGATGCAGCACCGGCGCCAGCACGAAGCCGGTCGCGATCACCACGAACAGTCCCGAGAACAGGGCGTAGAAGCCGGCGAAGATCTTGCCGGCTTCCGTCTTCAGCTCGGCGACCGGGCCCATGCCGGACAGGATCATCGCGGCGTTGACGAAGGCCTCGGTCGCGCTCATCCCCTCGGTCAGGCCGTAGCCCGCCATGCCGATCGCCATGCCGATGACGGCGAGCCCGAGATAGATCAGCACCGCCCGCCCGAGCCGCGCCGCGAAGCGCCGCGCCGGGATGACCGGCTGCCGGCGATGCTCGAAGCGTGTGACGCCCTTCATGACTTACCTCAGCCGGCGTGTCCAAGCTCCCGGCGCACCAGCACCGCCCCTGCCGCCAGGGCGGCGAGCTTGCCATAGGCGACGTCGAAGGACATCGGCGCGAGCCCGCAATTGGTGCAGGGGAAGAGCTTTTCGGGCGCAACGAATTTCAGCACGTCCCGGATCGTGGCTGCGACCTCCTCGGGCGTCTCGATCGCATCCGACGCCACGTCGATCGCGCCGGCCAGCACGTCCTTGCCGTCGAGCAGCCTGATCAGGTCGAGCGGCACCTTGGAGTTCCGGCATTCCAGCGAGACCTGCCCGATCGAGCTTTTCGCGATCGCCGGAAAGGTCTGCTCGTAATGACGCCATTGCTCGCCGAGCGTCGCCTTCCAGTCGATATTGGCCTTGATGCCGTAGCCGTAGCAGATGTGGACGGCCGTGGTCGCGGTCAGCCCGCGCGCGGCGCGCTCCAGGCAGGCGATGCCCCAGTCGGCGACCGCCTCCATGTAGACGTTGTAGGCCGGCTCGTCGAACTGGATCACGTCGACGCCGAGGCCCTGCAGCTCGTGCGCCTCCTCGTTCAGCGCCTCGGCGAAGGCCATGGCGAGATCCTCGCGGCGGCCGTAATGCTCATCGGCGATGGTGTCGACGATGGTCATCGGCCCGGGCAGCGTGAATTTGAGCTTGCGCGTGGTGTGGGCGCGCGCCGCTTCCGCCTCCATGCGATGCACCGCGCCCTTGCGGCGGATCGGTCCTGTCACTGTGGGGACTTCAGCTTTGTAACGATCGTTGCGGATGCCCATGATCGTCTTCTTGCCGAAGTCGATGCCGTCCAGATTGGCGAGAAATCCATGGACGAAATGCACCCGCGCCTGCTCGCCGTCGCCGACGATGTCGAGGCCCGCATCCTCCTGCAGCTTCACCGCCAGGATGGTCGCGTCGCGCTTGCCGGCCTCGAGCGCCTCGCCTTCGAGCCGCCACGGGGCCCAGAGCTTCTCGGGCTCGGCCAGCCAGAGAGGTTTCGGCAGGCTGCCGGCGAGCGTGGTGAGAAGCATGGGCGTATCCTCGGGTGATGTTTTGTCGTTGAGCCGACATCGACCAAGCGGCAGATTGCGTCAAGCGGGCCTACTGCTATCGCTCTACGCCACAGCCAGCCTGGGCCGCGCCCGCAGCATCAGCCACGCCACCACCGCGAGGTTGAGCATGTTCCACGCCAGACCGTTGAGGAATGCCGCCCGGTAGGATGCGGTGAAGTCGAAGATCGCGCCCGAGACATAGCCGCCAAACGCCATGCCGACGATCGTCGACGCCATCACCACGCCGATGCGCGCGCCGGCCTCCCGCGCCGGCAAGAACTCGCGGATGATGACGGCATACATCGGGACGATGCCGCCCTGGAACAGGCCGAAGATCGCGGTGACGACGTAGAGCGAGGTCAGCCCGTCGAACCAGAGATAGAGAAACAGCGCGACGCCCTGCATCACCGAGCCCAGCGCCAGCGTCGCCGTGCCGCCGATGCGGTCCGAGACGAAGCCCGAGCCGATGCGGCTGACGATGCCCAGAAGCAGCATGAGCGACAGCATATCCGCGCCGCGCGCCACGCCGTAGCCGAGATCGCCGCAATAGGCGACGATATGCACCTGCGGCATCGCCATGGCGACGCAGCAGGAGAAACCCGCCACGCAGAGCAACGCCGTGAGCTGGTTCGGCGACAGGCCGAGATCACCGCGCGCATGGGTGCTCGACGCCTCGGCCGCCGCGAAGGATGCGGCGTTCGGCCGGCGGCGGAAGAACAGGGCGAGCGGCAGCATCACCGCCAGCGCCACCAGGCCGATGCCGATATGGGTGGCGCGCCAGCCATGGTTGTTCAGGCCCCAGGTGATGACCTGCGGCCAGATCGTCCCCGCGAGATAGCTGCCCGAGGCGCCGAAGACGACGGCGAGCCCGCGATGCTTGTGGAACCAGTGCGAGAGGTCGGCGATCAGTGGCGCGAAGCCCGCCGCGCCGCCGATGCCGATCAGCAGCCCATGCGCAAGCGCGAACTGCCACAGCGAGCCAGACATCCCCGCCAGCGTGAAGCCGAGCCCCAGGCACAGCGCGCCGATGACGATCGGCACGACGATGCCGTAACGGTCGGCGATCCGGCCCATCATGATGTTGCCGAAGCCGAACCCGAGCATCACGGCGGTATAGGGTAGCGAAGCCCCGGCCCGGAGCGTGCCGAACTCGGCCTGCACCGTCGGCAGCACCACCACGACCGACCACGTGCCGACGCAGGCGACCGTGCCGAGCAGCAGCGACAGCGCCAGCCGGAGCCAGGCATAGGAGGAGTCCGGCGCGAAGCGCGGATCGTCAGAGACCATGTTTCCTCGCAAGGCGCCGCTTCTGGATGGCAGCGTCAGTGAGGATTAGGCGGCGTCCGGAGCGTACACAAGCGCGCCTGCGGCAGGGCGGCCCGGCGTCTGGCGACTCTCCTTATGCCGCAGTGACCGCGCGCCAGGCCTCGGCCTCCAGCGGCCGGCCGAGCAGGAAGCCCTGCGTCAGGTCGCAGCCTTCCTGGATCAGGAAATCGAGCTGCTCTGGCGTCTCGACGCCCTCGGCCACCACCTCGATGCCGAGCGCATGGCCGAGCTGGATGACGGCGCGAGTGATCGCCACAGATTCCAGTGTCACGCCGAGCTTGGCGACGAAGCTCTTGTCGATCTTCAGCGTCGTCAGCGGGAAGCGGTGCAGATAGGACAGCGAGGAATAGCCAGTGCCGAAATCGTCGAGCGCGATGCGCACGCCCAGCGCCCGCAGCCGGGCGAAAGTCGCCATGGCGCGGTCGGCATCGGTCACCATCACGCCTTCGGTGATCTCCAGCTCCAGCCGCTCGGGGTCGAGCCCGGTCTCGGCCAGCGCGGCTTCGACGCGCGCCACGAGGTCGCCCGACTGGAACTCCAGCGCCGAGACATTGACCGAGATGCGCAGCGGCTGGCTCCAGCCGGCCGCCTCCCTGCAGGCTTCCCGCAGCACGAAGGCGTCGAGCGCGGCGATCAGCCCGCCCTCTTCCGCCGCCGGGATGAAGCTCGCGGGGGCCACCTCGCCGCGCCGCGGATCGAACCAGCGCGCCAGCGCCTCGAAGCCCGCGATCGCGCCATCGGCCTTGAACAGCGGCTGGTAATGGACCCTGATGGCGCCGGCCGCGATCGCCTGCGCCAGATCGCGCCGGAAGCTCAGGCGCTGCTGCTCGCGCTCCTGCTCGGCCACATCGAACATTCGCACGCAGCCGGGCCCTTCCGGCTTGGCCAGATGGAGCGCCGCATTCGCCGCCGAGACCAGCCTGATCTCGGTATCGCCATCGCGCGGAAAGCGGGCGCAGCCGGCGCTGAAACTGACGCGGAAGGCCTTGTCGTCGAACTGGAACGGCGTGGCGAAAGCCCCGCGCACGCGCTCGGCCATGGCGCCGATCTCCGCGTCGGCTTGGCCAACGCCCGACACCAGCACGAATTCGTCGCCGCCGATCCGCGCAAGGAAGGCGTCGCCGGCGACGCCACGAAGACGCTCGGCCGCCTCGATCAGGATCGCGTCGCCGAGAACGTGGCCGTGCTCGTCGTTCAGCGCCTTGAAGCCGTCGAGATCAAGCCGCATGACGATGAAGCCCGTCGGCTCCTGTCCCACCTGCGACATGCGCTGGGCCAGATGGGCGCTGAGCGCCGGACGGTTCGGCAGGCCGGTCAGCATGTCGCGCCGGCGCGCCTCGGCCAGCCGCTTCTCGGCCTGTTTGCGCTCGCTGATATCGAGCAGCAGGTTGAAGCCGCCGATCATCAGGCCGTCAGCGTCGAAGATCGGAGTCGGAAACGGCATGAACGGGACGCGCACGCCGTCGGGACGCTCCAGCAGGGCCTCCACGCCGCGCACCGCACGTCCCTCGCGCAGGGACACCGCCATCGGGCAGTCCTCATGGGCGAGCGGCGCGCCGTCCATGGTGAACAGGCGGTGCGTCACGCACCAGCGATCCTCGCCGAGCAAAGGTTCGCGCCCGGCCATAGCCACGGCGGCGCGGTTGAAATAGGTGATCCTGCCTTCGGGATCGGTCATGTAGACGCAGGCCGGCAGATGCTCGAGCACATCCGAGAACCAGGACGGCGACAGGCCGGGGACTGACCCCGCGCCCGCAGGAACAAGACCGCACTCGGCCAGCGTCTCGAGACCCGACGCAATGCGACGCGCGAGCAAAACCGCGTCGCGATCGGATGCGTCAGATTCAGCCGCCGCCTGGGGCATGGCAACATTCCATCGGGCAATGAAAGCAGGGCAACCTGTGCATCAAGGCAGCAGATATGAAAACATTTCATTAAAATACGACCGGCAGGCCCAATACTTATCGTCAGCCGCAAGACCGCAGCCGAAAATAAAGCTAAGCCGCTTCATTGTCACCACCGGCGATGAATTTCTAAATCTGGAGATAAATCTGAATACTCTGAAAAAGTGAGCGCTGTCTTCCCGAACGTCAAGCGCAATGCTGGGGTCGAAAACGTAAGAAGGTCACTTGAAGATCGTATCGCCTTGCTGGTCGATCAGTTGCTGACCCTTCACCAAAGCGAAATCCGCCGCCTCTTCTGCGCCGGGGAAACGGTCCGCCCTGACGAAACGGTGCGAACGGAGCACGCCGTCGATCTCCTTCTCGACCACGCCGCAAAGCTGATACTGCCCGCCCTCCTGATAAGGGGTCGCGTGAATGGTGAAGCCGGCATGCTCCAGGCTCTTCAGCGGGCCGGCAGGAGCAGCCGGAGCCTTCGCGCCGCCGAAGAGGGATTTCAGGAAGGACATCGGCGCGGCTCCGGTCTGCAAGTCCAGTCGATATGGGTGCAGTATAGCCGCCGCGGCGCGCTTGCCCATAGCCGGCGGCGCTCAGCGCATCGCGGCACGCTGGCGCACGAGCGCGAGAATGGCCTGCGAGATCGGAACGGGCACATCGACCCATCCGGCCATCTCGACCACTGCGCCGAGCAGCGCCTCGATCTCGAGCGGGCGGCCCTTTTCCAGATCCTGCAGCATCGAGGTCTTGTGTTGCCCGACTTCGGCCGCGCCCTCGATGCGCTTGTCGACGTCGATGGAAAAGCGCACGCCGAGCGCCTCCGCCACCGCCTGCCCTTCCAGCATCATGGCGCGCGCCGCGGCCCGTGTACCGGCATCGCCGACGACCAGGTCGAGCGTCGCTCCCGTCAGCGCGCTCAGCGGATTGAAGGCCATGTTGCCCCAGAGCTTGACCCAGAGGTCGTCGCGGATGCGCGGGCGCACAGGCGCCTTCAGCCCGGCCTTGATCATCAGCGCGGACAATGTCCCGGCCCGCTCCGAGCGGCTGCCGTCAGGCTCGCCAAGCGTGAAGCGGTCGCCATAGGTGTGGTGGATCACGCCGGGCTCGGCGATTTCGGCGGCGGGATAGACGATGCAGCCGAGCGTCTGGGCGGGCGGCAGCTCGCGCCAGAGCCTGCCTTCGGGATCGACCGAGGTGACGATCCTGTCGCGGAACGGGCCGTCGAGCTTGTAGGCATACCACCAGGGCACACCGTTGACGCCCGAGACGATCGTGGTTTGCGGCCCGATCAGCGGCGCGAGCTGGGCGAGCGCCGGCTCGATCGAATGCGCCTTGAGCGTGATGAAGAGATAGTCCTGCGGGCCGACCAATGCCGGATCGTCGGCGACGCGGGGCTTCGTCGCCAGCGTCTCGCCTCCGCTGACGAGGGTGAGCCCGCGCGTGCGCATCGCCTCCAGATGAGCGCCGCGCGCGATCACCGTGACCGGCGTGCCCGAGGCTTCGAGCTTGGCCGCCAGAAAGCCGCCGATGGCGCCGGCCCCGAAAACGCAGATCGAAGGCGAGGCGCTCACGCGGCGGCCTCCGCGCCGAGGCCCAGCTTCTGCGCCAGCCCGACGCGCTGGAGCTTGCCGGTCGCCCCCTTGGGGATCTCGTCGACGAACAGCACGCGGCGCGGCGTCTTGAAATCGGCCAGGCGCGCGCCTGCGAAATCGCGAATCTCGCGCTCGGTCGCGCTCATGCCTTCGCGCAGCACGACGACCGCCGCGACCTCCTCGCCGAGCTTGGGATGGGGCATGGCGAAGGTGACGACCTGCGCCACCGCCGGGTGGTCCATCAGCACGGTGTCGACCTCCAGCGGGCTGACCTTCTCGCCGCCGCGGTTGATGATCTCCTTCAATCGGCCGGTCAGGAAGAGATAGCCCTCTTCGTCGAGTTTCCCCTGGTCGCCGGTGCGAAACCAGCCCCCAGCGAAAGCCTTCAGATTGGCGTCCGGGTTCGAGGCGTAGCCCGGCGTCACATTGGGGCCACGGATCACCACCTCGCCAGTTTCGCCCTGCGCCAGAAGCGCGCCGTCATCATTCATGATCGCGACCTCGGGACCGGCCGCGACGCCGACCGAGCCGGGCTTCCGTGCGCGCGGCGGCAGCGGATTGGCGCACATCTGGTGCGTCGCCTCGGTCATGCCATAGGCCTCGATCACAGGGCAGCCGAAGGCCGCCTCCAGCTCCGCCATCACCTGCGGCGGCAGCGAGGCCGAGGACGACCGAATGAAGCGCAGCGGCGCAGATCGGACCCGCTCGGCATTATGCGCGGCGCGGCCCAGAATCGCCTGATGCATGGTCGGCACGGCGGTGTACCAGGTGGGCTTCACCTCCTCGAGCCAGCCGAAAACCTTGAGAGCATTGAAGCCTGGCGTGCAGCAGACGCAGGCCCCCGCCCCGAGCGAACTCAGCACCGCCGCGATCAGGCCATGGATGTGGAACAGCGGCATGATGTTGAGGCAGAGATCGTCGGGCTTCAAGGCGAGCGACGTCGCGATGTGGCGCGCCGAAGCCGCGAGATTGGCGTTGCTCAGCGGCACGATTTTCGGCCGCGCCGTGGTGCCGGAGGTGTGCAGCACCAGCGCGATGTCGTCGGCTTGCGCCGGGCCGCCGGCCGAAGGCGCGGCGGGCGCGAGCGCGCTCGCATCGAGGCGGTAGCGCCCGGCCGGACCGCCGAGTTCGGGCGTGAGCGTTATCACGGCGACGCCGAGCTTTTCGGCCACCGCCCGCGCCGGCGTCTCGTCGCCGTCCTGCACGATCAGCGCCTTGGGCTGGAGATCGGATAGATAGAACTCGAACTCCTCGGCCCGGTAGCCGGGATTGAGCGGGGCGGCCGTGGCAGCGCCGGCGACCGCGACGAAGCAGGACGCCATCGCCGGCCCGTTCGGCAGCACGATGGCGACCCGGTCTCCGCGCCCGATGCCGACGGCGTTGAGTTCAGCCAGTGTCTGGGCCGCCAGCGCGCGCAGCCCGTCGAATGTCAGCGATGTCTGGCCGGGCGCGCCGATGGCTGGCGCGTCGCCCGCCCCGCGCTGGAGGATGTCATGCATCGTCGCTGTCGTCTGACCGGCCATGGCTGCTCGCTCGCTTGGTTTCCCTGCGCCGTGCGATCGGCCGTCCGGTAGCCCCGGACGCCTCGCACCGCGCTGGCGGGAGAGGATCATGGCGGGCGGGCGAAGGCAAATCGGGGGCTTCCTGTCAGGATAGCAGCCTTGGCGAGGGACTATGGCTTGACCCTGTTGGTTGTGCGATGACTCATCGCGCCCAAGATTGTCTCCTGCGAGCGCCAAGCCTTCATGTTCGACGACAGCCGAGCTTTCGTGACGCGCCCCTTCCTGCGTTCGGCTTTCTCGCTCGATTACAAGGCCTATTGCGACGGCGCGACGGATGCCGCGTTGCTAGAACGCCTGCGCCGCTGGAGCGAACGACTGGCGCTGAGCGAAACCCAGGCCGAAGGCGCGTTCGTCCAGACCTTCTTCGTCGAGATTTGGGGATATGGCCTGACGGGTCAGGGCGCGCCCGATCAGCACACGATTCTGCCGAAGCTGCGCATCGAGCGCGAGGGAGCCGGCGGCGGCGCGGGCGAGGCCGATCTCGCTCTGGGCTGGTTTCGGGGCGTGATCGACGCGACGCCGCAGGTGCTCTGCGAGTTCAAGGATATCCGCTCGGACCTTGACGCGAAGCAGAACCGCAAGGGCAGCAACCGCTCTCCGGTGCAGCAATGCCTGAACTATGTGCGCGGCGCGCGCCGTGAACTTGTCGGGAACGAGCCGGTCCAGCCCTGGTGGGGGCTGGTGACGGACATGAACGAGTTTCGGCTTTTTTGGTGGGACCGCGCGCCGGCCGAACATCTGCGCTTCGTCATCAAGCGACCGGGAGACCTCTTCGCCGGCTCGCACGACCTGCTGACCGAAAACGAGGACGCCCGCTTCGACCGTTTCCTGTTCAAGACATTGCTCCACCGCGACATGCTGATCGCGCAGGCCGGCGAGCCGCGTCTGCTGCGCACCGTCCGGCGTCAGTGGCAGCGCGAGCGCGGGCTCGAAGGCGAGTTCTACGCACATTACAGGGGCGTCCGGGAGAATCTGTTCAACGCGCTGCGCACAAGCAATCCCGCTTTCGCCGGCAGTCCCGGCGAACTGCTGCGCCTTTCGCAGAAGCTGCTCGATCGCTTCATCTTCCTGTTCTATTGCGAGGACATGGGCGAGCAGATGCTGTTTCCGCCCCAGATGGTGCGCGAATATCTGCAGGCGCGATCGATCGAACCGTTCTACGACTCCGCCGACCAGAGCATCTGGGAGTTCTTCAAGCGCCTGTTCCGCCATCTCGACACCGGCGGCGCGATGGGCCGGATGCAGGTGCCCCACATCAATGGCGGCCTGTTCGCGCCCGATGCAGCCATAGAGGCGCTGAACGTCCCTAACCACGTCTTCGCCGCGCCGGGACAGGGCGGCAAGGGCGAGGCCGCGATCGAACTGGACCGCAGCACGCTGCTGTTCCTGTGCGGCCGCTACAACTACGCGGCGCGCGGCGATGTGCGCGAGAGCCTTTCGCTCTACACGCTCGGCCGCATCTTCGAGCAGTCGATCACGGAACTTGAGTACCGGGCCGGCGAGCTGGAGGGCCGCGAGACCGTCGCTGCCCTCTCCAAACGCAAGCGCGACGGCGTCTATTACACGCCCGAATGGGTGGTGAACCTGCTCGTGGAACAGACTCTTGGCCCGTGGTTCGCGGCGCGCAAGATCGAGTCCGGCTATCCGGCCGATGGCGAGCCCGACGCCGCCGCCTGCGCGGCCTATCTGGCCAGGCTTCGGACGATCCGCATCCTCGATCCCGCCTGCGGCTCCGGCGCGTTCCTGATCTCCGCCTTCCGCCGCCTGCTGGACGAGCGCATTGCGACCGCCCGCGAGGTCGCACGGGCCAATGCGGGCGATTCCGGAGCGGCGATCGACGAGGCGGCGCTGATCGCCGACATCCTGTCGGCCAACCTCTACGGCGTCGATCTCAATCCCTCGTCCGTCGAGATCACGAAGCTGGCGCTTTGGCTGCACTCAGCCCGTGCCAAAAGCCCGCTTTCCTCGCTCGACCACACCATCCGCTGCGGCAACAGCCTGGTCGGCCCGGATTTTTGGGCAGGCCGCCCCGTCGATCGGGCCTGGCGCGAGCGCGTCGCCGACTTCGACTGGCAAGCGGCATTTCCCGAAATATGGCCAGCGGATACAGGCGGCGGCTTCGACATCGTGCTCGGCAATCCGCCCTATGTGAAGCTGCAGAACCTGATGAAGGTCGATCCGGAGGTCGTCGCCTATCTCCAGGCGCCGCGCGGCGCGGACGCTTATGCCAGCGCGCAGACCGGCAATTTCGATCTCTATCTGCCCTTCGTCGAGAAGGGTCTGCGGCTGCTGGCCCCGGGTGGGCGCATGGCCTACATCGCGCCGAGCCTGTGGGCAGTGAACGAATATGGCGAGGGCCTGCGCAGGCTGATCGCCCGCACGCGCCAGCTCGAACGCTGGATCGACTTCAAGTCGCACCAGATCTTCGACGAGGCCATCACCTACACCGCGCTGCAGTTCTTCACGCAGGAGCCCCAGGACGCGTTGAAAATCGCCATCGCGCCCCACGGCGAGGCGGCCGATGTCGAATGGAGCGCGCCGGAGCTGGCCGTGCCCTACGCGACACTGCCGGCGAGCGGCGAATGGCTGATGGCCAACGGGCCGACACGCGCGCTGATCGACCGGTTGGCGCGCACCTGCCAGCGTCTCGACGATCCGGCGCTGACGAGCGGCATCACCGTCGGCATCCAGACCAGCGCCGACCACATCTACCATCTCGACCGGCTCGGGCCGGGCCGCTACCGCTTTCAGCCCAAGCCGGCTACCGGCGAAAAGAAGAAGCCGCCCTCGGTCGAGGTCGAAATCGAGGACGCGATCATGCGGCCGCTCGTCTCGGGCGCGGAGGCCAAGCGTTATGAGGAGCCGGCGACGGACACCTTTCTGCTGTTCCCCTATGAGCGCGACGCGAAAGGAACGATGCGGCTGATCCCGGCATCCGTGATGGAGCGGCGCTTCCCCAAGGCATGGGCGCATCTGCTGGGTTTCGAGCAGGAACTGCGCCGGCGCGAGAGCAAGGCTTTCGACGACGAAAGCTGGCACCGCTTCGGCCGCAACCAGAACATCGACAAGCAGGATCAGGCGAAGCTCGTCGTCGCCCAGACCGTTCCCGAGTTGCGCGTCAGCGCCGATACGATCGGCGACAAATATCTCAACAATGTCAGGGTGAACGGCATCCTCACAGCGCCCGGCGTGGAACTCGGCTTCCTGCTCGCCGTGCTCAACGGGCCGGTCGCGGATTTCGTCTTCCGCCAGATAGGCAAGCCCAAGCAGGGCGGCTGGTTCGAGGCCAACCGCCAGTTCATCGCCCCCCTACCGATCCCGCACGCGACGCCGGCCGAGCGCGCGGCGATCGGCGCGGCGGCGCTCGCCCTGCAGACCCGCTGGACGCGGCGGCGCGACCTGCTCGCAGCGGCGGACGAACGTCTCGCCGTGATCGGCCGCTCGAAGCGCGGCCCGGACTGGCTCTGGCCGGACCTGCCCCGTCTCGACGATCTGATCGACGCCGCCCCGGCGGCGCTGCGCGCGAAGGTCGACCGCAAGACCTGGGCCGAGGAGCGTCTGAAGCAGGCGCAGGACGACAGGCTCGCCGCGCTGCAGGCGGTGCTCGACACCGGGCGGCCGCTGGCGGCCGGATTCCAGGACGGGGAATTGCTGCTGACCAGCGGCGGCGCGACCGTCCTCCGGGGCATCTATCTGGAGAGCGAGGCGGAGGGCCGCCTCGCCGCCAGCTATTGGCGCTTCCTGTCTCTGAGGCAGAACTGGGCCGAGGCCGCCGGTCTTGCCGCCCAACTGCTCCGACCGCCTGTCGAGCACGACAAGCCGGCCGCACGCCAGTTCGTCGAACGCGTCGATGCGCTGGCTCGGGAGACCAGCGCGACCGCGAGCGAGGAGCAGGCGATGAACGAACGGCTCTACGCGCTTTACGGCCTCACCAACGCGGAGCGCCTTCTTGTGGAAAACGAGGCGGCGCGAAAACAGCGGCGCTGAAGCGCTCGCCGGCCCGGCTCGCGGGCGCTATGTTGATGCCATGAATCAGCTTCCGCTCTTCGATTTTGGCATGCCTGAGCCGGAGCCCGCTCCGGTCGATGTCGAGTATGTCCGCAAACATGTGAAGGCGATCGAGCGCACCGCGCGCCATGCCCGGTTCATGCCTTGGACCGAGCTCGAAGCGGCGAAATGGGAACGCTTCCTGCCCGACCTCTGCCATTACCTGCCGCCCGAGGAGGGCGAGGCGTTGAAAAGCAGCTTCGCCGCCGAACTGGCAAGGCTGCGCGCGGCGACGCCGGACTGACGCGGGCCCCGCTAGGACAAGAAAAAGCCGGCTGCGAGGCCGGCTTTTCAGATCAGTTATCCAGGAAGCTCCTGAGCTTCCTCGACCGGCTCGGATGCTTCAGCTTCCTGAGCGCCTTCGCCTCGATCTGCCGGATGCGCTCGCGCGTCACCGAGAACTGCTGGCCGACCTCTTCCAGCGTGTGGTCGGTGTTCATGCCGATGCCGAAGCGCATGCGCAGCACGCGCTCCTCGCGCGGCGTCAGCGAGGCAAGCACCCGCGTCGTGGTCTCGCGCAGATTGCTCTGGATCGCCGCGTCGATCGGCAGGATGGCGTTCTTGTCCTCGATGAAGTCGCCGAGATGCGAATCCTCCTCGTCGCCAATCGGCGTCTCCAGCGAGATCGGCTCCTTGGCGATCTTGAGAACCTTGCGCACCTTCTCCAGTGGCATCGCCAGTTTCTCGGCAAGCTCCTCCGGGGTCGGCTCGCGGCCGATCTCATGCAGCATCTGGCGCGAGGTCCTGACGATCTTGTTGATCGTCTCGATCATGTGGACCGGGATGCGGATGGTGCGGGCTTGATCGGCGATCGAGCGCGTGATCGCCTGCCTGATCCACCAGGTCGCATAGGTCGAGAACTTGTAGCCGCGGCGATACTCGAACTTGTCGACCGCCTTCATCAGGCCGATGTTCCCCTCCTGGATCAGGTCGAGGAACTGCAGGCCGCGATTGGTGTATTTCTTCGCGATCGAGATCACGAGGCGCAGGTTCGCCTCGATCATCTCCTTCTTCGCCTGCCTCGCCTCGCGCTCGCCCTTCTGGACCATCAGCACGATCTTGCGGAATTCCTGGATTTCCAGCCCGGTCTCCGAGGCCAGCGTATGGATGTCCTCGCGCAGGTCCTTGATCCGGTCCTTCTCCATGGCGACGAATTCGCGCCAGCCGCGCGAACCGAGCTTGGAAACGCGCAGGACCCATTTCGGGTCGAGCTCGCCGCCGACATGCTGCTTGAGGAAATCCTCGCGCCCGACGCCATAGCTCTCGGCCAGGCGCAGCAGGCGCGTCTCATGCGAGATCAGCCGCTTGTTGATGTCGTAGAGCTGCTCGACCAGCGCCTCGATGCGGTTGTTGTTCAGCGAGAGCGACTTCACCGCGGTGATGATGTCGTCCTTGAGCTTCTTGTATTTGCGGTCCTGCGCCGGGGAGAGTTTGGTGTTCTCCAGCCGGTTGGCGATGTCCTGGTCCTGCAGGCGGCGCAGCTTCTTGTAGTTGTCGGCGATCGAGTCGAACGTCTCCAGCACGCGCGGCTTGAGCTCGGCCTCCATGGCCGAGAGCGAGACGTTGTTCTCCATGTCGTCGTCGTCGAGATCGGACGGCAACTCGCCTTCGGGAACCTCGCCCTCGGGCGTCGCGGGCGCGGCCTCGCCGGGAAGGCCGGGTGCGCCGGGTTCCCCGCCCTCGCCCGGCAGCACGACGGGGTTCTTGCCGTCGGGACCGGCATAGGTCGCCTCGAGATCGATGATGTCGCGCAGCAGAACCTTGCCGTCGACCAGTTCGTCGCGCCAGATGATGATCGCCTGGAAGGTCAGCGGGCTCTCGCAGAGCCCGGCGATCATCGCCTCGCGGCCGGCCTCGATGCGCTTGGCGATAGCGATCTCGCCCTCGCGCGACAGAAGCTCGACCGAGCCCATCTCGCGCAGATACATCCGCACCGGATCGTCGGTGCGCTCGGTCGGCTCCAGATTGCGCTTGACCTCGACAGGCAGCGCCGAGCGCTGGGTTTCGGCCAGTTCGCCGTCGCTCTCGTCGTCGGCGGCGTCGTCCTTGCCGCGCGCCGCCTTCTCCTCGCCCGAGGCGTCCGGATCCTCGTTGTCGACGACGTTGATGCCCTGCTCGCTGAGCTGACCGAGCACGTCCTCGATCTGCTCCGAGGAGAACTCCTCGGAAGGCAGAACCTCGTTCAGTTCGTCATAGGTGACATAGCCGCGCTTCTTGGCGAGCTTGATCATCCGTCTGACGGCCTGATCCGTCAGATCGAGCAACGGGCCGTCGGAAGTCGGAGGGGCTTCCGGCGCGACCTGGTCGGTCTTGTCCCGTTCGCTCACTTTTGTCGCCATGGATCAGCGCTCCGCAGTCACCGCGCCCCGGCATGGCGCCATGAAGGCTCCATGCAGACGCATAAAAGGGCGACGCGGCCGCTGGTCCGGCGCGCTCACCCCACCCAAATCACCTCGGCCAGATGGGCCGGTCATCGTTGATGAACCGTAAACCATCCGGAGCGTCCCGCACGTGCCACGACGAAATCGAAAAACCTGCCCTGTCAGTCACCGGACATGGCCTCGGTCCCCTCGATCGTCTCGAGGCGGGCCTTGACGTCCTTGATCCAGGCGAAATTGGCTTCGGTCGCTTCGTCAGCCAATGCGCGCTCGGCTGCCTTAAGTTCGCTATGTAGCGTCCGCGCGCGATGATGCAAGACGACAGCCTGACGAATCGAGTCGAAAACCGATTCAGGATCAGCGCTTTGCACGAGTTTCAGCCGCTCGGCCGGGCCGGTGACGGCCATCAGCGCGGCCTGCGCCTCGCCGACGCGCGGTTGCGCCAGCCGCTCGGCAAGGGTCGCGGCGTCGAAGCCTTCCTCCATGGCCGCGTCGAGCAGCGCCTGCCGGAAGCGCTCGGCCGCAGGTCCGTCGAGCGCCAGCTCCGCGATCTCGTCGGCGCAGCGCGGGATCAGGTCTGGATGGCTCGCCAGCGCCAGCAGGATAAAGGCCTCGCGCGTGTCCTCGCCGCGCTTGCGCACCATCATCTTCGAAGCCGCGAGCTGGCTCGACGCCTTCAGCAGCCCGGTCGCCCATGGCGGCGCGGCTGGCTGCCAGCCGCGCCCGCTGCCGCGCCTCTGGCCCTGACTGCGTTGGAAGCCGCCGGCGCCGCGCTCGCCTCGGGCCGGCGCGGCGCTGGCGAAGAGCTGCGCCAGCCGCTCGTCCATCTCGCGGCGGTAGTGCCTGCGCGTCGCCTCGTCCCGGATCTGGCCGAGCGGCTCCTTCAGCCGGCGCTCGAAGGCGGCGCGGCGCTCGGGCGTATCGAGCGGGCCGGCCTCGACCTCCCGCGTCCAGAGCATGTCGACGAGCGGACGCGCCGCGCCCAGCACCTCGGCGACGGCAGCCTTGCCGCCCGAACGCGCCAGATCGTCGGGGTCCTGCCCATCGGGCAGCGCCGCGAAGGAGAGCGATTTCCCAGGCTCCAGCAGCGGCAGCGCGATGTCGATGGCGCGGCTGGCCGCCTTGCGCCCGGCCTTGTCGCCGTCGAGGCAGATCACCGGCTCATCGGCCATGCGCCAGAGCAGAGCAAGCTGGTCCTCGGTCAGCGCCGTGCCGAGCGGCGCAACCGTCTGCGGAAAGCCCGCAAGGCTCATCGCGATGACATCGACATAGCCTTCGACGACGATCACCTGCCCGGTGTCATGCGCCGCCTTTCGGGCATTGTGGTGGTTGAACAGCAGAGAGCCCTTGTGGAAGAGCGGCGTCTCCGGCGAGTTGAGATACTTTGCCGCGACCTCCGAACTCATCGCCCGCCCGCCGAAGGCGACGACGCGGCCGCGCCCATCATGGATCGGGAACATGATCCGGTCGCGGAAGCGGTCATAGGGCACGGCGATCTCGTCGCCATGCACCAGCAGGCCCGTCTCCATCATCAGCGCCGCATCGACGCCTCTGCCCGCGAGATGGTCGCGCAGCGCGAAGCGGTCGGGCGGTCCATAGCCGATGCGGAACGCCTTTCGCGCATCGCCTTCGAGCCCGCGCCCCGACAGATACCGCCGGGCTGCTGACCCGCGCTCGCCCGCTAGCTCGGCCTCGAAGAAGCGCGCAGCGAGTTCGACGACCTCGTGCAGCCCCTTGCGGCGCTCCTCCTGAGCCTGCGCCTCGACCGTCACCTTCGGCAAGGCGACACCGGCCTCGGACGCCAGCTTCTCGACCGCCTCCGGAAAGGACAGCCCCTCAGTCTCCATCACGAACTTGAAGATGTCGCCGTTCTTGCCGGAGGAGAAATCGAAGAACGAGCCCTTCTGGTCGTTGACGAAGAAGGACGGCGTCTTCTCGGCGTTGAAGGGGGACAGCCCCTTCCATTCGCGGCCCGATTTCGCCAGCCGAACGCGCTTGCCCACGACCGCCGAAACCGGCAATCGCGCTTTGATCTCTTCCAAGACGGAGGGCGGGAATTTCATGGATTTCTATGTGGGCGCGGACAGGCCGGAAGCCAATCGCTGATGTGGCACGAGGCAGGGTTGTTGGCGCAATTCACAGCGTCATGATAAAGAAAGCGCCGAAAAAGGAAGACAGGG
Organism: Beijerinckiaceae bacterium; assembly: GCA_019745195.1. Lineage (GTDB taxonomy): Bacteria > Pseudomonadota > Alphaproteobacteria > Rhizobiales > Beijerinckiaceae > Allobosea. The sequence goes on from JAIETL010000039.1 coordinate 140,040, forward strand.
ATGGCGCTCAACATCAAGGATCCGGAAACGGAAAAGGCCGTGCGCACGCTGGCGAAGCGGCGCGGACTGACATTGACGCAGGCCGTGCGCCACGCCGTCAGGAGCGAGCTCGACAAGGACGAGCTGTCCGAGGCGGAAAAGGAGCGGCGCATCGCCGAAGGGCGCGCGCGCCTGAAAGAGTTTTATGAGAAGTGGGACATCAAGCCGGCCGAGCGCTCCATGACTAAGGAGGAGATGGACGACATCATTGGCTATGACGAGAACGGGATGTGGTGAAACTCGCTGTCGACAGCTCGGCAATCGTGGCGATCATGACCGAGGAACCGGAAGCGACCACCTTCATGGACAAGCTCGTTGCGGCCAGCGTCAGGCAGATAACCGCCATGAACGTTCTGGAAGCCCGGATTGTCCTGACTTTCTCCAAAGGGCTGCTCCCTGAGACTATCGACGATTTCCTGAATCGGGAAAGCGTCGATGTCGTCCCCTTCGACGAAGCCCTTTCCAACCTCGCCTTCGAGGCCTATCGCCGCTTCGGCAAGGGCCGCCATCCCGCGAAACTCAACATGGGCGATTGCGCGGCTTATGCGCTGGCGCAGGCGCGCGGCTGGCCGCTGCTCTTCAAAGGCGAGGATTTTTCGCAGACGGATATCGAGCGGGCCTGAGCAGAGCCCGCCGCGATCATCCGCTCACCCCGCCAGCGTCGCCTTCACCAGCCCGCTGGCCTTGGCGAAATCCATCTGGCCGGCGTGGTTCGCACGCAGGATCGCGATGACCTTGCCCATGTCCTTGACCGAAGCCGCGCCGCTTTCGGTCACCGCCGCCGCGATCGCCGCCTTCATCGCGACCTCATCCATCTGCCTGGGCAGATAGGCCTCGATCACCGCGACCTCCGCCCGCTCGCCCTCGGCCAGTTCCGGCCGCGCGTTGGCGTCGTAGATCGCGATCGATTCCTGGCGCTGCTTCACCATCTTCTGCAGCAGGGCCAGGATTTCGTCGGGCGTGGTCTCGGGCTTGCCGAGGCCGCGCGCCTCGATGTCCTTATCCTTCAAGGCGGAGGTGATCAGGCGGATGGTCGAGACCTTGCCCTTCTCGCCGGCCTTCATCGCCTCCTTGAGATCGGCCGTGAAGCGCTCGCGCAGGCTGGTCATGGTGGATAGTCCTCTTTCTGTCGGCAGGCTTGCGCCGGCGTCGATTGACGGCATGGGGCTGCGTCGTTAAGCGTCGCGCTCCAGACGAAGGCGAAGCGTCAAGCCGCTGCCCGCCCTGAAACTTCGCCGCACCTCGCGCGGCCTGGACCGAGACATAGACATGAGCGCTTCCGAAGGAAACCCCGCGACCAGCGGCTGGAGCGAACCGCGCGCGACCGCGCTGCTGGTTCTGGCGGACGGCACCGTGCTGGAGGGCTTCGGCTTAGGGGCGACCGGCGAAGCCCCCGGCGAGGTCTGCTTCAACACGGCGATGACCGGCTATCAGGAGATCCTGACCGACCCGTCCTATGCGGGGCAGATCATCACCTTCACCTTCCCCCATATCGGCAACACCGGCGTCAACGACGAGGACACCGAGACGGTCAATGCGGCGGCCTCCTCGGGCGTGCGCGGCGTCGTCTTGCATGCCGCCATCACCCAGCCCTCGAACTGGCGCGCCAACCGCCATTTCGACGCCTGGCTCAAGGCGCGCAACATCGTCGGCATCTGCGGCGTCGATACGCGTGCGCTGACCGCGTTGATCCGCGACAACGGCATGCCAAACGCCATGCTGGCCCACAGCCCCGACGGCGTCTTCGACATCCCCCGGCTGAAAAGGCTCGCAGCCGAACTGCCCGACATGGCCGGCCTCGACCTCGTGCCGCTGGTGACCTCGGCGCAGCGCTATGGCTGGAACGAGACGCCCTGGGTCTGGCCGGCCGGCTACGGCACGCGCGACAAGGCCGCCCACAAGGTCGTCGCAATCGACTACGGCGTGAAGCGCAACATCCTGCGCCTGCTCTCCAAGGCCGGCTGCGACGTCACCGTGGTGCCTTCCACCGCTTCGGCTGACGACATCATGGCGCTGAAGCCCGACGGCATCTTCCTCTCGAACGGCCCGGGCGACCCGGCCGCGACCGGCGAATACGCCGTGCCCGTCATCAAGGCGCTGCTCGACAGGAAGATCCCGACCTTCGGCATCTGCCTCGGCCACCAGATGCTGGCGCTGGCGATCGGCGGCCAGACCATGAAGATGAAGCAGGGCCACCACGGCGCCAACCATCCCGTGCAGGACAAGACCACTGGCAAAGTCGAGATCGTCTCGATGAACCACGGCTTCGCGGTCGATCCCGCGAGCCTGCCGGGCCATGCGGTCGAGACCCATGTCTCGCTCTTCGACGGCTCGAACAGCGGCATCGCCCTGACCGACCGCCCGGCCTTCAGCGTCCAGCACCATCCGGAGGCGTCGCCCGGCCCGCAGGACAGCCATTACCTGTTCGCGCGGTTCGTGGACATGATGGACGCCGAGAAGGCCAAGACCTGATGCTGCGCCTCGCGCTCGTTTGTCTTTGCGCAGCCCTGATCGGCTCGCCCGCCTTCTCGCAGGCGCTCTGCGACGAGATGTGGGGCGAGCGCAACGCGATCTATTTCGACGCGGGCTACTGCTTCAAGACCGCCCGCGCCAAGGCCGCCTTCGGCGACAACGCAGATTGTCGCTACGAGCGAATCGAGGACGTGCCGCTGAGCGCGCGCCAGCGCGCCGACATCGCCGCGATACAGGCGCGGGAACGGAGGAACGGCTGCCCGCGCTGAGACCGCCGGTCACGCAGCCCTCGCATCCGTCCTGAGAAACCGCGCCAGCGTTTCGTCGGCCAGCCCCGCCTCGGCTGCGATCCGCCGCGCCAGCGCGACCGCAGCCGGGCGAGGCTGGCCGAGCGGGCGGTCGAGCCAGTAAGAGACCGGGTTGAGCGCCAGCCCTGTATCGACCATGGCCAAACGGCCGGCCTCGATCTGGCTTTGCGCCAGCGGCGGCCGGGCCAACGCGACGCCGAGCCCGCAGGCCGCAGCGTCGAGCACGAGGTTGTAGTCCTCGAAGCGCCGGTCCTGCTGGCGGGGGCGATAGTCCAGCCCGTGCGCGGCGAACCACGCCCGCCAGCCGGCCGCATCCGAATCATGGATCAGCGGCAGCCTGAGCAGGCGCTCCGGCGTGCCCGCCCCGATCTTGCGCGCCAGATCCGGCGAGGCGATCGGAAAACACCATTCCTCGAACATCTGCACCGAGATGCGGCCGGGCGCACCGCCTCGTCCGCAGCGCATGGCGAGGTCGATGCCCTCCTCCTCGAGATCGACGCGGCGATGGTCGACCTGGAGCACGATTCTCAGAAGCGGGTCGCCGGACTCCAGACGCTGCCAGCGCGGCATCAGCCAGAGCGAGCAGACCGATGGCGGCCCGCTGAAGCGCACCACGGAAGCGCCGCGCTGCTCGCTCCAGCGGTCTGCGGTGTCGGCGATCAGCGCAAAGGCTTCCTGCGTTCGCTGCAGCAGCCGCTGTCCCTCTGGCGTCAACGCGACGCCGCGTGCCTGCCGCAGAAAGACGCGCAAACCCAGCCAGCGCTCGAGCTTTGCGACCTGCCGGCTGACCGCGCCATGGGTCAGGTTCAGCCCATCGGCCGCTGCCGAGAAGCTGCCGGTGCGGGCGGCGGCCTCGAAAGCGCGCAAAGTATCGAGCGGCGGAAGTTGCAAGCTGTGATCCACGTTCACAGCTCATCCGCGAATCGCTCGTTTGTCAATCAGCTTGAGGAGGCGTCTATCGGTCGGATCGACAGCCATCCGGGATCAACCCCATGTCCACCATCTGCTCTCCTGTCAGCGCCAAGCCCTCGACAGGGTTCGATCCGCTGCTCATCTTCACCGTCAGCTTCACGGTCGTGGCCTGGGCCTCGTCCTTCCCGGCGATCCGGGCGGGCCTTGACGGTTTCGGCCCGGCCGAGATGGCGTCGCTGCGCTTCGCGATCGCCGGCGTGCCGGCCGCTCTCTTCCTCGTTGCGACGCGCGCACACCTTCCCTCACGCGCCGACCTCTGGCGCTTTCTCGTCGGTGGCGTCGTCTTCATCGCGGCCTATGCGCTGCTGTTGAACTTTGGCCAGCTCGTCGTACCGGCGGGCCCCGCGAGCTTCATCATCAACACCAATCCGATCATGACGGCTGGGCTGGCCATGCTGCTGCTCGGGGAGCGCTTCAGCCTGATGGCCTGGCTCGGCACGGCGCTCTCCTTCGCCGGCATCGGCGTCATCGCGCTCGGCAAGGGGCTCGATGTCGAGATCGGGATAAGCGTGCTGCTGATCCTGGGCGCGGCCTTCTGCAACGCCATCAGCACGGTGGTGCAGAAGCCACTCTTTTCCCGCCACAAGCCTCTTTCGGTCGCGGCATGGAACATGGCGATCGGCGGCTTCGTGCTGCTGCCCTTCCTGCCGTCCGCGATAAGCCAGGCGCAGGTCGCGCCGACCGTCTCGCTGCTCTCCGTCGTCTATCTCGCCATCGTGCCGAGTCTGATCGCCTACGGCACCTGGGCGATCACGCTGTCGCGCCTGCCGGCCGCACGCGCCTCGAACTTCCAGTACTGCGTGCCGCCGGTCGCCACGCTGATCAGCTTCCTGTGGCTTGGCGAGGTTCCGACAGCCTTGGGCCTGATCGGCGGCGCGATGGCGCTGGGTGGCGTCGTGCTGGTAAATCTGAAGCGCTGAACCGGAGGTTCAGCCCGCCGGCCTGACACGGAGCACCTTCCCGCCATCGTCGCTGAGAAGGTAAATGTAGCCGTCAGGCCCCTGCCTGACGTCGCGGATGCGCTCGCGGAGATTGATCAAAAGCCGCTCCTCGCCGGTCACCGCCTCGCCGCTGGTCGAGAGCCTGACAAGCATCTGGCCGGCGAGCGCGCCGACGAAGAGCGAGTTCTTCCAGGCCGGCCAGGCAGCGCCGGTATAGAAGGCTGCGCCCGAGGGCGCGATCGAGGGGTCCCAGTAGAACAGCGGCTGCTCCATGCCGGTCTTCTGCGTCCCCTCTCCGAGCTTCGCGCCGGAATAGTCGACGCCATAGGTAATCACCGGCCAGCCATAGTTCCTGCCCGATTTCGGCGTGTTGACCTCGTCCCCGCCGCGCGCGCCGTGCTCGGCCGTCCAGAGCTGGCCGGTCTCTGGATGGAGCGCCGCGCCCTGAACGTTGCGATGGCCGATCGACCAGATCTCCGGCTGCCAGCCCGATACCTTGGGATTGTCGGCCGGCGCGCCGCCCTCGGGGCGGATGCGGATCACCTTGCCGATGTGGTTCGCCGGGTTCTGCGCCTCGTCCTTCTGGCCGTAGCGGTCGCCGACCGTGACGAAGAGCGCGCCCGTGCGGTCGAAGACCAGCCGCGAGCCGAAATGGGCGCTGCTCTGGATCGTCGGCATCTGCCGGAAGATCACGGTGGCGTTCTCCAGCGCCGTGCCGCGCTCGTTCAGCCGCCCGCGCGCGACGCTGGTGCCGTTGCCGCCCGAGCGCGGCTCGGCGAAGGAGAGATAGACCATCCGGTTCTGCGGAAAATCCGGATCGAGCGCGACGTCGAGCAACCCGCCCTGCCCGCGCGCGGCGACGTTTGGCACGCCCGTGATCGGGGCCGAGAGCTTGCCGTCGGCGCCAACCAGCCTTAGCCGGCCGGGCCGCTCTGTCACGAGCATGCGCCCATCGGGCAGGAAGGCGAGGCCCCACGGGTTCTCGAGCCCGCTCGCCACGGTCTCGACGCGCAAGGGACCGGCGCTCGACGGAAAGCTCTGCTGGGCCGCTGCGGGAGCCACGCTCGCCAGCAGCGCGGCGAGGAACAGGTGTCGGGCGGATTTGCGCATCTCGTCTCCTTGGGTCTCGGACCCCCCGGAGTTGAGATAGGGTTAAAGGGCGCGGGCGCAACGCGCGATTGTCTTCTAAAACAGCGCGTCGCAATCTCGTGAGCGGCTTCAGCGGCCCGCCATCAGGCCGGTTTCGCCAGAAACCCGTCACCCGAGGCCGCGCGGGCGCGCGCGACCAGCAACCACAGCGCCAGCCCATGCGCGGCCGCCGCGATCAGCAGCCCGGCCAGGACATCGACGAAGTAATGCCCTCCATCGATGGGTGTCGCCGCGATCATCGTCAGGTTGAGCAACAGGAACGGCCAGCGCAGCCAGGGATGGGCAAGCGCCGCCAGAAGCAGCAGCAGCCCAAGCGCGGCGTGATAGGACGGGAAGGTGATGATGCCCTCCGCCTTCGACAGGTCGATCGTCACCGGCGCGCCCGAGCGCAGCGCCGCGATGTCTGCGACATGGACGAACGAGGCGGCAGGCGCGAGGTTGGGATAGTCGGCCGGCGTCAGCCCCAGATGGACGAACATCGCCAGCGCCGGCATGAAGGCGGAGATTGCGATGCAGACCAGGCCGGAGATCATCATCGCCAGCAGCATGACGCGGGCGGCATCGCCGCGACCCGAGAACCCGAGCGCGACAAGGACGATCACGACCTGCGGGATGAAGCTGGAATAGGCGATCGAGAAGGCCAACCCCAGTGCAGGGCGGGCATTGACAAAGTTCAGATAGGCCAGCCAATCGAGCCCGAGCCTGCGGTCGAGCGCATGGAACAAGGCGTCCTGTTCGGGGAATGCGAGACTGGCGGCGAGGTAGGACAGAAGTGCCCCTGCAGACATGAAGGCGACCATCTGCCCGACCACGTCGAGCACATCGGCGAGGCGAGGCTCGTTGCGCCGCACGCGGTAGAGGCGGGCGGCGAACGCCAACGCCATCCCGACAAGGAGCGGCCCCGCCAGCGATACCCACACGATCGAAACCGGCGAAAAGACCAGCCAGACGAAATCGACGACCAGGATGACGGCGATCATGCCCCATGCGGCCAGGTTGGACCGTTCAGTCGTCGCGCCGTTGAGCCATGTCGTCATCGTAGGGATCCGTACAACCCGATCACAGTCTGACGACGAGGGTTTAAGGTCGGGTCAACGGACGCGCTGAAAACTGTCTGAATGAGCGCTAGCGCGCGTCATCGTCAATCGTCTGCCCCAAGCTCGCACCGCATGCGGGGCTAGTCCCGCTGAAGCCGTCCGACCGTCGTCATGACGCCGTCAGTCGCGCGCCTTAGCACGACGATCTCGCCCGAGCGGGGGAACACGCCGGTCAGCGCCGTGACATTGACCTGATGGGTCACCATCACCACGGTCGCGGCGTCCGCCGGCAACGCCGCGAGGCGGCGGCGCAGCGCGGCGGTCGCGGCCTCCCTCTCTCCGGGTCGGCCAAAGAAGGAATTCAGCGCGGCGGGCTCCTCGACCAGCGGTCCCAGAGCCATCAGTTCGGCGGTCTCGCGCGCCCGGCACCACTGGCTCGTCAGCACCTGCGAGACGACGATCTTGCGCCTGCGGAATTCAGCGCCGAGCGCCCGCGCCTGGTTGCGGCCGCCCTCGCCGAGATTGCGCTGGGTCGCGCAGTCGCCGATCTTGAAGCCAGCGGGATCGCCGGTGCCGGGCGCATCGGCATGGCGCATCAGCGCGACATGGCCCGGCTGCGCCAGGGCAGCCCAGAGCGCGTCGGCCGGCTCGCTGGCGAAGGCGACTGGGGCAGCGATGACCAACAGCAGGCTGGCGAGATATCTTTCGATCGACACTCGCACCCGCATCGCCTGCTCCCGCGCACCTCACTCCGGCTTCACCCCGGAATCCTTGATGATTTTTTCCCAGGTCGCGATCTCGGCAAGATGGTAGGGCTTAAATGCCGCAGGGTCGCGGACCTTCAGCGTGAAGCCGAGCTTCAGGATCTGCTCGGTCACCGCCGGCTTGGCGATCGACGCCATCACAGCCTTGGACAGCGCCTCCAGAACCGGGGCCGGCGTCGCCACGGGGGCGAAGAAGGCAGCCCAGCTATCGGCGTCCGCGTTGCCGACACCCTGCTCGCGCAAGGTGGGAATATCCTTGGCGCGTGCATTGCGCTCGGGGCTCGCGAGCGCAATCGCGCGCAGATTGCCGGCAGTGATCTGCTCCAGCACCGAAGGCAGCGTCGAATTTGCGATGTCGATGCGGCCGCCGATGATCTCCTGCACCAGCGGAGCCGCCCCTCGGAAGGGCACATGCGTCATCTTGATGCCGGTGCGGGCCATGAACAGCTCCATGGCGAGATGCGAGCCCGAGCCGATTCCGGTCGAGCCGTAGTTGAGCTTGCCGGGATCGGCCTTGGCGAGCGCGATCAACTCCTTGATGTCCTTGGCCGGCAGATCCTTGCGTACGACGAAAGCGTGCTCGAACGCGCCGACGCCGCAGAGCGGGGCAAAATCCTTCACCGCGTCGTAGCCCGGCTCCTTCAGCAGGAACATGTTGTTCCCATGCGTCTGGTTGTTGCCGAAGATGATGGTGTGGCCGTCCGGATCGGCCTTGGCGACGGCTCGCGTGCCCACAGCGCCAGACGCGCCGGCCCGGTTGTCGACCACGACGCTCTGGCCGATCGAAGTCGACAGGTCCTGCGCCACGAAACGCGCGATCGCGTCGGTCGGCCCGCCCGCCGGATAGGGCACGACCAGCGTGATCGCCTTCGACGGAAAGCTTTGGGCGCGCACGAGCGAAGGGGCGCAGACGGCCCCGGCGATGAGCCCGAGCGCGGAACGGCGGCTGAACGACATGAAAATCCTCCCGAAAGCCCCTTCTTGGAGAAGGGCTTGATCGGCTGAGGATTACGGACAAAGCGGCATTGCGTCCAGAGGCGGATGCGCTCATGGCACCCCGGTGTAGTCTGTGTTTCGACGTTCCGCCCTCATCCTGAGGAGCGCTCCGCAGGAGCGCGTCTCGAAGGATGCTCCAGTTCGCTCCGGAGGCATCTGGGCGATCCTTCGAGACGCGCCTGCGGCGCTCCTCAGGATGAGGGCGGAGAGAAAAACAGGGGGAACGCCATGACCATCCGCATCGAACGCGACGGCAAGGTCGCGACCGTGATCCACAGCCGGATCGAGGCGCGCAACGCCATGGATCCCGACAGCGCGGTCGCCCTGACCAAAGCCTTCCTGCAACTCGACGCGGACCCGGGGACGGCCGCGATCGTGTTCTGGGGCGAGGGCGGGGCCTTCTGTGCCGGCTGGGACTTGAAATACGCGCAGGCCTTCACTGAAGCTGAGCGTTTCGAGGCGGAGATCGTCGAGGGCCTCGCCTTTCCGCCGGGAGACGCGTCCGCGCCGCGCGGTCCGATGGGCCCGTCGAGGCTGGAGATGAGCAAGCCGCTGATCGCCGCCGTGGAGGGGCCGGCGGTGGCCGGCGGCATGGAACTGGCGCTCTGGTGCGACGTGCGGGTGATGGCGGAAGACGCCTATTTCGGCGTCTATTGTCGGCGCTGGGGCATCCCGCTGATCGATGGCGGCACGGTGCGCCTGCCACGACTGGTCGGCCAGGGCCGCGCACTGGAAATCATCATGACCGGGCGCAAGGTCGAAGCCGAGGAGGCGCTGCGCATCGGGCTCTGCGAGAAGGTCGTGCCGAATGGCGGCGCGCGGGCGGCCGCCGAAGCGATGGCCCAGGAGATCGCCCGCTTCCCGCAGGGCGCGATGCTGGCCGACAGGGCGAGCGCCATCTCGGGGCACGGCCTCACCGTCCGCGAGGCGCTGGCGCGCGAGTGGGAGGGCGGCGTCAGGACGATCGCGACCGAAGGCGCGGCCGGCGCGGGCCGTTTCGCGAGCGGAAAGGGACGCGGCGGGGATTTCTCGAGCATCTGAGCGGGCCGCAGTTCTCGCTGTCTTACCCAAACCCCGCCCGCTTGAGCCGCTGTATCGCCACGTCCAGCGCCTGCAAAAACGCCGAACGATCGCGGGCCGAAAACGGCTTCGGCCCGCCGCCGGCCGTGCCCATCGCCCGCAGATCCTCCATCATGTCGCGGGTCGCCAGCGCCATGCCGATCGAGGCTTCGGTGAAGGGTTTCCCCGTCGGCCCGATCACATCCGCGCCGGCCTTGATGCAACGGTCGGCGAGCGGGATGTCCGAGGTGATCACGATCGCGCCCCGCGCCACCCGCTCCGCGATCCAGTCGTCAGCGGCGTCGAACCCGTCCGAGACGATGACGCGTTCGATCCAGGGTTCACGCGGCACGACCATGAAGCTGTTGGCGACGACGAAAACGTGGAGCCGGTGCCGTTCGGCGACCTTGTAGGTCTCCGGCTTCACCGGGCAGGCGTCGGCATCGACATAGATCGCGATCGGGTTCGTCATGGCGCCATGCCCATCGCAGGGACGCAAACCCGACGCAAGCTGCCTTTATGCGGGCTTTATGCAGGCGCTCGTCTTCCGCATGGCGAGCTTAGTGCGGCCGGACCTACATCATCTGCATCGATGGAGGTCGATGACGATGACGACGCAGACCCATAACAACCACAACAGCCACGGCCGTCGCGCCCGGGCCGTGTATGCCTCGCAGCGCAAATGCGGACCGGTCGCCGGCCTGGTCGCGACGCAGCTTGGTATCCTCGCCGTCTTGACGCTGGCGATCGCCTGCGTCGTCGGCCTGCGTGCCTGGCTTTCGCTCTGAGGCGGTCATGGGCCAATCGACCCCGTTCCGCCCCGCTCCCGAAAGCGCGAGCCACCTCTTCCTCGTCGGCCAGTCCAAAGGCGGCTTCTGGGTCGCCCGCGATCTCGAAGGCCGCTCGGAGGGCGTCTTCCGCGACAAGAAGGAAGCGATCCGCTTCGCCTTGTTCGAGGGCGGCCATCCCAACGCGGTGATGCTCTCGCCCAACGCCGTCGAGCCGAGCTTCGGCATGGGGGTCCACTGAGCCGCACCGGTGAGGCGACCCGGAGCGACCGCCGCCTTGAACGCGATCTGGCGGAGATCGCGCGGCGCGCGGCCGCCGAGCTGATCGAACAGTTGCGCGGGGTCGGCATCGACGACCCCGCCGACATCGCCCGAAGGCTCAACCGGCGCGGCTTTCCGCTCTATGGCCGCAGCCGCTGGAGCACCGCGGCCGTGCGCGCGATCATGCGGCAATACGCCGGCGAAGAAAGCGCGTGCGCCGGCAATCGCTCTGGCCTAGGCTCGCGCTCTGCTTCGGGATGACGAGGCCCGGATCGGCCGGGCGCGCGCGGCAGGCGCAAGCCGGGCCGCCCGTCCAGCCGAGGAACCCGACCATGTCCAAAGAACAGCGCGGCAATCGCGAGGCCAAAAAGCCCAAGCAGGTCAAGCCGAAGACCAACGCCGCCGCGCCCTCGACCTTCTCGGCCGTCGTCGCCAAGGCCGCCGCGAGCGGACCGAAGAAGAAATGATCCGCTTCAGGACGATCGACCCGGCCAAGGATGCTGCGCCGACGACGGCAGCAAAGCCGGCGGCGCCGGCCGGCATCGTCGAGACCGGCGCTGGCCCTGCCGACGAGCCGGGGCCCGAGCCGAAGGGTTCGAAAACGGGCAAGGGCATGACCCGCAAGACGCCCATGCGGGCCAAGAAGCAAGGCGCGGCGAGGACGTTTCGGGACTAGCTGCCGGCGGCGTCGCCCGCTGCAGCCGCATCGAGCATGGCGACCGTTTCGTCGAGGTCTTCCTTCACCACGAGATGGAAGTCCTTGCGGAAGGCGATGATCGTGTCCGGCGGTTCTCCCTTGAACGCATAGACCACGCTGACCTGATCGGGATTGACGTAGATCGGCTTGCCGTCGCCAGGCGAGGTGAATTTCACGAGTTTCGACATGGGTTCCCGGCTCCGGCGCGGCTGCGATCCTGCGAGCCCTACCCTTCCTCGACCTCGTCGGTCCAGACCCTGAAGCCGGTCAGCGTGTTCGGTCCGAATGTCGTGGCGATGGCGACGTCGGCCGCGTCCCGCCCGCGTGCGATCAGCACCCGACCGATGCGCGGCACGTTGTTGCGCGGATCGAACATCTGCCAGCCGCCCTGGACATAGGCCTCGAAGGAGGCCGCGAAATCGCCCGGTGGATAGGGCGGCGGCGTGCCGACATCGCCGAGATAGCAGGTGCAGTAGCGAGCCGGGATATTCATTGCCCTGCAGAAGGCGATGGCCAGATGCGCATAGTCGCGGCAGACGCCGCGTCCTTCCGCGTAGGCGTCCGACGCCGTACGGGTGACGCTGGCGTCGTTGTAGTTGAAGGCGATGCGCTGGTTGACGAAATCGCAGATCGCCTGAACGCGCGCCGCGCCGGGCTGGGTATGGCCAAAAAGCTGCCAGGCGAGATCGAGCAGGCGGTCGCTGTCGCAGAAGCGGCTGGCGAGCAGGAAGACGAGGCATTCCTCCGGAAGATGCTCGACGGGAACCTGTCCGGCGCTGCGGTCGAAGGCCTCGGGCAGGCCGCTGTCGGAGATCACCGCGTCGGCCGTGATCCGCATCCGCCCCTGCGGCGCGAGCAGGCGCGAACACCAGTTGCCGAAACCGTCGCGATAGGCGCTGACCGGCACGGACGGGCTGATGCGCATATGGTCGGGCTCAGCCAGATCCGAGACCCGGCTGAAATGCACATGCAGCATCAGGATGACGGGGGTGGGTTGCGGAAATTCGTAGTCGAGCTCGTAGCCGATCCTGAGTTTCACGATATGCTTTCCGCGCAGCGCGTTGCGCGCTGGTGATGGGTGGCCCCTCAGCCGGTGAAAGCACTATGCACGTTTCCGGCCAGTCCTGCGCGGCGAATGGCAGCATAACCGGGCGCTATCTGAGAAGCTGCTGGAACAATCGGCGGCGGCGCTCTTCGGCGCTCGGTTCGCCGGGTTTGCGGGCGGGGACGGCGGGCGTATCGAGCCAGCCGGGGCGGCGCGGGCAGAGCGAGGTCATCGCATGCACGGAATCGGCCGACAGCGCCGGGCGCGCGCTGTTGTAATCTGTGCGCCGGTGGGTCCAGGCGGCCTCGACATAGCCGATCTCCTCCTTCACGGCCCCGGTGTCGCTGTCGTCGGGATAGCTCAAGGCGGGGTCCGACAGCACGATCGTGACCTCCGCGATCGCGTAGCTGCCGCTCGGCGAATTGGTGCGGCCGGTATCCCAGCTCGTGCGCCGCCCGCCGCCCGTGAGCGACGGACCGGGCATACCGACCTCGCGCTTGTCGAGCGCGTAGACGAAACGCTCGGCGCGCTGGACCACGGGCGGCTTGTTGGCCTGTTCGGGAAAGGCCCGACGATAAGCGTCGAAGACCGAGAAATGCATCTCGGCACGCGGCGGGATCGTCGTCTGCGATAGCAGCACGGCCTTGTTGGCGCGCATCAGCGCGTGCATCGCCATAATCCGCCCAACCATGTCGGGACCGGCGACTTTGTGGACGGCGTCGATGCGCTCTTTCAACACGCGCTCGAAGCAGTCCCCGGGTAGCGTCTCCCGTCCACAGCCGCCATCGCCACGCCCGCCCTCGCGCGCGACCCGGCCGATCAGCGCGCGGAAGGCGGCGACGTCATAGGAGCCGAGCGCGCAGGTCTCGGTCATTTCGGGCCGGTTTGTTCCCGAGGTGACGAAACGATACCAGAGCCCGATGCTCAGGCCGACTGCCACGAAAGCACCCAGCAAGAGCGGCCCAAAGGCCCAGTCGGGCAGGCGACGCCAGAGTTCGACGACACGGCTCATCGCGACGCCGCTTCGTCGTGAGGGAAGGTCTTTGCTGGGCCAGACGATGCCGGCACGGGCTGGCTCCTTAAGGTCACCCGGCCGGGATTATTCATCACACGCACAGCCGCCATCAAGGACTCTGGCTTGCGATGCCGCCGCTTGCACCCTAAACCACGCCCGCGCCTGTCCAAAACGGCGCAGCCCCTCCCGAGATCCGGAGAACCTGCCATGGCCTTCCTTGCCGACGCCCTGAAGCGCGTGAAGCCGTCTGCGACCATCACCATCACGCAGAAGGCGCGCGACCTGAAAGCGCAGGGCAGGGACGTGATCTCGCTCTCCGTCGGCGAACCCGATTTCGACACGCCCGACAACATCAAGCAGGCGGCGATCGCGGCGATCAACCGCGGCGAGACCAAATACACGCCGGTGCCTGGCATCCCGCAATTGCGCGAAGCGATCGCGCGCAAGTTCAAGCGCGAGAACGAGCTCGACTACAAGGCGAGCCAGGTCATCGTCTCCACCGGCGGCAAGCATGTCATCTACAACGCGCTGCTCGCCACGCTGAACCCCGGCGACGAGGTCATCTGCGTCTCGCCCTATTGGGTCAGCTATCCCGAGATGGTGGCGCTCTGCGGCGGCACGGCGACCTTCGCCGAGACCACGCTGGCCAACAACTTCAAGCTCCAGCCGGCCGATCTCGAAGCCGCGATCACGCCGAAAACCAAATGGGTGATCCTGAACTCGCCTTCGAACCCCTCGGGCGCGGCCTACAGCCATACCGAGCTGAAGGCGCTGACCGACGTGCTGATGCGCCACCGCCATGTCTGGGTGCTGACCGACGACATGTACGAGCATCTCGTCTATGGCGACTTCAAATTCGTCACGCCCTGCCAGGTGGAGCCCGGCCTCTACGAGCGCACGCTGACCATGAACGGCGTGTCCAAGTCCTATGCCATGACGGGCTGGCGCATAGGCTACGCGGCGGGTCCGCAGCATCTGATCAACGCCATGGACCTGGTCCAGGGCCAGCAGACCTCGGCGACCTCCTCGATCTCGCAATGGGCCGCCGTCGAGGCGCTGGACGGCACGCAGGCGCATCTGCCGGTGTTCAGGAAAGCGTTCGAGCGCAGGCGCGACCTCGTCGTCTCGATGCTGAACCAGACGCGCGGCCTGAAATGCCCGACGCCGGAAGGCGCCTTCTACGTCTACCCCGACTGCTCGGAGCTGATCGGCAGGAAACTGCCGAGCGGCAAGACGATCGAGACCGACGAGGACCTCGTCATCGGCCTGCTGGAGGCCGAGGCCGTAGCCGCCGTGCATGGCTCCTCCTTCGGGCTCGGCCCCAACTTCCGCATCTCCTACGCGACCTCCGACGAGAAGCTGGAAGAGGCCTGCCGGCGGATCCAGCGCTTCTGCGCCGAACTGCGCTGAGTCTTTGCGGCGCGCGCGGCTCATCCCCGTGACGCTGACGACCGCGATGACGCGCCGCGCCCTTTTGGGCGCGGCGTTGTCGTTTCAGGGGCTGGTGGCCGCAATGGCCCAAACCCCGTCGCCCGTCCTGTTGGCGCGCGAAGCCCATGATGCGGCGAAGGCCGGCCGCTTGCTGCTCATCGACATCCGCACGCAAGCCGAATGGGCCGACACCGGCGTGCCGCAAGGCGCGATCCGGCTCGACGCCGAAAGCGCGGGCTTCGAGGTCCGGCTGGCAGGCCTGAGGCTCGACAATCCCGGCAAGCGCATCACTTTGATCGATCGCACCGGCGGTTTGGCGACATCTGTCCAGCAAAAGCTAAGCCTGCGTGGCTGGCGGAATCTGGCGGTGGTGCGTGGCGGGATGCTGGGCGAGGCCGGTTGGCTGGCGGAGAAGCTGCCGGTAGACCCCTATCGATAGCGCGAAACCCTTCTCCCCTCGGGGGAGAAGGTGGCTCGGCGAAGCCGAGACGGATGAGGGAAAACCGGGTGAGCGGCAGCGAGGTGACGACCGCGCCTCGGCGCGGCCCTCATCCGTCAGCGCTTCGCGCTGCCACCTTCTCCCTCGAGGGGAGAAGGAAACACCAGATCCGGCCTTCTCTCCCGCGTGATCCTCTCCGCCTCCGCCCGCCGCCATTTCGCGATCCGGGCATGGTCGCCAGACAGGAGCGCCTCGGGCAGGCCCCTGCCCTCCCATTCGCGCGGCCGCGTGTAGTGGGGATATTCGAGCAGCCCGTTCTCGAAGCTCTCGTCCTGCCCCGATGCCTCCTTGCCCATCACGCCGGGAATGAGGCGCACGCAGGCGTCGAGCAGGACCATGGCCGCCATTTCGCCGCCGGAGAGGATGTAGTCGCCGACCGACACCTCGATCAGCTTGCGGCCCTCGATCACGCGCTCATCGACGCCCTCGAAGCGGCCGCAGACGATGACGACGCCCTCGCCCGCCGAAAGCTCGCGCACACGCGCCTGCGTCAGTGGAACGCCGCGCGGCGACATCAGCAGGCGCGGCCTTGTGTCCTCGGGCGGAACGGTCGCATCGATCGCCGCCGCCAGCACGTCGCAGCGCAGCACCATGCCGGCTCCGCCGCCGGCCGGGTTGTCGTCGACAGTGCGGTGCCGGCCGATGCCATGGTCGCGGATCTGGTGCGCGTCGAGCGACCACAGGCCCTTGCGCAGCCCCTCGCCCGCCAGAGAGATGCCGAGCGGGCCAGGAAACATCTCGGGATAGAGGGTCAGGATCGAGGCGCGGAAACTCATGAGCCAGAAAAACGCAAGGCCGGCAAACCGTCCAGCGCCGTGAAATCCCGCGCCGACGCGATGACGTTGTCGAAAGCCGAAAACGCCCGCGCCTCCAGCATGGTCAGCATCGCGATGGCGCGCATCCCGGCCCGCCTTGCAGCTTCGACGCCGAGCGGCGCGTCCTCGAAGACGAGGCAGTGCTCCGGCGAAACGCTCATGCGCTGCGCCGCGCCCAGAAACAGGTCGGGGTGCGGCTTGCCGCGAAAACCCTGGCTCGGCGCGATGATGGTGGCGAAGCGATCGCGGATGCCAAGCGTGTCCAGCACCACGTCGATATTGGCTGGCGGCGCGGCGGACGCCACGGCCATCGGCAGCCCCGCCGCCTCAGCCCGGTCCATCAGCGCGAGCAGCCCGGGCAGCGCCTCGACATGGGGCCGATAGGTGGCGCGGTAGAGCTCTTCCTTGCCTTCGGAGAGCCGGCCGATCTCGTCAGCATCGGCATCGGGATAATAGGCCCCAAGAATTTCGCTGTTCGCCTTGCCGGCGGTCGCGGCGAAGAAGCCCTCGCGCGTGAACGGCAGCCCGTTGTCGCGGTGCCAGATTTCCCAAGCATCGTCGTGGAAGCGCATATTGTCGACGATGGTGCCGTCCATGTCGAAGATCAGCGCCCTGACGGGCATTTCACTTGGCATCGTCGATCTCGAACAGGCCTTCGGGCGGAACCGCCTCGACACGGCGCGCGGCAATGTCGATCACCGGCACGAAGGCCTTGGTGAAGGGCAACAAAACCGAGCGCCCTTCGGGCGTCTCGACATCGAGCAGGTCGCCCGCGCCGAAATTGACGACGGCGGTTATCGTTCCAAGCACAGCCGCATCGGGGCCGACGACCGCGCAGCCGACGAGGTCGGCCTGCAGAAACTCGTCCTCGTCCTCGGGGTCGGGCAGTTTTTCGCGCGGGACAAACAGCTTGAGGCCGGTCAGCGTCTCGGCCGCCTCACGGCTGGTCACGCCCTTCAGCCGCGCGATCACGACCTCCTTGGCCGGGCGCAACTCCGCAATCTCGAATCGGCGGCCCTTCCCGTCGGAGAGCGGGCCGTAATCGGCGATCGCCATCGGATCGCCGGTGAAGGCCTTGATCCGGACCTCGCCCCTGATGCCGTGGGGCGCGCCGATCGTGCCGAGCAGGATGAGGTTTTCTGTGCTCATCGCATGTCATTCCGGGGCTTCGCGTCAGCGAAGAACCCGGAACCCACGACCGGGCTCGTGCCTGTGACGACGCCCGGCAAGGGCCGCGTCCCGTCATGGGTTCCGGGTTCGCGGCTGCGCCGCGCCCCGGAATGACAATGGGACGTCGGCACGCTCACGCCTCGGCTTCAGCCGGCGCAGCAGACTTGGCGGCGTTCTTCTCGGCGCGCTCCTTGGCCTTCTCGCCGGGAACGCCCTTGTTCGGATTGTTGCGCGCCGGGCGCTTGGCGATACCCGCTGCGTCGAGGAAGCGCAGCACGCGGTCGGTCGGCTGGGCCCCCTTGGCGAGCCAGTCCTTGGCCTTCTCCAGGTCGAGGATCACGCGCTCGGGCGAATCCTTGGCCTTCATCGGGTCGTAGGAGCCGATCTTCTCGATGAAGCGGCCATCGCGCGGCGAGCGGGCGTCGGCGACGACGATGCGGTAGTACGGGCGCTTCTTGGCGCCGCCACGGGTCAGGCGGATCTTGAGGGACATTCTTGGTCTTCCTTGGTTGGCAGTCTGGTTTTGAGGCAGGGTTTGCGTGGTTGCGGTGGAAATCAGGGTTTGTTGTCATCGACCAACTGGTCGATCGCGGCCCAGGGATCGTCCTTCATGCCTGTCGACGTGAAGATTTCCAGATCGATGGAGCCGTCCTCGAGAACGTCGATCTCCCAGTATTCCCCGGGCGCATGCACGAAGAAGGAGAAGGCGTCGTCCCGGTAGGATGAGGTCTCATAGGACAGGTTGGCGTCGTCGAGGCGCGCCTTGACCTGCTTGAACACGTCGAACATGCCGACGCGCATCTCGGTCGGTTTGGTCATTTCTTTTTGCCTCCGAAAGGATTGGAGCCCCCAAGTCCTGGAAGAGATTTGCCCGGAAGACCGCCAAGCCCCGGCAGCTTCGGCATCATGCCGGCCGGCGGCGTCACGCCTCGCGGCATCCCAGGCAACCCGCCGGGCGGCATCTGCGGCATGCCACCGCCAGCACCGCCCATCTGCTTCTGGAGGGCTTCCAGTTGCGCCGGGTCCATCTTCGACGGGTCGAAGCCGGCCGGAAGGCCGCCCATGCCGCCGCCGCCCAGACCGAACATCTGGCCTAGCTTGCCCAGCATGCCGCCCTTCTGGCGCGACATCGCCTTCATCATGTCGGCCATCTGCCGGTGCATCTTGAGCAGCTTGTTGATCGCCTCAGGGCTGGTGCCCGAGCCCGCGGCGATGCGCTTCTTGCGGCTGTTCTTGAGCAGGTCCGGGTTCTTGCGCTCAGCCCCGGTCATCGAATCGATGATCGCGATCTGCCGCTTGATCATCTTGTCGTTCACGCCGGAATTGGCGAGCTGGCCCTTCATCTGCGCCATGCCGGGCATCATGCCCATCACACCGCCGAAGCCTCCCATCTTCTCCATCTGCTGGAGCTGCATGCGCAGGTCGGAGAGGTCGAAATTGCCCTTGGCCAGCCGCTGCGCCAGCGCCTGCGCCTTGTCGGCGTCGACCGTCTCGGCGGCCTTCTCGACGAGCGAGACGATGTCGCCCATGCCGAGGATGCGGTTGGCGACGCGCGAGGGGTGGAAATCCTCCAGCGCGTCGGTCTTCTCGCCGGTGCCGACGAGCTTGATCGGCTTGCCGGTGACGGCGCGCATCGAAAGCGCCGCGCCGCCGCGCGAATCGCCGTCCATGCGGGTCAGCACGATGCCGGTGAGCTCGACCCGCGCATTGAAGGCGCGCGCCGTGTTGACGGCGTCCTGCCCCGTCAGCGCGTCGGCGACGAGCAGCACTTCATGCGGGTTGGTCGCGGCCTTGACCTCGGCGACCTCGGCCATCAGCGCCTCGTCGAGCGTGACGCGTCCCGCCGTGTCGAGCATGACGACGTCGTAGCCGCCGAGCCGGCCGGCTTCGATGGCGCGCCGCGCGATCTGCACGGCCGACTGGCCGGCGA
The DNA here is from genome assembly GCA_019745195.1 of Beijerinckiaceae bacterium. Classification (GTDB taxonomy): domain Bacteria; phylum Pseudomonadota; class Alphaproteobacteria; order Rhizobiales; family Beijerinckiaceae; genus Allobosea. Next base: position 159,428 of record JAIETL010000039.1, read on the forward strand.
CGATCGGCAGCGTCTGCACGCCGACCTGCTGGCCGAGGATCGCAAGCTGCTCCATCGCGGCCGGACGGCGCGTGTCGAGCGACGCCATCAGGACTTTCTTCTTGTTACGGTCCGTCAGGCGTTTGGCGATCTTGGCGGTCGAGGTGGTCTTGCCCGAGCCCTGCAGGCCGACCATCAGGATCGGCACCGGCGGCACGGCATCGAGCGTGATGCCCTCGCCCTCGCCGCCGAGCATGTCGATCAGCGCGTCGTTGACGATCTTGATGACCTGCTGGCCGGGCGTGACCGATTTCAGCACTTCGGCGCCGACGGCCCGCTCTCTGACCTTGTCTGTAAAGCTGCGCACCACTTCGAGCGCGACGTCGGCCTCCAGCAGCGCCTTGCGCACCTCGCGCAGCGCGGCGTTGACGTCCTCCTCGGTCAGCGAACCCCTGCGGGTCAGCCCCGAGAGGATGCCTGATAGCCTGTCGCTCAGAGTGCCGAACATGCTGTGCCTCAACGAACCGAAAGGAGGAGACCTGTCGCCAAACGGTTTCGCGCCCGAGGGCGCATAGGCGCTGTCGGGCGTTGACCTCCGGGCTCATGTCCTGAGCATCATCTCGTCCGAAAACCGCGAGGCACTTTTCGGGATGATGCAGAAAGCCGCGAGGCGGCCCGGTCGGCGGATGCGGTCTCGACGATGTCGGCGAAACGGATGGCCGGGTTAAAGCGGATAAATGGGAGGTAAGTCAAGGTTGGCAAACTGTGCCTTGGCAACGGAAAGCGTGGGGGGCTTGCCGTCATCGCAACCTGCGGTTTAGACATGCCTATCTTTTCGGCAGGGGCTCCCAATGTTCGCAACCAAGGTCACATCCGGTTTTCTCGTCTCGGCGGCGCTGCTGCTCGGGCTCTCGCAGGCCCAGGCGCAGTCCGCCTGCCCCGGAAATTTCAAGGCCGACGGCGTGCCGATGGTCACCGGCATCACCTACCGGAGCTGGGATCTGATCGCCAATCGCGCGCCGGCCGCTGTTCTGAAGAGTCTCGCTTCGGCCGTCGCGGCCGAGGGCTTCGCCGGCATCCGCGTCGACAACGCCACGAGTTCGGTGCTGGCCATCCAGGAGACGACCGGCTCCGGCCGTCCGCAGACGCTGCGCGTGACAGCCCGCAAGAGCGGCCCGGCCACGCGCGTCGACGCCGTCTTCGCGGTCCAGATGGGCCAGGTCGCGCCCGAGGGCTATGTCCGCGACGCGCTCTGTCGCGTGATCGCCGGCGGACGCGGCTGAACCGCCTGCCATCCGGGGCATCCACGGCCGCCAGCCATCGTGACAATGTCATCGATTTCTGCGATGGCGGATGAATGAGGCGGCAGGCATATTTCAGGCGCGACGGGACGGCATCGGTGCTCGCCACCATGCTGCTGGTCGTCGCGCTCGTCGCCCAGACGATTCTCGGTTCGGCGCTGCAGCTCCGGGCGGCGGAGCCGAACGCCGGCTTCGATGCGGTGCTTTGCCTGAGCCAGCCCGGCACAGGCTCGCACGGGGCCGGGACGCCTGCGGGTCAGCCGCGCCATTCGGCCGACTGTCTAGCCTTCTGCCAGCTTTCGGCATCTGGCCCGGCCGCGCCGCTGGCCCACGCCAGTATCTCCCTTGCGCCCACAGGCGCATCGGCGGCGGCCCCTCTCTTGGCCAATCAGGGCCACTTCGTCCTCAACGCCCAGGCCTTCCTGGCCGCGGCACGCGCCCCGCCCTCCCCCTCCGCCTGATCACCGCAAAACGGTCCTTGGCCCCGCGCCATGGACTTTCGTGACTCATCCGGAGACCTCCCATGTCCGAATTCGCTCTCGGCGATACCCGCGCGGCTGCGACCGCCGCCTCGACTGCCCCTGCCACCGATCTCTACCGCGCCGTCTGGCGCTGGCATTTCTACGCAGGCCTGCTCGTCCTGCCCTTTCTGATCAGCCTCGCCCTCACCGGCGCGCTCTATCTCTTCCGCGACGAGATCGACGCCATCGTTCATGCCGACCTGAAACAGGTCGCACGTCGTGCCGATGCCGCGCCCGTCCCGCCCTCGGTGATGGTTGCGGCTGCGTTGGCGGCCTATCCCGGCACGGCGGTGAAGCTCATCACCCCTGCCACGCCGACCTCGTCCGCCGAGGTGACCGTCGCGACGCCAGCCGGCAGGCTCGCCGTCTATGTCGATCCCGGCGACGGCAAGGTGCTGGGTTCGCTGCCCGATCGCGGCACGGTGATGTGGACGGTGCGCTATCTGCACAGCCTGCGCTATTTCGGGCCTGTCGTGCGCGCATCCATCGAGATCGCCGGCGGCTGGGCGATCCTGCTGGTGGCGACCGGGGTCTATCTCTGGTGGCCGCGAGGCCGCAGCGGCGGCGTCGTCACGGTGCGCGGCGCGCCTGCCAAACGGATCTTCTGGCGCGATCTCCATGCCGTCACCGGGCTTTTCGTCGGCGGAATCATCGTCTTCCTCGCGATCACCGGCATGCCCTGGTCGGGCGTCTGGGGTGCGAAGGTCAATGAATGGGCCAATGGCAGCAATTTCGGCTATCCCGCCGGCGTGCGCGTCGCAGTTCCGATGTCGGACGAGCATCTCGCCCACAGCGCGCCGACGACATGGTCGCTGGAGCAGGCGAAGACGCCTGAATCCGCGCCGGGCGCGACGGGCGCAAGGCCGATTGGGCTTGACCGCGCGGCGGCGATCGTCAGCGAACTCGGCCTGCACCGCGGCTACACGATCACGATCCCGAGCAAGCCGACCGGCGTCTACTCGGCCTCGGTCTATCCCGACGACATCGACCGCCAGCGCGTCGTGCATCTCGACCAGTATTCCGGCAAGCCGCTGATCGACATGAGCTATCGCGATTACGGCCCGTTCGGCCGCTGGCTCGAATGGGGCATCAACGTCCATATGGGCCAGCAATACGGGCTGGCCAACCAGCTGGCGCTGCTCGCGGCCTGCCTCGCCATCGTCATGCTCGCCGTCTCGGCGGCCGTCATGTGGTGGAAGCGCCGGCCTGCGGGCAAGCTCGGCGTGCCGCCCGCGCCTGCCGATCCGCGCATCATGCGAGGGCTGATTGGGCTTCTGGCCATCGGCGGCGTGCTTTTTCCGCTGGTCGGGCTGTCGCTGCTCGTGATGCTGGCGCTGGACTGGATGTTCGGTCGTCGCGCGCTGGCGGCCTGAGCCTGTCGCCGCATGCCTGCCGCGATTGCGCGGCAGGACCGGGCGGGCGTCGGCGGCTCGTCGGCGCACCGATCGCCAGCGAGACAGCCCGATGACGCGAATGCCCGTCCAGATAATGTGCCTCTCGGCGGTCGCGCTGGCGCTCGCCTCCTGCGCCGGCGAACCGCGCCGAGCGATGCCGCTCGACGGACGCTCGGTCGAACGGCTCGCCGCCGTCCGGGTCGATCCAGCCGGCGCGACGCGCATTCTCAACGCCTATCGCGCCGACCGGGGCTTGAATCCTGTCAGACTCGACCCCGTCCTGACCGCGATGGCGCAGCGCCAGGCCGACGCCATGGTCGCGGCCAACACGCTGTCCCATGACGTCGGCGGCAGTTTTCAAGCGCGCGTCCACGGAGCCGGGCTCGATGCCGCCCGCGCGGCCGAAAACCTCGGAGCGGGCTACTACTCGACGGAGGAGGCCTTCGCCGGATGGCGGAATTCGACAGGCCACGATGCCAACCTCCGCATGGCCGAGGCGACCCGCTTCGGCATCGCGCTCGCCAAGGATCCGCAGACGCAGTACCGCGCCTGGTGGGCGCTGGTCATCGCCGGCGACGCACCGAGGCGACAGGAGTTGACTGCCGGACCGGTGGGCTATTTCGGCTCGAATTTGCCGGCTCCGCGCTGAAGAGATCTGCGCTTTACAACCAGTCCTCCATGGGGATTGCTCGGCTCCCATACCGGAGCCCGCCATGACCTTCGAAACCTGGATCGCCTTCACCGCCGCTACCGCCGTCTTGCTGGTCATTCCCGGCCCGACGATCCTGCTGGTGATCTCCTATGCGCTCGGCCAGGGCTGGCGCACCGCCTTTCCGATGGCGGTCGGCGTAGCACTGGGCGACTTCACCGCTATGACGCTGTCCATGCTCGGCGTCGGGGCGCTGCTGGCGACTTCGGCGGCGGTCTTTACCGCGCTCAAATGGGTCGGCGCGGCCTATCTCGTCTGGCTCGGCGTCAAGCTGTTTCGGGCCGGCGGCGCGCTCGACGCGAAACCGCGCGAGGATGCGGTCTCGCCCTGGCGGATGCTTGGCCATGCCTGGCTGGTGACGGCGCTGAACCCCAAGGGCATCACCTTCTTCGTCGCCTTCCTGCCGCAGTTTCTCGATGCGAAGGGCGATTTCTGGACGCAGATGCTGATTTTCGAGGCGACCTTCATCACGCTCGCCTTCGCGAACGCCTTCGGCTACGCGCTGATCGCCTCTCGTGCCCGTTCCGTGGTGAGCAACCCGCGCGCCATCGGCCTGTTCAACAAGGCCGGCGGCACGCTGCTGGTGGGCGCAGGAATAGCGACCGTCGCGGTGCGCTCCGGCCAGAACTGAGCCAGTCTCAGATAATATCCGCCAGCCGCGTATCCTGCGACAGCACCAGGCACCAATGCGGCTCGAAATCGGCCCCGAGCGGCCAGATGAAATCGGCGAAGATGTCGAGCATCCGCGCCTGGTAGCGCTCGAACCAGCTCTTCTGGCAGAGCACGAACTTGGTCGCGCCGACGATCGTCTCGCGGTCGATCACGCAGAGCGGCACGATCTCGGGATTGGCGTCGAGATAGGCCTGCACCGCCACCATCAGCGTCGGATAGCCGGGGTGCAGCATATCGTCGAGCACGATCAGCCCGCCATCCTTCAGGCAGGCGGTGGCGAGCGCGAGGTCCTTGGCCAGCGCAGCGCGCGAATGTTCGCCGTCGATATGGATGAAGCGCAGCGCCTCCCCGCCCGCATGCCCGGTCAGGTCGGACGGCGACATCGAGCCGCTGTCGCCTTTCATCGTGACGCGGCGGGCCGGCGCGATGCCGTGGCGCAGGCAGTTCGCCTCGAAGCGGTCCTTCACCTCGGGGTTCGGCCAGGAGAAGATGTCGATGCCGAGCGCCATCTCGCCCGGCTCCAGCGCATGCGCCAGCGCGATGAAGAAGCGGCCCTCGAACGCGCCGATCTCGGCGATCGGTCCCGTCACCCCCTCCTCCGTCTGCAGCCGTAGCAGCCGCGCGCAGATCGCCGCCGCGAAGCGCGACGACATGCCGACCACGCTGTCATAGCCGTTGGCGAGATAGGTCTCGACCGCCGCGCTGCCGGAAAACGGGACCTTGCTGTTCATGTCGCTCATGCCTTGGCCTGGAAGATGAAGAACGCTCCGGCCGCGATCAGCGCAAAACCGACGCCGTGCTGCCAGGTCAGGGATTCCTTGAGCCAGAACACCGAGAACAGCGCAAAGACGGTGAGCGTGATCACCTCCTGCATCGTCTTCAGCTCGGCCGCGGAATAGACCGCCGAACCGATGCGGTTGGCAGGCACGGCGAGCATGTACTCCGGCAGCGCGATCATCCAGCTTGCGAGGATGGCCAGCCAGATCGCCGTGCTCTTGTAGGAAAGATGCCCGTACCAGGCGAAGGTCATGAAGATATTGGAGCCGATCAGCATCAGGATCGGCGTCAGATGGGCCGTGGTCATCGCGGGCATGTTGGGGAGGTTCCGAAGGCTTGAGACGCTGGGGAACCCTAGCCGGGCGCATCTGTTCCCGATAGCGCTCAGCCGAAGCGCAGCTTCATCGTCACGATCAGGAGCACGAGCGCCAGCGTCAACGCATTGGCGACGATGACGGGCCAGGAGCCGATCTGGAGGCCGTAGGTCAACCACAGCGCCGTGCCCGCCGCAAAGAGCGACTGCGTCCAGAGCGAAATGGCGCGCGTGTCGCGGGTGCTGATGGTCCGCCAGGCCTGCGGCAGCCAGCACAGGCTGGTGAGGGCGGCTGCGACGAAGCCGAGGGTCTCGACGGCGGTGGGCGACATGGGCTCGGCTTCCCGATTGAAGGCAGACCCTCATAGTCGGATTCGCCGGCTCGCGCTGCATATCCGCGATGGTTAATCTCCGTTAACCGGCACGCCCCAAAATCGCGCCAGTTCGATGATTCGGTGGACCCATGCGCGCAACCCTCCTCAGCCTGCCCCTCGTCCTCCTCGCCGCGACCGGCGTCCGGGCCGATTTCCAGTCCTGCGTCGCGGGGCTGCGTTCGGCCGCCGTTGCCAAGGGCGTGTCGTCGGCCACCTTCGACCGCGCCATGTCGGGCGTCACGCCCGACATGAAGGTGATCGAGCTGATGAACAACCAGCCCGAGTTCAAAACCCCGATCTGGGACTATCTCGGCACGCTGGTGGATGAAGAGAAGGTCGCCGAGGGCCGCGCGATGATGCGCCAGCACGCAGCGACGCTCGCAGCCGCAGAGAGCCGCTTCGGCGTCGATCGACATACCATCGCCGCCGTCTGGGGCGTCGAGAGCGATTTCGGCAAGGCGCGGGGCCGCATGCCGCTGGTCCAGGCGCTTTCGACCGGGGCCTGCCTCGCGCCGCGCCGCAACGCCTTCTTCAAGGGCGAACTGATCGCGACGCTGCAGATCATCCAGCGCGGCGATGTCCGGCCCGAGCGGCTTTTCGGCTCCTGGGCCGGGGCCTTTGGGCATACCCAGTTCATTCCCTCGACCTATCTCAGGCTCGCCGTCGACGGCGACGGCGACGGAAGGCGCGATCTCGTCGATTCGATCCCCGACGCGCTGCATTCGACCGCCAATTTCATTGACAAGGCCGGCTGGATCACTGGCGCGACCTGGGGTTACGAGGTCAGGGTGCCCGCAGGCTATTCGGGCCCGACCGGCCGCAATCCCAAGCAGCCGGTCTCGAGCTGGGCCTCGCGCGGCATCGTCAAATTCGATGGCTCCGCGCTGACCGGCTCCGGCAATGCCGGCCTGCTGATGCCGGCCGGGCGCAGCGGCCCCGCCTTCCTCGTCTTCAAGAACTACGACGCCGCCTACAGCTACAACGGCGCCGATTCCTACGCGCTCGCCATCTCGCTGCTTTCGGACCGTCTGCGCGGCAGGCCCGGCGTCCAGGGCGAGTGGCCGACCGACGATCTGCCGCTCTCCCGCGAGCAGCGCCGCGAGCTCCAGCGCCTGCTGATCGCGCGAGGCTTCGATGTCGGCGAGCCGGACGGTGCGGTCGGCGCGCTGACGCGCGGCGCGATCAAGCAGATCGAGGCCAAGCTCGGCATGGCCCAGACCGGTCGGCCGGGCGAGAAGGTGCTGCGGGCGCTGAAGGGCGGGCGGGTGTAAGCAGACCTCCTGCTGCACATTGAACCGTTTCCGTGTAGGCTGGCTCGTCAGGAGCAAGTACTATGCAAGCCGTCGTCGATAAGGCGGGCCGGATCATCCTGCCCAAGGACGTGAGCGACAAACTTGGTTTGGCGCCGGGAAATGTCGTCGATGTGCTTGCCGACGATCACGGGGCGGCCATCATACGCAAGGCTTCGGGCATCGCCACGACGAACCCGGACAGGTTCGAGCGACTGCGAGGTTCGCTCAAGCTCGACATGACGACAGACGAGTTCATGGCGATGATGAGAGGCGACGATTGACGGTCCTCGTCGATACCAACATCCTGATCGACATCATCCTCGACGACGAAATCTGGGCCGAACGCTCGCTTCGGGCCATCAGGCAAGCAGCGCAGCGCGCACCGTTAGCGATCAACATCATCGTCTATGCCGAGCTTGCCGCTGGTTATGGCAATACCGCCCAACTCGACGCCTTGATGGTGGAATGGAATGTCGCGCTCGCCGAAATCCCTCGGGAGGCTGCACTGTTGGCCGGGCAGGCCTTCAAGCGCTACCGCCAGTCCGGCGGCACACGCACTGGCGTTCTCTCCGATTTCTTCATCGGCGCTCACGCCGATGCGGGAAGGCTGCCTTTGCTGACTCGCGACGTAAAACGCTACCGGACCTATTTCCCAAGGATCGAGTTGATCGTCCCTACAGTTTGAACCGCTGAGCAGGCTGCCTTAGCCATGTCCCGCCGCCTGATCTCCACCGGCTCCCCCTTCGAGACCGCCTTCGGCTATTCGCGCGCTGTCGTCGATGGCGATCTCGTCTTCGTCTCGGGAACCACAGGCTACGACTACGTCACCATGACCCTGCCGGAGGATGCGGCCGATCAGGCCCGCAACATCTTCAGGACCCTCGACGCCGTGCTGACCGAGGCCGGCTCCTCGCTTTCCCAGGTCGTGCGAGCGCAGTATTTCGTCACCGACCGCAGCTACTGCGACCCGGTCCTGGCGGTCTGCGGCGAGGTTTTCGGTGAGATCAGGCCGGCCGCCGGCATCTATGTCGTTCTCGGTCTGCTGAAGCCGGAGATGAAGGTCGAGATCGAGGTCACGGCGCGGCTCACGCATCCGTCAGGCTGACGCGGGAACCTTGGGCCGAAGCGTTCGTTGGTGCGGCAGGGATAGCGGAAGCCAGACTTCCGGCGCCGTCCACGAAAGGATAAAGCCATGATCAGGAAACTCGCCCTTGCGGCCACCGTCGCCCTCATTCCCGTCGCCGCCTTCGCCCAGGGCCAGGGACAGCCCAACGGCCTGCCCGAGGCCCCCGGCATGAACGCCCCCGCCTCCAAGCGCTTCCAGGAATACGTCATCCAGCAGCGGCCGACGTCCTACAGCTACGGCCAGCCGGTCACCGTCGGCACCGTGCTCCCGCAGGACGGCGTGACCTATTACGAGGTTCCCGCCGAATACGGCGTGACCGGCCAGCGCTACACCGTGATCGACAACCGCACCGTCCTCGTCGATCCCCGCACCCGCCGGATCGTGCAGATCATCCAGTAAAGCTCGCCCGCAGGTCATAGGCCTGCCGCGGAAGCCCGCTCCCGGAAGGGAGCGGGCTTTTTGATGCGCGCGACGGTCAGTGCGCCAGCGGCAATCCGCGATTGGCGCTTCGGGCGGTTTACAGCCACGCGCGTCGCGGTCATCCTCCCACCTAACAGAACAAGAACAGCCAAGGGAGGCGACCATGTGCCGTATCTTTTCGGCCCAGACGGCCGAACGCTATGCCTATCAGACCCGCTCGATCCGGCTCGGCGGGCATGCCACCTCGATCCGGCTCGAGGCGGCCTTCTGGGATATCCTCGAGGAGATCGCGCTGCTGCAGAACGTCACGCTCGGCCGCTTTCTGAGCAAGCTCCATGACGAGGTTCTGGAGTTCAACGACGAGACGATGAACTTCACCTCGCTGCTGCGCTGCGCCTGCCTGACCTATCTGTCGGATGTGCGCGGGCAGGACGATGGCGAGACGCTCCGGCGCGAGGCGGTCGCGGCGTTCCATCACGCGGCGGAGTGAGAGGGTCTGCGTCTTTGCGAGCGAAGCAACGCAATCCAGAGGGGTGCGCGAGACGCTGGATGGCTTCGCTGCGCTCGCAATGACGGTCCTGATCAACTTTAGTTTGTAGTAATCCTATACTACCCGCTGCCGGCAGCACGCTCATAGGCTCTCCCGACCTGATCGAGAGAGGTCGAGAGCCTTGCCTTCGCATTCCGCCGGTCGCGCCCGGCGCATCGCAGCAGATGTCCCGTCCAGAAGCCCGTTTGCCGGTGCGGCCGCGTGCGGCCTCGGCCTCCTCCTCGCGGCATCGCCCGCATCCGCGCAGGACATCGACCTCGCCAAGGCGCGCCAGCAATTCGTCGCGAGCTGCGGCGTCTGCCACACCGCCGAGAAGGGCGGGCCCAACCGTCAGGGACCCAATGTTTACGACATCGTCGGCAAGCCGGCGGCAGCCCGCGACGGCTTCAAATACTCCGACCCGCTGAAGAGCTCGGGCTTTGTCTGGGACGAGCCGACGCTCGACCGCTGGATCGAGGATGCCCAGGCGATGCGGCCGGGCACCATCATGGCCTACCGCCAGCGCGACGCCGAACGGCGCAAGCTGGTGATTGCCTATCTCAAGACCCTGACAGAGCCGAAATAGGAGCCTGCAAGCGTGGCCAAAGCCATCCACATGATGATCCGCGTGCTCGAGGAGGCCCGTTCGGTCGCCTTCTACGACACAGCCTTCGGCCTGAAGATCGCCGATCGCTTTGTTTTCGAAGGCTTCACGCTGGTCTATCTGAGCAATCCGGAGATCGGTTTCGAGGTCGAGCTGACGATCAACCACGACCGCACCGAGCCTTATGCACTCGGCGACGGCTACGGCCACGTCGCTTTCGCCGTCGCCGATCTCGACGCCGAGCACGCCCGCTTCACGGCGGCGGGCCTCAACCCGAATCCGGTCAAGGAATTCCACCGCGAAGGCGCGCTGCTCGCGAAGTTCTTTTTCGTCCAGGACCCCGACGGCTACAAGATCGAGGTCCTCCAGAAGCACGGCCGCTACCGCTGAGCGTC
>JAIETL010000004.1 GCA_019745195.1 Beijerinckiaceae bacterium
CCATATCCGCCGCTCCCCAACGCCAGTGGCCTGCTTTTACTCCGCCACGATGGCCTGGAATCCGACCGCCGTTGACATGCGACAGGTGGCACATGAGATAAGTGATCATGGACATCACTTTCTCTCTAGGCAGGCCAGGAAAAATCATTATAAGGATGATACACAGATTTCACATGGAGGCCGCCATGAACTTTGAATTGCTCACCCGCTTCGCCACCAAGATCCGGAATGCCCCGGAAGGCCTCTCTGACCAACTGGCCCAAGACCTTACGATTATGGAGTCGCGCCCGCTGTCAGCGATCTACGCGCCCTTCGACTATGTGCCAACTGGAGCTCGCATCGCGATCGTCGGCATCACTCCCGGCCGGGTCCAGGCCGATAATGCACTTCGCGCGGCGAGTCGCGCATTCCGTGCCGGCAAATCGATCGAACAGGCAGCGGCTATTGCCAAACTGGAGGCGAGCTTCAGCGGCACGCAGACCCGCAACAACCTCGTCGCGATGCTCGACGAGGTTGGATTGGCCAGCAAGTTCGGGCTCAACACTTGCGCCGGACTGTTCGCTCCGGGATCCGAGCAGGTGCACTTCACCTCGGCGTTGCGCTACCCTGTCTTTCTTGCTGGCGACAACTATCGCGGCAATCCGTCGATGACCCGAACCCCGGCGCTGCGCCAGATGGTCGAAACCTATCTCGCCGAAGAGGTTCGGGCGCTGTCTGGAACCCTTTGGCTGCCGCTCGGCCCTAAGCCGGCCGAGGCTTTGGCGTATTTGGTTCGCGCCGGCGTGCTGAAGAAGGAGCTGGTCCTCGACGGAATGCCGCATCCCAGCGGCTTGAACGGGGAACGGGTATCGGCCTTCCTCGGCAAGATCGATCGCGCCTCGATCAAGACGGACATCGCAAAGCTCGTGGCCGCCAGGGCGCGGCTGACCAACCAGATCGCCACGCTCTGAGGCCACGATGATGAAATCACAGACCTATCCTCCGTTTACCCAGGAGGAGTTCGCCGCGGAAATCCGCGAATTCCTTTTCATCCAGGCGGGCCACATCGCGCACGGCTGCAATGCCGAAGCGGCAACGATCTTCCTCGGGATCCCCCACGAGTTCTCGCCAACCGAAGGCGTTAAGGATGAGATCATCAATCAAATCGACCTGTCACGTTTCGAATGCTGGAAGTTCTTGAGAGCGGCCTATGACTTCGCGTTCCAGGTCGGCGACAGTTGGCACTACGACGAGGACACCAACATCGACCTTGTCGCCTTCATGCAGGGAATGTCGATCTATGCCATTTCAGGGGAGTATTCCCCCTATCTGGTCCCCGACAGCAAGTGCCGACATGTGATCGATCTTGCGATCGGCCGCTTCTACCTTGAGGAGCCGCACGCGCAGTCGATAACGGTCCGGCAACTGGCCTTGTTGGCGGATATGTCGGAGGCAGCGGTACGCAACTCTTTGAGCGCTGAGAAAATGAAGGCGCCGGTAGAAGCCGACGCAGCCCGGACCTGGCTCCAGGGGCGTAAGGGGTACGTGCCGACAAAGGTTGAGGATAACCGGCGGGCTGATTGGGAACTGACGCTAAAGGTCTCGATCAACGGAGGTCGCTTCAGCTCTGGCCTGGAATCGATACTCAAGCGGATGGGACTGACTGCTGAAACGGCCGCTGAACAAGCAGGGATTGCGCCTTCTGACATTGCAATGCTTCTCGATGGGCCATCCGGATTGCCCGACTTGGGTGCCGTTAAACGCCTCGGGGAGCTCCTTCAGGCAGACGTGCCAAATTTTGTCGGGCAGGCCGTCGAGGCAGCGATGCGGCAGCAGAAGTAAAAGGTTAAGGCGCAGCAGGCGGTCGCTGAGGGTAACCCACTAACACCTGCAGCCAGTGGATGGTGTCGTCTTTCCGCCGTTTGAGCTGGCGATGGCCCGAGACAGCAATGTCTCGGGCGCTATGCGTTTCGCTACCTCAAACAGGAGCATCCTCCAACTCGCCTTCATGCGGCAGCTTTGATCAAGCGCTTGTGTAAACGGTGTCTGCTACGTCCGCTTTTCGGATACTGCTCAATGTCTGCAAGTGGCGCGTTTCGTTGCGACGATCCCCGCAGGGCCAAAGCCGTATCTAAAATCTGTGGCAGCGAACGGAACCTGGGGATTGCTCGATGGTTCTTATTCAGAACATATAATGAACATAAGGTAAGCGTCATGACATACGCTGATGACGGCTCGCAGCCTGCAAACCCCAAGCTCTTCGAACGACCCGCCGACAATGCTCAAAAAGCGCCTGACGAATGGGTTTCAGGCGACGAGCCGATGACGGGGGCGCAGGCCTCATATTTGAAGACGCTCTCCGAGCAGGTGAGCCAGCCGGAGCAATTCGACCACACACTCTCGAAGGCGGAAGCGTCCAAACGGATCGACTTGCTCAAATCTGCGAAAGGCGGCTGAGCCGAGCCGGCAGACGGCGCTGTCAACCGGCGAGCCTCGCGATCGCCCAGCCGGCAGCGCCGATATGCCCGAGCGTGATCGCGACCGAGAGCCCGTGCAGCGCCCTGAAGCGCGGCTTGTCGCCGGCATCCGTCGCGCGGTTGATGGCGGGCATCAGGAACTGGCGGGTCGGCACGGTCGTCGCGGCGATTGCAGCGAGGCCGAGCGCCGCGACGTGATCGGCGCGCGCAAGAAGCGCCGCTGCTGCAGCGGCCGTGACGATGACAAAGAGATAAAAATGCGGAAACGCACGGCGGATCGTCGCGCGGGCCATGTCCGCTGGTAGGACCTTCAGCAGGAAGGCGGCGAAGCCGAAGGAAAACAGCGTCATGCCGCCGAACAGCAGGGCGGCAGTGAGAAGACCTGCGGTCTGCATGGGTGTGCTCCGTCAGCGTGCCGAGGACAAGGGCCGTCCGTCGGCTGACGCGGCGCTCAGCACGTCGGGGATCAGGCGGGCGACCAGCGCCGGGATGCGTTCCTTGACCTTGAAGAAGCCGGCGCTCGCCAGCGGCCAGACCGCCTCGTCCCAGTCGCGGCGCCATTCCGCGAGGACGATGCCGCGGGCCGCGAGCGCCGGCCGCGCCCTTTCCAGCCAGTCGTGCACGGGGCCGCGCGGGATGAAGGGTGTGGCGATCTGCGTCGCGCCCGCCCGTTCGGCGAAGCGTGCGACGTCGTCGGGGACGCCCGCCAGGAGACGATCCACAGGGCGCCCCGCGCGCATGGCCGCATCGGCCAGAGCTTCCGTTTCGATGGCGATGACGGCGTCGGAAACCTCTCGCGGCGAGCGCAGGTGGCTCGCCGACAGCGTCGCAACGGCGCGAATGTCGAGCCCTGCGAGATCGAAGTCCTCCGTCCGGGCGTCCTCGTCGGTGATCAGGAGCAAGGTCGGACGACTCGTCTGCGGCGGTGTCGGCTCGCGCAGTGGCTGGAGCGGCGGCAGGCCCTCGGGCTCGAGATGATCGAGGCTCTCCTGCCTGCGGGCGAGCTCGGCCTCGGAGGGCGTGAAGCGCTGTCCGGTATAGGTCGCGATGTTCCAGGGCTCGGCATGATAGGCCTTGCCGCGCGTGTGCAGGCCCGCGACCCAGCGCCAGCCCAGCGTGTTGGACGCGGCGTCGCCGTCGAGCAGATGGCGATAGAAGAAATCCGCGCCGAGTCGCCAAGGCAGATCTAGCGTGAAGATCCAGATCGAGGCGAACCACATCCGCGTGTGGTTGTGCAGATAGCCCGTCTCGACGAGTTCCTGCGCCCAGGCGTCGAAACAGGCGATCCCCGTCTCGCCGGCCTCGGCCGCCTCCACGGCGCGGCGCAGGCGACGGTCGCGCGAGAGCGCGGCGAGATCGGCGTCGAGACCCTCGACATAAGCGCGCCAGACCTGCGGGCGCAGCTCCAGCCAGCCCTTGAAATAGCTGCGCCAGGACACCTCCTGGACAAACTTCTCCGCGCCATCGAGACCATGGGCGGCGATGGCCGCAGAGACGAGTTCCTGCTCGGTCACGAGCCGCCGGCGCACCCAGGGCGACAGGCCGGAAACCGCCTTACGGTTCTCCGGGCCGTAATCGTAATTGCGGCCGGCGGCATAGCGTCGGCCCATGGCAGGCACGAACGCCGCCATCGCCTCGAGCCCCGCTGCCCGCGTCCCCTGCCAGTGTCGCGCCATGGTCGTCCGCCCTCCGCCTCAAACCGATTGGGAGCTATGGCAGCGCTGGCGCGGATCAACCGGCAGCGGCAGAGCGTCGCGCGGCCGGTGCCGCGCACCTCATCGCGCCGGCGGTCCGCCCGTCCTCGATTCCTCCCGCTTTTGCCGCCGCACGAGCCGCGCGATATGCGGCCGCAGCGGCAGGAAGGCGCGATAGCCCGCCTCCAGCACCGGCAGGACGCCTGGAAGCCGCGCGATCCGCGCCGCCCAGCGCCATCGCGGCAAGAGCTCCCAGACTCGAACGAACCCTGCCGCGCCAGAGGCCAGTTCGCCGTCGCGCCCCCGGACGTGGAATCGTGCCATCGCGTTGGTTCGGTCGAGATCGGGACCGGTCTCAGCGTCCCCCCGGGCGACGTCGACGAAGCAGATGGCGTCCGCACCTTCCTGGCGTCGGTAATGGGCGATTTCCGCCCGGCAGAGCGGGCAGGATCCGTCATGGTAGACGGTGAGCCTCGGCTCGCCGACGCTCATTGCACCGCCTCCGGGCCGAGGACTGGACCGGCTTGCCCGTCGCCGCTGTCGAACAGGGCTTTCAGACGCGGCCCGAATGCGCCGCTGTAATGGACTGACACCGGCGCTTCCGCTGTCCCGATGCTCAAGCCCTTCGCCGCGCGCGTAGGCGACCAGCAAAAGCAACTGGTGACGTTTGTCGCGTCGACGGCCTTCAATCGTCGCGCTGCGGCAAACGCGGCCATACCGGCGCCGATCACGGCCCTATGCTCGCCCATCGATCAATTCTCTGCTTGCCATCGCTTACGCAGCCCTCGGACAAACGGACCATGCACGTGACCGTGGCGCTCGCGAGCATTGTGACGCCACGAGCCCGAGGGACGTTCTCGGGGCGAGAGCTGGTCGCCGGGATCGGCGACGTGCAGATGCAACCGTCTCTGCGCGTTGCGTCGTCGTGGTGGAACGAATATCCGGTCTTCGGCGGTACACCAATGTCAGCAAGTGTGAAGGGTTTCGGATGTCGGCCCGTGCGAGCGGGTTCGGACCGGGCTGAGGGCCGGCGTCCGAAAGCCTCCAAGGGAGGAAGCCGCGGCTCGGGGCCGTGGGCTATGGGGATTTCGCCGCGCGGCCTGGGTGGGTGGGATCGTGCGAGGCGCGGGTCGGCGGCGCGATGCTCCGACCAAGATGCCCGGAAGCCCCGGTCTTGCTGCACCTGGGAGGGAATCGGGATCGCCGCAAGGTCCATTTCCGCGATCAGCGCGATCGGAATTGCCCGCTCTCTGGCCGCGCCCGGTCGTGGTCTGTCTGGGTGTCGCCGTGGCGCCATCGTCATGAGGTGTCGATCCTGACGGCGACGATGGTGCGCGGGGCTGTGCCGGGCACGAAGCGCTCGACGAGGATCATGCGGCCACCGCAGCAGGGGCAAGGACGCCTCCGCTCATCGACCGGATCGGATTGCTCTTCCGAAATCTCTGCTTCACGATCTGCCGTCGTTGTGGCCGGCATTGCCGCCGCCATGATCTGCCTGATGCGGGCGATGGTATCGGCGCGCCGGCTGGAGGCGCGTAGGCCGTAATGGCGGATACGGTCGAAGCCGTCGGGCAGGACGTGAAGCAGGAAGCGGCGGATGGACTCGGGGGCCGTCAGCGTCATGGTCTTGCGCCAGGCCTTGCCGGCGGAGCGGGCGCGATAGTCCTTCCAGCGGAACGTGACCCCGTGCCTGTCCATGGCAATGATGCGGCTGTTGGCGATGGCGACGCGGTGGGTGTAGCGGGCGAGATAAGCCAGGACAGCCTCAGGGCCACCGAATGGACGCTTGGCGTAGACGACCCAGTCGGCCCGGCGCAGCGGCGCCAGCAGGGCGGCGAAGGTATCGGTTTCGGCGAGCGCGGCGAGATTGCCGTGGAAGGCTCGCCGCCCGGCCGCGTGCGGGGCGGCGAGCCCTTCGAGGAAGAGTCGTCTGAACAGCCGGGAGAGCACGCGTACGGGCAGGAAGAAGCCTGGCCTGCACGGGATCCAGCGCGCGCCGTTGGTGCTGAGGCCGCCGCCGGGCGCCATGATGTGGAGACGGAGATGATGGGTCATCGCCGATCCCCAGGTGTGCAGCACGCTGGTGAAGCCGATGGGGGCGCCGAGATGCCGGGGATCGCTCGCGATGGTGGCGAGCGACGCGGCCGCGGCCCGGAACAACAGGCCGTAGACCTCGGCCTTGTTCTGGTGGGCGATCACCGCGATCGGCGCCGGCAGGGTGAAGACGAGATGGTGGTAGGCCACGGGCAGCAGATCGACCTGGCGATCCGCCAGCCAGTCCTTCGCCGCTGCGCCCTGGCATCGCGGGCATAGCCGGTTGCGGCAGGAGTTGTAGGCGATGGCCTCGTGATCGCATTCGCTGCAGGCCAAGACATGGCCACCGAGCGCAGCCGTACGGCAGGTCCGGATCGCACCATCACCTTGAGCTGGCCGCGGCTGAGCCGATGACGCGCGAGATAAGCCTCGCCATGCCGGTTCCGCTGTCGATCGCGCGCTGCTCGCAGCATTCGATGACATCGCGAGCCCGCCCGGCCCGCCCGCAGTCGAACAAGCCTTGCGCCCGGGCGATCAAGAGCGGTGCCGAAAACCGGCGATAATCCGCGTTCTCGAGCCAACGCGGGGCGGTTTCGATTATGGCAACTCCGCCCTCCAGATCGCCGGTGGCGATTGAGACCTCGCCCCTGAACGCGGTTGCGAGCGCGGCGTAGGGGCGAATTAGCGGTGATCTCGATGGAAACCAGGCGCGCGGCGAATATTAAATCCCGACCAAATCGAACCGGATGGCGCAGCGGCCGCCGACCGACAGCACGGGCCACGCCTCGCGCGATTGAATCGAGTGCTCGTTCAAAAAGATCGAGCACTCACGCCGGGTACGACCAGATGCGAGAAGCTGGCGTCCAGCTTAATCGTATGCGTGCGGCTTGCTACAAGCAGCAACGCGACACGATGCTGGGTCGGGTTACCGCACGCCAGAGATGGTTGAAACAGCCTGATCGAAAATGCTTCGTTCGAGTTCGTGCAATCCCAAAGTGTTGAGATGGGCTAGGGCCTCAGCGATCCCGGCAGCACCTGGCGGATCGGCCTCGAGCTTATCGTCAGGCTGGTGATCTCTGACGGACGCCGAGGTCGTTTCAGCTTGACCTTCCCAGGTGCTTCCACCGCCGAAATTGCTGAAATCCAGGGTTTCGAGAAGCAGCAGCAACGTCGCTTTCGCTGTCGCAGACGAGACCGGTATCACCTCTTCGCCTGAAGTGACGTGGAGCGCGACTTGAAGCGAGCCATGGTCATCATTCGCGTGGCAGGCCGCGAGGAGCCGGGATGGCGCTTTACCTGCGGCTTGTGCTCTCCGGACCCAAGGGTCCGTTGAGATGATCTGATCGAGAAGCGGGCGAACAATATCTTTGTCGGACCGATCCGCAGATGGCTGCGACGGGCCTTTCCTCTCTTCAATATCTGAGGGAAAGAAATTCTTGCCGCCGACAATAAGTTCGACGGCGAAAACCATTCGATCATCATCTCGAACGCTGAATTTCGGAGGGTTCAAGAACGGGATGGACTTTCGCTGCACATCGACATGGGCGGCACCGATCGAGGGCGGGTTTCGATAATCCAATCGCTTCGCAAGAATCTTCTGCGCCTGCGACAAGAGATCGGCCACATCAGCAGGCACCTGCGACACCCCGGCAGCGAAGATGCTTCCGGTCGCGATCGGTGCGGCTGTGATCGCATCTCGAACCGCGAATTCGAACGGCTTGATGTCGTCGGAGGTCGGCGACTGTGGTCGCGCGAAATGGTCCGGGCCCGCGTCTATGGCGGCAATTCCAGACCGGTCCACCGAAGGCCTTTGTTGACCGAGGTGTTCTGAGGGAGAAACCGCGCTCGGGTCCTGTTTTTGCTGATTTGGCATGATGTTTTCCTCGGTGCGATCAAAAGACGTGGGCCGGACCAGATCCTCAGATTCGTTCGGCAGAGGGCCGATGTGACGTTGGACGGGCGAGAAGCGGGTCAGGCACGAAGGCAGGTATGTCACGGCGACCCCATCCGGTCCTTACTGAGAGCGGTTCAAACTTCATTGACTGCGCTGCGAAAATGAAACGTCGGTATGGTTGCGGGCTTACAGCAGCCCCTTTCAAGAAGACGCCGACGTCCTTCAGATTTCCGGCTCGTCTTTACGGTGCCTGGGGGGAGCTTGAGGGCGGCCCGCTGCTGCTTGACCCGGCGAAACAACTGTCGATCGAGACGGCGGATTGCCTATCGGCCCCGACTTCCCATCGGTCGTTCTCACAGGGTCTTGCTTTAGAACGTCTGCGCCGGTGCGCTCGCGCGGCACGATGTCATCGACATTCAGCCCCGGCACGTCGAAAATCCGGGTGCCCCTTGGACGAGATCGTGCTGGGGCCGTTGCCACCGGCTCCACAACGACGTCGATGGGCGGCGGATTGTTCTGGCGCTTCGGGTCGCTTGGCTGGGCAAGGGAGGGTGCAATGGCCTCTTTCTGAAAGATCGAGCGTATGCGCGCGATTAATCCGGGGCGCTGATCGCTCGCGTCTTGGCCGGTTTCGGGATTGTTTTTCGATGTCACTGGCGTAGCCGCAATGGCGACGGTCCCTCGAGACGATCCCGAGGTCGAAGCGCTACCCAGTTGGACCGCCGATATGGGGTTCGGGCTGATCTTCGATGGATCGAGCGGCTTCAGGCGCGCGGCTTGTTGAGGTAAGGGCGACAACATTCCGGTCGTCACAGTAGGTGATGTAGCGATTTTCTTTACCGGCTTGTCTACCCGAGTAAGCATCGATTGCGGGGGCCCAACACCATCCTCGGTGTGTCGAGCTGTCTGTTCTTGGCGCAGCGAAGCCACGTTGGGCTTTCGGTCGTCGATCGCTTCACGCGGAACGTCGGGGTTCACGGCAAATGCGTCGGATCGAAGCGCTTCCAGGAGCGCCTGGCGATGGATCGCACGTTTGCGCCGACGCACGCCGGCCGAGTACGCATCCTCATCGTCGATTGCGATTGAGCTGATGGCGCAGGCAGGCGATGGGTCGAACGGAGTGGAGACGTTCGTTTTTGTTTTCGACGAGCCGATGGGTTTGCGTTCCCTCTCGGCCGACTGTGCACCGATGTGTTGCTGCGCCCGCTCCCTCTCCACAAGCCCGTCGGCTGCATGAACGTGACGACTGTTTCGTTCAAATGAGAGCCTATCGTTGAGCCTCAGTTTCGCCACCTGGGCGAGCGAGGCCTTGCGGCGCTTCACGCCGGTGGAGACATGGGCGCTGATGTCATTGGTTCTTCCGCTACCGAGAGGGCCAGTTTCGGTCAGTGAGATGGTGCTGAGCCGCTCGGCTTCGCGCACCCGAATTTCAGCTGCTCGCTCGATCGCCAAAGTGCCATCGGGATCGCGACCGATACCCATCCCTTTCCAATTTGCAGACGAAAGAATTGAAACTGCGGGCGCCTTTTGTTGCTGATGTCGCTGCATCAGGAACGCTTTCTGCCGTTTCACACCGGTCGAAATGTCTGTGACGATCTCGTCCGCAGGGCTGACTGCGGGCGTGCTCATCATCGCCAATTCGGAGTTCCTGCGCCGCCATGCCGTTCGGGCGACGTTTCGGGCAGCGCGCGCAATCGGATTGAGCGCCCAGAGGCCAGCCTTGTCACGCACCACGTTGCGCGCTTCCCGAAGGGTTTTGGACAGGAAGAGCACCGCTGCTTGAATCAGGCGGTGCTCGGTAACGGCGCCGACACGTCGCAGCTTTTGACCCGCCCGGCGGGACCACGGGGGCCGGGACGTTCGGACATCGATCGCAAAGCCGCTCCCGCGATGGGCGAGGATGCTAGTTCCGATCATGCGCCCGCCAAACCAGCGCGCACAGGTCTCGACCAACGGCAAGCCATCGAGATGAGCCCACTCCGCGTTCGATAGCGACAAGGGCGTTCGAGCCTGGCGGCGATCGGGCTTGGGTTGGTCGATGGGCGTCAACCGTATCTGGTCGCGCGACGGCTTGCTTTTGGCGACCCGCGACGTTCGGGACCTGATCTGCGCATCCGTTCGCGCCTGCATCCGCTGACGAAATGCGACGATCGGATCTTGGGCTTGAGTCCAAGCCAGCACGTCATCGACAAAGTCACTTGGGTTGGCCTTGAGCGGGCGGCTATTGGCTTCGCGGCGCAGTTTGTCGATCACCCGGTCGATCTGCTTTTGCGAAAGGGTCGGCGATTCCAGATCGCCGCTCTCGGTCGCACCGCGAAAGCTACCATGCCGCGAAATTCCGGCTGTACGAAAGCCGTTTCGCGACAAAATACGGCTCGCATCGACGTGGATTCTCAAGCTGACGCGATGGCGCGTACAAGCGACGTAGATATCGGAAGAGCCCATCGACGAGAGGTTAGCGACGATGGCGATATCGACGGTCTGACCCTGCGCTGCGTGGTTGGTGCACGCGTAGGCATGTTGAAGATGGATGGCAGATCCTGAGTTTTTTGCATCCTTGACTGCAAGCTCGCTCACGCGGCCCGACAGCACAATCGGACGTCCGTGATCGTCGACCCGGTCGAGTTCGAACGTCAGCTGCGGATCGCGCCCGTCATCATGGACCGAGAGCACTGTCGCCACGTCGGAATTGAACACTTCGGCCGCGCGCAGACGCAAGCGACGACCGAACATGATACGGTCGCCAGCTCGCAATTCCACCGGGCTCGAGAGCATTTTGGACCCGCGTCCGATCGCCTCGAAACGGATTGATTCTTGGCCGAGATGCCCCTCTGCGATCAGGGCTTCGCGGACGACGTGATTGAGGGCTTGCACATCCTCGTTTCTGGCGGTGATGAGCAGCCGGCGAGCCAAGTTCTTTGTCGTCCAGTCGGGATTGGTCCATGTATCAGCATCCAGAAAGGATGCGACACAGGCTGCCAACGTCGTAGAGCGGTCGCGATGAACCGCGATTTCGCCAGCATCGTGATAATGGTCGAGGCCGGCAACCGTATCGCCGGAGGCGAAAGCCTCCGATGCGTCGCGCATCCACGACGAAATCTGCCTGCGAATATGGTCGAGACGATGCGATCCGAGCAGATCTATCAGTGCCCGCATCGGCGCGCCTCTGGCGACCGGCTGCAACTGACGGGTATCGCCGGTCAAGATCACCTTGGAACCAGCGCGGGCTGCCGCTTCGACAAGTATCTGAATATCCCGGCAGCCGGCCATCCCGGCTTCGTCGACGACGATGACGGTGCGGTGATCGATCGCTTCCTGCCCGGTTTCGATGGCGGTGACCAAGGGTGCGAGCGCTTGGGCATCTGCGAGCGAAACCTGTGCTTCCTGGCCCGCCAGACGTGCTGCTTTCCAAGCCGGTGCTGCGATCAATACCTTGCGCTGGTCTGCCGTCAGGATCTGCCTGAGCAGCTTCAACACATAAGTCTTGCCGGTGCCGGCGGCACCTTCGGCGATTGTCACGCCGTCGCGATTGAGCATGTGGCGGACAGCCTCACGCTGCTCGGGACTCGCTGTGCTGCCGCTCAGGATCGATGCGATGAGCGCTTCAGAAGGGGGCGCCCATCTTTCGCGCGTAGCAACCGCCGTTTGTAATAGGGCATGCTCGTCACGAATGGCTTGCGCAACCATGAAACGCTGCGGCTCGTGGGAATATCGAGGCAAGGCCACGAAGTCGGTCTCCTTCGCCTGCGCGGTCTGAAGGATCTCGTCGGCCGTCGATCGTGTCTGCCTCGCCTGGGCCTCGATGCGAAGGATGTCTGCGCGCGTTACGATGAGGTTGATGTCGGCGTATGCGTCATGACTTCTTGCGACGTGCTGCTCCTGCAAATCCAAGCTGGTCGCAGAGCCAAGCGTCTTGCTCAGCCGTGCCGACCCGGCCTTGACGCTCGTCCAGATCGCGCCGATGTCGAAGCCGGCTTCAGCCAGTTCGTCATGCCAGGATTGCTGTAGCTGCGTCAGTGGCGTCGAGACATCCTTTCGATCGCGCGTTGCCTTGGCGGCATAATTCGAAGCTTCCCGATGCTGGGCGCTGTCCAGACCTTTGGCCGCGAGATCTGCGACGACGTCCGCCCGCCGCTGGCTGAAAAGCCTTGAGACTTCGATCGGAAAACCTGGAATCGTGATGCCAGGACCATCCTTGGCAAGCTCTGTCTCGATACCAAGCCGCGCTTTCATCCGATGGACGAGTTCGGCGCGATATAGAGCCGAGCAGGCATTCTTGAAAGTGAGGAGATCTTTGTTTTCGATTGCCCCCACGCGGCCATCGTCGCGCAGGCAGAGATTGAACAGGACGGCGTGGCTGTGCAGGTGTGGATGCTTGTCGCGGTTGGTCAGATGTCGATAGACCGCGACGCAGGATTCCGCTGCGGGTTTGCGAATGCGTCCCTGCGCGCCGCGACGATTGAGAATGAATCCTTGGCGCGCCATCAGACGCAGTGTCGCCTCCACTGCTTCGTCATGGATCGTCAACATCCGATCGCGCGTTTTTGCGTCCGCTAGGAGTGCAAGAATCGAATACGCTTTCTCGGGAGAGAAGGTGAGATCGTAAGCGACGACATGGGTCGGCGTCTCCAGGTCCGTCTTCCACCGCCCACGGCGGCCGCGCACCGTTGCGACAGGCCTGATGACGACCTTGCCCGTCTCCAGATCCTTTCCCTGGCCGAGACGCTCCACGATGGCGAAGCTTGCGGCATCTCCGTCCCGGAAGCTCCTGAAGGGTCCTCTTTCGCGATGACCATCGGTCGTTTCGGGGCCAGCGAGCCGGAGCAATGTTCCCAATGAGCCGCCGCGTTCCTCGTAATAGCCGAGGCCCAGATCCTGTCTGTCTTCGCCGACGCGGTTTTCCTTGACCTGGTAATAGGCGATGGAGGTGATCGTCGTGATCGTGATCATCGAGGTGCCCGCCTCCCGTTGAGAAGGTATCCCGCGATCGTCTCGATCTGTTGATCCACCACCGTCGCGCGCTGCAGTACCTTCTCGACCGCTTCCGCGAGGATCTGCTCGCGCAGGGCGTTCTCGACAACCTCGGCAGGCGAGCGCCGTCGGAGCTTCGCCAAGCGCTGAACGTGATCATGGACCTCGCAGCTCAAAGCGACCCGTAACTCACGCCTCGATCCGGTCCGCGCCGACTCAGTTTCACGGTTTTTCAATACCTTGCTCCCCCGACCGCCGGTTGGACTGCACCCTCGGTGCGTAGGGTGTAACGATCACCTTCTCGGCTCAGGGAGCATCAGGGCAGCAAGGTAATGAAACCTTAATTGTCGGGCGTCAGTCTATGTCAGACATAGATTATGGAGACCGATCGATGAAGACGAGTTCGAAGCGCGACGTAGCAGATACGGCCAAGGCGGAGGCGCGGGAGGTGCCGGTTATCCGGCGCAAGGAGTTGGAGCAGACGATCCAGGAACTGCTGACGCAGCCCTCGCCGGTGCTGCTGATGGCCAGGATAGAGACCGAGTATGGTGCGAAGCTGCATGCGCTAAAGGAAGCCGGCTACGCTGTGCAGGACGTTGCGCAGCACTACATCGAAAAACTCCCCAAATGCACCACCAGGATGAAGAAGACGATCAAGGCCATCTTCGAGCAGCTCTTCACCGATCTGGAGAGCGGGAACTGGCGGCCCATTTCCGCTGCGGCAAACCAGCAAGAGCAACAGCAGACGAAGTCCGGCGACACGCCGGAGGTTGGTTTGGAGAGCGAAGCAGCAAACGAGACGGCTGCAATCGAGCTTGAGGAAAAGCACAAGACTCCTTCCGGCCACCGGGAGGGCCCCGACGATGAACCGGACGAGCTCGAGACGCTCGAGAAGCAGTTGGTTCGTAACCTTGAGCCTCGAGCTGACGAGACGAACGCCGAGCGGCCCCCGGTTGATCAGGGCGACGACAAGTGAGGGTGCAAAACAAGGCGTTCGACACTGACAGCAGGAGCATGTCCGGTAGCTTGGATTCTCACGAGCATTTCGCGCGCAGCCTCGCACTCGTCGTCGTGGGTCGAAACAAAGATCGCGCGATAACCGAGCGCGCAGTACCCGATCAGAGCCATCACGGATTGCGTCGTCAAGGTCGTCCGTCTCGGGACAGTGCCACGGATGGCCGAAATCGAGATCAGCATCGTGCCGCCATCGAGATCGAAGGCCAGGTGAAGGAGCGGCGTGCGTTTCAGGACGCCAATCGGCCCAGGAATTTTCAACCGTGTTCGGGGGGCCTCGCTCCAACCCTTGGCCGACCAAGTCAGCTTCGCCGAAGGATGGCGTTCCGTGATCAGCGCTTTGGCTGCCTGAGCGACATGAGCCTGCCAGACACTGTCGCTCGCAGAGCGACCTGGAGCCTGCGATCGTATGGTCCGGCTGTGTTTTTCGAGTTCCCGCAAACCGGACAACCCGATATCGCCCGCTACCACGCGACGCGCCGCAGCAAGAGCGCCGTCGTGATCGCGCCTGGCCCATCCCGCCAATGCCAGTACGGAATCGATCGGGGCAGTCTGCAACGCGCGCCCCAAGTCTGGATCGCCGATCTCGACGTCCAGAGCAAACCGCGCAGCGCGAATGAGACGCTGCACGACCTGCATCTTGCCGCCGATCTTGATTGCAAACGACCGGTAGGCCTCTTCGCTCGGCCCGCCCGAAACATCGAGATGGCGCATCGCTGCCTCGGCATACCCGAACCAGGCGCCTGCCGTCGCAAGATGTCGCCCCGCGTGAACCGTCCGCTCGTTGATGACGACGCCTCCATCCATGAACAGGAGACCTACCATGCCCAGCCATAGCGACAATGATCAAAGCAAAGTTCGACCGCGCCTGACGTTGCTCGACGACCGGTTGCAGCCAGATGACAGAAGTGAAGCCCAGCTTTCGAAACGACAGACTCGTATCGTAGAGAACGAGGATCAACCCGACGATCTCACCGATCACGAGCTGCGGCTGAAACTGTCCGACATGGCCGGGCAAATTTACCTGAGGGGATGGCATCGCAATGTCGCGATGCTGACACCAGCGGAAGCAGCCGTCATCGCAACTGCCATCGTCGGCCTTGCGACGTCCGACGACGCCATAAAGCTCTACGACGACGTACTCGAACAGAACGAGGCGACGATCGGTGCTCTGCTGGACAGCATCAAGACGGCCGCTAATCGCATGCAACAGGACATCGAAGCGGCGGATCGTCGATACCATAAGCACGAAGCGGAGGCGTGGGCGGGTCAGCCCGGCTCTGCTTGACCAACTTATGACAGAGCGACATCGGCCGTGACCCCGGCCTGCCGACATGTATGACGGCGCGGGCACCAGCTCACGCCGATATCGCGGATCTCGGCGCCGATACGCGAAGGTTCGCCTGTTGCTGAATGCCGACGGCCAGGCAATCCAAGCCAAGTAGGCGCAGGTAGCGCTGGACTGGGCGAATCAGCGCCGCGCGTTGCCCGTCATTGGCAAGTTGACGTTGCGCGATGGCGGCCCGAGCCGTCGCCGACGAAGGGACGGGGAAAGCGCCATCGCGATGAGCCGTCAGCCCGGTTTTGCGATTGTAGTTGGCGCTCCGCAGCAGAACGCAGAGAACGGCCATAACCGTCGTGGGCGAGAGAGGAACCGGCTCGCCATCGGCCGTCAGGTGTAATGCGGCTCGAACAACACCTCGGCCACGCGGCAGGTGCGCCGATACAAGCTCCCAAGAAACTTTCTTCATAGTGGCCCGGCTTTGCCGGACAATGGGGTCAGTCTCGATAATGCTTGCGACATAAGTATCCACAACGCCGCATCGCAAAGCCCTCCGGGCGGTTTTGTCACGCGCTCCAAAGATCGGAAGCCCCTTGAGAATGAGCTCGGCAGCAAACATCATCCAGTCCTCCTGCCGGAACGCTAATACAGGTGGGCTGGGTAGTGGCAGAGGCCTCTCCTGTGCTTTCACCAGGATGTCGAGGGGCAATTCACCCTCGATATTAAACGAATAGCTCAGCGCACGGACAGCACCCTCCAGGGCGATGCGGGCATATGTCTGGGCTTGCCTTGGGGAGCCCGCAAACAGATTTCCTGAAGCAATCGGTCGTCCATCGGCGCCGTTGAAGATCGTATAGGTGAAAGGCCTCAGTTTGGAACTGGATCGCTCGGCGCTGCCAACAGAGCAGACGTTACCAGTTGATCTCGCACATCTCAGTGACTGACAAAATTGTGACGAGACTTCAACTGTGTTCTCATCCGCAGAAATCTGGCCCTTGCTCGATCGAATGCTTTTCATGGTTGGTCTCCACCGAACGGCGAGCCCGAGGACGGCGCTCATAAGACAGGATCGTCTGCAGATCGACCGCTTTGCGTGACGGGCCGGGCTTGCCTTAAATCCTCACGCATTCGATCTCTTTTGGCTCGACACGGTGTTAAACTTGCTGCTTCCAATTTGAGCGGCAGCGATGCAAAAGCGAAACGGGCCAGGTGTGAAATGAAGGACAACTTCGGTAGCCCGGACAGCCTTGAGACCCTGGTCTGGGATGATCTTCGGTTGTTCGTCGCTTTGGCGGATGAGGGAAGCTTGCGACGGGCTGCGGCACGAACAGGCGTCAGCAGCGCCACCGTCCTTCGCCGCGTCGCGGCGCTCGAGGCATACTGCAAAGGGCGACTGCTCGATCGCAATCCTGAGGGCGCAAAACCGACGTTGCTGGGACAACAGGTTCTCGATATCGCCCGCGACATGCATGGGCCCGCAAACGATTTACACAGGCTGATCGCGGGCCGACGGGCCGAACGAAGCTGGGTCTCGATCACAGTTACTCAAGGCTTGGGCATCAACTGGCTCATTCCGAACACCGCTGCCTTTCAGGCCGAACATCCGATGATCGGCATCGATTTCCGCATCTCCAACACCGTCGCTGACATCCTGCGGTTCGATAGCGATCTTGCGATCCAGATGACACCGCCCACCGCCGCGGATGTCTATGCATTCAAGCTCGGACGAATGCATTTCGAGCTATTCGCCAGCCAGCGCTATCTCAACGCCCACGGCCGGCCGACGACCGTAGAAGCGTTACGTAATCATCGCTTCATCGAGCAATGGGACGGCCATGTCAGCGATGGGCATTTGGTCAACGTCCTGGGGCCGGTTCGTCCGATCCAACTCGTCGTCAAGGTTCACGGCTCTGCCGGCGCTATCTCGGCAATCGAGCAAGGCTTAGGCATCGGTGCTCTTCCGAACTACAGCGTTGCCTTCGGCAACCAAGTCGTGCCGCTGGAATTGCCGGTCACCGCGCACCGCGACATCTGGCTCACCTATCGTCGGGAGGCGCGAGATAGCCCCGAGGTCACAGCGACGGTCGGCTGGCTCAAGACGCTTTTCGACAGTCGCCAAAAGCCATGGTTCAAAGATGCATTTGTTTCCGCCGCAAAGCTTCCGCCGCTCTGCGACGACGCCCACCTTAGACTAAGGTCGTGATGTCGAAAATCGGCTACGACAGCCTGCTCGGCGTCGCAACCGCTTGCGACACGTTCGACAGGCGATTGCGCGCCACGGGAGCCGTCAGCGCTGACGTTGCGGACAGGTGACCTCTTCGGCTGCGATATGACGACTGTGACATCTCTCACGCCCGAAGCCGCCAGCGTACAGGTCAGCCAGTTGCGCGATCGCTATGGCGAGATTGACGAGAGCCGGGGACGCACCGCTGTCGCCGGCTTACTGCGAAGCGACAGATTGTCGGACGCCTCGAGCGCAGCTTTGATAGCGGGACGGACATAGGCGCGCATGTCTTCGCGCCAGGCTTCCGACATGTTTTCCCACCTGAACTGATGGCGATCCCTGATCGACTCGTGCAGCGCTTTCGCACCCGCTTCGACCGCAATCTTCACGCGAACATGATCCATCGCATACTAACCCCGCCGTCTGTATGCATCATGAGTGCGAGATTATCGCTTGGGAAGGTGACGATCGCGACTTTCGCGAAGTTTTCAACGACTTGGTTAGCTCGGCGATGGGAAGTTTGCACCTGACGTGCAAGGCCGGGCCTTCACGCGACGTGCGCTGACGTTGCCCCTCGGGCTTGATCCGTTTTGAAGTTCGTTCTGACCCATTGAGAGAACCAGAACATGAAGCGCAGCCGCTTCTTGGAAGAGGAGGTCATCGCGATCCTGAAAGAACAGGAAGCGGGTGTCTCGGTCGCCGATCTCTGCCGCAAGCACGGTGTGAGCGACGCCAGCATTTACAGATGGAAGGCGAAGTTTGGCGGGATGGACGTGTCGGAGGCCAGACGCCTTCGAACGCTGGAAGACGAAAACGCCAATCTGAAGCGAATTCTGGCCGATGCGATGCTCGACAATGCCGCGCTGAAGGATCTGCTGGGAGAGAAATGGTGACGCCCGCTGCCGAGCGGAAAGCTGTCGCGCATCGCGTGGAGCATCACGCGATGAGCGAACGGCGGGCATGTAAAGCCATCGGCTGCTGCCGCATGACCGTGCGATATCGATCCGCGCGCCCTGCGGGATCGCATGATCGCGATTGCCGGCGAACGCCGACGCTTTGGCTATCGGCGTCTGCATATCCTGCTCAAACGCGAAGGCCATGTCTTGAACCACAAGCGGCTCCTCCGCCTCTATCGCGAGGAAAAGCTGGCGGTGCGTCGGCGTGGCGGGCGTAAAAGGGCCATCGGCACAAGAGCGCCCATCCTGGTTCCGCTCAGGCCAAACGAGCGCTGGTCTCTCGACTTCGTCTCCGATCAGTTCACCGATGGCCGCCGCTTCCGGATCCTGGCCATCGTGGATGACTGCACGCGCGAGAACCTGGCGCTAGTCGCCGACACCTCGCTGTCTGGCCTTACGATCCAAACTCAATCAGCGCCCTGAGATTGCTACGATTGGTTGATCATCGATCCCGTTCATCGCGTTGCGCCGGTTTCTCGAGCGTGGTGATCCGGGACTTCCCAATCAGACGGCATCGGCCAGGATCTTGTCGATCGTGATCGGCAGGCTGCGGATGCGATTGCCGGTGGCGTGGTGGACGGCGTTGGCGATGGCGGCCGCCGTGCCGACGATGCCGATCTCGCCGAGGCCCTTGACCCCGATCGGGCTCGTCTTGTCGTCGTGCTCCTCGACGAAGATCACCTCGATGTCATGGATGTCGGCGTTGGCGGGCACATGATACTCGGCGAACGAGTGGTTCATGATCCGGCCAAGCCTGTGGTCGGTAAGCGTCTCCTCATGGAGCGCCATCCCGATGCCCCAGACGACGCCGCCGATGATCTGGCTGCGCGCGGTCTTGGGATTTAGGATACGCCCGGCCGCGACCGCGCTGACGATGCGGGTGACGCGCAGCACGCCGAGATCCTGGTCGATCCTGACCTCGGCGAAGACCGCCGCATGGGTATAGGACGAGTGGCTCTTGGGCAGCATCAGGCCAAGTAGGCCCGGCCCGGCGGATTCCTCGGCCTCGACCGAGCCGCCGGCCGCAGCGACCGCATCGGCCAGGGATAGGCTCCTGCTGGCGTCGAGGCGCATCATGATCCGGCCGCCGGCGAACGCGACGTCATCGATACCGGCGCCGACCAATGGCGATCCGTCGATCTTCCCGGCGTGCTTCACGAGGGTCTCACGCAAGCTCTGACACGCCGCCATGACGGCGCTTCCAGCCGACGCGGCCGTCCATGATCCGCCCTGCACCGGCGAAGTCGGAAGCGACGAATCCCCGAGCGCGACCGTGACGTCGTCCATGGCCAGTCCCAACGCATCGGCCGCGATCTGGGTCAGGATCGTATAGGTGCCGGTGCCGATGTCGGACGTGGCGCAAGAGATGGCGAGCTTGCCGTCCGCCCCCAGCACTGCCCGCGCCGAGGTCTTCATCATGTTGGCGTCCCAGACTCCGCTGGCCATGCCCCAGCCGATCAGCTCCCGGCCCTCGCGCATCGAGCCGGGCTTTGGATCGCGCCGGCTCCAACCGAACCGTTCGGCCCCCTCGCTGTAACAGGCGCGCAGCGCCTTGGAGGTGAAGGGCTTGTCGTCGTTCTCGTCGCGCTCGGCATAGTTGCGCAGCCTGAGCTCGATTGGGTCGATGCCGGCCGCTATGGCGAGTTCGTCCATCGCGCTTTCAAGAGCGAAGACGCCGAGCGGCGCGCCGGGCGCGCGCATGTCGCCGGGCGAAGCGGTGTCGAGCTTGGCGAGTTCGTAGCGCAGATCAACGTTCTCGGCGGGGTAGAGCAGCCCCGACCAGTTGACCACGACCTCCTGATGATCCTCGAATCGCGATGTCGCGGCGAGCGCGTGGTGCTGGATCGAGGTGAGCTTGCCGTCCTGGTCCGCGCCCAGCGACAGCACGTTGATCGTCTCGGGCCGATGGACATGGGAGAACATCTGCTGGCGCGTCAGCTCCAGTCTGACCGAGCGCTCGAGGGCGAGCGACGCCATCACCGCCAGGAAGAGCTGGTGCTGCGGGCGCAGGCCGGAGCCGAAGCCGCCGCCGACATAAGGCGAGATGACCCGGACATCGTCGCTCGACAAGCCGAAGACCCGGGCGACATAGGCCTGGCTGCTCTGCACGCCTTGGGTCTTGTCATGGACGGTGAGCTTGCCCCCGCCTTCCCAGATCACGGTCGTGGCGTGCGGCTCCATCGGATTGTGATGCTCGGTCGCGATCGTATACTCGGCGCTGACGCGCACGGCCGCCTCGTCATAGGCCTTTGCGGCGTCGCCGCGCGGCTTGGGCGGAGGGGCGATACCCAGCCGCCTTCTCGGAGGCTCGTAGCTGTCGCTGCGGGCGCGGCCGAGATCGGTCTCGTGAGGATGCTGCTCGTAGGCGACCTTCACCAGCGAGGCCGCGTGGCGCGCCACATCGAAGCTCTCCGCCACCACCAGCACGATCGGCTGGCCGCTATACTGGATCTCGTCGCTGTAGAGTGGCCGGAAGGGCCGGCCGGGCGGGCCGACGATAGTTTTGTGTCTAAAGGACAACCAGGCGGTCCTGGGCCGGTTCTCATGGGTGAAGATCTTGATCACGCCGGGCACCGCCCCGGCCGCCGCGACGTCTATGCCCGTGATCTTGCCGCGCGCGACGCTGCTCCCGACGATGTAGGCATGAGCGAGATCGGGCGTCGCGAACTCGGCCGCATAAGTCGCCTTGCCCGTGACCTTGGCAGGCCCATCGACCCGGCTGCGCGGCGAGCCGATATGGGTATCGTTCTTCAACATGATGGCCAAGCCTTTCAAGCGATGCGCTTGTCGGTCTGCGATTGCGGCGTGCCGGCCGCGGCCTGGCCCAGCGCGCGAATGACGGCGCGCCGCGCCAGCTCGACCTTGAAGGCATTGTGCTCATGGCCCTGAGCGCCGTCGAGCAGCAGGTCGGCGGCAACGGCGAAGCTGTGCTCATCGGCGGCCCGGCCTGCCAAGGCAGTCTCGGCCTCCTGCCGCCGCCACGGCTTGTGGGCGACGCCTCCCAGCGCGATGCGAGCCGAGCTGATCGTGCCGCCCTCCATCGTCAGCGCCGTCGCGACGGAAACGAGCGCGAAGGCATAGGAGAGCCGGTCGCGCAGCTTGAGATAGCTGTGATGCACGCCATGGCTGGCAGCGTCGGGCGGAAGCACGATCGAAACTACAATCTCGCCAAGCCGCAGCGTATTGTCGCGTTGCGGCGCGTCTCGCGGCAAACGGTGATAGTCGGCAAAGGGTATGACACGCTCGCCATCAGGCCCAACGACATGAACGTCGGCTCCTAGCGCTGCGAGGCCGACGCACATGTCGGACGGATGCGTCGCGATGCAGTGCTCGCTCGCGCCGAGGATCGCGTGGATGCGATTCAGCCCGCCGATCGCGGAACATCCGGAACCGGGCTCACGCTTGTTGCAGGGCGTGGCCACGTCGTTGAAATAGTAGCAGCGCGTGCGCTGGTTGAGGTTGCCGCCGGTCGTGGCCGCATTGCGAAGCTGCGGCGTCGCGCCGGCCAGAATGGCGCTGGCGAGCAGCGGGTAGCGCGAGGCGACACGTTCGTCATAGGCGACCGTCGTGTTGGGCACGAGCGCGCCGATGCGCAGCCCGCCGTCTTCCGTTTCGCTGATGCCCTTGAGCGCTTCGATGCGCGTCACGTCGATCAGCGTCGAGGGTTTCTCGACATCGTATTTCATCAGGTCGACAAGATTGGTGCCGCCGGCGATGATCTTCGCCGCCGGATCGGCCGCCAGCGCCCTGACGGCGTCGTCGATCGTGTCGGCGCGGTGATAGGAGAACCGGTTCATTCGACGGTTTCCTTCATGAGCTGGCCGCGCTGGACCAGCACGTCCTCGATCGCATCGACGATGTTGGGATAGGCGCCGCAGCGGCAGATATTGCCGCTCATATGCTCGCGGATCTCCTCGCGACTCGTGGCGCGCCCCTCGGCGATCAGCGCGACGCCCGAGCAGATCTGGCCCGGCGTGCAGTAGCCGCACTGGAAGGCGTCGCGCTCGATGAAGGCGGCCTGCAGCGGATGTAGCGCGCCGTCCGGCGACAGCCCCTCGATCGTGGTGATCGCCTTGCCGTCCTGCATCACCGCAAGCTGCAGGCAACTGTTGATGCGCTGCCCGTCGATGATGACGGTGCAGGCGCCGCACTGGCCGTGGTCGCAGCCCTTCTTGGTCCCGGTCAATGCGAGGTCGTGCCGGAGCAGGTCGAGCAGCGTTGTCGCCGGCGAGACCTTCAGCGATCGGCGCTCGCCGTTCAAAGCGATCGCGATGGTGACGGTCTGCGTCCCGACGATGGCGCGCGCAGGCAGGTCTCGATGAACCGACAAGGTTTCGTCTCCTGCGAGCGGCGGGGGTTGTTCGGGCAGGCGGCACAAGCGAGAGCCGGGACCGCTTGCGGATGCTTTCACAACAGGGCCGGCCCCCGCATGTTCCAAAGTTTCGATCTGGAACAGATCTAGCATGTGCGCGGCGAAAAAAGCACGACGCGACAACGACTTCGTTGAAGAGCAAAAAACGCGGCCCGATCCGCTGCGCCGTCGCGCCGCTCGGCCGGCGACCGGATGATCAGCCGGCGAGGAAGAACCGGACCATTTCGCGCGATGCGTCAGGACCTGTCGCATCGGTGAAACTGCCCGCCCGATCGCCGCCGGACCACGCATGACCGCCGCCCTCGACGACCCAGTGCTCGGCGATTATCGGGCCGGCGTCTGGAGCCAGCAGGGTCCGCGTGACGCGCTTGCCGTCGATGATCGTCTCGGTCGTCAATTCCTGCCACGCCCCGCTCTGCGATCGGGCCCGGTCGAATAGCATCGTGCCATTCGACGCGTGAACCGTGGCGTCGGACGCGCCGTGGACGATAATCCTCCGGCAGTTCGTCTGGTTGCGGGGGGCGGCGGGTGTGGCGTTGCCCTTCATCGCCGCGAAGGCCGACATGACGTCGCTCGCCGCGCCATGGGGAAGGCCAGAATGAATTCCGGCTGCGGAAAACACGTCCTCATAGGTCGATGCCAGGATGTCAGCCATGGCGCCGCCGGCCGACAGTCCGGCGACGAATACGCGCTTGCGGTGGATCCCGAATTCCCCCGCCAATTCCTGGGCCAGGCCGGCCAGCACCGCCGGCTCGCCTGCGCCGCGTCGCTGATGACGCGGATCGAACCAGTTCCAGCAGCCCTGCGCGTTGGCGGCCCGCGGCTGGTGCGGATAGGCGACGATCAGGCCGAACTCGTCGGCCAGCGCGTTCATCCGCGTTCCCCGGGCAAAGTCATCCGGGTTCTGCGTGCAGCCATGCAGCATCAGGACCAGTGCCAGGTTCCGCTCTGCGTGGTCGGCCGGCGCATAGAGCTTGTAGCTCGACGATCCCGCCGCGCAGCGAAAGCTGCGGGCGCTGAAGCGGGCGTCGGACCCGTTGAGCTCGTGCGGCGACTCCGCCTCGCGCGGGCTTGCGGCGAATTGCGCCCTGCCGGCGCGTAGCAAGGGCAGGACCTCGCCGAGGCGGCGTGGCAATGGGCCATAGAGCCCGGCCTCGCTCGGTGCGCCGGCTCGGGGCTGCTGCGCCGCAGCGGCGGGCTTGCCGGCCAGCGCTCGCTGGATGGCGGCGGTTGCGCCCGCCACATCGGATGTCCGCAGACGGACCATGGCTTTGCCGACGGCGGCGCGAAGATGCGTATTCATGGGTATGTCCTTTGTCTCACGCCAGCCGGTCGGCCAGCGCGGCCTTGATCTCGGGCGCGGCATGGAGGGCACCGAGCACCGTCAGGGAGGCGATCGTGTCCCGCGCCAGCTCCGGGGATACGTCCTGCTCGATGACGGCCAGTCCGAGAACCCGGATCTCCAGGCGCTCGCCTGCGGCCTTGACCGCCTCGAGGTCGCGCCTGGTGAAGGTTCGCAGGCCCAGTTCGAGCGCGAGCCGGGTCGTGGCCTGCGCGGCGACATCGGCATGGGTCGCCAGCTGGTTGCGGATGGCCGTGCGGATGAAGTCTGAGCGGTTCGAGTAAAATCCGTCCCTGACGAGCAGATCGACGCGCCCGAGATCGACGAAGCCGAGATTTACGGTGAGCTTTTCACTATCTGGCGTTTTCATGATCGATCCAAAAACCATCCATATGGATGGTATATGGATGGTCTAAAGAGAAATTCAAGGTGAATGGCTGGCGTCGCGCCCGCTGCTCGCAAGGGCTCGAGATGGCCGGCGCGATGCTCGTATCGATGCGGCGTGCCACAAATCTCGGCTGCGCCCCGTCCGGCACGGAACACGAAGCAACCAGCCCGGTTGAAGCGGCAACCGATCACCCGGCGCTCGGGACACGACCGATGGGACCGATGGGCGAAGCGAACTTCACCGCGTGTTTCAAGCGCGACGCGGTCCTCCAGGTCACCGAACGGGGCTACGGCTACCGGAAGCTCCATGACGATCTGATGGACATGGGCGAGAGCTGCAGTCCGAACCGTGTCGCCCGACTGGCGCAACTTGCCGGCATTCGGGCTCAGATCGGCTACAAGCGCCGGCCGGGGCAGTATGGCGGCAAGCCGTCCCTGGCTGTCGACAACACGCTCGGCCGCCGGTTCGACGTGGAGGCGCCGGACAGGGCCTGGGTGACAGACATCACCTACATCCGAACGCAGGAGGGCTTCTCCTACCTCGCGGTGGTGCTGGATCTTTTCTCCCGCCGCATCGTCGGCTGGTCCATCCAGGCCAGACAGACGACCAATGTCGTGCTCCAGGCGCTGCTGGCCGCCGTCTGGCGACGAAAGCCCAAAGGCCGTGTCCTGGTGCATTCGGATCAGGGCAGCCAGGGCGGATTCAACCGGTCGTCGCAACACGATCATCATACTGCTGAGCAAGGAACTGATCGAGCACCTCGATCGGTGTTTTCCATCCCAGCGTTTTGCGAGGCCGCGTGTTCATCGCGTGAGCGACGGCGGCCAACTCGCCGGTTGAGTGCAGGCTAAGATCGGTCCCTTTCGGGAAGTACTGGCGCAGGAGGCCGTTGGTGTTTTCATTCGAGCCGCGTTGCCACGGGCTTTGCGGATCGCAGAAGTAGATTTCCAGCCCACTCTCGATGCGGAGCCGTGCGTGCTGAGCCATCTCGGCTCCCTGATCCCAGGTCAGCGATTGACGAAGCGTTGCGGGCAGTTCGCTCATGGATTGGACGATCGCCGTGCGAACGGCTTCAGCACCGTGCCCGGCAAGTGGCGGGCCGTTCTTGACCCTCTGCCCCCGCTGATATCCCTCTTGGCGCGGCAGGTGCAGCAGCATCGTGAAGCGCGAGCTACGTTCGACGAGAGTGCCGATCGCCGAGCTGTGCAGGCCAAGGATGAGATCACCTTCCCAATGCCCCGGGATCGCCCGGTCTTCGACCGTCGGTGGCCGTTCACTGATCATGATGGCATCGCCCAGGAAGGCCTTTCCACGGCCGCGGGTCCGCTCTCGCGGAACACGCAGAGCTCGGCCCGAGCGCAAGCAAGCCGTCAGCTCACGGCGCAACGCCCCGCGCCCTTGGATGTACAAGGACTGGTAGATCGCCTCGTGGCTGATGCGCATGGTGGGATCCTCCGGGTAATCAATCCGAAGTCGATGGGCGATCTGCTCTGGGCTCCACGCGGTTGACCAGCGCCGGCTCTGCCGAAGCACAGCGCGACGCTTCTTCCATATCACCTCGGGACCCGCGAAGCCGGCGCCATCGACGTTCGTGACCTGACCCGAGAGACGCCGCTCGACATAGGCGCGTAGAGCAGGGTTGCTGGCCAGCTTGCCAGGGCGGGGTCGTCGTGCCGCGCGGTCGGCATGCCATTTCGCCGCGATGGCGCGATAGTCGAGGTTGCCACCGCGTGTGGCGGCGTTGCGGCGCACTTCGCGTGAGACCGTGCTAGGCGAGCGCGCAAGCTTACGCGCAATCGCACGGATCGCTGTTCCCTTGGCAAGCTCGATCGAGATCTCCTCGCGCTCGCCGAAAGACAGGTATCTTCCGGCGGGCACGGGCGCCGAAGGCGCAAGGTGGGTTGGCGGCATCCCTCCCGAACTCCGAAACCAGCGCGGCCCCAGCGGTGCCGAAATGCCAGCGTCGGCGGCCGCCTGCTTACTCGTACGTCCGCGCGCGATAGCCTGCCAGAAACGGCAATAATGCTCACGCTGCCAGGCAGGTGGTCGTCCTGGCGAACGCAACTTCCGCCGTGTGCATAGATCCGATGCTCGTCGACCAGCCATCGTCACAACCTCCAATCTCTGGGTGTTGCGATGACCGGTTGAATCCGCCCAATACGTCAGCATTCGATACACCGAGCGCCTCGCCCAGGCAGGCATCGAGCCCTCCGTCGGCAGCGTCAGCAACTCCAACGACAACGCTCTCGCCGAAACGATCAACGGCCTCTAAAAGGCGGAGCTGATCCACCGGCGCGGACCCTGGCGAAGCTTCGAGGCCGTCGAGTTTGCCACGCTGACCTGGGTCGACTGGTTCAACAATCGCCGGCTGCTGGAGCCCATCGGCAACATCCCGCCGGCCGAGGCCGAGGAACGCTACTACGCCATGCTGGACGAGCCAGCCATGGCGGCGTGACTCAAACGAAATGGCCTCCGGGAAACCCGGCGCGGTTCAAAGCGCAATGAGAAGCCCAGCTCCTGTGAGCACAAGGATATAGGGATCGGGAGCGAGGTCAGTTGGCGACTGCATGTCAGTCAACCGCCGGTCAGCCCATTCGATCCTCGGGACCCACGAACTTTTGGCTGCAACGGGTCATCTTATAAAAGCGACATCTGTCCTATCTCCCTGCGCCGAGGAAGCGTCCTCGCATTTGCCGTTCAACGGAGGAGACCGTCGGCTGCGAACGCATCCCAGCCTTCCAGCGGCGCTCGCACGCCATTGTCCTCGTTGCCTTCGGTCTCGCCCCCTTGATACCCTGAGACTTGCTGGCGCGCGCGAGAGCTGCTTTGGCGGCCGCGCGCCGTCGGTTCTCGGCCGCCCCGCGCGCATCGTCCTCACGCCAGACGACTGGACGGTCCTCATCGAGGATGTCCTCTATTTGCCGCGGGTCGAGAACGTGAAACGTCACGGCCTTGGCGCGACCGCGCAGTTTCACGTTGCGCGTTCTGGCGCTTTTTTAACGCCCATCCTTCAACCACATGTGACGCTCACGCGAAGACATGGAGAGGATATCCTCCGCTTCGCGCGGGAAGATCGGCAGAGCTTCGATCCCGACCAGCGCTTCGGCGATCGTCACCGAGGCGGCGTCGAACGCAGCCTGCTCGGCCTTGAACATCCGCAGCACGACCCCGCCAGCCATCGCGACGACGTATTTTCGAGTCGTCAGGGCAGGCGGCGCCGTACCTCCCGCTCGATCCCTTTCAATCGCACTGACGAGCCGAGCGTCGCCGCCGATGGCAGCGACCATTCGGCAACCAGCGCAGGCGACATTTCGGCAACCTGCTTGGAAGGCATCATGCCAACTCATAGTCGGGACTGTGCATGGTGAACCGCAGCCGATCACACGTGTTCCGGCACGCGGCCCACAATGCGCGCATATCCGAAGTCACAGCAGCCGCGACTGCACCGCCACGGTCGGCGGCGGGACATCTGACTTTTTGCCGCGTCGCGCCAACTCCGTCTCGGCGCTGAAGCGCAAGTCGACGTCACGGTCGCGTGAAAGGTCCCGTAGCGCGGCGATGTGGACCTGATCCCAGCTCTTGCCTCGGTCCGGGCCGGACGGCACCCGCGGCAGAAGCCCGGGCTGGCGGCTCCATGATAGGAGTTGCTCAAGCGAGGCCTGGTTCAGCATGTCACGAAGGTGATGCGCGGTGACGTAGGCGTCGGGCATGGCGCGATGCGCTGGAAGCCCGATCTCGTGGACGAGCCCGTCCGGCATGCGCTGATAGCGCAGGAGTTGGTTCGAGAACCGTGGCAGGTGCGGCCAGACCCGCAGAGCGCATTTCCAGGTGCAGATCCAGCTTGCCGCGCCGCTCAGCATGGGGGTGCAGTAGCGCTGTTCGAACGCTGCGCGATGGGCCGCCAGAGCGACGATTCCGCCTTCGGGGCGCAGGACGGATGGCGCGGCATCCCTCCAGAACGGCGCGCCGACGACGTCCTCGTCGCGAATGTGATGTATCGCCATGGTATCGGGCGATATCGGCCGACCGGGGTTCACAAAGACCGCCCCGCGCTCCTCGTCGACGCGCCATGAGCCGTCCGGCCCCAGCAAGACATCCTGCCATCCGATCTCGCAGACGTCGTGAGATCCGTTTCCCGCGGTTTCAAGATCGATGACGCGGACGCGCGTGGTGAGCATGAACTGGAGATCACCATCGCAACTGGCCGATACAAGTCAGGAGCGACGCTCTGTCTCGGTTCCGCGCGGCGCGCTTTCAGGACCTGAGACTGAGCCAGTGAAACGGTGCTCGCCGTTACTCCAACCTGTCCCACATCCGATCTGTCGTTTTGGAACAGGCCTGTAGGACGTTCTCCCCTTTGATGCACTCGGTCGTCGCGAAGACGCTGATCGTCTCG
Organism: Beijerinckiaceae bacterium; assembly: GCA_019745195.1. Taxonomy (GTDB): domain Bacteria; phylum Pseudomonadota; class Alphaproteobacteria; order Rhizobiales; family Beijerinckiaceae; genus Allobosea. The sequence goes on from JAIETL010000004.1 coordinate 29,024, forward strand.
CGGTCGCAGCAGTCGAGCGCAAAGGCGATGCGATCCACTCCCTGGTGATCTCGCGAAGAAGGGCGGCGGCTCGCCGCAGGGCCGCTACATCCGCTGGCTGACGATCGCCGACGCGAACCACGCCGCCATCCATGATGTCAGGCGTATCCGGAACCATCCCCTCGTCCCGCCCGGCATTCCGATCTACGGCTGCATCTACGATGTGAGAACGGGCCGTTTGATCGAGATCGAGGCCGCCAGCAGGGCTGGACGGCCCGATGGGCAGGCCGAGCAGCCGGCCGCGTGGGGAGCGCGGCCGGCTGCACGCCGCCGATCGCGCCCGAGCACAGGCGCATCGCCGGGCTCGACTACCGCCCCCTGTTCATCGAGCGCAACCTGCTGTTCTGCGGACGCGGCAATCTCTTGTTCGGCCTCGAGCCTGCGGCGCTGAGCGAGGAGATGCTGGACAGCCAGCGCCGCATCGACCGCGGCTATTTCGAGGGTTTCGACGCCGCGATCTTCTGCACCGATCGGCACGCCGCCACCATCTACCACACCGAGGCCGCCGCGCCGCTGATCCTCGCCGGCGACTATATCGGTTTCCTGCCCGAGCATTACGCCAGGCGCTGGGTGGAGGAGAGCCGCATGCGGGCGCTCGCGCCCGAGCGCTACGCCTTCGACGCGCATTTCTGCCTGATCAGCCGCAAGGAGCGCGCCGACGACCAGCGCGTGCGGCTGCTGATCAGGGCGTTCGGTCAGGGCTGACCTCACCAGGCGTCCACGCCTCGTAGCGCGCCACCGTCGCGGCGTCGGGCGGGTAGACGCCGACGATGGAGCGGCCTGCCTCGATCTCGGTGATGAGGAAGCGCTCGCGGCGTTCCATGGCGGCGCCTTCGGTGGCGATCTCCTCGGCAAGGTGACGCGGGACGACGATCACCGCTTCGCTGTCGCCGAAGACGATGTCGCCCGGATAGACCGCGACCCCGCCGCAGGTGACTGGAACGTCGATGTCGGCCGCGTGGTGGCCGGCATAGTTCGGCGGCGCGGCGGCGCCGGCGCAATAGACGGGCAAGTCGAAGCCTGCGATCGCCGTGGTGTCGCGCACCCCGCCATCGAGCACGACGCCGCGCAGCCCGCGCTCGCGCAGGCGGCGCACGAGGATCGAGCCGATGCCCGCGATGTCGGCGTCGCCCCGGCAATCGACCACAAAGACATGACCGCCCGGCGCGATCTCGATCGCCTGGCGCTGCAGATTGGCGGGGTCGCCGCCCGAACCATAGGCGTCGATGTCCTCCCGCGCCGGGATGTAACGCAAGGTGAAGGCGGGGCCGACCATCGGCGGAAGTCCGGGACGCAGCGGCCGGACGCCACGGATCGCGGTGTTACGCAGGCCGCGCTTGACCAGAAGCGTGCTCAGCGTGGCGGACGAGCATTGCGAGAAGGCGTGGCGCAGATCGGCGCTGATGTCCGTCATGACGATGGTCCTGTCTGATCGAGATGTCTGGCGCGTCAGGCGACGCGGAGCGAAAAGCGAGGCGGCCTGGGGCCGGAGCGCGAGGTCGGGACGAGAATGATGGCGCCGTCGTCTGCTTTTGGCTCGGCGATGCGCCGGTGCGAGGTGACGAAAAGCGTGCCGGGCGGCCCGAAGGCCGGCATTGTCGGGGCCTGCACGGGCAGCGGGATGCTCTCGAGTAGCGCGCCGTCGGGCGCGAAGCGGTTGAGGCGTCCGGTCGAGACGCCGGCCGACCAGTAGCAGCCCTCGTCATCCATCGCAGCGCCGTCCGGCCGGCCCTGGTCGGCGCTCGGCGTCGCGAACACACGGCGGTTGGTGATCGCGCCCACCGAGGCATCCCAGTCCGCAGCCCAGATGATCGCGGCGCGGCTGTCTGAAAAATACAACGTGCCGCCATCGGGGCTCCAGGCGACGCCGTTGGCGACGACGAGATCGCGCGCCAGCGTCGCAACCCTGCCATCGGCGGCGAGGCGGTAGAGCGATCCCGTCGCCTGCTTGGGCTCGCGCTCGTCCATCGAACCGAAGACGAAAAATTGGCCGCAGGGCGAGATTTTGCCCTCGTTCAGCCGATTCTCCGGCCGCTCCGGCTCGGGGTCGAACAGGCGCTCCAGCTCGCCCGACGGCAGATCGAGGAGCGCGAGGCCGCTCGCCAGCGCCACCAACGCACGCTCGCCATCGGCCAAAAGCGCGAACGCGCCGACCGGCTCGGGCAGCGGCCATGAACCAAGCGCCCGCCCCTCGACATCGTAGCGATGCAGCGCCGGACGACGGATGTCGATCCAGAACAGGCTCTGGCTCGCCTCGTCCCAGAACGGGCCCTCACCGACCTCGGCCCCACTCCTCCAGATTCTCATCGACCCCTCTTGATTATAGATTCTATATAATCCAGACTATAGAAATGAACAGCGCCACGTCCAGCGGTTTTTCTGCCAGCGGCTTCTCCGCCCCCGCCTATGCCCGGCTGCGCGAGCAGATCACGGCCGACGTCGCCTCGGGCGTCTGGAAACCCGGCCAGCATCTGACGATGGCCGAGCTCAGCCTGTATTACGGGGTGAGCGCCAATCCGCTGCGCGAGGCGCTGCACCAGTTGCAGGGCTATGGCCTCGTCGAGATGCGGCTCAATCGCGGCGCCGTGGTGCGGCAGGTCGACGCCGCCTTCGTCAAGAACGTCTACGATGTGCGCGGCGCGATAGAGGGCATGCTCGCGGCGGAGACGACGCGGCGGGCGACGGCCGAAGACATCGCGCGCATCGAAAACTTCGTCGAGATCTACGAGGCGGCGGTCGCGACCGGCGACATCGGCAAGATCGTCCCCGCCAACCGCGCGCTGCACCAGACGATCGGCGCGATCGCCGACAACCCGCTGGCGCTGGAGATTTTCGATGGGCGCTCCTGCCTGATTGACGCGCTGCGGCGCAGCCTCGGCAGCCGGCCGGGGCGCCTGCAGGAGATCATCGCCGAACATCGCGTCATCCTCGACGCGATCAAGGCCGGCGACGCAGAGGCTGCGGCGCTGGCCGCGCAGCGGCACACGCGCCGCGCCCGCGACCACATGCTCGACAACATCAGGGAAACGGCCGGGACAACGGCCTGACCAGTACGGGAGGACATGATGACCACGACCCCGATCACGCGCCGAAGCCTGCTTGCCGGCGCGGCGGCCGGCTCCGCCGCCCTCATCTCGCCGGGCGCAGGTCTGGCGCAGGCCTATCCCACGCGGCCCGTGCGCTTCGTGATCGGCTTCCCGGCCGGCGGCGTCTCGGACGCCATCTCTCGCCTGCTCGGCGCGGAGCTGTCGAAGAGCCTCGGCCAGCAATTCGTGGTCGAGAGCAAGCCCGGGGCCAGCGGCAACATCGCGACGCAGGCCGTGCTCGGCGCGCCGGCCGACGGCCACACCATCTATCTCGCGCAGATCAACCTCGCAACCAACCCCTTCGTCATGGATGTCGGCTACGATCCGGCGAAGGCCCTGACCATGGTCTCCCAGATCGTCAGCATTCCGGTGGTTATGCTGACCAACCCGAAATCCGGGCTGAAGTCGGTGCAGGACGTGGTCGCCGCCGGCAAGGCCCGCAATGGCGAGCTGAAGTTCGGCGGCGTGCTCGGCACCTCCTCGCATCTCGGCCCCGAGCTGTTCGCCCGCGACCAGGGCTTCACCTTCAAGTTCGTGCCCTATCGCGGCGGGGCGCTCGCCGTGCAGGCGCTGATGTCGGAGGAGGTCGACGTGGTCTGCGACCTGATGTCGGGCACGCTGAAGGGGCTCGTCGAGGCCGGACAGGTCCATGGGGTCGCCATCCTGCAGGACGCAGCCGTCAAGGGGCTGGAGAAAATCCCGCCGGCGGGGGCGAGCGGCGTCTCGCCGGCCGGGTTCTTCCGGAGCTGGATGGGCGTCGCCGTGCGCGCTGGGACGCCCGCGCCGATCGTCGCAAGGCTCCATGAGGCCGTGGTCGCGGCGGTCGGCCGGCCCGATTTGCGCGAAAAGCTGGAGCAGCTCGGCAACGAGGTGGTGACGAGCCCCGATCCGGCGGCGTTCCAGAGCTACTACACGGCGGAAACCGCGCGGCTCGGCGAGCTGATCAAGGCGATCGGCTACAAGCCGCAATAGGCCGACCGAACCCTGCCCTCTCACAGTGAGGCCCGAGCCGCTTGCGCATCGTCGACATCATCCCGCTGGTCATGCAGGCCGGCGCGCCGGAGGTCACCTCCTGGACCGGCGCGGGCGGCACGAGCGCGCTCGCGACCGGGCGCAACTGGCTTTTCGTCAAGGTCGTCACCGACGTGCCGGGTCTCGTCGGGATCGGCGAGGGCTCGGGCTGGCCGCGCGTGATCCACGCCGCGATCGGGGATCTGAAGCAGGAGCTGATCGGCCAGGACGCGCGCGACATCGAGCGGCTCTGGCAGCGCATGCGGCTCGCCATGATGGGCCATGGCGATACCGGCGTCGTCGGCGCCGGCGCGATCACGGCGATCGACATGGCGTTGTGGGACATCAAGGGCAAGGCGCTCGGCACGCCGGTCTGGAACCTGATCGGCGGCAAGCTGCGCCGACGCGTGCGCTACTACGCCCACGTCAAGACGGTCGCGGATGCGCAGGCGCTGGTCGCGCGCGGCGTCACCACGGTCAAGCTCGGCGGCCATGAAAACATCGTCGAGCGCGTCGCGGCGATGCGCGCGGCTCTGGGGCGCGCGATCGACATCACGGTCGATCTGCACGGGCCGCCCTGGCTGCCGGCGAGCGACGCCATCGCCATCGGCAAGGCGCTCGAGCCCTTCGACATCCTCTTCCTCGAGGACCCGGTCGCGCCCGAGGATGTCGAGGGCTGGGGCCGGGTCCGCCGCGCCCTGCCGCACACGCCGATTGCCGGCGGCGAGAGGCTGGCGACGAAATGGGGGGCGCAGACGCTGCTGCGAAGCGGTCTCGTCGACATCATCCAGCCGGACACCGGCCGCGCCGGCGGCATCACCGAGATGAGGAAGATCGCCGCGCTGGCCGAGGCGCATTTCGTCCAGTTCGCGCCGCATTCGGGCTCGCTCGGCCCCGTCGCCGAATTCGCCGCGCTACATCTGATGGCGGCGATCCCCAACGGCCTGATGATGGAGCGGCTGGAGCCCGACTGGGCCGGCAAGGCGCAGGCCGTGACCCCGGTCCCGGAGGCGGAAGACGGCCATCTCCTCGTGCCCGACAGGCCGGGCCTCGGCGTCGAACTGGTCGAGGATTTCATCGCCGCCCATCCGAGCCGCCGCAATGTCGCGATCGCGACCGGCGGCTGGCAGGACGCGGAAGAACAGGGCGCGACCTATGTCGCGATGCGCCGCCGCCGGGCGCAACTGCTCTCTCCCGAAGAAGGCCAGTCATGACCACGCCCGCCATCCTGATCACCGGCGCGGCCGGACGCATCGGTTCGCTGCTGCGCCGCGAGTTGCCGGGCGACGCCGAACTCGCCGCCTTCTTCGGCGGCCCGTTCCGGCTCAAGGCGACCGACATCGTCGATCCCGGCCCGGGCGAGCATGCGGACGAGGTCTCTACCGGCGACCTCGCCGACGCCGCCTTCGTCGAGAGCCTCTTCGCGGATGGCGGGGTCGCGGCCGTGATCCATCTCGCCGGCTATCCGCGCGAGGCGGACTGGGACGTGCTGCTCGACGCCAATATCCGCGCCACGATCAACATCTGGGAGGCGGCCCGCCGGCACGGCGTCGACCGCGTGCTCTACGCCAGCTCGAACCACGCGATCGGCTTCTATCCGCGCTCGCGAAAAATCGATCATCGCGTGACGCAGCGGCCCGACAGCCGCTACGGGCTGACCAAGGTTTTTGGCGAGGAGCTTGGCTTCCTCTACGCCCACAAGTTCGCAATCCGCTCCTTCAGCATGCGGATCGGCATGTTCCTGCCGCAACCGACCAGCCGTCGCGGCCTCTCGAACTGGCTTTCGCTCCCCGATGCGGTGCGCCTCGTCAAGGTCGGCCTCACCGCCGACTACATTTGCGAGACCGTCTACGGCGTCTCGAACAATGCGCGCTCGTTCTGGGACAATTCCTCCGCCCACAGGCTGGGCTACCGGCCGCAGGACGATTCCGAGGCCTTCGCACATCTGTTCCCAGGCCCCGACCACCCCGGCGACCGCTGGGCCGAGCATTTCCAGGGCGGCCCCTATGTCTCGAACGGGCTGAGCGCGCCGGACGAGCGCCTGGCCGCACTCGACCGCTTCTGACCAGCGCGCCGCAGAGCGCGGGACGACAACGCCGTCCGGGAGGGACGACCATGATCCGCATCCGTTCGCCGCAGGATTTCGGCGCGGCCCTGATCTTCCTTGCGGTCGGCGCGGCCGGCCTCTGGTTCGGTGCCGGCCTGCCCGGCATGCGCGCCGGCGGGCAGCTCGGCTCCGGCACGACGCCGCGCATCCTCAGCGTCATCTGCCTCGGCTTCGGCGGGCTGATGCTGCTGCGGGCGCTGCGCGTCGACGGTCCAGCCATCGAGCGCCTGCCCTGGCGAGCGCTCATCACTGTTACGCTCGCGGTCGTGCTGTTCGGGCTCGCGATCGAGCACATCGGCTATGTCGCGACCGCCATGCTCACGCCCTTCGTCGCGGCGCTCGCCCTGCCGCCGGTGCGCTGGCGCGAGGCGCTGCTCGTCGCGGGCCTGCTCGGAGGCGGCACGGCGCTGCTGTTCGTGGTGATGCTCGGCCAGCCGCTCAAGCTGTTCGGGGGCACGCCGTGATGGACCTGCTCGGCCCGCTCGCGCTCGGCCTCGCCACGGCCTTCACGCCGCTCAACCTCGGCATGTGCCTCGCCGGCGCGCTGATCGGCACGCTGATCGGCGTGCTGCCCGGCATCGGGCCGATCGCCACCATCGCGATGCTGCTGCCGCTGACCTTCTCGCTGCCGCCGGAGGGCGCGCTGATCATGCTGGCGGGCATCTTCTACGGCGCGCAATATGGCGGCTCGACGACCGCGATTCTGGTCAACCTGCCGGGCGAGGCCTCCAGCGTCATCACCACCATCGACGGCTACCAGATGGCGCGACAGGGCCGCTCCGGGCCCGCGCTCGCCATCGCCGGCATCGGCTCCTTCGTCGCCGGCTCGATCGCGACGCTGCTGATAGTGCTGGTCGGCCCGAGCCTGGCGGGGCTGGCGCGCCATTTCGGCGCGGCGGAGTATTTTTCGCTGATGGTGCTGGGGCTCGTGGCCGCGACCGTGCTCGCCAATGGCGATCTCGCGAAGGCGCTCGGCATGATCTTCGTCGGCCTGCTGCTCGGCCTCGTCGGGACGGACGTCAACACCGGGGCGCAGCGCTACTCCTTCGGCCTCAACGTGCTCGCCGACGGGCTCGGCTTCGTGCCGCTGGCGATGGGCTTGTTCGGCCTGGCCGAGATCGTCGCTAATCTCGGTCGCCCGGCCGAGCAGCGCTCGCTCGTCGCGAGCAAGATCGCCGGCCTGTTCCCGACGCTCGCCGACCTGAAGGCCTCGGCCGGGGCTGTGCTGCGCGCGACGGGCTTGGGCTCCGTGCTTGGCGTGCTGCCGGGCGGCGGGCCGACGCTCGCCGCCTTTTCGGCCTATGTGCTGGAGAAGAAGCTCGCCGGTGCGAGCGGGCGCTTCGGCCAGGGCGATATCCGCGGCGTCGCCGCGCCCGAAGCCGCCAACAACGCCGCGGCCCAGACCTCTTTCATCCCGATGCTGACGCTCGGCCTGCCCTCCAACGCCGTGATGGCGCTGATGATCGGCGCGATGACGATCCACGGCATTCAGCCGGGACCGCAGGTGATGACGCAGAACCCGGCCCTGTTCTGGGGGCTGATCGTCTCGATGTGGCTCGGCAACCTGATGCTTCTTGTCATCAACCTGCCGCTGGTCGGTCTCTGGGTACAGCTCCTGAAAGTGCCCTACCGAATCCTGTTCCCGGCGATCGTGCTGTTCTGCGCAACCGGCGTCTACGTCATCGGGCTCTCGACCTTCGAGGTGCACTTGATGGCGGCCTTCGGCGTGATCGGCCTGCTGCTAGCGCGCTGCGGCTGTGATCCGGTGCCGCTGCTGCTCGGCTTCATCCTCGGGCCGATGCTGGAGGAGAATTTGCGCCGGGCGCTGCTGATCACCAATGGCGACCCGAGCATCTTCGTGACGCGGCCGATCTCCGCCGGCTTCCTGGCGCTCGCGCTCCTGCTGGTCGGGCTCGCCTTGCTGCCCGCGCTCGGCGCCAAGCGTGAGGAGGTGTTTCAGGACGGTTGAAGCGAGTCGCTAATGGCGTCTGGCTAACGCAGGGACAGGCGGATCGCGCGGTCAGGGCGTCGCTTTCGCTGCCGCGTGCAGCACGTAGAATTTGGTGACTGGCACCGGCATGTCCCAGATCCCCCGAAAGCCCGCCGGCACCATGAAGCCGTCGCCTGGGCGGTAGATCTCGGTGTGCCCGTCGGCGTCGGTTAGATGCACCTCGCCCTCGACGATCAAGCAGAACTCGTCGCGCGCATAGTTGACCTCCAGGCGGTTGGCCTGCGAGCGCCAGATGCCGCTGGTCAATGCGCCGGTCGGATCGGCATAGGCCTTCGTTGCGGATGTGGGCTTGTCGGCGGGCGGGGGCGGGCAGTCCTCCGGCCTGATCCGGATCGAGGCCGGGCTCTGGTTCGTCATGGCGTCAGTCCAGTCGGTTGAGGATGTCGTGGATTGTCTTAAACAGGCGTTCGATGTCGGCTTTATCGAGGACCAGCGGCGGCGACAGCAGCAGCGTGTCGCCGGCGTTGCGGATCAGCATGCCGGCCTCGAAACAGGCCTGGGCGCAATCGTTGCCGCGCGCGCCGGACGCACCGGAGCGGGGCGTGAGGTCGATGCCGGCGAGGATGCCGGCCGTGCGGATGTCGGCGACATGGGGCGCATCCCTCAGGCCCCGTGCCGTCTGTCGCCAGAGCGGCTCCAGCCGCGCGGCGCGGGCGTTGAGGCCGAACTCATCATGAACGGCGATAGTCGCGAGCCCGGCGGCGCAGGCGAGCGGATGCGCCGAGTAGGTGTAGCCGTGAAGCAGTTCGATCGCGTCGGGCGGGCCGGCCATGAAGGCGTCGAAGACAGTGTCGCGCGCGAGCACGGCTCCCATCGGCACGGCGCCGTTGGTCATGCCCTTGGCGCAGGTCAGCAGGTCGGGCAGCACGCCATAAGCTTGCGCGGCGAAACTTGCGCCGAGCCGGCCGAAGCCGGTGATGACCTCGTCGAAGATCAGCAGGATGCCGTGGCGGTCGCAGATCGCACGCAGGGCATCGAGATAGCCGTGCGGCGGCGGATAGACGCCGCCCGAGCCGGTCACCGGCTCGACGATGACGGCCGCGATCGTGCCCGCGTCGTTGACCGCAACGATTTGCTCCAGCGCCTGCGCATAGTCCGCGCCATGTCGCGGCTGGCCGTCGGAAAACGCCATCGTGGCGTCGTAGGGCAGCGGCAGATGCGCGACCTCGCCGAGCAACGGCCCGAAATCGCGCTTGTGACGGCCGATGCCGGAGACCGACAATCCGCCCCAGCCCATGCCATGGTAGCCCTTGGCGCGGCCGATGAGCTTGACGCGCCGGCCCTCGCCTCTCGCCTGGTGATAGGCGCGGGCGATCTTCAGCGCGCTGTCTACCGCCTCCGAGCCCGAGCTGACGAAGAAGGCGTGGTCGAGGCCGACTGGGGCCAGCGCGGTCAGCGCCTGCGCCATCGCGGCTGCGCCGGGATGGCTCATGCGGAAGGAGGAGACGAAATCGAGCTGGCCTGCCATGTCGCGGATCGACTGCGTGATCCGGGGCTGGCCGTGGCCGGCATTGACGCACCAGAGCCCGGCCATGCCGTCGAGGATGCGGCGGCCGTCATCGGTCTCGTAATGCATGGCATCGGCGGAGACGAAGTTCATCGGCTTTCGCCGGTACTGCCGCATCGCGGTGAACGGCATCCAGAAGGCGTCGTCGCGGTTGCGACCCGGCGCATCGGCGTCGGCAAAGGTCATCGGCCTCTCCTTCAGGGCGAGGGCGCGCTCTGGCGCTCGATCGTGTCGCGAAACCGCAGCCAGGCGCTGCCGGCTGCGGCATAGACGCGTTTGAGGCCATGGAACGGGATCGGGCTCGGCGGACGCGCCGGCGGCAGCGGCAGCGTGTCGAGTTCAGCCCCTGTTAGCGCTTCGGCCAGAACCGAGCCCAGCGCCAGATTCCAAGCGACGCCTTTGCCATTGCAGCCGAGCGTTGCGAGCACGCCGTCCTCCAGCACGAAGAGGCGGGGTAACCGGTCAAGCGTCAGCGAAACCTGCCCGCCCCAATAATAGGTCGGCTTGATTTCGCCGAGCTGTGGGTAAAGCCGCGCCAGCGTCAGTTTCTGCAGGTTGAACGAGCCCGGACCCTTGGGACCCGTCGGCGTGCCCTTGCCGCCGACGATAAGTCGGCCGGCGCTGTCACGGCGGAAATAGCGCAGCACGCGGCGTGAATCCGACACAACCGCGCCGGTGGACATCACGCCCGCCGAGGCGGGAAGCGGATCGGTCGCGATCTGGTAGCTCCAGACCGGCAGGAAGCTGCGCGCCAGAGGCGGACTCAGCGGCCCGGCCAAGGCGTTAGTAGCGATCAGAACGCGTCGAGCCGTGACATGGCCGCGCGCCGTCGCGATGCGCCAGTCCCTGCCGCGACGCGTCAGCGCCTCGGCGCGCGAGCCGACATGGATGACGGAGCCGGCCGCCTGCGCCGCCCTCGCCAGTTCACGCACCAGGCTGAGCGGCTGCACGCCGCCGCCGCGCGGGTCGATCCAGCCGCCGAGATAGGCGTCCGTGCCGGTGAGATCGCGCAATTCGGCGCGCCTTAACTGCCGGGCCGCAACCCCGTTCGCCTGCCAGGCGTCGACGCGGCGGGCGACGAGTTCGAGCCCGGCCTGCGTGTCGGTGACGTTGATCCAGCCCTCCCGCGTCGCGTCGCAGCGCAAGTCATGACGGGCGATCAGTGCGAAGGCGGCATCGGCCGTACCGGCGCCGAAATCGTAAAGCCTGCGTCCGCGCTCGCGGCCATAGGCCTCGACCAGTTCGTCGGGAAAGTGCCGCAGGCCGGCAATGACCTGGCCGCCATTGCGGCCGGACGCGCCCTCGCCGATCGCGCCGGCCTCCAGCACGACGACCGCCACGCCGCGCTCGGCCAGCGCCAGCGCGGTCGACAGCCCGGCGAAGCCGGCGCCGACGATCGCTACCTCCGCTTCGCAAGGGCCCGCGAGGCTCGGCAGGGCAGGACCGGCGATAGCGGTTTCGGTCCAGAGGCAGCGCTGCGCGGGCAAACTCGTCGTCCTTTCCGAGGATGGCGGCAACAATTGCGTTTTGAAAACTGAAAATCAATCCTTGCTTTCGAAGGAGGGCTGCAGCCGGCTCGCCATGTCGAGATGGCGGCGCATCAGCGCCGCGGCGACCTGATGGTCGCGCGCCTCGAGCCGTTCGAGGATTTCGAGATGCTCGCGGCAATTCACGACGACCCGCGCGACACCATGGGTCCAGTCGTAATTGGAGAGCCGCCGCAGCCGGTTCTGCCGGCGGATCGCTGCGGCCAGATAGCGATTGCCCGAGGCGTCGCCGATCCCTTCGTGGAACGCAGCGTTCATTTCGAAGAAGCCGACGCTGGAGGATGGGCCCCACTGCCCCGCCAGCGCCGCCGCAAGGGCCATCTCATGGTCGCGGCGCATCACTTCGGCCCAGTCCGGCCGCAGCGTGAAGCCGGGCTCCACGATGGCGGCCGTCTCGATCAGCATGCGGAAGCGGTAGCTCTCCAGCCTCGCCGACCTGTCCTGCAGCGTGTCCAAGAAGCGCCAGCCATAGCCGGCCTTGCGCTCGACGATGTCGAGATCGGCGAGGCGTTCCAGCGCGGCGCGCACGATCTGACGGCTGGCGCCGTAGATCCGCATCAGCTCGGTCTCCGAGATGTCGAGCGGCAGCAGGTCGCGGCCACGATCATGGGCGATGCGAACGATCAGATCGTCCTCGCCGCCCTCGGCCGGCTCGGCGGCGTCCGGCTCGGGCGGCAGCGCCAGCAACTCCATGCCGCGATTGGGCTGGCGCTCGACATAGCCGCCGCCGGCGAGATGCTCCAGCGCCGCGCGGATCGGCGTGCGCGAGACGCCGAGCCTCTGCGCCAGGCGGTTTTCGTTGAGCCGCGCCCCGGGCCGCAGCCCATCCTGGTGGATCAGCCCGATAATCTGGCCGAGCAGGTCCTGCTGCAGCCGGGTCGGCGAATCGCCGATCTTTTCGCTTGATTGTTTCATGGAGAAACGAAATACAATACTGGCGTGGCCCGCACAACGGCCTCAGCAGACTTCGTTCGACAGGGCCTCCTGAGGCGTCCGTCATCGTGAAAGGCGCCGACCGATCATGTCGTCCCCGTCCATGCCGTCGATCGCGTCCATGCCAGCCGGGCGAGCCCAGGCGAAGCCCGTTCCCTGTCCGCTCGTCGAGATCGGCGGGCCGGCGCGCGAGCGCGGACGCCAATATGGCGAACAGGCGAAGCCGCGCATAAAGCGCGGCATCGAGCATTATTCCTCACAGCTCGAGGCCGGAAAGCTCGGCTGGCCGCAGATCGAGGCGCTGGTCGCCCGTTTCGAGCCGACGATCGCGGCTTTCGAGCCCGCCTACATCGAGGAGATGCGCGGCATCGCCGAGGGCGCCGGCGTGCCCTATCCGGCAATCGTGCTGCTGAACGCGCGCACCGAAATCCTGAAGCTCGCGCAGCGCAGGGAACGCGGCGAACCGCTCCCGGACGATCCCGATGGTTGCACCGGCCTCGTCGTGCTGCCTCAGACGACGGCGGAGGGCCGGCTGATCCATGCGCTGGACTGGGACTGGAAGGCCGAATGCGCCGAGACCGCAGTCGTGCTGAAGGTGCGGCGGGACGATGGGCCGGACCTCCTGACCTTCACCGAAGCCGGCGCGCTGGCCCGGACCGGCTTCAACGCCGCCGGCATCTCGATCACCGCCAATTATCTCGAATGCGACCGCGACTACCGCAGGCTGGGCGTCCCGCTCGCGCTGATCCGGCGCAAGGTGCTGGAGCAGCAGCAACTGGCGCTCGCCATGCACGCGGTCTACACGACCCCGAAATCGGCCGCCAACAACATGCTCGTCGCGCAGGCCAACGGCGTCGCGATCGATTTCGAATGCGCGCCGGACGAGACCTTCCAGGTGCATCCCCAGCAGGGGCTGCTGGTCCACGCCAACCATTTCCAGAGCCCGGTCGCGCTCTCCAAGCTGATCGACAAGGGCGTCCAGAACACGCCGGATTCGCTCTACCGCGACCTGCGGGTCCGCGCGCTGATCGAGCCGCATCTCGGCCATGTCACTACCGACATCGTCAAGACCGCGCTGTTCGACGATTTTGAGACGCCCTGGTCGGTGTGCCGACCGCCGCGCCTCAACACCGCCAACAATCTCTCGGCGACCGTCGCAATGCTGGTGATGGAGCCGGCCCGGGGCGTGATGGAGGTCGCGATGCTGCCGGCGCTCAACCGCAGCTTCGAGACATATCGCCTCGACATGGCGATGCAGCAGCCCAACGCAGGAGCGGCGCGGCCGCACGCCGCCTGACAACGCAACCGACAATTCCAGCGAGACGAGCCGAGAAGGCCGCCGCCTCAGCAGCAGGGGAACGACATGACACGCAAGCTGATTGCCGCCCTCGCAGTCGCGCTTAGCCTCCCGGCTGGCGCAGCCGTCGCCCAGCAGGACACGCTGCGGCTGCGCCTCAACGCCGATATCCGCTCGACCGATCCGGGCCTTAACCGCGACGCCAACACCGACGCCGTCGTGCTGCACATGGTCGAGGGGCTAGTCGCCTATCGCGAGGATGCCTCCGTCGCGCCGATGCTGGCGAAATCCGTCGAGGTTTCTCCGGATGGTAGAACCTACACCTTCGCCCTGCGCGACGGCGTGAGCTTCCACAACGGCGCGCCGCTGACGGCCGACGACGTGCTCTTCGCCTGGAAACGCTACACCACGCCAGCCAACAACTGGCGCTGCTTGCCGGAGGTGGACGGGCGCGGCCTGACCAAGGTCGTCGATGTCGCCGCCAAGGACGCCAAGACCGTCGTCTTCACGCTGGAGAAGCCGTCGGCGCTGTTCCTGACGCTTCTGGCCCGCACCGATTGCGGTGGAACCGGCATCTATCACCGCGCCTCGCTAGACGCGGACGGCAAGTGGAAGGAGCCGGTCGGAACCGGCCCGTTCAAGCTCGCGGAGTGGAAGCGCGCCCAGTACATCGACCTCGTCCGCAACGATGCCTATACGGCGCTGCCCGGCGAGCGCGATGGCCATGCCGGCAACAAGGCGCCACTCGTGCCGAAGCTGCGTTTCGTGATCATCCCCGACGCCTCGGCGGCGAAGGCGGCGCTGCTGTCTGGCGGCATCGACATCAATCCCGACATCGTCAACGCCGACATCGCCGAATACAAGGCGCGAAAGGATCTCACCCTGCAGACCAAGCAGGCCATGGACATCCAGGCGGTGCTGTTCCAGACGCGCGATCCACTGCTGAAGGACGCCCGCCTGCGTCGCGCCATCGCGATGTCGCTCGACGTGCCGCAGATCGTCGAGACGATCACCGAGGGCGAGTCGAAACCGAGCCTTTCGATCATTCCGGTCCCGTCGGGCTTTTACGGCCAGGCGCAGGCGCAGATGCCCAAGCGCGATGTCGCCGGGGCGAAGAAGCTGCTGGCGGAGGCCGGCTACAAGGGCGAGACGATCAAGCTGCTGGCGACCAAGCGCTATCCGTCGCTGTTCGACTTCGCCGTGCTGACCCAGGCGATGGCGCAGGAGGCCGGCCTCAGGATCGAGATCGAGGTGCTGGACTGGGCGACGCTGCTAGACCGCTACACCAAGGGCGACTACCAGGCGATGGCCTTCACCTACTCCTCGCGACTCGATCCCTCGCTCTCATTCGAGATGATCAGCGGCGACAAGGACAAGCAGCCGCGCAAGGTCTGGGACAATGCGGAGGCGCGCGAGCTGATGACCCGGAGCATGGAGGTGACCGACAAGGCGCAGCGCCAGGCGATCTTCGACGAGCTGGAGGCCAGGTTCCGCGCCGACATGCCGATGATCGTGCTGTATTCCAGCGTCGAGACCAGCGCGGCGCGCAGCAATGTCCAGGGCTATGCCGGCTGGGCGCTGGGCCAGCCGCGGGCCTGGGGCGTCTCGCTCAAGCCGGGCTCCTGAGCCGCCGCCGGGAGCCGGTCATGCACGGCCCCCTCGGCTATGTCGGCAAGCGGCTGCTCTGGACGCTGCCGACGCTGCTGCTGGTCGGCTTCACGGTCTTCGTGATGGTCAGGCTGATTCCGGGTGATCCGGCGCTGGTCATCCTGGGCGACGCCGCGACGCCGGACCAGATCGCAGGGCTTAAGGCCCAGTACGGGCTCGACCGGCCGATCCTGGTCCAGTTCGGCCTCTGGCTCGGGCGCCTGGCTCAGGGCGATCTCGGCGTCGCCATCACCGACGGGCAGCCCGTGCTGCCGCTGCTCTGGGAGCGCTTCCAGGTCACCGCGGCGATCGTGTTCCTCGCCGTGGGATTGGCGGTGCTGATCGCGGTGCCGGCCGGCCTGCTCGCCGCCTGGAAGCAGAACAGCGGCCTCGACATCGCGGTGGTTACGACCGCCACGCTCTTGCTCTCGATCCCGAGCTTTTGGCTCGGCCTGATCCTGCTCCTGGTGTTCGGGCTCAAGCTCGGCTGGGTGCCGGTCATCGGCTATGTCCCTTTCGGGCAGAGCCCGACGCAGGCGCTACTCTACATCCTGCTGCCGGTCGTCACCCTGACGCTGATTGAGGCCGGCGTGCTCACGCGGATGGCGCGCGCCAGTGCGATCGAGGTGCTGCGGCTAGAATACGTCATGCATGCCCGCGCCAAGGGGCTGCGCGAGCGGCGTGTGCTGCTGCGCCATGTCCTGCCCAACGCCTTCGCGCCGACCTGGACCGTGATCGGACTGGTGCTCGGCAATCTGCTCGGCGGCATCGCCGTGCTCGAGACCGTCTTCACCTTGCCCGGCCTCGGCCGACTTCTGGTCGACGCCATCTTCGCCCGCGATTACCCGGTGGTTCAGGGATGTCTGTTGTTCACCGCCCTCATCTACGTGCTGGTCAACCTGATCGTCGATCTGTGCTATCCGCTGTTCGATCCGCGGGTCGCGGCCTCGTGAACCGGCTCGGCCGGCTCGCGGCCCTGAGAGCCAACGCGCTGATCGGCGGCCTCCTGGTCGGGCTCGTGCTCGCCATGGCGGTGGTCTCCGTCGCCTGGACGCCCTATGGACCGCTCGCGATCAATCTGCGCCAGCGCCTGAAACCGCCCTCTGCGGCCTATTGGCTCGGCACCGACGAGTTCGGCCGCGACGTGCTCTCGCGCGTCATGGCCGGGGCCGCGACGAGCCTCACCGTCGCGGTGCTGACGGTCGTGGTCGCGGTCGCGATCGGCGCGCTGCTCGGACTGCTCGCTGGCTATCTGCGCGGGCTGGTCGACCGGCTGCTGATGGTGGTCAGCGACGCGCTGCTGGCGTTCCCCGGCATCCTGCTCGCGCTCGGGCTGATGGTGATCATCGGGGCCAACAAATACGGCATCATCGTCGCGCTCGGCCTCGCCTATGCGCCCTCCGTGCTTCGGGTCGTCCGGGCGACGGTGCTGTCGGTGCGCGAGCGCGACTATGTCGAGGCCTCGCGCGTGATCGGCAACTCCGAATGGACGACGATGCGCCGCCACGTCCTTCCCAATTGCGTCGCGCCAATCGTCGTGCTCGCCACCTCGATGGTGGGCTGGGTCATCCTGGCCGAAAGCGCGCTGTCCTTTCTCGGGCTCGGCGTGCCGCCGCCCGCCGCGACCTGGGGCAACATGCTCTCCTCGGGCCGGCCCTTCATCGAGAGCGCGCCCTGGCTCGGCATTGCGCCGGGCCTGTGCATCGCGCTCTCGATGCTGGGCATCAACCTGCTCGGCGACGCGCTGCGCGACTGGCTCGACCCCCGCATGGAGCGCGGCTGATGTCCGCTGGCCAGCCCGCTCCGCTTTTGTCGCTGCGCGGCCTGTCCTTGAAGGGACCGGGCGGGCTGACGATCCTCGACGGCGTTTCCTTCGACGTCGCGGCGGGCGAGATCCTGGCGCTGGTCGGGGAATCCGGCAGCGGCAAGACGATGGCGGCGCGCGCCGCGCTGCGCCTTCTGCCGCCGCAGGTCAGGCGCGCCGGCGGAACGCTGCTGTTCCAGGGCGAGGATGTCGACGCGCTCTCGAACGAGGCGATGCGGCGTCTGCGCGGCGGCGCGATCGGCATGGTCTTCCAGGAACCGATGGTCTCGCTCAATCCCGCGATGACGATCGGCGCGCAGTTGATCGAAGGCCTCATGCTGCACGAACAGCTTTCGGCGCAGGAGGCGCGCCGGCGCGCCTCCGCGATGCTGACGCGGGTCCAGATCGCCGATCCGGAGAGCTGCCTGTCGGCCTATCCGCACCAGTTCTCCGGCGGCATGCGCCAGCGCATCATGCTGGCCTCGGTGATGCTGCTGAAGCCGAAGCTCCTGATCGCCGACGAGCCGACCACGGCGCTCGACACGCTGACCCAGCGCGAGGTGCTGCAGCTCATGGTCGAGCTGACGCGCACCGCCGGGACCGCCGTGCTGCTGATCACCCATAATCTCGGTCTGGTGGCGCAGTACGCGCAGTCGGTCGTCGTGCTGGAGCGCGGTCAGTTGGTCGAGGCCGGGCCGGTGGCGCAAGTGCTGCGCCAGCCGCGCGAGCCCTACACCAAGGCCCTGATAGACGCCCTGCCAAAGCGCGACGAGACGCGCGCTCCCGTCGCCGGGACGCAGAACCTGATCGAGGCGCGCGCGGTCAGCGTGCGCTTTCCGGGCTCCGGCGGATTGTTCTCGACGACTCCGCCGAAGCTCGCCGTCGACAGCGTCTCGCTCGGCGTCAGGCCGGGAGAGGCGGTCGCGCTCGTCGGCGGCTCGGGCTCGGGCAAGACCACGCTCGGGCGCGCCATGATCGGGCTGCTGCCGCTTTCGGGCGGCGAACTCCTGTTCCGCAGCGAGCCGCTGGCGGGGGCGTCGCATGAGCGCCGGCGCGATTTCCGGCTGAACTGCCAGCTCGTGTTCCAGGATCCCTACTCATCGCTCGATCCGCGCCAGCAAATCGCCGAAGTCGTCGCCGAGCCGCTCGATCATGGTCCTAAGCTGAGCCGGGCTGAGCGGGCCGAGCGGGTCGCGGAGATGCTCGCCGAGGTCGGGCTATCGGGCTTCGGCGAGCGCTATCCGCACGCGCTCTCCGGCGGGCAGCGCCAGCGCGTCGCGATCGCCCGCGCCATCATCCGCAACCCGGCCTTCGTCGTCGCCGACGAGCCGGTCTCGGCGCTCGACATGACGATCCAGAAGCAGGTGCTCGCGCTGTTCCGGCGGTTGCAGGAGCGCCACGGCTTCGCCTGCCTGTTCATCTCGCACGACCTCGGGGCCGTCTCGCAGGTCGCCGACCGGATCGTGGTGATGCAGGAGGGGCGCATCGTCGAAGAGGGTGGCGTCGCAGACATCCTCGACCGGCCCCGCCATGACTACACCAGGGCTCTGCTCCAGGCTGCGCCAAGCCTGGCCGCCTCCAGTGCGTCCGCAGGCTGAGGCGACCGCATCGCGAGACGACGCATGAGGCGTGCCGGCGCTGGCGCTCGGCGAGCCCGGCCGTCTTCGCGGTTGCGAACCGCGTCTCGCACGGACCCGCGCTTGCGGCGGTCTCGACGATGGTGGCGACTCGGTTCGGTCAGGTGAGCAAAGAAGCGCGAAACCCTGACGAGCGCTAATTCGAACGGCCACCATTGATACGATGCCGCACTGCAACTGACAGCTCAACTCAATAAATCTGCCAAAGTAGTGATAGATTTTTTATCTTGCATTTGTCGAAAGAGCATTGGGCAGAGAAATAATAAGCACCCGAATTGAGAAAACATTTCGAGTGCTCCGTAAGAAATTTGTAGAGAATTTTGTCTGTAAATCTGCGCAGGGTTTCGACGTCGATCGGCGTTATGATTTTTTAAAATCATATGTGTTAAGTTGGTCGCTCGGTTGCGCCGATCCACGGCAAAAATCGCAGAAGCAGCGAATCCGGCTCTCTCACGCTGGTAGGCGATGAAGGTTCGCTTTCGGGCAAGGACTGCGACTACCGCTCATAAAGCTTTGCAGCGCTGACTTGGAACTGGCGCGATCACGGGTAACTCGTCTTGACGACATCGAGAAAGGCGCGCAGCGGCGGCGGCACGGCGCGATGTCCGGAGTAATAAATCGCGATGCTTTCTGAAGCTGGCGTCCAAGTCGACAGAATTCGGCGCAGCCGGCCATCCTCCAAGGCTGGGTCCGCTGCCGGACTTGCGACATAGGCGACGCCGAGCCCGGCGATGGCGGCGTCGACCATCAGCTCTTCGTCGTCGAGGGTCAACGAGCCGTTCAGCTCGAGCGTCATCGCCCGTCCGCCTTGCTCGAACTCCCAGCGGTAGAGCTTTCCGCTGGGCACGCGGTGACCGATGCAGCGATGGTCCTTCAGCTCATCGGGCGTCTGCGGCTCACTGAAGCGTTTGAGATAGGCGGGCGACGCGACGCAGACGAAGCTGACCGCGTCGCCGAACGGCACGGCGATCATGTCTTTTGGGATGGAGTCGAACAGGCGTACGCCGGCGTCGAACCCCGCCGCCACGATGTCGATCAGCCTGCCCTCGACGACCAGGTCGATAACGACGTCAGGATAGCGCTCGGACATCGTCGGCAGGATGTCGCGGACCAGCAGCGTCGCCGCGAGCCGCGGCGCGTTGATCCTGACCGTGCCGCTGACGGCGCCGCGAAAGGCCTGCGCGGCGTCGAGCGCTTCGTCTAGACCCGCAAGCGCCGGCTGGAGACGCCCGAGCAGGTCGAAGCCAGCTTCCGTTGGCGAGACGCTGCGCGTCGTGCGGTTGAGCAGGCGCACGCCGAGGCGCTCCTCCAAAGCGCGCACCGCATGGCTCAAGGTGGAGGGGGCCGTGCCGAGATCGTCCGCCGCGCGCCGAAAACTGCGACGCGTCGCGACGCTCACGAAAGCCTCGAGGTCGTTCAGCGAGGGGCGCTTCATTGCTGGCGAATGTGCATCAGCCCGTGCCGAATGCAACGGCTAATCGTATCAATAGTCACCCGCTATCTCATGTCGGCAAGAGCGAAGCTCGCGGATTGGCCGCTTGCCTTCGCGAACGATGAGAGGACCCGACATGACCAGACGCGACGCCATTTTTCCTGCGGGCCGGCACGCGCTCTACGATATCCACCAGTACTCCGCCGCGATCCGGTCCGGCGATCTATTGTTCGTCTCCGGGCAGGTGGGCAGCCGCGAGGACGGAACGCCCGAACCCGTCTACGAGGATCAGGTTCGGCTCGCCTTCGCCAATCTGCGCGCCGTGCTGGCCGCTGCAGGCGCGACGTTCGACGACGTGATCGATGTCATCACCTTCCACACCGATCCGCAGACGCAGTTCGAGAGGATGCTCGCTATTCGATCCGAGGAAATCGGCGATCCGCCCTATCCGACATGGACGGCCATCGGCGTGACCTGGCTGTCGGGGTTCGACTTCGAGATCAAGGTGATCGCCAGGATCCCCGAGAAATCACCAGCCGAGTAGTTTGGTCGATACCCCGAAGGCGCCTGTCGCGTGGCGAGCTTAAGCTTCGGCTCACTC
Organism: Beijerinckiaceae bacterium; assembly: GCA_019745195.1. Taxonomy (GTDB): domain Bacteria; phylum Pseudomonadota; class Alphaproteobacteria; order Rhizobiales; family Beijerinckiaceae; genus Allobosea. The sequence goes on from JAIETL010000004.1 coordinate 49,683, forward strand.
GCCACCGCTGGTCGGCCAGATCCTCGGCGTAACCGGATCGCAGAAGGGCAGGGTGCTGGCCCTGCGGATGGCCTGCGCCAGATGGGCGTTCACCTCGGCCGTCGTCGTCTTCAGCCCATGCTTGACCGCCGCCAGGCTGACAGTCTCGTCGACGATCCTGATCGCGGCCGTCACCGTCGCCGCGCACAGGCGCACCTCGAACTCGCCGCTTGGACGATCGAGGCGCTCGGCGATGATCTCGATCAGATGCTCCTCGCCGATCTGGCAGGACATCAGCCAGGCGCTTCGCAAGGCAGGCTCCTCTGGCAGCCTGGCAAGGAGCCTGACGACGAGGATGTCGTCCGCTGTGTCTTCGGCGGCCTGATTGTCTGGACCGAGGTTCGCGGCGAACAGCTCCTCGATCGAGAGGTTCCGGGGCCACCGTCGGAGGATCGCGGCGAATCGAAGTGACGACTGGGCGAACAACGGTTCGACGGCGCTTTCCTTCGATCGGAAGTGCCGCCAGAGCGTGCGCGTCGCGACGCCGGCCGCCGCGGCGATCTCGTCGCCGGTCGTATCGGCGACACCCTTCGACAAGAAAAGCCGAGCCGCGTGCCGCGCCAGATCAAGCCGTGTGTTCTCTCGGGCAACGCTCCGGCTCATGGCGCTCTCATCTGCTCGTCAGGGGCGCGTCATTCAAGCCGCCACATTAAAGACATTTCAAGCCGCATTAAATGTCACTTAGTGACAGACTAATCTGCCGCACGCGAGGCAGGCAGGATTGTATGAGGCAATGCGAATGAACATCCATTGGGTCCAGACCTCTGTCGATTATCCACACACGCGTCGCGTCGACGTGACCGAGAGCCATTTCGGGCGTCAGGTCGAAGATCCGTATCGTTGGCTGGAGAACGATGCGCGCCGCGACGGCGAGATCGCCGCCTGGGTCCGGGAGCAGGACGCGCTGGCCCGCGGCTATCTCGACGGCCTACCGGCGCAAGCCACGTTCCGCCGCCAGATCGAAGAGCTGTTCGACTTCACCCAGTCGAGCGTTCCCCAGAAGCGCGGCGATCGCTATTTCCACACGCTGCGTCTGCCGGGTCAGCAGCAGGCCCAACTCCATGTCCGGGAGGGGGTGAACGGGCCGGCCCAGCTCCTGATCGATCCGAACGGCTGGTCGCCGGACGGGGCCGACGCCATGGCCGAGTGGGACGCGTCCCATGACGGCTCGCATGTGGTCTACGCGGTGCAACGCGGCGGCGCCGACTGGCGCGAGATCAGGGTGTTCGATGTCGCCACGGGCGAAACGCTCGACGACCGGGTGGAATGGGCCCGCTTCGGCGCCGTCTCCTGGGCCAAGGACGGAACGGGCTTCTTCTATTCGCGCTATCCGAAGCCCGAGCCGGGTACGGCGTCGCAGGCCGCGATCGCCAACCATGCGGTCTACTTTCATCGCCTTGGAACATCGCAAGCCGATGACAGGCTGGTCCATGCCACGCCGGAGCGGCCCGACCTGCTGCACATCGCCGGCGTGACCGAGGACGGGCGCTACCTCGTCATCCAGTCCACGCCCGGCTCCTCGATGACGATGCTGAGCGTCATCGACCTGACGACGGAGGACTGGACTGTCCGAACCGTCGCCGGCGCGGATTTCGCCGCCGAATGGATGGCCTTCGGCAATGACGGGCAAACCCTTTTCGTCGTCACGAGCCTGGACGCGTCGCGCCGCAGGATCGTCACCTTCGATCTCGCGCAGGCCGATCCGGAGCCGCTCGACCTCCTCGGTCAGGACGAGGCGGTCCTGCAGCATGCCTGGCTCGTCGGCAGCCGCCTCGTGACCAGCTACCTGGTCGACGCCAGCACCGAACTGCGCCGCCACGGCCTCGACGGTACGCCGGATGGCAAGATCGAGCTACCCGGCATCGGCAGCGCCGGTATCCGCGGCACCTTCGCCGATGACGAGGCATTCATCGCCTTCACCAGCTTCGACGCGCCGCTGACGATCTACCGCTACGATGTGACGACGGGAACGCAGACCGTGTGGGCAAAACCCCGGCTCGACTTCGACTTGGGCGAGATCGCCGTCGAGCAGCATTTCTATGCCTCGAAAGACGGGACGAGGATCCCGATCTTCGTGATCAGGCGCAAGGGGGTGCAGGCGCCGGCGCCGACCCTGCTCTATGGCTATGGCGGCTATGGCATCAGCCTGACGCCCTATTACGAGCCGACTAAACTGGCCTGGGTGGCGCAGGGCGGCACGCTGGCGATCGCCAATATCCGCGGCGGCGGCGAATACGGCCGGGCCTGGCACGACGCCGGCCGCCTCGCCGACAAGCAGACCTCCTATGACGACTTCATCGCGGCGGCCGAGTTCGTGCGCGACGCCGGCATCGCCAGGCCCGACGGCATCGCGATCCAGGGCGAATCGAATGGCGGGCTGCTGGTCGGCGCGGTGACGAACCAGTGTCCGGAGCTGTTCGCGGCCGCCTTGCCGGGGGTCGGCGTCATGGACCTGCTGCGCTTCCACCATTTCACCGGCGGCGGCTTCTGGACTTATGATTACGGCGATCCGCGCGACGAGGCGGCTTTCGACAACCTGAGAGCCCTGTCGCCGTATCACAACATTGCCGCCGGCAAGCCTTATCCAGCCATTCTGGTCACGACCGCCGATGCCGATGACCGCGTCGTGCCGGCGCACAGCTACAAATACGCGGCCGCGATCCAGGCCACTGACCTTGGCCCCAAACCGCGCCTGCTGCGCGTCGAGACCCGCGCGGGCCACGGCGCCGGCAAGCCGCTGGACAAGGTCATCGCTGAAGCCGCGGACATGTGGGCCTTCGCCGCCCGCTGGACCGAACTCGAGACCTTGCGGTCCTGATAACGAACCATTTGGGCCGGACATGATCGGTACGGCTCTGCAAAAGGAACCGGCATGACGATATCCAACGACGAGCAACTGACCGGGCTGAAGCGGATTGGGCGCATCGTCGCCGATACGCTTTCGATCATGAGCAGGGCCATCGAACCTGGCATGACCACGGGCGAACTTGATCGGATCGGGCGGGACTTCATGGAGGCAGCCGGGGCCCGTCCGGCTCCGGAACTGGTCTACGGCTTTCCCGGAGCGACCTGCATCAGCGTGAACGAGGAGATCGCGCATGGCATCCCCGGCAATCGCGTGATCGCACGGGGCGATCTGATCAACATCGACGTTTCAGCGGAGAAGGACGGCTTCTTCGCCGATACCGGGGCGTCCCTCGCCGTGCCGCCCGTGTCAAGGGCGGTCGAGCGGCTATGCAGGGATGGACGCCGGGCGATGTGGACGGGACTGCGCCAGGTGGGCGCCGACAGGCCGCTGGCCGAGATCGGACGCGCCGTGGGGGCGTTCGCGCGCAGGAATGGCTACACGCTGGTGCGCAACCTCGCCAGCCACGGCGTCGGCTTGTCCCTGCACGAGGACCCGACCGAGATCGCGACTTGGCCCGATGCCTCAGACCGGCGGATGATGGGAGAGGGTCTGGTCTTCACCGTCGAGCCCTTCCTGTCGCTGGGCGCAGAACTCGCCGAGGACGGCGATGACCCCTGGACTCTCTACAGCCAGCCGAGAGCTCCCACTGTTCAATTTGAGCACACGGTTGTCGCCACTCGCCATGGAGCACTGGTTCTCACGCTGCCGGGACGGTAAAGGCGCAAGCGTCGCACTGGCCCGGCGGCCGGATGTCGCCACGAACGGCATTGCTCCGGGCGCCAGTGTTCAGCGCAACGCCGGGAAGCGCATCGGTCGGCGTTCTCACCGCAATAGTAAGCCGCGAGCCTATCGTGACAGTTTCATGCGCTGGACGTGCTCGACCAGCGCGCGCAGCTTCGGCGCGAGGTTGCGCCGGCTTGGATAGTAGAGGTAGAACCCAGCGAAGGGCGGGAAGTATTCGGTCAGGATTGGAACCAGTTCGCCCCGCTCCACCGCCGGCGCAAAAGTCTCCTCCATGCCGAAGGTGATGCCTGCTCCGGCGATGGCGAGCTTGATCATCAGCCCCATGTCATTGGTCGTGATCTCCGGCGCCACCGCGACGTCGAACTCCCTTCCGTTTTCGCCGAACTCCCAGCGATAGGGCGCGACCTTCGGGGCGGGACGCCAGCCGATGCAGCGATGCGCGACGAGCTCGCGCGGATGCTGAGGCGCGCCGAAGCGCTCGAGATAGGACGGCGCGCAGACCGCGGTCTGGCGTTGCTCGCCCGAGACCGGCACCGCGATCATGTCCTGCTCGATCACCTCGCCGAGCCGCACACCCGCATCGTAGCCCTCCGTGACGATGTCGAACTCCTCATCGGTGACCGTCACGTCGAGCTGTATCTCCGGATAGGAATCGGCGAAACCGCCGAGGAACGAGCCTGAAAGGAACCGTTCCGCGATCGAGGTGACGGCCAGCCGCAACTGCCCGCGCGGACGTCCCTCCAGACTGCCGACGAACTCGACCGCCGAGCGCATCTCCGCGATGGCGGGGGCGATCGATGCGACGAGACGCTCCCCGGCCTCGGTCAGGCCGACGCTGCGCGTCGTGCGCCTGACCAGCGCCACGCCCAGAACCTCCTCGAGCCGGCGGACGGTCTGACTGACCGCCGAACGGGTGACGCCGAGACGGTCGGCGGCGGCGCGGAAGTTCCGTTCCTCCGCAACGAGCGCAAAGACCGCGAGCGCGTTCAGGTCCGGGATCATTGGTTAGTCAGTCTTTCCAAGCTGTCGTTTCCATGGCGGCTTATCGCGACAATGCCGCGTGGCTAGATCCATGCCAAGCCCGAACGATCGACCCGCCAGATGCATACGGGTTCCCGATCGGCGAGCTGAACAGCCCGCCGACCCGACGCCTGCGAAGGCGGATGTCGGCGGCCCCGAAGGCCAGTCCGCAGCCGCGCGCTGCGGTGCACAGACCAGAGGAGATCACCATGAAAGACCTCCGACTTCTCGCTCTCTCCCTCGTCGCCGGCACCACGCTGATGGCGATCGAAGAGGCCAGGTCCCAGACGACAGGACCATCCATGACCCGCACGTCACCCGCCCAGTCCCATCCTTATGTCGGCATTTGGGTCACGTCCGACGGCCGGATCCGGCACGAGTTGCTGCCGAACGGCCGTTACGACGAGGCACGCGGCAGCCGCGAAAGCGCCTATCGCGGCCGCTACGAGGTGCGTGGCCAGCACATCGACTACTGGGACGACACCGGCTTTACGGCCGATGGCGAGTTCGTCGACGAGAACACGCTGCACCATGGCGGCATGGTGTTCCGGCGGGTCCGCTGAAGACGTGCAGGTCAAGCTCTGCCGCTTCGCAGGCGCGGGTGATCGGGCTAGCCTCTGGCCTAGATCATCGGGCGGTTACAGGCGACAACGCGGTCTGTCAAAGCTCTTCCCCACCGGCCGCTATGGTGAAGTCTGCGGCAATTTTCGGCGGGGTGATTTTGCATCGTCGCAAGCAGCCGTCGACGCCGTTCTCTCCCTGATCGTGTTTACCGCCTCGGCGGCTCGCGCCTTGGAACTGGAGCCGTTTCTTTTCCCTGTCCTGATAGAAGGAAATTTTTCGATGACGCTCACGATCTTGCGCCACCGTCTGGCGAATGCCGCGTTCTGTTGCGGGCTGCTTGGGCTCATCGCCCTGACAGCTGTTCCGATGATTGCGACCCCGGCGCGGGCCGACACCACCGCTACGGCGCAAAACGAAAAGATCGTCCGCGACGCGTTCCAGCGTTGGGCGGCAGGGGAGAATGTGTTCCAGCGCCTCCTGGCAGAAGACATCGTCTGGACGATTCCGGGCTCAGGCAGTGTCGCTCGCACATATCGCGGCATGAACGATTTCGTGGAGAATGCCTCCATGCCTCTGGTCAGCCGCCTTGCGACGCCGCTTGTCCCTCACGTTGAGCATATCTGGGCGGTTGAGGATCGCGTGATGGTCCGTTTCAACGCGTCTGCGACGACGACTGGTGGGCACCCCTATCGCAACCAGTTCGTCTGGTTCTTCCGGATGAAGGATGGAAAAGTCGCAGAGGCTGAAGCGTTCTTGGATCTCGCTGCCTATGAGGAGGTTGTCGCGAACAATGCGCCGCGGACAAGATGAAGCATTCGCTCCGCGGGGACCTTCGAACGGCCCAGAGCATTTTGGGCGCAGTCAATCGCTGATCCGCGTCGCTCAATATAATCGCGTGTCAATCGAGGTAATTCCCTCAATAATGTAAATTTGTATGTGTCCTCTATATCGTGCAGTTTCGTACTGAAGTTGGATTTTGTTATCAAATTATTCAGATTATAATTCAAATTGATTAAGCTGAGCTGGTTTTTTTGGCTGCTTCGCTGTGCCGGTCATGTCTAATCCGAGGAGAGCGGATATGAGCGATCTTGGAATGATCGAAGCGCCCGGCCCAGCGGGGCCCCTCTCGGGGACCGCACTAGGTCCACGCGACACCGATGCTCCCGTCGTTTTAATTGTCCCGGGCTCTGGGCCGACCGACCGTGATGGCAACAGCCCGCTCGGAATCAGGGCATTCTCATATCGCTTGATCGCCGAAGGGTTGGCGGCGCGCGGGATCAGGAGCGTACGTATCGACAAGCGGGGAATGTTCGCGAGCAGCCGTGCCATCGCAGATGCCAACGCTGTCACGATTGAGGACTATGCCGCGGACATCCACAGTTGGGTTGCTGCTATCCGAGCAACGATGCGTGTCCCATGCGTGTGGGTGCTTGGACACAGCGAAGGCGGTCTATCCGCGCTGGTGGCAGCCCAACAACCCTGCGGCATCTGCGGATTGTTGCTGGTCTCGACGATAGGACGCCCGCTAGGTGACGTACTTCGTGACCAGATCACAGCGAATCCGGCCAACACACCAATCCGTCAAGAGGCTGCAGCAGTCATCGCGAAGTTGGAGGCAGGCCACCGAGTTGATGAAGATGACATTAATCCGCAGTTGCGCCCACTGTTTCGACCTGAGGTGCAAGCTTTCTTGGCGAGTACATTTGCTCTCGATCCTGCCAAGCTCATCGCCGCATATGCGGGCCCTGTGCTGATTCTCCAAGGGCTGCGCGATATACAAGTGGGACGCGTAGACGCTGAGCGATTGCACCGCTCTCGTCCAGACGCGGAACTTGCTCTCCTCCCTGACGCAAATCACGTGCTGAAGGCGGTCGCATCTGACGATCGCGCTGCCAACATCGCGACTTACCAAGATCCGGATAGTCCCCTTGCGGTAGGCGTGATTGAGGCTATAGCCGGATTTATCCTCGCGAGAAGATAAGTCTGCGACAATTAAATCCGTTCGCCATTCAATTCCAGAACTTGTTGGAGCAGCAATGCACTATGAGATTCAATATGGCAAGAAGTCCCTTTTTATTGACGTATATTACCTGAAATTATCAAATACGTCACTATAGACACAAATTCTTTATCCGACAGTGCCTGCATATCTAGGAGTGCATCATAGGGGTCACCCTTTAGGCTGATCGCAGCGGCGAAGGCGGTGAACTATAGCAAGCCGAAAGCGTCTAGAAAACTCGAGCGTTCAAGATGACATAGCGCTGGCTTATGACCACCCGTACGCCGACACCACGAAAGCCCGCGCGTCGCGACGCTGCAAGCTGTAACGATTTTAGCGGCCCTTCGATTGATCCGGTCGATCATCGGCCTGGAAGCGAGTTCGTCAGTCGATGGCGTGACAAAAGTGGTAGCGAAACGCTCTGGCGTGCCCTTCGTCAGGAAAGCGAAACTCGATTACACTGCATCCCGTCGTATCGACTGCGGCGAGACGGATGGCGTGCGGCATCTGCCAATCGATCAACCATCTCGCGATGTCCTGCAGCCGCTTGTTCAGCGTATCAGGCGCAATCCGGAGCCGGATTGCATGAGGACCATCCGCCCGCAATTCGGCAATCGCCGCGATAATCCGTTCCTCATCGTGAGCCACGATAACCCTCAGCACCTTGATCGAGTTACCTTCGTTTTGCTGCTTTGATCAGACGCGACGCCGATGCTGGAATTTGCGCAAACGGTTCGGATTCCGCGTTAGTAAGCAAAGCGGAGAGTACCGCCCATAACGCATCGCTCGATCAACCCTGGGCGTCGCCAACGCGGACTCGCAGTGTCAACGAGCGGCCGTCGCGGATGATCCCGATCGCGACAGTTTTACCTACTCCTGCATTCTCCAAAGCTTCGGTCAGCTCCGCCAGACGCCGGACGGATTTGCTCTCGACCGAGACGATGATGTCACCCAGCGCGCCATTGGCGCGATCGAGGCCGCGAATTCCCGCCCGTTGCGCTGGCGAACCGGGAACAACTGAGGCAACGACGAGCCCGTCAATGCCAAGACGCATGGCGGCGCCTTCAGGCGCGATCCCGACGCCGATTGCCGGCGTCGGGATGCGGCCGCTCTCGATGAGGATCGGCACCACGCGCTTGACGGTGTCGACTGGCACCGCAAAGCCGATTCCGGCCGACGCGCCCGATGGGGAATAGATCGCCGTGGCGACGCCGATGAGCTGCCCCGCGCCATCGATCAGCGGCCCGCCGGAGTTGCCAGGATTGATCGCGGCGTCGGTCTGGATCATGTCGGCGATCTCCCTGCCGCCATCCGTCGCCAGTCGGCGCTTGAGGGCCGAGACGACCCCCGTTGTCATGGTCTGATCAAGGCCGAAGGGATTGCCAATCGCCATCACGAACTGTCCGACGGCCAGGATGCCGGACGATCCGACCGGTAGGGCTGCCGGCAGGTCACGACCTTCGATCTTGATGACGGCGAGATCGACCTGCGCTGCGCGCCCAACGACGCGGCCTTGGCGTAATTCTCCGCCAGCGAGCCTGATCCGGACCAGTTCGGCGCCGCGCACGACATGCTCGTTTGTGACGACATGGCCGGCACCATCCCAGATGAAACCGCTGCCGGAGCGTTGGGATTGCTGCTCGCCATCGTCTGTGAAGGGCGATTGTTCGGGAGGCTGGGCGAAGACGTGGACAACCGAGGGGGCGCTTTTGCGGAAAAGCGCGATAGTTTCGGCTTCAACTGCCGCAATCGCCGTGCCCTGCCTCGTCTCGATCCCTCTCGGCGCGCCTGGTCCGATCGTTGCCCCGGGAGACCAGAGATACAGACCGGCTCCAACCAACGCGGCGACGCCGCCGACGATCCAGAAATTGCGCATCGCTTATGCTCCTTAGCTCAAGAACGTCCAGACCGCTTCAATCGCCTGTGCGCCAAACAGCACCAGCATCCCCGTCCATACGATCGCGATCATCGACGTGATCGCAGCACACATCACCGCGACGCCGTCCCGCTCCAGCAGCGCGAGCGACAGCATGGCGAGCGCGATCACCGGGAGGATGTTGCCGAGAGGGATTGGCAGGGTGATGATGATCGCCAGTGCCAGGATGCACGTGCCTAGGAAAGGCCGGGCGGCCCGTTCGCTCAGCGTCATCCATCGGCGCGGCGTCAGCCGGCCCTCTAAGCGAATGAGCCAAGGGTTGACCGCCTCGATGGCCTTGACCACGAACCCCGTCGGCAGGCTGCGCCGTCGCAGGAGCGCTGGCAGCCAGATTCGGGTCGCGCCTGCCATGACCTGCACGGCGACGAGCGCGAGGCATGAACCGAGCACCATGCCAACCGGACCCGGTATCGGAATGATCGCCGGTATGGTGAGCATCAGGAGGACGAGACCCAGGCTCGCTGGCCCGAGCCGGTCGATCAGCTTGCCAAGGCTGACCGTCTCGCTGGCGCGTATGTCGAGCGCCAGTTCGGCAAGCGCCTGAGAGGCCCGCCCGGCCGTCCGCGACGCCGCTTCGGCCGGGCTTGGTTTTGGCATCGCGGCGAAGATGGCTCTTCGCCGCGCCAGCCACTGACGCAAGGCGCCCGATCGAAGCTGAGGCACTGTCCCGATCTCCGACATATCATGCCCTGCCCCTCAGCCTTTCTGCCCAGCGCTCGCCGGTCCGCGCATTTTGCCGAGGCTCCAGATCACGCCGGCAGTGATGATGCCGAAGGTGACGCCGAGCGAGACTGCGGCCGGGAATTGTTCGAGCCCGAGCAGGTCGGCAACGAAGATCTTCGAGCCGATGAAGACCAGCACGATCGCAAGCGCGGGCTTGAGGTAGCGGAAGCGGTCGATGACGGCGGCCAGTGCGAAGTAGAGTGCACGCAGTCCCAGGATCGCGAAGATATTGGAGGTGTAGACGATGAAGGGGTCGGTTGTGATGGCGAAGATCGCCGGCACGGAATCGACCGCGAAAATCACGTCGGCGATCTCGATCAGGACAAGCGCCATGAACAGCGGCGTGATGAACAGCGCCGGCTTGCCGGTCTGCGGATGCGGCTTACGCACGAAGAAGCGCTCACCATGGTGCTCGTCGGTGACGTTGAAGCGCCGGCGCATGAAGGCGATAAGGGCGTTGTCGGCGAGCGCGGGTGGCTTGTCGCCGAGCAGCAGCATCTTGACGCCGGTGACGATCAGGAACGCAGCGAAAATGTAGAGCACCCAGCCGAACTGGGCGACGAGCGTCGCGCCAAGACCGATCATGATCGCGCGTAGCACGATGACGCCGAGAATGCCCCAGAACAGCACGCGATGCTGGTACTTCGGCGGCACGGCGAAGAAGGAGAAGATCAGCGCGATGACGAAGACGTTGTCGAGTGCCAGCGTCTTCTCGACGACGAAGCCAGTCAGGTAGTTCATGCCGGATTCGGCGCCGAGGTACCACCAGACCCAGGCGCCGAAGGCGAGGCCGAGGCCGATGTAGACGCCAGACAGGACCAAACTTTCGCCAATCTCGATCTGGCGATGCTCCTTGTGGAGTATGCCGAGGTCGAAGGCGAGCAGCGTCACGACGATGCCGACGAAGGAAAGCCACATCCAGAGCGGCTTGCCGAGCCACTCAGTGGCGAAAAGAGAAAGATCCATGTCTGACCACGTCAGCCGGGCGTGATGTCGGGAAACGATCCGACATCGCAAGCGCGCCGGCAGCGCTCGCCAGAGGGGCCCGGATCAGCGGGTTAGCGCGAGATGGGTGACGTTGCGGCGGTGCGCAAGGCTGGTCATGCAAAAATGTTTATGCTGACCCGCTCTTGACGCATAGCGCCAGGCTTCCGATCTCATGGCCAACCCGGGTCCGGGCCCCTCTGGCAGTCTAAGGCTGCGATGTCGGACTCTTCCACCTGAGGAGCGCAACAAGCGTTCCGATCTTGGGAGGTCGTCTTGTCGACGCTCGCTTTTGATGCCCCTATACTGCCTTCACGTCGAGACACGCTCGCCCGGCTTGATGCGCTGGCCCGCCTTCTCGACGCAGCCGTCCGCATTCCTGGCACCAACATCCGCGTCGGCGCCGACGCGCTACTCAACCTGATGCCGGGCTTTGGCACGCTCGTCGCAAAGGGGCTGTCCTCGTATCTGATCCTGGAAGCGCGGCGCCATGGCGTTCCGACCGGGACGCTGCTGCGTATGGCAGGAAACGTCGCGGTCGACTTCGCGATCAGCGCGATACCAGTGATCGGTTGGTTTGGCGACGTCTTCTTCCGCGCCAACCAGCGCAACATCGCGCTGCTTCGTGACCATCTCGAACAGGGGGCGACGCGATGACCAGTATCGCAGACTTGTTCCGCTGGGCTGCCGCAACGCGACCAACGCTAGCAGCAACCGCACCTGCATCAGTAACTAAACCTGTCGCTCCGCCTTCTGGAAAGCGCGACTGCGCCAATCCGCTCCGACGGCAGCACCGGCGTCTGCGGATCGTTCTGTCGGTCTCCCCGCAGCCTTGGAGGAGAAATGATCATGTTGATTGATCAGTTCTCACTTAGCGATCTGCCTCATCCAGTCGATCTGTTCCTGTTCTGGGGCATGGTCTTGTCGATAGGGCTCGGCTGGGCGTTCGCCCTCAAAAAGATTGCCGAAGCCATAGAGCGGACGGACCAGTTCGCCTCACGTGATGCAGATGTGACGACGTCGTCACCGCCGCCAAACGGGCCGCCGGCGCCTCTCGATCGTGGGAGGGATTGATGCAGCTGGGCATCTGGATGCTGGCGTTTGTCGCGATCGCCGTTTGGAGCCTCATCGCCTGGGCTGGCGACGGCCTACTTGACTGGACGACAGACTGGGCCGCGGACAACGCCGATAAAGTCTCGTCTGTGCCGGAGATCGTCGAATGGCTGTCCTGGGGCCTTCGCAGCCTCGGTAACGCCAGCGAGATCATCGTGCTGATCGTCTGGGCGATCGGCTCGATCCTGATCATCGCTGCGGCTGGGCTTGCAAACCGCTTCCTTGCCGGCCGCAAGGCCAAATTGAGCGACATCACACAGTGGAGGAGATAACCCATGCCGATCGACCGGACACGCAATGGCGGGGATCTGCGCCGTCAGCTTGAGGATTGGCACGAGGAGGAGGCGAGCGTTCAAATTGAGACGATTGCGGCTGCCTGCGCGTTGATCGCCTATGCAGACGGCGTCGTGCGCCAAGCCGAGCACGACAGCATGGCCGCGTCGCTTTCGCGCTTCGGGTTGCTCGATGAGCAGTCGCGGCAGGAGCTCCTGATCGAGTTCGAGCAGGCGACGGCACGGTTCGAGATCGACCATGCAGTCGGCGAGATGGCGGCGCTGGCGACGATCGCCCGGCTCCAGAAGAGCGGCCGATTCGCGCGAACGCTGGTCGAAACCTGTCGCCATATCGGCGAGGCCGACGGCCATTACATCGTCGAGGAGCAGTCAGCGCTGGTGAAGATCTGCCGGCAACTCCGTATCGAGCCGATAGGGGCAGGCGCATTCCCGCTCGTGCCGAATGTGTCCTAGCGCTATCGCAGCGGCATGATCTTCGTACTCGATATCGCGATCGGCCTTGGCGCGCTCGCATCGTCCTATGTGTGGTGGATAGCGAGCCGGCAGCGTCTGCGCCGGATCAGTCGCCTTGAGGATCTGGACGCAGGCGACATCAACCGGATTGTCACCGCGCTCAACCGCACGCAGATTCTTAATGCTAAGGCCGCTCTTATTGCGTCTGCGGCCGCCGCATTTGCTGCAGTTAGGATGGGCGTGCAGGCGATGATAGATCTTTGACCGACCTCGAACAGACGAACCAGCTCGTCATCGCTGGACGTGAGCGTATGCTCTGAAATCGTAATGTGCCGAAGCGCTGTGGGGCTTTAAACATCAGCGCTGAGACCCTTGCCGCAAAGGTGCTGCCGGGACCCGCTTTCAGCGGGTCGCGCGCTTTGCACGGTTGAGGTGCCGGATATGGCGGGCTGTCGCCTTAGGGTTGCGCTAATCGTAGCGCAGCTCGGTGGCCTTGCCGCGGAACACATAGTAGCTGAACCCCGTGTAGGCGGCGATGAAGGGTAGAACGCATGCCGCGCCGATCAGGATGATCAGTAGGCTCTCGGGCGCGCTCGCCGCCTCCCAGATCGTCAGCCGCTCGGGCACGACGAAGGGGTAAAAGGAATAGGCCAGCCCCAGGAAGCCGAGCGCAAACAGCGCGGTCGCGCCCGCGAATGGCACGAAGTCGAGTGAATGGTCGCTGCGCGGCATGCGCTTCAGGAATACCCAGAGCGCCAGGAACAGCGCGCCGGTCATAAGCGGGATCGGCGCGAGCCCGATGATGTTTGGGAAGGAGAACCAGCGCTCGAAGATGCGCGGGCTGACCAGCGGCGTTGCGATCGAGACCGCCGCCATAGCGAGCGCTGTCGCCACCAGCGTGGTCCGGGTCCAGACCACGGCGCGGGCCTGGAGCGCGCCCGAGGTCTTGCCAATCAGCCAGGTCGCGCCGACGAAGCAATAGGCCGCGACCAGCCCGAGCCCCGCGCCCACGGCAAACAGCTGCGTCAGAAGGCCTGGCGCGAAGCCCATGATGTAGAGGCCCAGCATATAGCCCTGTGTCAGCGCGGTGAGCAGCGAGCCGCAGATGAAGGCTGCGTCCCACCAACGCTGGTGAGTTTCGCGCGCCTTGACGCGGAACTCGAAGGCGACGCCGCGCAGCGTCAGTCCGAGCAGCATCAGCGCCACCGGCAGGTAGAGCGCCTGCAGCACCAGCCCATGCGCCTGCGGGAAGGCGACCAGCAGCAGGCCGATGCCCAGCACGAGCCAGGTCTCGTTGGCGTCCCAGAACGGTCCGATTGTCGCGATCATGCGATCGCGCTCGGGCCGATCGACCCCGGCCATTAACATCCCGACGCCGAGATCGTAGCCGTCCAGGATAACATAGGCGAGGATTGAGACACCCATCAGCGCCGCGAAGATCAGGGGCAGGGTATGCCCGTCAAGCCAGCTCATCGCGACCTCCCTCACTTCGCCTGGGCGGTCGCGCCGGCGGGCTGGGCGTAGCCGCCGCCCCGCCTGGCGCCACCGTTCCGACCGTTGGCCTTGCTGACGCCGGCGCCGCTGGGCGAGGCGACCGCCTTGAGGCCCTTTCCGGCGAGATGGAACAGCACCGAGACATAGGCTGTGATCAGCGCGACATAGACAGCGAGATACGCCACCAATGTGCTGGCGATCATGCCGGCGGGCACCTGCGAGGCCGCCTGCGCCGTGGTCAGCACGCCGGTCACCAGCCAGGGCTGGCGGCCGATCTCGGTGACGTACCAGCCGGCCAGCGTCGCGACCCACCCTGAGAAGGTCATGCCGACCAGCACCCAGGCGAGGACGGTCCCGGGCTCGTGCCGGCGCCACAGCCGCCATGCGCCGTACCAGGAGACCGCCAGCATCAGCATGCCGGTGCCGACCATGACGCGGAAGCCGAAGAACACCGGCGCCACCGGCGGATGCAGCTTCGTGCCGTCGGGCGCAACGAACTGGTTCAGGCCAGGGACCACGCCGGCGGCCTCATGCTTCAGGATCAGGCTCGCGCCTGAGGGCACGCCGATCTCGAAGTCGTTGCGGCGCTCCTTTTCATTGGGCAACGCGAAGAGCAGCAGCGGCACATTCCCGCGCGTTTCCCAGTTGCCTTCCATCGCGGCAACCTTCGCCGGCTGGTGTTCCAGCGTGTTGAGGCCGTGCAGGTCGCCGACGAGGATCTGCGCCGGGATCAGCAGCGCGCCGAGCATCACGCCGGTGCGCAGCGCCGCCATCACGTCGGGCCCGCGGTCCTGGCGCAGCCAGCGCCATGCCGAGAGGCCGGCCAGGAGGAAGGCGCAGGTCAGGCCCGAGGCCAGCAGCATATGGCCGAGTCGGTAGGGCATGGACGGGTTGAAGATGATCGCCGCCCAGTCGGTGGCGTGGACCACACCGTCACGCAGCTCATAGCCGGCCGGCGTGTGCATCCACGAATTCAGCACGATGATCCAGAAGGCCGACATCGTCGTGCCGAAGGCGACAAGGAAGGTCGCCAGCGTATGCACCCAGTTCGGCACCTTGCGGAAGCCAAACAGCATGATGCCGAGGAAGGTCGCCTCCAGGAAGAATGCGGTCAGCACCTCATAGGCGAGCAGCGGCCCAGCCACCGCGCCCACTTTGTTCATGAAGCCCGGCCAGTTGGTGCCGAACTGGAAGCTCATGGTGATGCCGGAGACGACGCCGAGCGCAAACGTCAGGGCGAAGACCTTCACAAAGAAGCGGTAGGCGTTCATCCACTTCTCGTCGCCGCTGCGATTGAAGGCGAGCTTGAAGAACAGCAAGACCCAGCCGAGCGCGATGGTGATGGTCGGAAACAGGATGTGGAAGGAGATGTTGGCGCCGAACTGGATGCGCGCCAGGACAATCGGGTCCATCGGAGTCAGCCTCGGTTGGGGGTGCTTGACGGGGTTTGGCGGCCCTTGCCGCCGGGCAGGGCGAAGATCCGGTCCTTGACCTCGAGGATCTTGGCGACCTTGGAGCCCAGGCTGAGCAGCTGGATCAGCCTGTCGGTCTCAAGCTTCTCGATGTCGGCATACCAGGCCGTCAGAAGCTCGATCAGCTCGTGCATGTCCTTCAGGCGCGACTGGGCGTGCTGTTCCTGCGCGTTGGCGGGCGTTTGCATCAGCAGTTCGCGCAGCATCGAGAGCGTCGGGTCGATCTCGCGCTTCTTGCGCTCGTTCACGAGAGTGCGCACGATCGAGTAGATGTCGTCGGGCGTCGTGAAGAAGTCCCGCCGGTCGCCGGCCACGGGCCGCTGCCGCACCAGGTTCCAGCTCTGCAGCTCCTTCAGCCCCATTGAGACGTTGGACCGCGAGATGCCGAGCCGCTCGACCAGATCATCGGCGCAGAGCGGTGCCTCGGCGATGAACAAGACTGCGTAGATCTGCCCGACGGTGCGGTTGACGCCCCAACGGCTCCCCATCTCGCCGAAATGCAGGACGAAGGCTTCGCAGAGCGGAGGCAGGTTCATGGCAATTCTCAGTTTTCAGATATTCCTGAAAATAGAGAAGGTGTGCCCCTTTGCGATGTGCGCTGTTGTCGCGGTACCCAACCGAGTTCCTTAGATCGGTCAGCCCAGTCGCAGGGCGTCGAGAAGCGGCGGCCGCTTAAAGGGCCAGCGTGGCCCAAAGACCCACGTATATGTTGTCGCAACGTGGCATGTATTCGCCTTTGACCCGCATCCGACGCCGAGTCAGGGATCGCTTGTTAGCCGTGCCTTAGTTCGTCTGGCCAAGGTCCTCGTCCGGCAAAGCTGCCCTACAATGATGTTGTGCAGCGAGGATACCAGATGAGCGAACTAAAGGCCTTTGCCGTCGAACTGGAAATAACCCGAACAGTCACCGCCGTGATTGAGGCAACAGACGCGCTTCAGGCGAGAGAAAAAGCCAATAATCTGGAGTTCAAGCACGAAATCGTCGGCGAGATCACGCACTGGGTCGTGAAGACCGTGGTCAAAGCGTCGTGATCGACGGCGTCGGGTGAATGGTTCGATGTTCAGGCGACAAAGCGCTCCGTCCGATCACGGCCTTGAGCCTTTGCTCGATACAGGGCTCGATCAGCCGCGATCTGCAACTCTTCTAGCAAAGCGTCTTCGGCGATACCCACGCTGAGCGTGACCCGTGTCAGATCTGGGTGAACCGCTCTCCAATCTGCCGAGGCGACCGCAGCATGGACGGCGGTTGCAGTGGCGTCTACCGTAGCAAGATCTTTAGAGCCGACGATGGCAAATTCCTCACCCCCGATGCGGGCCGCCATCGCACCGGCCTTCTTGGCGCAATTGTCGATGATCCGGCCGATCTTGCGGATGCAGACATCACCGATGGGGTGGCCGAACCGGTCGTTGATGGCTTTGAAGTTGTCGATGTCGATCGCGATCAGGACTGCCATGCCAGTGCAGTCGAGCTCGTGCGTAAGCTGGTCGACGAACTGACGACGATTTGGAAGCCCGGTCAGGCTGTCGGTTCTGGCAAGCTCAGCCAGAGCTTCATTCTTCTGCCGCAGTAGATCGCGTGCTTCGACGAGCTGCTGTTGCTGCAGCTTGGAATCGGTAATGTCGGCGTGGACCTGATAGGAGAAGCCGTCAGTCTCATGGCGGTTGACGACGCGTCGCCAGCGATTGCGCGGAAGCTCGACTTCGAAAGGCGCGCCATCATAGGTAAGGCCCGCCCTGATCCTCGCCCGCATAGCGCCGATCGCGGGTCCTGAGCTCCAGGCCGATGCGATGATATCCTCGAGCGTTTGGCCGACGATCACCAGGTCCGAGGCCACATCGTACAACCGGCGGAACTCGGCGTTGGCGACCATAATGCGATTGCTGGCGTCTGTCACACAAGCGCCATCTGGAATGTGGTCCAGGAGATCGAAAGCAGGGATCGTCGAGGACAGCTTGGCGTCCGGCCGCCGCACCTCGCGCCACATCCGGACACGACCACCGTTGGGTAGCGGCAGAGAGGCGACTTTGACGGTGCGGCTATGATGGGTGAACTCGAAAGGCTGCTGCTGTTGCGTATGGCGCGTGACACCCTCCGTGACATAGCGCTCTATATCGGGCAGCTCAGACGGATCGAGGCGGAAAGTGTAAAAGCGCCTTAGATTATCAGCATAAGGCTCGCCGGGATGGATGAAGCTGGCGTGCTCGGGAAAGAACTCCAAAAACCGTGCGTTCCACCTGACAGCGCGATGCTCCGCATCGAATTCGCAGACAGCGACGTCGAGCGAATCCAGCAGGTCACAGATGTAAGAAGCCGGCCACATCATATGACTCAATGGACGATCTGGTTAAGGGCTTGTGAATCCATCGCCAACGACAGAATAAAACGGCTGATATATCGGATAAAAATGGGCAGGCGACGTTTCAGGAACGGGCGAACCTCGTTAGCGGCTCGATTTCAAATTTGTAAGCAGCTCGGGGCGCCTCGACAAAAAATGCGAGGGTCCCGCTTGCCTTGCCCAGGTCCATGTGCCTGGGGAGTGATGAGGTGACGTGTAAATCGGCGTCAGCCCACTATCACGCTCTGTGCCGGTCAAGCCTGATTTTGACGTTGGGTTTTACGCCTGAAGATGCTATCCGTACCGAGCAACTAACTTCGCCACTTCGCATTGACACCCAACCCATTCGGACGTCAGAAAACTCGTTTAATATCAATGACTAGTAGCCCGATATGGAGGTTCGAGTCCTCTCCTGGGCACCACTTTTCTGTCCGATGTCATCCGCCGACATCGACAAACTGCCATTAAAATCATAAGTTAACGGCCGCACTGGTTGCGGTCGTTCGCTTTTGTCCGCCAGTAGCCGGTTCGATATGGGGGCCTTTTTGGGGGCCTCTTCAAAAACCGCTGAATGGCGCCCGATGGCCCTGACTGATGTCACGATTCGAAGTGCCCGCTCCCGCGAAAGAGAATTCAAGCTCGCGGATGACAGCGGCCTCTATGGCTCTATGGTCGTGTCCCATAGCGTGGTGTAGCTGCGGGTGGTCATCGGCGATTGCCGGTTAGGTTTGGGTTGCGAACGCAAACCCTGAACCGGGAGATCCCCGATGACCGACGAGATGATGACCCTGCGCGGGCTGCTGGAGAAGAGCCCCGACGCCGATCTTCTGCGCGAGATGATCGGCTTTGCCGCGCAGCGCCTGATGGAGCTGGAGGTCGGCGGCCCGACCGGGGCCGGCTTCGGCGAAAAGAGTCCGGAGCGGCTGGCTCAGCGCAACGGCTATCGCGAGCGCGACTGGGAGACGCTAAGCCGGCACGGTCGAGCTGCGCATCCCGAAGCTGAGGAAGGGCTCGTATTTCCCGGGCTTCCTCGAGCCGCGCAGTCAGTGAACGCATCGCGACGCGGCAACCGGACGCGATGATCTCGGGCCGCCTTAGCAAGTAGGCGGTCGTGGAGCACCATCCCGCAGACCATGGCGGCGACGAAGATCAGCACGGGCCCTATACCGGTCGCCAAGGCGGAGATGGCGGGTCCCGGGCAGAAGCCGGCCAGTCCCCAGCCGACGCCGAACAGGACAGAGCCGATGACAAGCCGGCGGTCGATGTCGTTTCGCGCGGGCAGGTGAAACCTGTCGTCGAGCACGGGCTTGGGCAGCGCGCGCTGGATCAGGACGCCGAGGATGGCGACGGTGACTGCGCCGCCGAGCACGAAGATCAGGCCCGGGTCCCAGCGCCCGCTGGCGATGTCGAGGAAGCCGAGGACGCGGGCGGGATCGACCATGCCCGACAGCGACAGGCCGAAACCGAACAGCGCGCCGGAGAGAAGTGCGACGGCCGCGCGGGCGAGAGCGGGCGGGTTCAAGACAGAAACCCCATGATCGTAGCGGTTGCGACCCCGGCGAGCAGGAAGCAGCCGGTCGCGACGATCGAGCGCTTTGAGAGACGCGCCAGCCCAAGGATGCCGTGCCCCGAGGTGCAGCCCGAGCCCATGCGGGTGCCGAGGCCGACGATCAGGCCGGCGAGGACCACGACCGGCCAGGAGGCAGAGACGGTCATCGCGGGAAAGCCGCCGAACGTCGCCGCGTAGAGAAGCGGCCCGGCCAGCAGCCCGAGGACGAAAGCGCCGTTCGGCACGGCCTGATGGCCGCCCAGCAGACGCCCGACGATGCCGCTGATCCCGGCGATGCGGCCATTGATCAGGAGAAGCAGGACGGCCGAAAGGCCAAGCATCATGCCGCCGAACAGGGAGGGCCAGTAGCTGCTCATGGGGTGTCGTCCTTCTGACAGAAAATGGCGTAAAGGGCCTCGATCAGCCGCGCGGCCTTCTGCTGGGTGAGGCGGTAGAAGATCTGCTTGCCGTCGCGGCGCGTCTCGGCAACCCCGGTTTCGCGCAGCAGGCCGAGCTGTTGCGAAAGCATCGGCTGGTGGATGTCGAGCAGCCGCTCCAGTTCGCCGACGGAGTATTCGCCTTCCGCCAGCTTGCAGGCGAGCATCAGGCGCACGGGATGGGCCATGACCTTCAGCAGCGCGGCGACTTCGGTCGCTCGCTCGGCCATCTCCCGACCAGCGTCCGCCGCCGGACGGGTCGTGTCGCTGCTCACCATCGTGCTCCCGGCAAGGCGTCGAGCGGGATATTGAGGTAGCGCGTCCCGTCATCCTCCGGCTCGGGCAGGCGTCCGCCCCGGATGTTGACCTGCGTGACGCGTGCGCTGATCGCGGTCGGCGCGCCGGTCTTCGCCTTGAGATAGGCGGCGGCCGAGAAATGGTCGGCATGGGGGTGGGTGTCGAGGATCCACGCCACCGACAGCCCCTCCGCCGCGACGAAGGCCCGTTGGAAGGCGCGGATGTCCGCTTCGGTGATCGCGCCCGCTGTCACCGGGACATAAGCATAGCTCGAGCCGGCCTTCCTTGCGACCTTGGCCGTCTCCTCATGGCCGATCTGATCGGTCTCCTCACCGTCCGGCCTGACATTGACGATACCGGCAAAGCGGCCGCCAGCGAGATTCGCGATCGTCGCCGCATCGGGTTGGGCGGTCGCGACCAGTGTCGGGGAGACAGCGATTTCGGGCATCGGCACTTTCAGATAGACATTATACGATAAAACATAATATGTATCGTATAGCTGCCGTTCGCAAGGGTTACGTGGTCGAGCGCCACTCAAAACCAGTGTTCGAAGGTGGATCTGTTGATGGCTCTGACATGTGCGCGATCATGATCGGCCGACGCTTGCGGCGTGTTGCAGTTGTCGGCCGCTTAGAATGCGGTCCCCGCGGACCGTTTGTCCTGCCTCCCTCGATCGGGCCGATGGCAGCGGGTCTTCGCGTCCCGGTTGCCATGGTTGCGTCAGGGTCATACATTCAAAAAAAACGATGCATTTGGAGGCGGCTTGATGGATCGCAGGGAGCTTCTGCTCGGCGCAGTCGCCGCGGGGCTGACGGGCGCAGGCGCTCCGGCGCTGTCTCAGGTCGTGGCCAGCGCGAAGCTGGAAGACCGGACTCTGTCGATCCTGAGCGACGGTGCGTTCGAGATGCCGCGTTCCATGCTGGCCAGGGAGGTCGCCGGCGACGTCATCGCGCAGGCGACGAAGGGGACGGGGCCGATCACGAACGTGCTCAACGTCACCTGCATGAGGCAGGGCGACAAGGTCGTCATGTTCGACTGCGGCTCGGGCGCGAACTTTCTCGCCGGCGCCGGCAAGCTCGCAGCCAGTCTGGAATTCGCCGGCATCGCGCCTGACAGCGTCACCCACGTTCTGTTCACCCATCTTCATCCCGACCATTTCTGGGGCGCGCTCGACGATTTCGACACGCCGCTCTTCCCCAACGCGACCTGGATCGCGGACCGGCGCGAGGTCGCTTTCTGGACCGCCCCGCAGGTCTACGAGAAACTCCCCGAGGACCGGCACGCCTTCGCAGCCGGCGCGCAGCGCGTCATCAAGACCCTGGGCGATGCCCTGGTGCAGAAGGACGCCGGCTCGGAATGGCTTGCGGGCATCGCCGCCTTCGACACGGCAGGCCACACCCCCGGACACGTGTCGTTCGAGATCGCGGACCCGGGCGGCCCGGTCTTCGTGCTCGGCGATGCGCTGACCCATCCGATCGCATCGTTTGCCCATCCAGAATGGCGCCCGGCGTCGGATTTCGACGCCGATCGCGCGGTCGCTACGCGCAAGCGCCTGCTCGACCGGGCCGCGGCCGAGCAGGCGCGGATCATCGGCTACCATCTCGAAGGAGGGATCGGCCGGGTCGAGCGCGCAGGCGGGGCTTACCGGTTCGTCGCGGGGGCGTGACCGGCGACGGCGTCGGGATATCGAGGAGAAAGGCCGCGCCTTTGTCTCAGGACCGCAGCGACAGGCCCAGTTCCGTGCCCTGGCCGCCTCTTCTCTATGGCGCGGCCATCATCGTGGCCATTGTGCTGGGTCGTCTTGCGCCGCTCGGCTTGCCGTCGCTGGACACCGGCGGGCAGCGCGTCGCGTTCTGGGCCGGTCTGTCGGTGTTGGTGGCCGGCGCGGGGTTCGATGCCTCCGCGATGTGGACGATGGCCCGCGCACGGGCGAACATCCTGCCGCATCGCGCCGCAACCGCTCTCGTCACCAGCGGCCCCTTCGCCTTCAGCCGCAACCCGATCTATCTCGGCAACACGCTGATGATGGTGGGGGCAGGCCTCAGCTTCGGCAATCCATGGCTCGTCGCGACGGGGTTCGCTGCGGCGATGCTGGTCGAAAGACTGGCGATCAGGCGCGAGGAACAACATCTCGATGCTAGGTTCGGGCCGGCATGGCGCGACTACAGCGCCAGGGTCGGCCGCTGGTTCGGGCGTCGCTGACCGGCGGCGCAGGCCGCTTTACCGTCGAAAGACGTTCCGGATCGAGCCTTCCATCAGGAAGGCGATGCCGAGCCTTGCGCCGATCATCATGCCGGCGATAGCGAGCGGCCAGGACAACGCCATCATCGAGCCCGCCGAGACGCCCTGCCCGATGGTGCAGCCGCCGGCCAGGATGCCGCCGCCGCCCATCAGCACGGCGCCCAACAGGTGCCGGCGCATTTCGTGATGATCGTCGAACGCCTCCCAGCGGAACTCGGCGTCGAACAGCGCCGAGGCGAAGGAGCCGCAGACGACGCCTGCGATCGTGCCGATGCCGAAATCGAGCAGACCGGCCGGCGTCGTCAGCACGGCATAGAGCGCGCGGCCCACCGGCGAGACGAAGGTCAGGCTCTGCGCCCTGGGATTGGCGGCGAACTCGTCGATGGCGACCCCGGTCGCCCACCAGCCCAGCACGACGCTCGAGCCCAGCGTCAGACCCGCCAGCAGCAGCCGCGGCGAGCGGCGCAGGCGCGGATCGATCAGCACCGCTCCCGTCAGGACGAGGAAGGCCATGGCGGCCAGAGGCAGCCTGAGGTCGCCAAGGCCCAGCCAGCGCAGGACCGAGGGCAGATCGCCCTGCACCGAGCCGGGCACGGCGACCGCGATGCGCTCCAGCCCGTCGATGCGCAGGGGCGCGAGCATGCCGCGCAACGTCGCATAGGCCGCCGCGCCGAAGACGATCATCACGATCAGGCTGCGCAGATCGCCCGCGCCGAGCCGCACGAGCGAACCGAAGCCGCAGGTTCCCACCAGCGCCATGCCGACGCCGAAGAGCAGCGCGCCGAGCAGGATTGCGAACCAGGGAATGGCGTTGGGCACATAGGTCGAGAGGCCGGGTGCAAGTAGCCCGCTCCAGACCAGCGCTTGCGTGCCCAGAAGCGCCACAGCCAGCGCCAGCCCGAAGATGCGCAAACGTCGGCTGTCACCGCCGATCCAGACATCCTCGATGGCGCCGAATGAGCAGAGCCTGGCGCGCCGCGCGGTAAAGCCGCAGGCCGCGCCGATCGCGGCGCCGGCGAGAGTCAGGGTCCAGGGCGACAGGGGAGCCATGGCTCAGGGCTGAGTCCGATGAGGCAGGCGGGCTTTCAATCGTTGGCCGGCGGCTTCGGGGGCCCGCAGAAGATGTCGTAGATCACGGAGATCATGCGGCGGACATCGTCATTGGCGAGGCTGTAATAGATCGCCTTGCCGTCGCGACGCGTGGTCACGAGTTGGTCGAGACGCAGCCGCGCCAGTTGCTGCGAGACCATGGGCTGGCGCAGCGACAGGATGTTCTCCAGTTCGGTGACCGTGCGCTCGCGCTCGGCCAGCAGGCAGAGCAGCAGCAGCCGGTTCTCATGCGAGAGGGCTTTGAGGAAATCGCTCGCCTTGCGCGCCTTGCGCATCAGGATGTCGAGCTCGGGCGAGAACTCGTCGCCGTCGCGCAGTTCGCTCTCGATGGCCTTGGATACGATCGCGGTCATTGTGTCGTCACCATCGCGGCCGTGCCGCTCTTTTGAACCTTGGGGGAGCCGATGGCAGCAAGCATCTTGCCAAGCAAGCCCCAGAAGGCGTCGTCGCCCTGATAACCGGTGATCCGGCCGACCTCGCGCCCCTCGTCGAGCAGCACGAAGGTCGGGGCGGCGAAGACAGGTTCCCTGAGGCCGGGCATCGTCGTTCCGCCAGCCGAAACCTCGACGCGCCGCAGTGGCGCGAGCCTGCCCTCCGTGGTTTTGGGATAGATCGGGCCGACCTCGCGCTCGAAGCGCGCGCACCACGGGCAGCCGTCGCGGGTGAACATCACGAGTTCGGCGGCGCTGGCGGCAGCCGGCCACAGGATGGCTGGCAGGGCCAGGCATGCGGCGGCATACACGCCTTGGAGCAGGGATCGTATCGACATTCATCTAGCATAGTCGTATTCCTATATTTATACCAGACATGCCGTCCGCGGCCGCGATCCGATCGGGGCCTGCCACACGCGCCTTGGGAGACTGAGCCGATGCCGACGCGCCGCCATGTTCTCGCAGCCGGCCTCGCAAGCCTCGCGACGCCGGCCTTGGCGCGCGCAACGCCTGGCGATGACGGGCTCTACCATCTCGACTGGTATCTGGAGAGCTTTCTAGACCTCGCCGAGGACATCGACGCGGCAACGGCAAAGGGCAAGCGCTTCGCGGTGATGTGGGGGCTGAAGGGCTGCCCCGCCTGCCGGAGGATGCATCAGGTCCACCTCGCCGACCCGGCGATCGAGGGCTACATCAAGGCGAATTTCGAGATCCTGCATCTCAACATCATCGGTGCGCGCATCGCGACCGATCTCGACGGGAGCAAGCTAGGCGAAAAGGCGCTCGCCGCGCGCTACGGCATCGAGGGCACGCCCTCGATCCAGTTCTTTCCCGAAACCTCGCAGGGACTTGCGGGCCGCGCACCGGCCGCACGCGAGGTCGCCCGGCTGCCCGGCCTCCCGGAGCCGTCGGAGTTTCTCGCCATGTTCCGGTTCGTGCGCGAGAAGGGCTATGAGCGCGGTTCCTTCGCCGAGTGGGCGAAGAAAGTCTGAGGCTCAGCCGAGCCGGAACATCGGCCGCAGCCTGAGACCGATCGCGCTGCCGATGAAGGCCGCGGCGACCCAGACCCAGCCCGACAGGCTGCCCGAGGCCAGCGCCGAGTAATATGCGCCGATGTTGCAACCGTCCGACAGCCGTGCGCCATAGCCCATCAGGAAACCGCCGAGCGCGGCCCCGAGCCAGGCGTGGCCGCCGCCGCCGCTTGTGGGGGCGAAGCGCGCGCTCAGGCCCGCCGCAAGCGTCGCGCCCGCGACGATGCCGAAATCCATCACCGATGTGATGTCGGAAAACACGTTCGCCGAAAGCGGGCCGGGATCGCCCTGCCAATAGGGCCAGGTCTCGGGCGCGAAGCCGATGGCGGCGGCGATCTTCGAGCCCCAGAGCGTGAAGCCCGCCGTTTCGCCCCAGGGACGGCCGGCCAGCAGCAAGGTCAGCGCGCTCATGGCGGCAAGGCCGAACGCGCCCCAGGCGAGCGGCCAGGGCTGAAGGATCAATCCGCGCCATGTCGGCCGGGGCGCGGCGGGCGGCGCGGGGATGGCGCGGATGATCGTGGCGAAGATCGCCAGATGCAGCGCCAAAGCCGCTGGCCAGCCGAGCCAGTCCTGCGTCGCGCCGCTCTGCCAGGCCGGCAGCCGCCACCAGAAACCCAGATGAGCCGCCCCGACGACCGAGCCGACGATGAAGAAGGCGAGCGTCATCACGAGCCGGGCATTGCCGCCGCCGAGCGCAAACAGCGTGCCCGAAGCGCAGCCGCCGCCGATCTGCATGCCGATGCCAAACAGCACCGCGCCGATGACGAAGGAGAGGCCGATGGGCGTAAAGAAGCCGTTCAGCGGCAGACCGAAGGCGCTGCCCTGCGCCAGCAGCGGAAAGAAGATGAGGCTGGTCAGCGCCAGCGCAATGGCCTGCGCGCGAAAGCCCGAGAAATCGCGCCGCTCCAGCGCCGCGCGAAAACTGCCCGCGAAGCCGAAGGTGGCCTGGAACAGGACGAACCCCAGCCCACCGCCGACAAGCGCCAGCAGCGGCACGCGCCAGCTTGCGCCATTCAGTGCGGCCAGAAGGGCGATGGCGGCGAGCGCGACCGCCGCGCAGCCGACGATGACGCCCTGCGGACGCGGCAGGACGCGCGGCGTCGCGTCGAGCGATGGCGTATCGGCGATGGTCATGGGAGAACCTCTCTCGCTCGCGCAATGACCGCCGTCACGCTCGCGGTGAAGTCACGAAATGGCGAAGCGGGCGCCGCCGGACCGGCGTCACGCGATAGTGAGAGCCGGTTGAAGGCGCAACGTCCTATCCGGGAGCCCCGGAGGAGGACGCCATGTCAGATTCACCCGATCGCCGCCGCATCCTGACGGCGCTTGCGCTCGGCGTATCGCCGGCCGTCATCGCAGCACGCCCCGCCCGCGCGCAGGTCGATGCCGGCTATCGCGTCGTTCCCTCGAAACTGCCCTTCGCGAAGCTCGAGGAGGCCGTCGCTGCGGCCATCAAGGCCGCGGGGATGAACGCGGTAACGCGCGCGTCGGCCAGCGACGGGGCGCGGGCGCGCGGCGTCACGATCCGGGGCGACATCGTCTTCGGCGTCTTCCGCAACGATTTCGCGGTGCGGATGCTGGCGGCCAATGTCGACGCCGCCATCGAGGCCCCGATCCGTCTCCACCTCGTCGAGGAGGCGGACGGCACGACGAGCATCCGCTACCATCTGCCAAGCGCCGTGTTCGGCCAGTATGAGGGCGACGCGATCAAGGCGCTCGGCCGCGAACTCGACCCGATCTTCGCGAAGATCGTCGCCGAGGCCGTGGCCGGCTGAGCGAAACCTATTTGTTAACCGGCGATTCCGGATCGAACAGATAGGCCATCACATCCTTGATCTGCTGCTCGTCGAGCACCTTGTTGGAGCCGAAGCGCGGCATGTTCGAGCAGGGCACCACCGCCATCGAGTTGTAGATCTTGGTGTAGGCGTCCTTCATCGCGTCGGCGTCGTACTTGCGGTCCCGGCCGTAGGCGGCCAGACTCGGTCCGAGCGTTCCGTAGCTGACTTCCTTCGGGTCGAGCTGGTGGCAGGCGAAGCAGTTGCCGCCCGCGACCGTGCCCGGCGGGTCCGAGAACTGCCCGCCCCGGCCGTTATTGGCGACCGCATAGCCCTTCTTCCAGTCGCCGAGCAGCTTGCCGTCGGCGGGATACGCGACCCTGGCGAGTTCGCGCTTGATGATCGCGTCCGATTCGGCCGACGAGGCGTTGTTGCGCGTGACGTTGCAGACGGTCAGCGAGTCGTCAGGCGCGATGCGCGCCTGCCATTCGGGCGAGGCCTTGCCGAAGGTCGATTTGACATAGGCCTCGACCGTGGCCGGGCTCGGCTTCTGCTGGGCCAGGGCCGGGCCGCCGATCAGCAGCGCGGCGAAGACGGAGACGAAAGCGGTTCTGTTCATCGGTTTCGTCCTCTCAGCGCTTGATCGACGGCACGGCGATCTCGCCGCCGGCGGCCTGCTTCTGCAGGAAGACGGTCAGCGCCGTCAGGCTGTCGGAACCGTATTCAGGCACCGGCCAGCGCTGCTGGCGGTAGCAGTCCCAGAGGCGGTGCTGCATCGTCCGCAGCGCGCTTTGCGACACGCGATAGGTCGGCCATGACGCCATCGTCGCCTGCGCCGTCGCGCCCTGGACGGAGAGATTCGGCAGGCCCTGCAGGCGGATGCGCTTGCCCTCCTCGGCATGGCAGGTCGCGCAGGAGAAATCCATGACGCCGCCACGCCGGTAGAACAGCTCCTCGCCGATCGCCGCCATCTCCAGCTCCTTGGCGTGCTTCAACTGCGGCTCGATCTTCATCCCGCTCGACTTGTTGGCGATGAAGGCGGTCAGGTCCTCCATGTCCGAGGCGCGGCCGGGACCGGAGAAGCGCCGCGCCACGACGTCCTTGGTGTCGAACCCCTGCAGCTTGTCCATGCACCAGAGCAGGCGCTGCTCGGTGTCCATCACGCGGTCCGCGTCGGCGAACCAGCGCGGCAGTTTCGCGAAGGCGCCTTCGAGCTTGCCCGGCCCTTCGCCCAGATCGCAGCCTTCGAGCGAGACGTTCTTCGTGCCCCGCTTCTCGGCCCAGAGCGCCTCGCCGCGATCGACCGCGAGGAAGCCGGGATTGGAGAACGGGTCCGACAGCATCTGCCGGTAGCGCTCGATCTCCTTCTCGCTGTCGTCTTGCGCAGGAGTTTGCTGCGGCTGCGACTGCGCGGTCAGATGACCGGCGGCAAGCGTCATCGCGGCCGCCAGCACAGCCGCGCCGATGGTGGGAAGCTTCATCCCTGGCCCTTTCGTTTCCTCAAGCGGCCGCTTTTGCGACCTTCGTTGCACATCCCTCTCTGTCGGAGGGACTTTACATTCACAGAAAACAATATCACGATAGGTGAGAATGATCGCCTGATGGCTCCGCCGTCAAGAGCGAAACAAGAACATTTCGAAGGAGGAAATCCGATGCCGCTCCGTTCCAACGGGCTCACCCGTCGCAGCACGATCACAGCCGGCGCGATGGCCGCCTTCGCGAGCCTGCTGGGCGCTCGCATGGCCTTCGCCGACGAGAAGGCCGTGATGGCCGAGATCAGGAAGCTCTACGGCGACAAGGCCTTGGCCGAGGGCAGGATCAGGCTCGACATCCCCGAGATCGCCGAGAACGGGCTGGTCGTTCCCGTCAACATCGAGGTCGAAAGCCCGATGACGGAGGCCGACCATGTCAAGGCCGTCCACATCTTCGCCGACGGCAATCCGCAGCCCGGCATCGTCAGCTACAGCTTCACGCCGGCCTGCGGAAAGGCCTCGGCCGCGACCCGCATGCGCCTCGCCCAGACGCAGAACATCGTCTGCGTCGCAGAGATGTCGAACGGCTCGCTCCACATGGCGAAGGCCAACGTCAAGGTCACGATCGGCGGCTGCGGCGGCTGATCCAGCCTTCGCTCGCACCCGTCCTACACGACCAACGAAATTCAGGTGAGGATGCTCCCATGACCACCAAACCCACCCCTCGCGTCCGCGTTCCTGCCAAGGCGGCCGCCGGCGAGATGATCGAGATCAAGACGCTGATCTCGCACGAGATGGAGTCAGGCCAGCGCAAGGACGCGCAGGGCGCGACGATCCCGCGCAAGATCATCAACAAGTTCAGCGCGAGCTTCAACGGCAAGCCGGTCTTCTCGGCCGACTGGCACCCGGCGATCTCGGCCAACCCCTACCAGTCCTTCTTCTTCAAGGCGACGGAATCGGGCGAATTCACCTTCACCTGGAAGGATGACGACGGCTCCGAATACAGCGCGAAGAACAAGATCTCCGTGGGCTGAGGCGTTTGCGGCCGCCGCCCTCCGGGACGGCCACCACCTGTCATAGACGACGGCACAGCTTCGCGGCTGGGCCAGTGGGGGGCACGTCTCGTGCGTCCAGAGGAAGAGTCATGGTCTCACGACGCGAATTTCTACAGGCGACTTCGGCAGCGGCCGCGATCTCTGTGGCTGCCGGCCTCGGCCCGCTGGGCCGCGCTGCGGCGCAGCAGCGCCTGTCGCAGGCGGATATCCTGCGCTTCGAGCCGACGGGCACGGTGACGATCCTGCACGTCACCGACATCCATGCACAGTTGATGCCGCTGCATTTTCGGGAGCCTTCGATCAATCTCGGCGTCGGCGCGGCCAAGGGGCAGCCCCCGCACCTGGTCGATGCCGAGTTCCGGGCGCATTTCAAGGTCGCCGCCGGCTCGGCCGACGCTTTCGCGCTGACGTCCGACGATTTCGTCTCTCTCGCGAAAACCTACGGCAAGATGGGCGGCATGGACCGAGTCGCCACGCTGGTGAAGGCGGTCCGGGCCGAGCGCGGCGACGACAAGGTGCTGCTGCTCGATGGCGGCGACACCTGGCAGGGAAGCTGGTCCTCGCTGCAGAGCAAGGCCCAGGACATGGTCGATGTCATGTCCGCGCTGAAGACCGATGCGATGGTCGGCCATTGGGAGTTCACGCTCGGGGCCGACCGCGTGAAGGAGATCGCGGATAGCGCCTCCTTCGCCTTCCTTGCCCAGAACATCCGCGACACCGAATGGAACGAGCCGGTCTTCGCGCCGCGTAAGGTGTTCGAGAAGGGCGGCGTCAAGGTCGCGGTGATCGGGCAGGCCCTGCCGCGCACGGCCATCGCCAATCCGCGCTGGATGTTCCCGGCCTGGGAGTTCGGCATCCGCGAGGAGGAGATCCAGAAGCAGGTCGACGAGGCGCGGGCCGAAGGCGCAGCCGTGGTGGTGCTGCTCTCCCATGACGGCTTCGACGTCGACAGGAAGCTCGCCACGCGGGTCAAGGGGCTCGACGTCATCCTGACCGCGCACACCCATGACGCCATGCCCGGCCTGGTCCGCGTCGGCGAGACCGTGCTGGTCGGCTCCGGCTCCCACGGCAAGTTCGTCTCGCGGCTCGACATCGCCACCAGCGGCGGCAAGGTCTCCGACATCCGCTTCAAGCTGATGCCGGTGTTCTCGGACGCCATCGCGCCCGACGCCGAGATGGCGGCCCTGATCGCCAAGGTCCGCGCGCCCTACGCCGCCGATCTCTCAAGGGAGATCGGCCGCACGGAATCGCTGCTCTACAGGCGCGGCAATTTCAACGGCTCCTTCGACGACCTGATCTGCGACGCGATGCTGAGCCAGCGCGACGCGGAGATCGCGCTCTCGCCGGGGTTCCGCTGGGGCGGCACGCTGCTGCCGGGGGACGCCATCACCTGGGAGGCGATCACCAACGCCACCGCGATCACCTATCCCAACTGCTACCGCAACGAGATGACCGGCGCGCAGCTCAAGGAGATCCTCGAGGATGTCGCCGACAACATCTTCCATCCGGACCCGTATTTCCAGGGCGGCGGCGACATGGTCCGCATCGGCGGCATGGGCTACGCGATCGACATCGGCAAGCCGATGGGCAGCCGCATCTCCGGCCTGACGCATCTGAAATCGGGCCAGCCGATCGAGGCTGCGAAAAAATACGTCGTCGCCGGCTGGGCCAGCGTCAACGAGGGCACACAGGGCCCGCCGATCTGGGATGTGGTCCGCAACCACGTCGCCGCGACGAAAACCGTCACCATCAAGCCCAACGACGCGGTGAAGGTCACGGGCGCATGATGACCCGGTCCGCCTCCGCCAGGAACCGAACTGAGGACACGACAGGATGACCTCGCAGAACACCGATCCGTCTCTCAGCCGCCGCCGTTTCCTCGGCGGGGCGACCGCGGCCGGCGCAGGTCTTGCCGCCGTCGGCGCGGCGCGCGCGCAGGCCCCCGCGCCCGACCCGCTGATCACCGATGTGCAGGACTGGAACCGCTATCTCGGCGAGGGCGTCGACAAACGGCCCTATGGCACGCCCTCGCGCTTCGAGAAGCATATCGTGCGCCGCGATGTGTCCTGGCTGACCGCCTCGCCCGAATCCTCGGTGAACTTCACGCCTTTGCACGAACTCGATGGCATCATCACGCCGTCCGGCCTGTGCTTCGAGCGCCACCATGGCGGCATCGCCGACATCGACCCGGCCAATCACCGGCTGATGATCCACGGGCTCGTCGACAAGCCGCTGGTCTTCACGATGGAGGACATCAGGCGCATGCCGCGCCAGAACCATGTCCATTTCCTCGAATGCGCGGCGAACTCCGGCATGGAATGGCGCGGCGCGCAGCTCAATGGCTGCCAGTTCACCCACGGCATGGTCCATAATGTGATGTATACCGGCGTGCCGCTGAAGCTGCTGCTGGCAGAGGCCGGGCTCAAATCCAACGCCAAATGGCTGATGCTGGAGGGGGCCGACTCCTCGGGGATGAACCGCTCGCTGCCGGTCATGAAGGCGCTCGACGACGTGCTGATCGCGTTCGCGATGAACGGCGAGGCGCTGCGGCCCGAGCAGGGCTATCCGCTTCGCGCCGTCATTCCCGGCTGGGAGGGCAATCTCTGGGTCAAGTGGCTGCGCCGCATCGAAGCGGGCGACAAGCCGTGGCAGGCCCGCGAGGAGACCTCGAAATACACCGATCTGCTCGCCGACGGCCGCTCGCGCCGCTACACCTTCATCATGGACGCCAAGTCGGTGGTGACGAACCCGTCGCCGCAGGCGCCGCTGAAGCACAAGGGCCGCAACGTGCTCTCAGGGCTGGCATGGTCCGGGCGCGGCACCATCACCCGCGTCGACGTCACGCTCGATGGCGGCCGGAACTGGCAAGAGGCGCGGATCGACGGGCCGGTTCTCGATAAGTCGCTGACGCGCTTCTACGTCGATTTCGACTGGGGCGGGCAGGAGCTGCTGATCCAGTCCCGCGCCACGGATTCGACCGGCTATCTGCAGCCGACCAAGGACGAGTTGCGCAAGGTGCGCGGCGTCAACTCGATCTACCACAACAACGGCATCCAGACCTGGCATGTGAAGGGCAATGGGGAGACCGAGAATGTCGAGATCGGTTGAGTCCATGCGGTCAACAAAAGCCCTCATCCTGAGGAGCGATCCGAAGGATCGCGTCTCGAAGGGTGCTTCAGATGGTGCTGGCTGGATCACCCTTCGAGACGCCGCTGCGCGGCTCCTCAGGATGAGGGCGGTAAGGGGTTTGGCGCTTGCCGCTGCCTCTGCCTTCCTTGTTCTGAGCGCCGCGCCGCTGATCGCGCAGCAGAAGCCTCAGTCGAAACCCGCTCCACAGGCCGCCGCACCAGCCAAGCTCAACCTCGGCCGCCCTGCCTTGCCAGAAGAGATAAAAGCCTGGGACATCGACGTCCGCCCCGATGGGCTGGGACTTCCGCCCGGCAAGGGCACGGTGAAGCAGGGCGACGAACTGTTTCAGGCGCAGTGTGCGAGCTGCCATGGCGAGTTCGGCCAGGGCAACGGCCGCTGGCCGGTGCTGGCCGGCGGGCGGGGCTCGCTCAAGGGCGACCGGCCGGAGAAAACGCTGGGCTCGTTCTGGCCCGATCTCTCGACGGCCTTCGACTATATCCGCCGCGCCATGCCCTATGGCAACGCGCAATCGCTGAGCGCCGACGAGACCTACGCGCTGACGGCCTATCTTCTCTATCTCAACGACATCGTGAAGGATGAGGAGTTCGAGCTGTCGGACAGGAACTTCACGAGCGTGAAGCTGCCCAATGCCGGGAATTTCTACGACGACGATCGCGAGACGACCGAAAAGGCGTTCTGGGGCAAGGAGCCTTGCATGAAGAACTGCAAGCCCGAGGTCAGGATAACAGGCCGAGCAGCGGTGCTCGACGTCACGCCCGATTCGAAATCCGCGCCGAAGGTCGATTGATGCGGCAGGGTTCCCAGACGCCGGGCTGGTTCGGCTTCGTCGCCGCTGCCGCGCTTTCCGCGACACCAGCCGCCGCCACAGGCGACCGGGCGCTGGGCGAATACCTGTCGTCGGAATGCACCGCCTGCCACCAGAGCAGCGGCAAGCAGGTCGGCGGCATCCCGGCCATTGTCGGCTACCCTGCCGACCAGTTCATCGCCTTGATGGGGGCCTACAGGGACAAGCACCGCGACAATCAGGTCATGCAGACGATCGCCGGACGGCTGACGCAGGAAGAGCTTCTTGCGCTGGCCGCCTATTACGAGAGCCTGAAGCCGACACAATAGAACCGCTACACAAAGACGCGAGTTCAACCCGAGCGCCGCAACAAGGCGTCAAAGTCCAACCATAAAAACCAGAGGGAGGGTCAAGCCATGCATCTCGATCGTCGCACATTCATCCTGACTGGCCTGTCCGCTGCGGGCACGCTCGGCCTCGGCGCGCCAGCCGTTCTCGGCCAGGCCAAGCCGCGCGTCGTCGTCATCGGCGGCGGCGCGGGCGGGGCGACCGCTGCACGCTATATCGCCAAGGATTCGGCCGGCGCGATCGCGGTGACGCTGGTCGAGGAGAACGAGACCTACCAGACCTGCTTCCACTCCAATCTCTATGTCGGCGGTTTCAGGAAATACGACGAAATCGTCCATCGCTACGACGACCTCGCGAAAAACCACGGCGTCACGCTCGCCCGCGCCCGTGCGACCCAGATCGACCGCGACAGGAAGGAGGTTGTGCTCTCCACCGGCCAGCGCCTTCCTTACGACCGCCTTGTCGTCTCGCCCGGCATCGACCTGAAATACGATTCCGTGCCTGGCTGGTCGAAGGATGTCGAGGAGCAGATGCCGCATGGCTGGAAGCCGGGCCGGCAGACGCAGCTCATCAAGGAAAAGCTCGACGCCGTGCCCAATGGCGGGACGATCGTGATGATCGCGCCGCCAAACCCCTATCGCTGCCCGCCCGGCCCCTATGAGCGCGCCTCGATGTTCGCCCACGCCTTGAAGAAGGCCGGCAAGACCAACTCCAAGGTCATCATCCTCGATCCCAAGGAGATGTTCTCCAAGCAGGGCGTCTTCCAGGCGGACTGGGAGAAGCGCTATGGCGCGATGATCGAATGGCTCGGACCGAAGGTTCATGACGGCGTCAAATCGGTCGATCCGAAGACCAACACCGTCGTCACCGGCTTCGAGACCTACAAGGACTGCGCCTTCGTCAACGTCATCCCGGCCCAGATGGCCGGCGAGATCGCCCGCTCGGCGGGGCTGGCTCCCGCCGGCGGCTATTGCGCCATCGACCCGGCGACGATGAAATCGACCGCCGACGCCAACATCTTCGTGCTCGGCGACGCCTGCATCGCCGGCGACATGCCCAAATCCGCCTTCTCGGCCAACAGCCAGGCCAAGGTCGCCGCCATGGTGATCCGCGGCGAGCTGACCGATGCCCGCACCTTCCCGGCGCGCTACGTCAACACCTGCTGGTCGCTGGTCGATACCGACGACGCCATCAAGGTCGGCGGACGCTACGAACCCAAGGACGGCAAGATCACCGCGACGGAGACCTTCGTCTCCAAGCCCGGCGAAAGCGACGAACTGCGCAAGGAAACGCAGGCCGAGAACATGGGCTGGTATGCCGGCATCACCGCCGACATGTTCTCCTGACGTCATGCTTTCCTGACGCGCCTGCGCCGCCCGCGACCATTCGCGCCGGCGGCGCGGCTGGCCCGCACGTGGCGCGCAGCCTATTCACATTGGACGAAACCGAAACGAAGGACGCCGCATGACACGCCTGATCTCCGCAGCCCTCCTGCTGACAACGCTGACGGCAGCGCCGGCATTCGCGCAGGACATCGCCGCCGGCGAACGCTCCTGGAACAAGTGCCGCGCCTGCCATCAGCTCGGCGAGACGGCGAAGAACGGCGTCGGCCCGCAGCTCAACGGCCTGTTCGGCCGCGTCTCGGGCACCGTCGAGGGCTACAGCTATTCGCCCGCCAACAAGAACGCCGCCATCACCTGGGACGAGGCCGTCTTCGCCGAATACATCAAGGATCCGAAGGCCAAGATCCCCAGCACCAAGATGGTCTTCGCCGGCATCAAGAACGAGCAGGAGATCAAGGACCTGACGGCTTTCCTGAAGCAGTACGGCAAGGACGGCAAGAAGCAGTGACCGATCGACCGATCGTGGCGGGAAGGCAGGCAATGTCTCGAACTGAACGGTAATCTGGCTGCCTCGTGAAGGAGTGATGCGTCGATATTGTTCGACCTGTCCCTCCCGACCGCTCGATCATCATGAGGGTCCCGTGGGTTGATAGTCGATCTGTAGGCTCCGGCGGTAGCGGCCGCGCCGCCGAAGACGATGTTGCCGCGCTCGACCTGACGAAAATAGGCGTCGGCGCCATGCTGGCGTGTCCAGATGCCGACGACCGGCAGGATGCGATGGGGCAGGGGCTCGGTGACGCCCATCCGCGGGCCGCGCGGGGTCAGGGGCACGGTCTCGCCGAACTGCGCGGCGATCCGCATGGCCGCGGCCGCCTGCCTGCAGAATCTCGCCCTGCCGGTCGCGGACATCTCGTCGGAACGACGCCGCCTTGCCCGGCTCGACCGCTTTGCGCGCGGTGTCGCCGCGGCCTTTCCCTGGCCGACCGAGGCTGCGATCGGATTGCCCGACGACACGGTGGTCTGCCGCTGCGAAGGCGTGACGGCCGGCGAACCGCGTCGGACTCAGGCGACGGTTTCGAGCGTGCGCGCCGGCGCGGAGACGCCGAGATCGAGCAGGGCGACGAGCGCGCGCCGGTCGATCTTGCCGTTGACGTTCTGCGGCATCGTCTCCAGCCGGTGGATTGCGGAGGGCATCATGTAGCGCGGCAGGCCGGCGAGCATGCGCGCGCGAATTTGCTCCTCGGAGACCTCTCCGCCGACGACGAAGCTGACGAGCCCCTCGGCCGAGCCATGCGTCACCGGCCAGGCGACGGTGGCGGCGAGGTCCGTGCCGGCGGCGCGGCGCAGATGCATGTCGACCTCCTCCAGCTCGATGCGGTTGCCCTTGACCTTCACCTGATTGTCGACGCGGCCGAGATGATGGAACACGCCATCGGCGTCGCGGCTGCCGAGATCGCCGGTCAGATACCAGCGCTTGCCGTCCATCACGCGAAAGCGGTCGGCGGTGAGTTCCGGCTGGCCGAAATAGCCCATGCCGACCTGCGGGCCGGCCAGCGCGATTTCGCCGGGCGCACCGGGCGGGGCCGGGCGCTGCGAATCGTCGAGGATCGCGACCTCCATCGTCGGGTAGGGCTGACCGATGGCGAGAATGCCGCGACTCTCGGTCGTGACCGGCGGGTCGGTCAGACGCTGCCGCAGGCCGATGACGGTGCATTCGGTCGGCCCGTAGATGTTCTCGACGATGCTGTTGGGCGCCGCCGCGGCCCAGTCCTGCGCCGCCTCGATCGGCAGCGGCTCGCCGCAGAAGATGGAGAGCCTAAGCGACGGCAGCACGCCCGGCTTCAGCGCGCCGCTGCGGCGCATCAGCCCGATTACCGTCGGCACCGACATCCAGACGGTCAGCGCCTGCCGGCGGATGAAGCGCGCCGGCGCCATCAGCTCGAGCTGCGACATCACATGCAGCGCCGCGCCGGCCTCCAGGCATAAAAAGAGGTTGTGAACCGTCAGGTCGAAGGTGACGTCGCAGGCCTCGCCGATCCGGTCTTCGGGACGATAGGCCGTCCAGCCGCGACTTTGCTCGATGTAATGCGCAAGCGAGCCGGCCGAGATCATCACGCCTTTCGGCAGCCCGGTCGTACCCGAGGTGAAGATGACATAGCCCAGAGCGTC
This sequence comes from Beijerinckiaceae bacterium, assembly GCA_019745195.1. Taxonomy (GTDB): domain Bacteria; phylum Pseudomonadota; class Alphaproteobacteria; order Rhizobiales; family Beijerinckiaceae; genus Allobosea. The sequence continues at coordinate 86,952 of JAIETL010000004.1, forward strand.
CGCCGGGACATGGGCCGGGTCCGGCAGGAGACCTGTGGCAAGTCGTTCGCGCGACGCAAGGCGCTGGCTGGCCCGGGCGGGCGTGATGCCCTCGCCATCGGGCGCGACCACGAGGTCCGGGGCCGCCGCCAGCACATCGGGCGACAGCAGCGCCGCGCCATTGGCGTCGCAGACCAGCGCGTCGAGGTCGAGCAGCCGCATCAAGGCGGCAAGCCGATCGGGCGGCCATTTCAGATTGAGCGGCACATAGGCGAAACCCGCCCAGCAGCTGCCGAGAATGCCGACATAAGCCTCGAGCGAGCGCGTGCCCAGCACGCCGATCCGGCCCGAGCGCCTGAACGGAGCGAGCGCAGCGGCAAGTCGAGACACCTGCTCGGCCAGTTCTCCATAGCTGAACGATTGACCGGAGACGCCCAGCGCCTGATTGTGCGGCTTAGCCAAAGCAAACCGAGCGAACGACAAGGCAAGATTGTAGTTGCTCGACGACACACTCTTGCCCCTGTTTTCATCTCAAGCTGTCGCAAGATGGCAAGGCATGCTGCGGGGCGCGTTAATGCACCTCGAAAACCGGTCGGCAAAGTTAACCCGGGCCCTTGCTCGACCAGCCCGTCTCAACTCGCCGCCTGCGCCGCCGTGCTGACCTTCGCGCTGCTGACCCGCGCGGCCGGCATCGCATTCGATCGCAACACCCTCGACAACCAGTTCCGCAGGAGCAGGGCCGGCCGGCCGAGATCGCCGATCCATTATGCCGTCTCCTTGTGGGAACCAGCGCCGGATCAGCCGCTGCATGCAGCGGATTTGAGTCAGAGCCGGAATTGCACGCCGTTTGACACGCGGCTTTCAGCCCCCCGCATCGGCATGCCCGCCGTCAGGCAGGATGAGCCGGGCGGCGATACATCATTGCGGCCTCCGTTCGGTTGACGGCCCCGAGATGCCTGAGGACGGCCGCGACATGCAGCTTGACCGTGCCTTCCGTGATGCCGAGCGCCGTCGCGATCTCGCGGTTCGACCGCGCATCGGCCAGCAGCGCCAGCACGGCGTGTTGCCTGCCGCTCAGCCCCGCAAGGGCATCGGGCCGCGCACCCTCCGGTCGTGCGTCATCGAGCCCGCCCGCGCCGCTCTCCAGCGCGCGCCGCGCATCCGAGAGCCGCGCCAGCACGTCCCTGAACTCACCCTCCGCCCGCGTCCGCCGCGCGACCTGCTGCAGCCCCGCCATCACATCGTCGAGCATCGCGCCGACGGCGGCAATGATGCGCGCCTTGCCGGCCTCGGCGGCGTCGGCCTCCATCTTGGCGAGCCTGAGCGCGTCCAGCGCCTCGCGCTTCTCCGAGACGTCGAGCGCGATGCCGTCCCAGACCACGGCCCCGCTGGCGACCCGGCGCGGATTGCCGATCGAACGGATCCAGCGCACCCGGCCGTCGTCGCCGATGACGCGAACCTCCGCGTCGAGCGTGTCGAGCGTTTCCGCGGACGCGAGCAGCGCCGCCCGCCAGCGGCCGGCGTCGTCGGGATGGACCCAGCTCTGCGCCGACGCGGTCTCAGCCATGATCGCCGCGCGGTCGAGCCCGAGCGCGGCAAGGCCAGGGCTGACATAGCTGTAGCGGACACGGCCGTCGGGCTCGAGCACCCGCTGCATGACGTGGCCGGGGAAATGCGCCGACATCTGGTCGAAGAAGCGCACGAGTTCGCGGGTCAGCACGCCGTCGTCATGGCGTTCGTCAGGATGGCGTTCGTCAGCCTGGGGTTCGTCGTTCACGGCAGGCGCGCTCCGCAAAACCCGTTGACGGCGCAGCCGGAATGGGTATCCATCATAAGATATATAAAAATACAAGCCTGTCTATATCTTTAGATATAATTCAGGCTGAGCGGGAGGACGAAGCTTGAACAAGCTGATCATCGAGGCGCGCGTCAACGAGTACATGATGCGCGAGCAGGGCAACCCGAACGTGCCCTATTCGCCCGACGAGATCGCCAGCGACGCCTTCGCCTGCCGGGAGGCCGGCGCGTCGATCCTGCATTTTCACGCCCGCAAGCCCGATGGCGCGCCCGAGCATGCGATCGACAGCTACGCCCGCACGGTCGGCCTGATCCGGGCCGGCTCCGATATCATGGTCCATCCCACGCTCGGCTACGTCACGCTCGACCAGCCGGCCGAGCAGCGGCTCGACCACATCCTGGACATGGCGAAGGACGAGGCGCAGGCGCCCCATTTCGCGCCGATGGACATGGGCAGCGTCAATGTCGACCGCTACAACGCGCAAGGCAGGCGCTTCGAGACGACCGATCTGATCTACAGGAACTCGACCCGGACGCTGACCTATTTCGCTGAGAACATCCGCGCGGCCGGCCTGAAGCCCTATCTGGTCTCCTGGAACATCGGCTTCACCCGCTATGCCCAGGCCTTTCTCGACATGGGCCTGATCGACGAGCCGGCCTTTCTCTGCTTCTGCCTGACCGACAACACCTTCCTCGGCGGCCATCCCGGCACGCTGAAGGGCCTGCAGGCGCATCTCGATTTCCTCCCCGTCGACCGCCGGATCGAATGGACTGTCGTCAATTTCGGCGGGAACCTGTTCTCGCTGGCGGGCGCGATCATCGCGCAGGGCGGGCACATCTCGATCGGGCTCGGCGACTACGCCTATCCCGAACTCGGCCAGCCGACCAATGCGCAGATCATCAGCCGCATCGCCGAAATCGCGCGCGAGCTCGGCCGCGAGATCGCGACGCCCGACGAGGCGAGAGCGATTCTGCGCATGCACTGAACCACGCCCCGCCACCGCCTGAACCAGAGCCGGACGACCGGCCGCATCCCGGAGGAGAGACGCCCATGACGACCCGCAGAGCAATTCTCAAGACCGGCGCGCTGGCCCTGGCCGGCGCGGTCGCTTCGCCTTTTGCGATCACGCCGTCGCGCGCGCAGACATTCTCATTGCGCATGCAGGGCTTCCTCGCCGCGGCCTCCCCGACGCATCGCGCTTTCGAGAAATTTGCCGCCGGCCTCAAGGAAAAGTCGGGCGGCAAGCTCGCGATCCAGGTGCTCCCGGCCGGCGGCGCGGTCGGCCCGTCCGAGACGATCAACGCGATCACGGCCGGCATCCTCGACGGGCACTACTCGTCCTCGTCCTTCTTCGCGGCGCGCGATCCGGGCTTCACCGTCTTCGGCGACACCGGCGCGTCCTACGACACCGTCGACCAGCGCGACCGCTGGTATCTGGAAGGCGGCGGCGAGGATATCGGCCGCGAGCTCTACGCCCAGCACGGCCTGGTCTATGTCGCGAACATTTTCTGGCCGTCGGAGCATATCCCGGCCAAAAAGGCGCTGAAGGGCGTCGCCGATCTGAAAGGCCTCAAGATCCGCGTCCCGCCCGGCTTCGTCGCCGAGTATTTCGGCAAGGCGGGTGCGTCCGTCGTCAACCTGCCCGGCGGCGAGGTGTTCAACGCGCTGCAATCGGGCGTGCTCGACGCCACCGACTGGGCGAGCCCCGGCCAGAACTACGAGGTCGGCCTCTACAAGGCGGCGAAGTTCTCGGTCGACGCGGCGCATTCGATGCCGGCGACCGAACTCGGCTTTTCGAAGGCCAAGTGGGAGGCGCTGCCGGCCGAGCTTAAGCAGTTGATCCTGATCGAAACGCGGGCGATGAGCGCGGCCCTCAAAGTCCAGATCCGCAAGGACGACGAGGAGGCGCTGGCGAAGATGAAGGCCGAGGGCGTCGAGATCGTCGCCTGGTCGAAGGAGGAGATCGGCAAGCTGCGCGCCTTCACGGGCGAGGTGCAGGATGCGCTCGCGGCGAGAGGGCCGATCGCCAGAAAGGTGATCGAGAGCCACCGCGCCTTCCAGAAGAAGATCGGCTGACGCCGGGCCTCCTCCCTCCCTGCGTCGGAGCTGCCGGGCAAGCGGCGCTCCGGAGCGGGGCGAGGCTCCGGAACGCTCCGGAGCCTCGTTCACCGCAGTCCTCGCAAGCTGGCCTTAGGCCCGACCGGCGCGAGGAACGGCGGCTGCAACCCAAGGAACCAGCCGGACTATGGACCAGTTCGAGGAGCTGCTAGCCCCCGTGGCGGATTCGGCCGCGCCACAGCCCACGCTCGCCGACAGGCTCGCCACGGCGATCGGTCAGGCTATCGCATGGCTCGTCGTCGCGGCGATCCTGCTCTCGGTCTACGAAGTCGCGATGCGCTATCTCTTCGGCGCGCCCTCGTCCTGGGTTCTCGCGACGACGACGACGCTCTGCCAGATCGGCTTCGCGCTCGGCGGGGCGTTCTGCATGGCGCGCCGCGAGCACATCCGCATCAGCTATTTTCCCGACAAGATGAGCCCGCGTCTGCGCTGGCTGGCCGAACTCCTCTCGCTCGTCATTGGCGCGTTCTATCTGACCGGCCTGCTCTACGCCGTCTATCTCGACGCCCGGACCTCGATCTGGAAGTTCGATTTTCAGGGCCGCTGGGCCCCGGAGCTGACGCCCGGCCCGCCGAACTGGCCGCTGCCGAGCCTCGGCAAGGCAGCGCTGGTGGCTGGCGCCGCGCTCTTTCTCGCGGTGGTGCTGAGCCATCTCCTGAGCCATTTGCGCCGGCGGGAACGCTGACCACCATGCTGCTCGGCCTCGACATCTCGACCTGGTCGCTGCTGATCCTGTTCGCCATGGTGGCGCTGCTCGTCGTCGGCGTGCCGCTCGCCTTCACCACGGGCGCGATCGCGGTCGCGCTGTGCCTCTCGCTCTACGGCCCGCAAAGCCTTTATCTGATCGGCGCGCGCACCTTCGGCTTCCTCGACAGTTATGCGCTGGTGGCCGTGCCCTTCTTCATCTTCATGGCCTCGATCCTCGAGCGATCGGGGCTGGCGCGCGAGCTTTACGACGCCATCCGGGTCTGGACCGGACGCACGATAGGCGGGGCCGCCAACGTCACCACCATCTTCGCCATCATCATCGGCGCGATCATCGGCGTCGCCGGCGGCGAGATGGTGCTGCTGGGGCTGGTCGCGCTGCCGCAACTCCTACGGCTCGGCTACGACCGCAAGCTCTCGATCGGGCTGGTCTGCGCGACGGGCGCACTCGGCTCGATGATCCCGCCGGCGCTGACGCTCGTCTTCTTCGGCCTGGCGGCTGGGGCCGATATAGGCGATCTCTTCACCGCGTCCTTCATCCCCGGCCTTCTGATGGCGGCGATCTTCATCGGCTATGTCCAGGTCAGGATACGGCTCGACCCATCGCTCGCCCCGGTCGCCGACGCCGGACCCGAACTCACGGTCCGAGAAAAATTCGACCGCTCGAAGGGCGTCGCCCTGCCGCTCATCGTGCTGCTCTCGACGCTGGGCTCGATCTATCTCGGCGTCGCCTCGGTGACGGAATCGGCCTCGGTCGGCGCGCTTGGCACGGTGCTCGCCGTCGCCTGGCGGCGGGAACTGAGCTGGTCGCTGATGCGCGCCGCGATCAACCAGACCATGGCCGCCTGCGGCATGGTGCTCTGGCTCGTCATCGGCACCAACGCGCTGGTCGGCGTCTACACCATCATGGGCGGCATCGACTTTTCCCGCGCGCTGCTGACCGGCCTGCCGATCCCGCCCTTCGCCGTCCTCGTGCTGATGATCGCGGTCTGGATCTTCCTCGGCTTCTTCATCGACTGGATCGCGATCCTGCTGCTCACGGTGCCGATCTTCCTGCCGGCGGCGAAGGCCTTCGGTTACGATCCGATCTGGATCGGCATCCTGTTCAACATGGCCGTCCAGATCGGCTATCTCACGCCGCCCTTCGCGCCGGCCTGCTTCTTCATCAAGGGCGTCACCCCGCCCGAGATCACGATGGAGGAGATCTTTTCCGCGATGTGGCCGTTCATCGGCCTGCAGATCGTCGCGCTGGCGCTGGTGCTGTTCTTTCCCCAGATCGCGCTCTGGCTGCCACGCGTGTTGTGAGGACACTTCCCATGAGCCAACGCCGCATGATCGTTCCGCCCGGCATGGAGGCCATCGTCGAGCGCTATCACTATGCGCCCGGCGTGCTCGTCGGCGACACGCTCTACGTCTCCGGTCAGGTCGGTCGCGACGAGAGCCTGAGCGTGATCGCCGATCGCGAGCAGCAGTTCGAACAGTGCTTCCGCAACATCGCCAAGGTGCTCGACGCCGCCGCCTTCGCCTTCTCCGACATCGTCGAGCTGGAGAGCTGGTTCCTCGACTTCCCGGCGGACCTGCCCCTGTTCATGCGGGTCAAGGACCGCTGGATCAAAGGTCCGGTCTATCCGACCTGGACGGGTTTCGGCGTGGCCGCCTTCTCGATGCCGGGCATCGTCTGCGAGGTGAAGGTCACCGCCGTTCGCGGAGGGCAGCCAACGTGAACCGCCGCGTCGCCCCACCGGATCCCGCGCTCGCGCTCGACACCGCGACGCTGGAGCGCTTCTACCGCGATCTCTGCCGCATCCGCCGTTTCGACGAGCGCGTGATCGAACTGTTCAATACCGGCGTGGTCAAGGGCACGGCGCATTCCTGCGTCGGGCAGGAGGCGATCGCGGTCGGGGCCTGCGCGGCGCTCGGCGAGCAGGACTACATCGTCTCGCACCATCGCGGCCATGGCCATTGCATCGCCAAAGGTGCGGACATGACGCGGATGATGGCCGAGCTGATGGGCCGCGCCACCGGCTATTGCGGGGGCCTGGGCGGCTCCATGCATATCGCCGCGCTCGACAAGGGGATTCTGGGGGCCAACGGCATCGTCGGGGCCGGGATCGGGTTGGGCTCGGGCGCGGCGCTCTCGGCCCAGATGCGCCGCTCGGGCCAGGTCGCGCTCGCCTTCTTCGGCGACGGCGCGGCCAATGAGGGCATCTTCCACGAGGCCTTCAACATGGCGGCGCTCTGGAAGCTGCCGATGGTCTATTTCTGCGAGAACAACCAGTACGGCCTCTCGACGCCCATGGCGGCCTCGACATCGATCGACCGGCTCTCGAAGCGGGCCGCAGGCTACGGCATGCCCGGCGAGACGATCGACGGCAACGACGTCGTTGCCGTCTATGAATCGGTCGCGAAAGCCGTGGCGCGGGCGCGCGCCGGCGAAGGGCCGTCCTTCATTGAGGCGATGACCTGGCGTTGGGGCGACCATTCGATGCGCGCCAACCTGCCGAAATACCGGGCCGAGGCGGAAGAGGCCGAGTGGCGGGCAAGGGACGCGATCCTGCGCGCTGCGCGGCGGCTGGAAGAGCGTCAGGTGCTGCCGGCGCGCATCGTCGGCCTGCTGGACGAGGCCAATAGCGAGGTCGAGGCCGCGATCGAGGATGCGAAGGCCGCGCCCGAGCCGACGATGGAGGCGCTGCTGCCGGCGGTGAGCGCACCGCATGCTCTCGTGCCGAGCGAGCCCGGCGCATCCGCCCCCGATGCGCGCGAAATCTCCTATGTCGAGGCGATCCGCGAGGCGATCGACCAGGAAATGGCGCGCGACGCCAGCGTCTTCGTCATCGGCGAGGATGTCGGGGCCATCGGCGGCATCTTCGCCTGCACACGCGGGCTGATCGACAAACATGGGCCCGAGCGGCTGCGCGACGCGCCGATCTCCGAGAACGCGATCTCGACCTTCGCGGTCGGTGCGGCCGCCACCGGAATGCGGCCCATCGTCGAGATCCAGATCTTCGATTTCGTCACGCTGATGATGGATTCGATCGTCAATCAGGCGGCGAAGTTCCGCTACATGCTCGGCGGCGTGCCAAAAATGCCGATCGTGTTCAGGGGGCCGCAGGGCGGCGGCATCAGGCTCGCGGCGCAGCATTCGCAGTCGCTCGAGGCCTGGTTCTGCCATGTGCCGGGCCTCGTGGTGATGGCGCCCTCGACCCCCTACGACGCCAAGGGCCTGCTGACGGCGGCGATCCGCGACGACAACCCGGTCGTCTTCCTCGAGCACAAGCTGCTCTATGTGCAATCGAAGGGTCCGGTGCCGGCGGCTCCCTACGCCATCCAGATCGGCAAGGCCGACATCAAGCGGGCAGGCTGCGACGTCACCGTGGTCGCCACGATGGCGATGGTCGCTCCCGCGCTAGCGGCAGCCCGCGAACTGGCGCGCGAGGGCATCGAGGTCGAGGTCATCGACCCGCGCACTTTGCGCCCTCTCGATACGGAAACCATTCTCGAATCCGTGCGAAAGACCCATCGCCTCGTCGTCGTCCACGAAGGCTGGACCAAATGGGGTTTTGGCTCCGAGGTCGCCGCAATGGTCATGGAGGAGGCGTTCGACTGGCTCGACGCGCCGGTCTCTCGGATCGGCATGCGCGACGTGCCGATGCCCTACAACGACACGCTCGAAAAGGCCGTGATCCCAAGCCAGGCCGATATCGTGGCCGCGTGCCGCGCAGTACTTTACCGCTGAGGTGCCCGATGCCCCGACGCTCCTTCCCCGACCTCCTCGCCTTGCCCTATCCGCCGCTCGGCACCTGGAGCCAGATCCGTTCCGAGGAGGTCGTCGACATGCTTGGAGCGGCGGGCTTCGACTTCACCATCATCGATTGCGAGCATGGCGCGTTCGGAATCGAAACAGCCGAGAAGCTGATCCGTGCCTGCGATGCAAACGGGGTCGTACCGCTGGTAAGAGCGCCTTGCGCCGATCCGGTCTTCATCGGCCAGGCGCTGGATGCCGGCGCCGCCGCCGTCGTCGTGCCGGGAATAGCCTCGGCCGATCAGGCGCGCGCCATGGTGGCTGCCGCGCGCTTCGCACCCGAGGGCACGCGCGGCGCCTGTCCCTGTGTCCGGGCGGGGGGGCATTTCATCCGCGACTGGCGCGGGCATGTTGCGGCCCAGCGCGAGACCGTCGGCGTCGTCGCGCTGGTCGAGACCCACGGCGGCCTCGAGGCCATCGAGGAGATATGTGCCGTCGAGGGGCTGCTGGCTCTGCTGATTGGCCCGTTCGACCTGTCCGTATCGATGGGCTTCGCCGGCGACTATCTCCACCCCGAGGTCCAGCTCGCAATCGACCGGATGCTGGCTGCCGCCAAGGCTACGAAACTGCCAGTGATCGCTCCGGTATTCGATCCCGCGTCTGCCGAGGCGCAAAGGCAACGCGACGGCTGGCTGGAGAAAGGCGCGGCGATGTTCGTGGTCGGAACCGACAAGATCATCATGGCCGACGCGGTCTCGCGCTATGCGGCGGCGCTGCGATAGCGGCCGGGGACCGCGCCATGGGCTCGCATGGAGGCGAGCGCCGCCGGCAGCTCGAAGTGGTGATGGCGCAGGCCTGTTCGCCGCGTCTTCCGATGCTGGACGAGCCCGCCGCCGGCCTATCGCCCGCCTAACGCCTGAACTCGGCAAGCTGCTGCGCGATCTGCCGCGCGACCTCACGCTGATCCTGACCGAGCACGATAGGGGTTTGGCCCTGCCGATCTCCGCTCTCGTTACTTCATCAAGGATGCCGAGGTCGTCGTGCAGGACTGGCAGGACCGCATCGCCGACCATCGACGTGCTCAGGGCTCTGCACAGGGACGGCATCGGCCTGTTGCTGGTTGAGCAGAAACTCGCCATGGCGACCGCAGGCAGATGCGGCACGGCTGCTCAGCCCCGGAAGACGCGCTCGACCTCCCAGGCGCTCGGCGGCTGCATGTGCAGATCCCAGTAGTGCCCGGCGATGAGGTCGGGATCGAAGGCCGTGCCGGGAGCAACCTGACCGGCGATCGTCATCGTGGCGACATGGATGCCCTCCGGCGCTAGCTCGCCGGCGAGCGCATGGACGAGCCCGCGCAGGGCCGCCTTGCCGGCCGTGAGCGAGGCGACGCGCATTCCCGAGGCTGGGTAGAGCGCAAGGCCGCCGCCTGTGAACAGCATCGTCCCGGACCGACGCGCCTGCATCGCCGGATGGACGGCCTGCGCACAGACGAGCGCGCCGGTCACGGCGAGCGACAGATCCTGCGCGAAATCCTGGGGCGGCAGGCTCATTGTCCGCGCCTCGCGCCAGCGTGCGGCGTTGTAGATCAGGACATCGGGAGAACCGGATGTCGCGAAAGCCTCGGCCAGCGCATCGCGGATCGAGGCTGCGTCGGACAGATCGGCCACGAAGCCGCGCGCGGCGACGCCTTGGGCGGCAAACCCTGCTTCAGCCTCGTCCAGCGCGTCGCGCCCCCGCGCCAGCAGTGAGAGCGCAAAACCCTCGGTGGCGAAGCGGCGCGCCAGCGCCGCGCCCATGCCGGGACCGAAGCCTGCGATGAGGGCGTGATTCACGGCTTGATTCCCTGTTCGGTGCAGCAGCGCTCGTCATTTCAAAATCATCGACGTCAGCACCGGCGCCATCAGCATCTCGAATTCGAGATTGGTCGCGCTGACGATGTTCTCGACGATCAGCCCATCCCGCACGCGCGCGACATGCGTCTCGTCGAACAGGATCACGCGGTTCGTCGCGGCGACGCCGAAGAAGTCCCCTGCATGGCGCTGGCGCGAGTGAAAGCGCGTCACGACGCGCGTACCGTCCTGCGAGACGAACTGGTCGATGATCTCGACCGGGCTCTGCGCCGGGAACGCCGCGACGAAGGCCGTGACGATCGCCTTGTACTCCTCGCGCCCGTCGATCGGGCCCATCGGCTTCAGACCGGTGATGCCCTGCACATTTGGGTGCAGGGTGGCGTCGGCTACGGCCAGATCGGCCGAGCCGAGAAACTGAGTGATGAAGCGGGTGACGATCGCGGCGGGGTCGGACATGTCTCACCTCCTGTCGCCTCCACATGTCGCGCCGGGCGATCTTCGTCTATGCGTCTGGCGCGATAGTCGATATCGTTATCGGCGATGACGCTTCATGGCATCGACCTCAACCTGCTCGTCGCCTTCGACGCCATCCGGGCGACCCGCAGCATCAGCCTGGCGGCGGCGCAGCTCGGCCTGCGCCAGCCGGCGGTGAGCGGAGCGCTCGCCCGGTTGAGAAAGCTGTTCGGCGACGAACTCTTCGTGCGCGCCGGCGGCGAGATGCAGCCGACCCCGAAGGCGCTGCAGATCGCGCCTGCCGTCGAGGCGGCGCTCGCTCAGTTGCGCCAGGCGCTCAACCCAAACCTCGCCTTCGATCCAGCCGGCACGGCCCAGATCTTCACCATCGCCAGCACCGATTATACGACCACGGTGCTGCTGCCGCCCTTTCTCGCCGCGCTTGAAAGCGAGGCTCCGGACGCGAAGCTGCGCATCGTCGGCTACGACAAGGACGATATCGGCGCGCTGATCGACAGGGGCGTCATCGACCTGGCGCTCGGAGTCTTCCAGAAACCGCCGGAGCGCTCGGTGCGCCAGCGCCTGTGCCGCGAGAGTTTCGTCGGCGTGGCCCGCTCGGGCCATCCGGCGTTGACGGACGGCGCCATGACGCTCGACGTCTGGCTGCGCCAGCGGCACGCGCTCGTCTCGGTGCGGCGCGACGCTGTCGGCGAAATCGACCGTTTGCTGGCGGAGCGCGGCCTCGCGCGGCGGATCGTGGTGACGCTGCCGCATATGCTGGCGCTGCCGGCGCTGCTGCTGTCGAGCGATCTCGTCACGGCCCTGCCAGGCCGGATCGCGGCGCGCTTCGCCGACGCCGGGCTCGTCAGCTTCCCTTTGCCCTTGCCGATGCCGGCCTGGCGCATCGAGATGCTGTGGAACCCGCAGGCCCGCAACGACCAGGCGAATGCCTGGCTGCGCAGCCGGATCAGCGCGATCGCCGCAAGCCTTTAGGCGTCTCGCTGCGCAGCCGGTAATGCGATCGCGCAGGCGCCTCGGCAAGCCGGTCGGTTGATTGGAACTCAGGGTTGATCGGACCCTGCCAGCATGGCCGCGAACGTGCTTGTGAAGCTGGCGCGGCCGCGCAAGGATTCCAGCCAGGCCGCCAGCCTCGGCCGGGCCGCCACGAGCCTGCGCCCGTCGCTGGTCCGGCCGATATAGTCGACCATCGCGCCGCAGTAGAGGTCGGCGAGGCTGAGGGCGCCGCCGGCCAGGAAGCCGTCGCCGAGCGCTCCTTCCAGCACGTCGAGATGGAGAGTCGTCGGGGCAATCGCGGCTGCGGCGACGGCATCGTTCCGGTCCATGCCGAACAGGCCCGTCAGCACGTTCTGGAAGTAGAGCTGCATGACGCCGACCGGATAGAGATAATGCTGGGCCACGCCGACGAACTGCCACATCCTGGCGCGGTCGGCGGGCGCGGTCGGTTCGAGCCCCGCGCCTGTGCGGAGCCCGCTCGCATAGGCCAGCAGGGCCGGCGTCTCGTAGAGCGTAACCGCGCCATGCGTGAGCGCCGGCATCTTTCGGAAGGGATTGATCGCGCCATAGGCGTCGCTGGGCAGATGGTCGAGCCCGATCTCGTTGAAAGCGATGGCGACGCCGGCTTCGTGGAAGGCGATCCGCGCGGCGCGGACATGGGGACTGACGGGAAAGCCATAGAGCGTGATCGTCTCGGTCATGGGGGCCTCGTCTGATGGGGCGTTGAAATGGTGTCGTCGCAGGGCGTTGCGGGCGGGGTTGCGGATCGCCGGGGGCCTCAGTCGGCCCGCGCCTCGGCGTCCATGGCCGCAAACACCTCGCCGGCGATCGTGAGTGCGGTAAAGCCGGCCGGATAGCCGGCGTAATAGGCGAGATGCAGGAAGGTCTCGCTGAGTTCGGCCCGCGACAGCCCGGCATTGAGCGCCCCGCGCAGATGCAGGCGGAGTTGCCGCTCGCGGCCGAGAGCGGCGATGACCGCGACCGTGACGAGTTCGCGGTCGCGGAGTCCCAGTTGCGGCCGCGTCCAGACCTCGCCGAACAGATGCGCGGTGCTCAGCGCCATCAGACCGGCGCTGACGGATGTCGCCGCCGAACAGGGTCTCGAGCACCGCGAGCCCGGCCTCGCGCCGATCATTTGCCATTGACGCGTCTCCCTTGCGCCGCTCCGCCGTCGACCGGCGACCTCCGGCTCCATCGACGAGGACGCTATCGGAAGATGATCGATCGAACAAGAATAATTATTGATGAAATGATCGTGAAAAGACTCAGGCAGGCAGCGGCGCAAAAGCCGCCTGCGCCACATTCTCGATCAGGCGCTTGTCGGCGCCGGCCCGGCCGAGAGCCATGATGCCGACGACCGCGCCGAGCAGCGCATCGGCCTGGACCTCGACCGACAGGGTTTTTCGCACCTCGCCGGCCGCAACGGCCAGCGCGAGATGCCGGGTGAAAAAATCCCGGATCTCCTGCAGGCGGCCGCTGGCCAGCGCCCGCGTCGCCGCCGAATGGATGTCGCGCTCAGTCACGGTGTTGATGATCAGGCAGCCCTTCCGCTCGGGATCGTCGGCGGCAAGTTTGGCCTGCAACGCAAGCCAGGCCTCGATCGCAGCCAACCCCGAGCGATCCTGCGGCAGGGTTGCGCGAAAATGGCTGGCATAGGTCTCGAAACAGCGCCGGAACAGCTCCTCCTTGTCCTTGAAGGCGGCATAGAGGCTGCCGGGCTTCAGCCCGGTCGCGTCGTAGATGTCGGCCATCGAGGTCGCGGCATAGCCGCGCTTCCAGAACGCCTCCATCGCCTGGTTGAGGACATCGTCGATCTTGAATTCGCGGGTGCGGGCCATCGTCCGAGAATGTGGTCCGGCCGATAAAATTGCAATGAGTATGGGCCAGCTTGATTTTGATCGTTTGATCATTTATTAGCTCGGCCGCGCCAAAGAGCGCGATCACAAGGAGCCTGTCATGCACAAGACGTTCGCGGGAGCGCTGGCCGCGCTCGCCCTCTTCACCCTGCCCGCCTTGGCGCAGCAGGGCTTCGTCGAGCCCACCGCAAGGCCGGGCACGGTCGAATACAACACCTGGCTCGGCCGGACCTTTTCGGAGGTGATGCTCAACGAGCGGACGCAGGAGGGCCGCGTCAGGATCCTGAACCGGATCGTCGCGGAGAACTATATCCAGCACAATCCGCTGGTGCCGCAGGGCCGCAAAGGCCTGATCGACTTCATCCCGGTGATCTATCAGGCGATGCCCGATGCGCGCTTCAAGCTGCATGATGTCTTCGCCACCGCCGACCGCGTCGTCACCCGCTGGACCTGGACCGGCACGTTGACGGGGCCGGGCTTCCTCGGCGTCGAGCCCAAGGGCCAGAAGGTCGAGTTCGACGTGATCGACCTCTGGTCGGTCAAGGATGGCCAGCTTTATGAGCACTGGGACCAGTTCGACTGGCCGCGCGCTCTGATCCAGCTCGGCGTCAAGGGCCTGCCGCAGCCCTTCATCGACGTCGCCGCCAGGCCCGTCAGCCGCTGAAGGTGGGCGACCTCAGCCTCTGCCCGGCTCGTCGGGCAGACCGGCGATCCCGCGCTCGACGCGCGAGAGCGCCGATGGCTTCGTCACGCTGGTGCGCAGCGCGGCATCGGCCCAGAGCAGGCCGTGCGCGCGCGGATCGGCATCGGACGCGCCGCCGCGAATGGCCTCGCACAGCGCGACGGCGTCGCCCCCCGTCAGATCCAGCAAGGCGGCGTGCGCCCCGGCGAGGCGCTCCCCCTGCTCGGCCTGCCGCGCGGCCATGCGCATGGCGCTGCCGATCATCAGCGCGAGGTAGCGGCGATCAGGGTCGAGGTGCGGCGCGATTTCGCCGCTGAGCAGCCGCTGGGCGCAGTCGAGCAGCCCGCTGATCGGGAGGTCATCCGACATGGCTGCCCCATGAGGCGGGTGCTGTGGCGCGCATGACCGCCAATTCGAGCTCCGGCACGATCGCGCCCGTCAGGGCGAGTTCCAGCGAAGGCTCGACGCCTGAACTGTGGCGCTCGCTTTGCTGCAGCGCGATGACCGCCCAGCGCAGATGGGCCATCACCTCCCAATAGCGCACGGCGTCGTCATCGACCCGAATGCCGCTCTCATCCGCATAACCCTGGTAGAGGTCGCCACGCGCACCGATCCCGCCCGCTTCGAGATCGACCCGGCCGAAGCGCCAGCAGGCGGCGCAGAACCAGCCGAGATCGGCATGGGGGTCGCCCCAATCGGCGAACTCCCAATCGAGGATCGCCGTCAGCCCGGCGCGGTCGAGCATATAGTTTCCCGTCCGGAAATCGCGATGCGTCAGCGTGATCCGCGACGGTGGCGGCGCGCAGGTTTCGGCCCAGCGCAGACCCCATTCGAGCGCCGGCCGCGCGCGGCCCAAACGGTCCAGCCCGGCCCGCATCCGCGCGACCTCCGCCAGCGCGGGATCGGCCGGGGCGGCGCCGAGGCAGGCCAGGTCCGGCGCGCCCGGCGCGAGGGCGTGGATGCGTGCGAGTTCGCGCCCCAGCCTGCGCGTCAGCGCAACCCGATCGCCGCCAAGCGATGGGTCGCGGACGACACGCGGCCCCAGCGCCACGCCCTCGGCTTTCGCCATCAGCGCAAACGGGCTGCCGAAGACGGCCTCGTCGTCGCAGAAGACGATCGGCTCGGGGACGGCGACGCCGGCAGCGAAAGCCGCACGCAGGATCGCGAATTCCTCGGCGCGGGAACGGCTTTCGCCAATGCGGGCCGGCGCATCGCGGCGCAGGACGAAGCCGCGGGATACGCCATCGAGCTGCGCCGCGATCAGCCAGTTCTCCTGGATCGCGCCGCCTTTCAGCCGGGTCATCGCCGCGATGCTGCAGCGCGCCGCGCCGAGGGTCGCGCCGAGCCAGCGCGCCAGCGCCTCGATCTCCAGCGTCTGCGTCATCATTGGCGCTGGACGTCGCTCTGGAATGCGCGGGCCCGTTCGCGCAGCATGAACTTCTGGACCTTCCCGGTCGAGGTCTTCGGCAAGGGCCCGAAGATGACCGATCTGGGAGCCTTGAAATGCGCGAGGTGCTGGCGGCAGAACGCGATGATCGCGGCCTCGTCGGCCTCGGCGCCTTCGCGCAGCGCAACGAAGGCGCATGGCGTCTCGCCCCATTTCTCGTCTGGCCGCGCTACGACCGCCGCCTCCATCACGCCCGGGTGGCGATAGAGCACGTCCTCGATCTCGATCGTCGAGATGTTCTCGCCGCCCGAGATGATGATGTCCTTGGAGCGATCCTTGAGCTGGATGTAGCCGTCCGGGTGCATCACGCCGAGATCGCCGGTGTGGAACCAGCCGCCGGCGAAAGCCTCAGCCGTCGCCGCCTCATTCTTCAGGTAACCGCGCATGATCGTGTTGGAGCGTTTGACCACCTCGCCGAGATGGACGCCGTCGGCCGCGACGTCGCGCATCGTCACCGGGTCGACGACGCGGATGTCCTCGACCGTCGGATAGGGCACGCCCTGGCGCGCCTTCATCGCCGCCTTGTCGATGAGAGACAGCTCGTCCCATTCCGGCTGCCACTCACAGATCGTCGAGGGGCCGAACACCTCGGTGAGGCCATAAACGTGCAGCACCTCGAAACCGAGCCGCTCGATCTTCTCGATCACGGCCGGCGGCGGCGCGGAGGCGGCCGTCATCAGATGGACCGGGCGGGACGGGGTCCTGATCTCGCCCTCGCGCGCGTTGACCAGCGTGTTCATGACCACAGGCGCGCCGCACATATGCGTGACGCCATGGTCGACGATCGCCTCGAAGATCGCCTTCGCCTCGACCTTGCGCAGGCACACCTGCGTGCCGCCCATGAGCGGGATCGTCCAGGGGAAGCACCAGCCCAGCGAATGGAAGATTGGCAGCGTCCAGAGCAGAACGGGATGCTTCGGCATCGCCCAGGCGGCGATGTTCGACAGGCTGTTCAGATAGGCGCCGCGATGGTGATAGACGACGCCCTTGGGATCGCCCGTGGTGCCCGAGGTGTAGCTCAGGATCAGCGCTTGCCACTCGTCGGCTGGGCCTTCGAGCGCACAGTCAGGGTCGCCCTCGGCCAGCAACGCCTCGTATTCGATCGACCCGATCCTCTCGCCGCCCATGGCGAGGTCGTCGATATCGACGACCTCGATCTCGCGGCCGAGCCCGGAGATCGCGGTCGCGACCACGCCCGAGAACTCCCGGTCGACCAGGATGAGCTTCGCCTCGCCATGCCCGAGGATGAAGCGGATCGTGGCGGCGTCGAGCCTGATGTTGAGCGGGTTCAGAACCGCGCCGATGCCGGGCACAGCGTAGTGAGCCTCGATCATGGCGGGGATGTTGGGGGCCATGATCGCGACAGTATCGCCGCGCCCGACGCCGCGGCGCGACAGGGCCGAGGCGAGCCGCCGGCAGCGCTGCTCGAACTCCGCATAGGCGTAGCGCCGGTCGCCATGGATCACCGCGACCCGCCCGGGAAACACTCGCGCGGCGCGACGGAGGACGCTGACCGGCGACAGCGGCACGTAATTGGCCGGGTTCCTGTCGAGGCCGACCTCGAAGATGCCGTCGTTCGGAGATGTCGACATCCCGCCTGTCCTCCCGTGCCGGACGCTCGTTCTCGCGCTCGTCGATCCCGTGCCGGACTCAGCTGCGACGCAGCAGGCGCGTCATCGTGGCATCGTAGTTCAGCTCCGAAATCTGCCACCAGAAATACTGGTCCTTGAGGGCGGCGTTGTAGGACTCGTGAACCTTGCGGAAAGAGGCGTTCTTGGCTGCGAGATCGGCCCAGACGGTATGGGCGGCCTTCGACAATTCGTCGATTACGTCGTTGGGCAGAAACTTGATCTGCGCCCCCTGCCCGACGATCCGGCGCAGGGCCTTGGGGTTCTCGGCGTCGTATTTCGTCTGCATGAACTCGCCGGCCTGCGCGGCCGCCGCCCGCAGCGCGGCCTGGTAGGATTTCGGCAATCCGTCCCATTTCTCGCGGTTGACGAACATGTGGACGGCGACGCCGGCGTCGTTCCAGCCCGGCCAGTAGTAGAACGGCGCGACGCGCACGAAGCCGAGCTTCTCGTCGTCGATCGGCGAGGTGAACTTGGTTCCGTCGATCGAGCCGCGCTCCAGCGCCCCGTAGATATCGCCCGGCGCGATTTGCTGCGCGACGCCGCCCGCGGCCGAAAAGACCTGCCCCGCGAGTCCGGCGATGCGCATCTTCAGGCCCCGGAAATCCGCCATGGATTTGATCTCCTTGCGGAACCAGCCGGCGGCCTGGGCGCCGGTGTTGCCGGCGAAGAGCGCATGGATGTTCTGCGTCTTGTAGAACTCGTCGAGGAGTTCGTTGCCGCCGCCATTGACCAGCCAGGCGGCGTGCCCGCGCACGTTCATTCCGAAAGGCAGCCCGCAGGCGAGTGCGTAGGTCGGGTCCTTGCCGATGTAATAGAACGACGCCGTCTGGCCGATCTCGATCGTCCCGGCCGAGACCGCGTCGGCGATGGCGAGCGGAGGCACGATCTCGCCTGGCCCGAACCACTGGATCTCGAAGCGACCGTCCGTGATCTCCCGCACCGCATTGATGAAGACCTGAGCCGAGCCATGGAGCGCCTCCAGATTCCGCCCGAAGGTCGATGGCATGCGCCAGCGGATCGCCGGCGCACTCTGGGCGATGGCGGGAGCCGCGATCAGGGTGGCGGCGCCTGCAAGGCCGGCGGTCAGAACGGAGCGTCGGGCGACAGCGCCCTTGGCCGCTCCGGCAGGACGAGACTTCGACATGATGGTTCCCTCCCAGGAATGACCGGCCCGCTCTGGATCGCGGTTGCCGGCAGGCGCAGGCGCAGGCGCAGAGAAGGCCAGGAATCCGACGCAGGCAGAGCGCGGCGTCGCCGTCGCGCTCCTCGATCGCATTGACGCTGTCGTCAGCCGGCCCAGAAGTCGCGGCCGAGATTGCGCCGCGCATCCATCAGCGGGGTCTTTTCGCGGAAGGCGTCGAGGCCCGCGCCCTTGTCCGCGTCGGGCACATCGGCCCAGCCGTTGACGCTCGCCGTCCAGGCGCAGGAGAGCGCCTCGAAGGCCTGAGCGGTGTAGAGATCGGTCTCGACGTTCTTGTTGATGATGAATTTGAGCTGGCGCAGCGTCTGCTGGCTCTTTGCGCGCAGCAGGGTGAGCAGCTTCTCGACCTCGGCGTCGAGCCCGTCATTGGCGACCAGGCGGTTCCAGAGGCCCCATTCGACAGCCTTGCGCGCCGGCTGGATGGCAGCGAGCAGGTTGATTTCCTTGGTGCGGCGGCGGTTGATGAAGCGCGACATCCGGGTGGTGCCGCCCCAGCCTGGCGTGATGCCCCAGTCCACCTCGGGCATGCCCCACTTCGCCCGCTCGGTCGCGATCACGAAGTCGCAGCACATGGTCAGTTCGAGGCCGCCGCCGACGGCGTAGCCGTCGACCGCCGCGATCGTCATCTTGTCGAGTTCCTCCAGCGCATAGGCCATCCACTGATAGTAGCGTACGCGGTGGAAATACTCGTTCGAGTCGCCCCACTCGCCGCGCGACATCTCCTTGAGATCGTCGCCGGCGCAGAAGTTTCCGCCCGCGCCCTTGATGACGAGGAACTTGATCGTCTTCGAGCGGCGGACATGGTCGAAGATCGAAACCAGCTCGTCCGAAAGCCGCAGCGACAGGCAGTTGACCACGCTGGGCCGGTTCAGCGTGAGAACGCCGACATCGCCCTGCTCCTCGAAGATCGAGTGCTGCAGATCGGTCGGCTCCATCGGTTTCACCGGAACGGCGAAGGGGGCGTTCATGGCCGGTTTCCTCTCTTCGGATCGAGACCCGCGCCCGGTTGGGGCTCCTGCGGCTCGCTAGTTGGTTTCGTAACGCTACGGACTTGAACATAGTCAGTTTCACAACGCAACTGAAAAGTTGCGATACGAAACACGCGGCCCTATTGTCGCGGGATGAACACGCTCGATGCGTCTGCCCCAGTCCCGCCCGCGCTTCTGCGCGAGCGCGCCGCATCATCCGTGATCCGCGCGCTCGACGTGCTTTCGGACCCATGGTCCTTCCTGATCCTGCGCGAGGCTTTTTTCGGCGTGCGCCGCTTCGAGGCGCTGCGCGTCAATCTCAGGATCGCCCGCAACATCCTGACCGAGCGGCTGGGCCGGCTTGTCGCGGAGGGCGTGCTCGAGCGGCGGCTCTACGAGGAGCGTCCCCCCCGCCACGAGTACCGCCTCACCGAGGCCGGGCGGGACTTCTACCCGGCGATCGTCGCGCTGATGTCCTGGGGAGACCGCTGGCGGCCGCTGGATGACGGGCCGCCTCTGACGCTTTTGCATATCGATGACGGCTCTATCGTCGAGCCGGTCGTCATCTGCTCGTCTTGTGCGAGCCCAATCTCGCCCTTCGACGTCGTGCTGGAGGCTGGACCCGGCGCAGGCACGGAGATCGACTTCGTCACGCCCGCGACGCGCCGGCGCGGCGACGACGAAGCCTGGCTGCGTGGCCGCCCCTGCTCGGTGGCGCGCGCGCTCCACGCGATCGGCGACCGCTGGAGCTTCCGCATCCTGCGCCAGAGTTTCTTCGGCGCGAAGCGCTTCGAGACGTTCCAGCAATCGCTCGGCATCGCCCGCAACATTCTCAGCGAGCGGCTGACGCGACTGGTCGGCGAAGGCATCCTGGAACGACGCCGCTATAAGGAGCGCCCGGAACGCTTTGAATATCTTCTCTCGCCGGCCGGGCTTGCGCTTTATCCAAGCTTTCTGCTGCTGATGGCCTGGGGCGACCGTTGGCGGATGAGCGAGACCGGGCCGCCGCTGCTGATCCGTCACCAGCGTTGCGGGGCGACCGTCCAGCCGCGACTGATCTGCGCGCGCCGGAAGACCGGGATCGTCGTGAATGCGGTTACCTACCGGATGAATTACCGCTATGCCCCAGCCGATGAACGGGCATAACGGATCATGACGCAAAGCGGACGCGGCGGCATCGGCCTGATGGTCGCCGCGATGGTGGTCTTCGGCGCGCAGGACGCGCTCTCGCGCCTGCTTGCCGCTGAGTACGGCATCATCCTGATCCTGACGATCCGATTCTGGTTTTTCGCCCTGTTCGTGCTGGCGCTCAGCGCGCGCAACGAGGGGGGCCTGCTGGCCGTCGCCGCGACGCGTCGTCCGATCCTCCAGGTCCTGCGCGGGGTGACGCTCGTCGCGCAACTCGTCCTGCTGATCGAGGGATTCGTCCGGATCGGCCTCGTCGAGAGCCACGCGATCTTTGCCTGCTACCCGCTGATCGTCGCGGTCTTGGCGGCGCTCGTGCTGGGGGAGCGGGTGCCCGCCGGTCGCTGGCTCGCCATCGCGGCGGGAGCCATGGGCGTGCTCGTCATCCTACGGCCTGGGGCCGGCGTGTTCACTCCATCTGCGCTCATCGTTCTCGGGGCCGCGAGCATCTTTGCGACCTATTCGGTCCTGACGCGGCTCGTGGCGCGCCATGACAGCCCGCAGACGAGCTTCTTCTATACCGGCGTGGTGCCGGGGCTGCTGCTGAGCATAGCCGCTCCCTTCGTCTGGCGACCGCTGGCTGTCGGTGATTGGGGCTGGATGGCGCTGCTCTGCGCCTCCGGCGCGCTTGGTCATTTCCTGCTGATCCGCGCCTATCAGCGCACGCAGGCGAGCCTGCTTCAGCCTTTCGCCTATCTCCAGCTCGTCACGGCGGCCTCGCTCGGCGTCGCGGTCTTCGGCGAGGCGCTGTCCTGGACGACGCTTCTGGGCTCGGTGATGGTCGTCCTAGCCGGGCTGTCGAACCTCTGGATCGAGCGACGACGCGTCCCGGGCTGAACCTTCGCTGCAAAATCGCCGACCTCCGGCCAGCGCGGGTAGCGGGGTAAGAGCAGCGGCTGGCCGTCCGTGTGCCCTCCCGCACGCGCGCAACGCTTTCGGGCGTCAGGTCGCGCGCCCGCAGGCGGAGTGCCGGTCAGCTGGGGCGCGAGATGTTGTCGACGCCCTGAAGAGCGCCGGCGAGTTCGATCGCAGCCGAGATCGAAAGTCGCGTCCAGTCCATCTGTCCGACGAAGCCATGGTCGCGAAAGATATGGTCTTGCCGGGGCGAGCGAAGATACCCGTCCATCCACCAAGAGCCGAAGCGTCGTTTGGCGACGCGTTGCGATCCGATGATCCTGACATCGCGATGTCGCGGGTCTCTCTCGATCCGAACATATGTCGCCAGCACGGCCAATTGGTCGCCCTCGAGAATCTGTACGAAGGCCGCTCCATCGAAGATCAGATAACCGGTGATTCCCGAGCGAGCGTTGTTGCGACGGGACGCATCGAGGATCTCGCGCAGAGTCTGCATCGGGTCGTCGATCTTCGATGCGCTTAGCGCCGATGCATAGGCCAGCTGAAAGATAAGCGGCTCGGACATCGATTCATCGGGCTTCGCATAGACGGGCCGACGGCAGCGCTCCCGCAAGGCCTCGTGCTCAGGCGACCCTCGATCCGACGGGTCGGAAGCATGTCAATTTTGCCATCTGCGATCAAGCGCCGGACATGTGCTGCAACGG
Organism: Beijerinckiaceae bacterium; assembly: GCA_019745195.1. Classification (GTDB taxonomy): domain Bacteria; phylum Pseudomonadota; class Alphaproteobacteria; order Rhizobiales; family Beijerinckiaceae; genus Allobosea. The sequence goes on from JAIETL010000004.1 coordinate 109,140, forward strand.
CCGCTCGGACGGTCCATCCGTGCTCAAACGCCCGACGGAACCCTCCTGCCTTGCAACCCATAAGGAGGTCGCGCTTCCGGGCTGACGCTTCGGTCCGACGCGCGACGGGGCGACCCGCTATCGCGTCATCAGCGAGTACATCAGCATGCCGTTCATCGACAGCAGAACCGCAACGATCGCCGCAACGATCGCCAGATGCCACCCCCTGACCCTCATCTCGCCCATGATCCGTTCGGATCGGCAGATCGACAGGAGAGGCACCAGCGCGAAGGGGAGTTGGAGCGCCAGAATGACCTGGGTGGCGACCAGAAGCGCGCCCGCCTTGTCATTGCCCTGATGCAGCAGGAAGGCGCTTGCCGGCACGATGGCGACCAGCCTGGTCGAGAGCCGCCTTGCCCAGGCGGGTATGCGCCAGCGGAGGAAGCCTTCCATGACGACCTGGCCGGCCATCGTCGCGGTAAAGCTCGAACTGAGCCCGCAGCACAGCAGGGCGACGGCGAACAGGGTGGGGGCCAGCGGCGACATCAGGGTCAGCGCGAGCGTGGCATGGATGTCCTCGAGGCTGAGCGCCGCCGGGGCCGCGCCCTGCCGATGCAGCGCAGCCGCTGCCAGGATGAGCAGCGAAGCGTTCACGAGCAGCGCGAAGCCGAGCGCAATCACCACGTCGATGGTGGCGAAGCGCAGGGCCTCCCGCTTCTCCGCGATCTGCGTGCCATAGGCCCGGGTCTGGACGATGGCCGAATGCAGATACAGGTTGTGCGGCATGATCGTCGCCCCGACGATGCCCATGGCGAGGTAGAGCATTTCGGGATTGGCGTGGAGCGGCGGAGCGCTCGCGAGCGCCTCGAAAGCCTGGCTCCAGTTGGGCGCTGCGAGCACGATCTGGTAGCCGAGACTGAACGCGACCACGATCATCAAGGAGATGATGAAGGCTTCGATCCAGCGAAAGCCCTTGCTCTGGAGCCACAGGACGACCAGCACGTCGAGCGCGGTGAGAACGACCCCGACGTCGAAAGGGAGGCGGAACAGCAGGTTCAGCGCGATCGCGGTTCCGAGAATTTCGGCGACGTCGGTCGCGCAGATCGCGATTTCGGCGGTGATCCAGAGCCCGAAGGAGGTGCGTTTGCCGTAGTGGCTCCGGCAGGCCTGCGCCAGATCCTCTCCCGTCGCGATGGCGAGCCTCGCGCACAGCGACTGCACGAAGATCGCCATGATGCTCGAGACGACGACGACCGACAGCAGGACATAGCCGAACTTGATGCCGCTGCCGAGCGCTGTGGCCCAGTTGCCGGGATCCATATATCCCACTGCAACGAGATAGCCTGGTCCCAGAAACGCAACGAAACGTCGCGTCCAGAGGCCATTTTGGGGGACGTGAATAGTCCGGTATACTTCGACAAGTGAATGCTGATTGTCGGGAATAGCGGCCGATGACGGGATATCGGAACTCTGAGATGCGGGATGGTTCATGGTCGGCCGCGTGGAATCTCTCGGCGACCATTCTGTGACGTAGCGAAAGACGATGTCAAATTTCAATGCGCGGCGTGGTCGCGACATGCATTAACTGAATGGATTACGGCGCGTTTACATTCGGTTCCGACTGGGACAAGATAGGCCTCAAAATAATTCTAGGGGGAAAACAGTTCAGATGACTTTGACAACGATCGCTATCGTTGACGATCACCCTTTGCTTGCCGAGGGGCTGGCGGCCGTATTGGGCCGGTACGATCACCTGAGCGTTGTCGCCATGGGAAGCAAAGCAGACGACGTCCTGAATATCGTCGATAACTGCCGGCCTGATATCATCCTGGTCGATCTCAACATGCCCGGAGACGCCTTTGCGGTCCTCAACGACATCCGCCTGCGCGCCTGTTCCACAAAGGCTATCGTTTTTACCGCTTCGACCAGCACCGATCACGCCGTCAGCGCGCTCGCCGCGGGAGCCGCCGGTTTCGTGCTGAAGGGTAGCCAGTCGGCCGAACTGGTCGAAGCGATCGAGGCCGTCGGTCGCGGCGAAGTGTTCATCACGCCCTCTTTCGCCGCCAAGGTCATCGGCGCATTGCAGGCCAGGGAGGCGGAGAAACGCGCCGCCGAGCAACTCAAGCTCAGCGTGCGCGAGGAACAGATCGTCCGCCTTCTGCTCTGCGGCAAGCAGAACCGCGAGATCGCGACGGCGCTGAACCTGAGCGAAAAAACGGTCAAGAGCTATATGAGCAATCTCATGGCCAAGCTGCACGCGCGAAACCGCCTCGAAGTGGTCATCGCGGCGCAGAGGTTCATGCCCGAGACTCCGGATCGTCGTGGCCAACAGACGCCGTGAACGACCGGGCGCGGACCGGCAGCCGCACGCGCAGCATCATCCCTCCCGAGTCAAGGCGCACGCTCGACAGCGATCCCCGCAGGGCGTTGACGCGCGTGCGCATGCCGCGAAGCCCCAGCCCGCCGACGATCTTGGCGGCTTCCTCGGCCGGCCCCGCATCCTCGATGACGAGTACGAGATAGCCGGCATCGAAGCACGTCTCGACGCGCTGGCCTTTGCCGTCGGCATGCTTGTAGGCGTTCATCAGCGCCTCCTGGACCACGCGGAAGGCGCATATCCGGATCGCTTCCGGCATGTCTGCGGGGAGATCGGCGAACTGCCTGCAGACTTTCGTCCCGGTATGTCGTTCATGATAGGCCACCGCCGCCTCGATCGTCGCCAGCGGCGTCAACTCGCGGATCTCGGGCAGGACGAGCCCGGCCGAGAGGTTGCGGAGTTCGCCGAGCGTCTGTTCGATCAGCGGACCAAACAGTTCCCGGAGTTCTTCGACGGCCGGATTGTCCGATGAGGACGGCAGGCGCAGCATCATCAGGCTCAGCATCTGGATCGGTCCGTCGTGCAGGTCGGCGCCGATCCGGGACAGGTATTCTTCATTGGTCACCGCGGCGTGGATGCGCGCGCGGTCCGCGACGTGTCTGAGGGAACTGTTGCGCTTCGCAAGGGCGGCGGCCCGGGCGAGGTTCTGCTCAAGCAGGCTCTGCTGGCTCGCGATCGTCCGGCTGGCGCGCCGGATCAGCGCGAAGAGCATGATGCCGACGACGACGCTGACGTTGAGGATGAGAAACCAGAGCGCGAGTTTGAGCTGTCCGATCTCGCGATTCAGCATATCGGCCGTGTTGTAGAACTCGGCGATCCCGATCACCGTCGCAGGCGCATTGCGGCTGAACACGGGCGCATAGACCTCGATCATGTTGGGCCGGGCGATCATCGTCTCGGGATGATTCTCGACCATCGCGATGACGTCGCCGCCAAGCAGCCGCAGCAAGTTCTGCGGCCGGATGCGATCCTCGGCCACCGGGCCGGCGGTCGAATACAGAAGGTCGCCGCTGGTGGCCCAGATCTTGATGACCTTGACCTTGCCGCCCAACGGCGTGCCTGTGATCAGCCGCGTAAGGTCGGCCTTCGCCTCGGCCGAAAGCGGTGCGCCGGCTTCGAGATCGGTCAGATGCGGCGACACCACGGCCTCGACATAGGTCGCGGCGACCTCCGCCATGCTCTGCGTCCAGCCGACGCGAACCCTCCGCTCGACCCAGTAGCCAAGCACGACCATCGCCAGCGTCACAACCACCGCTGTCACGAGTGAGAAGCGCGTTTCAAGCCTGAAGCCGGACCACCAACGGACGATCGCTTCGAAGGGCGACCAAAGTCGGTAGTGCGCGCCGACCTTCTCCGAGACGGACCCCCCCGCCGCTGGACTCGCGAATCCATCGACCTTGCCATCTACCGGTCGCGTCATCGGGCAAGCATCCTGAGCTTAACAAATCGTTAACGTCGCCGATGTCTTGCGAGGCGCAAGACTTGAGGCGGCACGTTATCGAAACGGCTGGGTGGTGCAAAGCCAATTCCAGTATTTTTTGGCTCGGGGTCGCGTGGTCCCGAGAACGGGATCGTCTGTCTTCAGGTCGTGGGAGTATCGTTATGTTTAAGCTGAACGTACATGATCTGGTGTTCGTCCTGAAGCAGATCAAAATCGGCGAAGCCAACGCCAATGGCGCGGACCTGACCGAGATTCGCGTCGATCCGACGACTGGCGAAATCATCACCGATCCCACCGCCTACGCGAACGGCGTCTTTGTCGGCAACGCGACCTATCCGCTAACCAACGCGGACGGCCCGATTCTTTACGTTCGCGCCATTCCCGATCCCCACACGCCGTTCGGCATCCGCACGGTGGACGGCACCTACAACAATCTCGTCGAGGGCCGCGAGGCCTGGGGCGCGGCGGGGCAGGGCATGCCGCGCCTGCTCGACGGCGGCGCCTATCTCAACGAGGCGGACGGGGACACCATCTCGTTCGGCCCGACGAGCACCCTGACCAACACCAACTACACTCCCGGCTCGCCCTCCAGCCAAGGCCCGGGAACGGTCGTGGACGCCGATCCGCGCCTCATCTCCAATCTCGTCTCGGACATGAGCCTCAACAACCCCGCGGCGATCGTCGCCGCGCTGACCTTCGCGGGCGACGAGGACCCGTACGCGACGCTGGCGCTCGTCCAGGCCGAACAACCCGATTGGGCCGCCAACCTCGCCGTCATGCTGAGCCCGGCCTCGACCCCGGCGGCGAAGGAGTTGGCGCGCGACGCCGTCAACCTCGTGCTGGAGCCTTTCGGCATCGAGGTCGACGCCAGCGGCTCGCTGTCGATCCCCAATGTCGCGCCCGACGAGGGGCTTTCGGCGCCGTTCAACTCCTGGATGACGTTCTTCGGCCAATTCTTCGACCACGGCCTCGACCTCATCTCGAAGGGCGGCGCCGGCACGGTCTACATCCCGCTGCAGCCGGACGACCCGCTCTATGTGCCGGGCGGCCGGACCAACTTCATGGTGCTGACGCGCTCGACCAATGTCGATTCCGACGGCAACCCGACCACCGGTCCCGACAGCACGCAGCGCAACGTCACGACCTCCTGGGTCGACCAGAACCAGACCTACACCTCGCATGCCTCGCATCAGATATTCCTGCGCGAATATGAAACCGTCGCGGGGAGGACCGTCGCCACCGGCCGCCTGCTGGACGGCACTGGTCCGAACGGGGAAAAGAACGGCCTGCCGACCTGGAAGGATCTCAAGGACCAGGCCCGCGAGATGCTCGGGATCGAACTCGAGGACCGAGATGTCGGCTCCGTGCCCCTGATCCGCACTGACGCCTATGGCAATTTCATTCCCGACCCGACGACGGGCTACGCGCAGGTGATCGTCGGCCTCGGCGGCGACGGCGTTCCCAACACGGCTGACGACATCACCGTCTCGGGCACCCCCGCGACGCCAGTCGTTCCCACCGCCGTGGGCGCACTCCGCACGGACAACGCCTTCCTCGACGACATCGCCCACAACGCCGTTCCGACCGGGACGTTCGACCATGACAACAATCCGGCGACGTCGAACATCGCCATCGAAGCGGACGCAGACGACGAAACCGGCAACGCGATCGCCACGGATTTGCGCGGCAACCGCGTCGCCTATGACAACGAGCTTCTCGATCGGCACTTCATCACCGGCGACGGGCGCGGCAACGAGAACATCGGTCTGACCGCCGTCCACCACGTCTTCCATTCCGAGCACAACCGTCAGGTCGAGGCGCAGAAGCTCACGATCCTGCAGAGCGGCGATCTCGCCTTCGTCAACGAGTGGCTGGCGGTCGATCTGCCGGCCGGGTTCGCACTGCCGACCACCGTGGCCGGCGCCCAGGCGCTCGCCGCGACGCTGACCTGGGACGGCGAGCGCCTGTTCCAGGCCGGCCGCATGGCGACGGAAATGCAGTACCAGCACCTCGTCTTCGAGGAGTTCGGCCGCAAGATCCAGCCCGCCATAGACCCTTTCGTCTTCAACTCTGTGACGGATATCGACCCGTCGATCTTCGCCGAGTTCGCCAACGTCGTCTATCGCTTCGGCCATTCGATGCTGACCGACTCGATGCCGCGCGTCTTCATCGATCAGAACACCGGTGCGATCACCTCGCAGGACGATATGGGGCTGATCGCCTCGTTCCTGAATCCGGTGGTGTTCAACTATCTCGACACCGACGGCGATCCGGGGACCGCTCCCGTGCAGATCAGCGCCGAGCAGGCCGCCGGCGCCATCGTGCGCGGTATGACCACCGAGCGCGGCAACGAGATCGACGAGTTTCTAACCGGCGCTCTTCGCAACAACCTGCTCGGTATTCCGCTCGATCTCGGCGCGATCAACATCGCCCGCGGCCGCGACACCAACATGCCGACGCTCAACGAGGCGCGCGAGCAGCTCTACGCCGCGACGAGCTCGACCTTCCTCAAGCCCTATGAAAGCTGGGCCGAGTTCGCGACCAACCTGAAGAATCCGCTCTCGGTGGTGAACTTCATCGCCGCCTACGGAACGCATCCGTCGATCGAGGGCACCGTTGCCGAGAAGCGCGAAGCGGCGATGAAGCTCGTCTTCGGCGATCCGGATCTGGCGGGCGATCCCGCTGCGCTGGCCGCGTTCAACGCGGACCGCATCGCATTCCTCAATGCCACCGTCCTCAATGAGTCCGTCGAATACACGGCCGCGAACACCGGCCTCAACAGCATCGACCTCTGGATCGGCGGCCTGGCCGAGAAGAAGATGCCGTTCGGCGGCTTCCTCGGCTCGACCTTCAACGCCGTGTTCGAGGCGCAGATGGAGGCGCTGCAGGACGGCGACAGGTTCTACTACCTGACCCGCACCCAGGGCCTGAATTTCCTCGTCGAGCTGGAGCAGAACTCCTTCGCCAAGATGATCATGGCGAACACGGACCTGTCCCAGCCGGGCCCGGACGGCATCCGCGGCACCGCCGACGACGTCGTCGCCCGGCATATCGGCGTCGATTCCTTCGCGACCTACGATTACGTCTTCGAGGTCAACGCTGACAACCAGCACGACTACAACGGCGATGCTGAGGGCGTCGATCCGGGCGGCAGCGATCCGGTCATGGAGGCGCTGGGCTTCACCAAGGTCGTCCGCGACGATCCGCGCACGGCAGCCGTGGAGACGAACTACTTCCGCACCTTCGGCGGCGAGCACGTCGTCGTCGGCGGCACGAACGATGACGACACGATCATCACCGATTTCGGCGATGACGGCATCTGGGGCGATGGCGGCAATGACCGCATCGAATCCGGCGCTGGCGTCGACCTCGTCAATGGCGGCGCGGGCGACGACATCATCACCGACTCCGGCGACACCGGCGACTTCCTCAAGGGCGATTCCGGCAACGACGTCATCGCCAACTCCAACGGCCTCGACGTCATCATGGGCGGCACGGGTCAGGACGTGATCCTCGTCGGCGTCGACGACACCGAGGTGTTCGCAGGCGAAGGCAACGACTTCGTGCTCGGCGGCGACGGCGTCGATCTGCTGATGGGCAACGAAGGCGACGACTGGCTCGAGGGCGGCGGCGGCTTCGACACCACGGCCGGCGACAATTCCGAGCTCTTCTTCAACTCGACCATCATCGGTCACGACGTGATGTTCGCCGGCTCCGAGGAGCATGATTTCGACGCCGAATCCGGCGACGACATCATGGTCCAGGGCGCGAGCGTCATGCGTAACGAGGGCATGTTCGGCTTCGACTGGGCGATCCACAAGGGCAATGCCGAGGCGGCCGATTCCGACCTGACGAAGCCGATCTTCACCACCGACGAGGAAGACGTCCTGCGCGACCGCTTCGACACCGTCGAGGCGCTCTCGGGCTGGGTCAACAACGATCGGCTGTGGGGCGACAACCGGGCCGCCCCGGCCGGAGGCCCCCTCCCGGGCGAGAACCTCGCCGGCGCCGAAGGCACGATGGTCAATCACGAACTGACCCATGGCGGCGTGGCCCGCATCGACGGCCTTGACGACATCCTCGGCGGTCTGGCTGGTCCGGTCACAAGTGACTTCGAGGGGGGCATCGCCTTCAACGCCGGCAACATCCTGCTCGGCGGCCGCGGCGACGACACGATCGAAGGTCGCGGCGGCAACGACATCATCGACGGCGACGCCTGGCTCAATGTGCGGATCAGCATCCGGGTCAACGACCCGTTGAGCGAGACGGGCACGAGCCCGCTCGCCACGATCGACAGCCTCAGGCACACCTTCAGCGCGACGGATATCGACCCGGACGCTCCGGCTGGCTCCTCCATTCCCTCGGCGTGGATCGGCAAAACCCTGTCGGAGCTGATGATCGCGCGGACCATCAACCCGCTTCAGCTCAACATCGTCCGTGAGGTGCTCGACCACGGCGCCGGCGCGATCGGCACCGATCTCGACACCGCCGTCTATTGGGATGATGTCGACAATTACACCATCAGCCGCAACGCCGACGGCTCCGTCCTCGTTTCCCATACCGGATTCGATGTGGCGAACGTCCCTGACGGCCTCAACCTGGTCTCCGATGGCGACGACATGCTCTGGGGCGTCGAGCAGTTCCGGTTCGCGGGCGAACTCTTCGATATCGGGCAACTGGTCCCGGTCCCGGCCAGCGGCGCGCCGGTCATCAGCGACACGACGCCCGACGAGGGCCAGCTCCTCACCGCCGACACCAGCACGATCGCGGATCCCAATGGTCTTGGCACCTTCGCCTTCCAGTGGCAGTCTTCGGTCGACGGCACGACCTGGACCAACATCGCGGGAGCGACGACGGCTTCGTTCACCCCGCAGCAGGCGCAGGTCGGACAGCAACTGCGCGTCGTCGTGAACTTCGTCGATGGGCGCGGCAATCCCGAGCAGGTCACGTCGACGGCGACCGTCGCCGTCGTGGACAGCAACGTCCCGGCGACCGGGACCGTGACGCTCAGCGACACCACGCCGACAGAAGGCCAGGCGGTGACGCTGAGCGGCAACACGATCGCCGATGCCAACGGCCTCGGCGCGTTCAGCTACCAGTGGCAATCCTCGGCGAACGGCACGAGCTGGACCAACATCGCCGGCGCGACGGGCATCAGCTTTACGCCGGATAATAACCTGCTGACATCGTTTGGCGATCAGGCGGGACTTCTTCTGCGCCTGGCAGTCAGCTTCACGGACGGCGCGGGGACGGTCGAGACGGTGTTTTCGGCCGCCACTCAGCCTGTCGGCGTCGACTGGGACGGCGTTCCCGCCTCCAACAACACCTTCAGCGGCACTGCCGGCGACGACATCGCCGACGGCGTCGATCCCTTCCTCATCTTCGGCGGCGCTGACACATTGAACGGCAACGCCGGCAACGACATCCTGAACGGCAATGGCGGCAACGACACGATCAATGGCGGCGCCGGCAACGACACCATCAACGCCGGCGCCGGCACCGACACCATCAACCAGGCAGCCGCCGACGGGCGCGATCGGATCGACGGAGGCACGGGCGCCGACACCTACCGTCTGACGGGTGGTGCCGACCCCGAAACGTTCCGCATCTACGCTGTGATCGGCGCGGCCAACGCTGGAGTCGCCTCCGCACTCGCGGCGTCCCTCGGCACGACCTTCGCCGCCACGACCGAAATCGTGGTGACGCGGACGGTTGCCGGTATCGAAAGCGTCATCGCCGAACTCGACAACATCGAGGAGATCGTCGTCAACACGCTGAACGTCACGGCCAACGACGGCGGAGGCCTCAATACGGGAGGAAGCGTCGGCGACACGGTTCAGGTCGTCGGAAATTTCACTGCGACGAGCCTCAACTTCAGCACGATCACCATCAACGGCGAGAGCGGCAACGACACCGTCGATATCTCGGCGCTCACCTCGGCGCATCGCATCGTTTTCCGCTCCAATGGCGGCAACGACACGATCATCGGCACGCTGCGTCCGCAGGACGTGGTCGAACTCGCACCCGGCCAGGACATCGCCAGCTACACGCTGGTGGACAATGGCGACGGCACAAAGACCTTCGGCAACGGCACCCACGACATCACCTTCACCGGGGCGGTGACGCCGCAGTTCCAGAATGGTCCGGGGACCGGCGGAACGCATCTCGACGACGAGGATCTCGAAGACCTCCTCGGCATGGTGCAGGACGGGCTGGTCCGCGATCCCTCGGGCTTTGGCAACAATGTCGACAACCCCGAATGGGGCACGTCCGGAGGCCAGTTCATTCGCCTGACCGACGTCTACTATACCGACGGCGCCGCGGGCATCCGCCAGACCTCGCTCACGCCGCGCGAGATCTCCAACATCCTGTCCAACCAGGACAATGACGGGGACGGCATCGAGGAGAGCATCGCCAACACCTTTGGCGGGACGAGCCTGCTGACCTTCTTCGGCCAGTATTTCGACCATGGTCTCGATTTCGTGGCCAAGGGCCAGCCGGGCTCGGTCTATATCGGCAATGTCGGCTCGACGCCGGTCAATGCGCCACGCTCGAACATCGTACCGGGCACAGGCGTGGATCCCGACGGCATTCCCAACAGCGGGGACGAGATCCCGGCCGAGTACGTCAACCAGGCCTCGCCCTATGTCGACCAGAACCAGACCTATGGGTCCAGCAGCGCGATCACCAACCTGCTGCGCAGGTGGGAGGTCGGTGCCGACGGCGAGCCCGTCCAGACCGCCTACCTCCTGACTGGGGACATCGACGCCTCGGGCAATCCGCTCCTGCCGACGCTCGCTCATATCCGCGAGAACTACCGGATCATGACCGGCGGCGGCGAGCTGACCGCGGAAGACATCTCGAACTATGACGGGAGCGGCCAGCCGCTGCTGATCGACTTCATCCCGGCATTCGTGCCCGGCACCAACCCGCCGCAGCTCGATCTCGACGCCATCGGCCATTACTTCGTCGCCGGCGACGGGCGGGTCAACGAGAACGTGATGCTGACCTCGATCCACACGATCTGGGAACGCAACCACAATTTCTGGGTCGAGGAGATCAAGGCCAGGACCGACAACGCGTGGACCGAGTCGGAGTACTTCGAAGCGGCCCGCATGATGAACGTCGCCGAATACCAGCGTGTGGTGTTCACCGAATTCGCCACCGCCATGGCCGGCGGCTTCGACGGCGACGACGAGCACGGCTTTGAGGGCTACGACCCGACCATCGACGCTTCGATCTCGGTCGAGTTCGCCCAGGCGGCCTATCGCTTCGGCCACTCGATGCTCAACGAGACGGTGAGCTATGTCGATGGGAACGGGGACCTGCAGGAGGTCTCCCTGGTGCAGGCCTTCCTCAGCCCGAACCAGGTCTCCGCGCTTGGAATCGACGGCCTGATCGGCGGCTCGGTCCAGGTGCCCCATCAGGCGATCGACGAGGACGTGGTCAATGCGCTCCGCAATCAACTCGTGGGACGCCCGCTCGATCTGGCCGCGCTCAACATCTTCCGCGGCCGCGACATGGGCATCGCCCCGTTCAACGAGGTCCGGACACAGCTCTACGAGCAGACGGGTCTCAGCGCCTTGCGGCCCTATTCGGACTGGGCCGACTTCGCGGAGCGCAACGACATCTCCGCGACGATGCTCGGCAAGCTCCAGCAGGCCTATCCGGGCGGCTTCGAGACGATGGATCTGTGGATCGGCGGCCTTCTGGAAAAGCCGATGGCGGGGCAGCTCGGCTCGACCTTCGGCTACATCTTCCTCGAACAGCTCGACCGACTGCAGCACGGTGATCGCTTCTATTATCTTGAGATACTCGACGACTCTCTGTTCACCGATGAGAACAACGTAACCTTCGCCAAGATCATCGCGCGCAATACGGGGCTCTCCGATCTGCCCGAGAACGTCTTCGATCTCGACGGGTCCAATGCGCCCGCCAACGACGACGACAGCATCTTCAACAACGACGGAGATGACGACGACGGCGAGGATCACGACGGCGAGGATGATGATGGGACCGTCGGCTCTGGCGAGGACGATGAGGACGAAGACGAAGACGAGGACGGTGAGGACGAGGACGACGACACCGTCGGCTCCGGCGACGACGAAGACGAAGACGAGGATGAGGACGACGACGATACGGTCGGCTCGGGCGATGACGAGGACGACGAGGATTGCGGTTGCGACGACGACGATGTCGCGACGCCGCCTCCGGGCTCGCCCTCGGGTGGCGCTCTGCGGGTCGGCACGGCCCAGGCCGACGTTCTTCTCGGCACGGCCGGGGCTGACAACCTCATCGGGCTTGCCGGCGACGACGTCCTGATTGGCGAGGCTGGCGACGACACCGTTTCGGCGGGCGAGGGCTCGGACTTCGTCGATGCCGGCGATGGCGCCGACATCGTCTTCCTGGGCGGCGGCGACGACCATGGCTTCGGCGGGGCGGGCAATGACGCGCTCTATGGCGAGGCGGGCGACGACCGGGTCTTCGGCGGCGCGGGCGATGACCGGCTCGATGGCGGCGTCGGCAACGACTCGGTCGTCGGCGGGCTCGGCAACGACCTGATCGTGGCGGCGATGGGTGACGGCGACGACACCTATCACGGCGACGATCTGGGTGGCGGCGTCGGCGTGGATACGCTCGACATGTCCTCCATCACGGCGTCGATCACGGTGGATCTCGGCTCCGGCCTGCTCGGACGGGGCAGCGCCTTCAGTGTCCAGAGCGGCCAGGATACGCTCTGGAGCATCGAGAACGTCGCTACCGGCTCGGGCGACGACACGATCACCGCGAGTTCCGCCGTGAACGTGATGGAGGGCGGCGCGGGCGACGACGTCTTCCGCTTCACCAGCGCGCAGGCGGCCGATGGCGACACGATCCTCGATTTCGAGCCGGGCGACCGGCTGGATCTCAGCGCCATCGACGCCAATGCGGGCATCGACGGGAACCAGGGCTTCACGATCGTCGGCGGGGCGAACTTCACCGCCTCGGCCCAGCTCCTGGTGACCTACGAGACCCGCGCCGACGGCGACTACACGGTCGTCGCCGGCAATGTGAACGGCGACCCGGCGGCGGATTTCCAGATCAGCCTCAAGGGCAGCCACCCGCTGAGCCCGAGCAACATCGCCCTTTGATGTTCCGGGCCTGACCACCCCGGCCCTGTCCGGGTCGGGGTGGTCTTCCGGTTTTCCGCGTCTCAAGCGTTTTAGTGGAACAGCGTCATGGTCTCGAACAGTCTCGCCCGGGCCCGCAAGCGCGATGCGGCGAAGCTCACGCAGGGTCTGCGCGGCATCGTCATCTATCTCGTCGCGATCTCGTGCCTGATCAACGTGCTGGCCCTGACCGGCTCGCTCTACATGATGCAGGTCTATGACCGCGCGCTCAGCAGCGGCAGCGTCCAGACCCTCATCGCCTTGTCCGTCATCGCGCTGGTGCTCTTCCTGTTCCAGGGCGGGTTCGATGCCGTGCGCTCGCGCATCCTGCTCCGGATCGGCGCGCGGTTCGACCGGGACATCGCGCCGACGGCCCATCGCGTGGCGATCGACATGCCGCGCTTCGGCTTCTCGACGACGGAGGCGATCGAGCGCGGCCGCGACGTCGATACGGTGCGCGGTTTCCTCGCCGGACAGGGGCCGGGCGCGCTGTTCGACATGCCGTGGATCCCGATCTATCTCGCCTTCATCTATCTGCTGCACCCGTGGCTGGGCGCGCTGACGCTGGCCGGCGCCGTCGTCCTGACCTTGCTGACGATCGCCAGCGAGGTCTTCGCGCGCCGGATCTCGACCGAGGCCCGGCAATCGGCGATCGGCCGCAGCCTGATCGCCGAGTCGAACGCCCGCAACGCCGAGGTGCTCAAGGCGATGGGCTTCGCCGGGCGCGCGACGCGCCGCTTCGCCGAGGCCAACGAGGTCCATCTCGAGATGCAGTCGCGCGCCAGCGACCTCGTCGGCTCCTTCGGGGCCTTCTCCAAGGTCCTGCGGATGATCCTGCAATCGGCCGTGCTCGGGCTCGGCGCGTTCCTGACCATCAAGGGCGAGCTCTCCGCCGGGGCGATCATCGCGGCCTCGGTGTCCTCGTCGCGCGCGCTTGCGCCCGTCGACCAGGCGATCGCCAACTGGCGGCCCTTCGTCGCCGCGCGCCAGGCCTTCGCGCGGCTGCGCGAGACCGTGGTGGCGCTCAGCCAGGCGGTGGAGCCCATGCCCCTGCCTGCGCCCCATCGCCATCTCAAGGTCGATCGCATCACCGTCTCTGCGCCCGGCTCCGGGCAGGTGCTGCTCTCCGACGTCAGCTTCGAGGTCATGGCCGGCAAGGCGGTCGGGATCATCGGGCCCAGCGGCGGCGGCAAGACCACGCTGGTGCGCGCGCTGACCGGGATCTGGCCGTGCCTGCGCGGCTCCGTGCGGCTCGACGGGGCCGAACTCGAGCAATGGCCCGAGGAGGATCTCGGCCGCGCGGTGGGCTATCTGCCCCAGGAGGTCGGGCTGCTCGACGCGACGGTGGAGGAGAACATCTCCCGCCTCGCCGAATACGAGGATTCCCGGGGCATCATCGCGGCGGCGGAAGCCGCCGGCATCCACGACCTGATCGTCAGGCTGCCGGCCGGGTACCGCACGCCGCTCGGCCCCCAGGGCGCGGCGATCTCGGCTGGCCAGCGCCAGCGGATCGGGCTGGCGCGCGCGCTCTACGGCAACCCCTTTCTCGTCGTCATGGACGAGCCCAACTCCAATCTCGACGGCGAGGGCGAGGCGGCGCTGACGAAGGCGATCGAGCAGCTCAAGGCGCGCGGCGCGATCGTCATCATCGTCGCCCATCGCCCGAGCGCGCTCGCCGCCGTCGATTATGTGGCGGTGATCCAGGCCGGCAAGCTCGCCGGTTTCGGGCCGAAGGACCAGATCATCAAGCCCTCCTCGGGAGCGGCCGTGCAACCCGAACCGGTCAAGCCGATGCCCGGCCTCCCCAAGGCCTCGCCCTTCGGCTCGCAGTTCGAAGCTGAACGGGTGTCGGCATGATCGATGTCAAAGCCGCGCGGCGATCGGCCGATACGCCGCTCTCACCAGCCCAGATCCTCGCCCGCAGCGAGCAGGACGCGCCGCTGCCGATGCGCTGGCCGGGTCTGCTCCTCGCCATCATGGCGGCGGCCATCGCCTATGTGCAGGGACTTGCCGGCAAGAGCCAGGCCGCCACGCCGCAGGACGAGGCGCAGCCCCAGCAGGCGGCCGGCGAGGCGACCGCCGCGGTGGCGGCGGAGGAGGTTCCCGAAGTGGCCAAGCCGCCGGCCGCGGTCGAGCCCGAGGACGAGACCGGCTCGATCGGCGGCGAGAACCAGCGCGCGATCGGCTCCGGCCAGCCGGGCCCGGCCGTGCCGGGTCTGCCGGACTACATGAACATCGATTCGCCGGCCTTCGATTTCGAGCAGCTGCCGCTTCCGGTGATCGCGGGCATCAGGCCGCCTCCGGCCTTCGGCGAGGACGCCAGCAACGACAATGGCCGGTTCTTCGCCAGCGGGACAGCCGGCGTCGCCCTGACGCCGACGGTCAACGCCGCAGCCGCCGGAGGCTCGGGCGGCGTCGGCATCGGCGAGACCTTCATCACGGCCGGTTTCACGCTGCCGCTGCGCCCGGTCGAGCCGATCGCGCAGCCCGAGCCCGACCTGTCCGATCCGAGGGACGACACCCCCGATCCGCCGGCTCCAGAGCGCAACCGCGCGCCGCGGGTCGCCGGCGCGCTGCGCCTTGCCGATATCGGGCCCTGCCAGGCCTCGCTGCTGACCGCGCTGATGCTGCTGGCGGGCGCCAGCGACGCCGATGGCGACACGCTCACGCCGCGCAACCTCACCGTCTCGCACGGCACGCTGACGCAGACCACCGAGGGCTGGCTCTACCAGCCGCAGGCGGGTTACTTCGGGCAGATCACGCTCAGCTACGAGATCAGCGACGGGCAGGCCTTCGTCGCCCAGAGCGCCTCTTTCGACGTGGTCGAGTTCCTCCGGCTGATCGGCACGCCGCAGGACGACGTCCTGATCGGCAGCGAATGCCGCGACCATATCGAGGGCCTCGACGGCAACGACGTCATCGAGGGCCGCGGCGGCAGCGACGTCATCCTCGCCGGCGCGGGCGACGACGTCATCCATGGCGGGGCCGGCAATGACCGGATCGTCGCCGGCTCCGGCAACGACATCGTCTTCGGCGGGGCCGGCAACGACATCATCCATGGCGGGGCCGGCAACGACCAACTCCACGGCGAGGATGGCGACGACGAGATCTATGGCGAGGACGGCGACGACTGGCTCACCGGCGGGGCGGGCAACGACCGGCTCGACGGCGGCGACGGCAACGACCGGCTCGACGGCGGCGCGGGCGACGACCATCTGATCGGCGGCGCGGGTGACGACGAGATCGTCGGCGGCGATGGCGACGACGTCATCCTGGCCGGCGACGGCGACGACATCGTCGATGGCGGCGCGGGCGACGACAGCATCGATGGCGGTTCGGGCCGCAACACCATCCTGACCGGGTCCGGCAGCAACAGCGTCGTGGCCGGCAATGGTGGCAACGTCGTGATCGGCGGCACAGGCGTCGATACCGTCGCGCTCGGCTCCGGAGACGACGTGGTGCGCGCCGGCGGCGGCGACGACATCGTCGATGCCGGAGCCGGCAGGAACGCCGTCTTCGGCGAGGATGGCGACGACCGCCTCGTCGGCGGCGATGGCGACGACGTGCTGGACGGCGGGACGGGGCGCGACGAACTGGTCGGCGGCGCGGGCCAGGACCGGCTCGTCGGCGGCGACGGCGACGACCTGATGGATGGCGGAACCGGGCATGACGTCGTCGTGGCCGGAGCCGGGCAGGACACCGTCATGGCAGGAGACGGCGACGACGACGTCGATGCCGGCGATGGAAACGACGTCGTGCTGGCGGGAGCCGGCAATGACCGCGTCGAGGGAGGGGCCGGCAACGACATCCTCCTCGGCGAGGCGGGCGACGACTGCATCGAGGGTGGCGAGGGTCACGACAGGTTGATGGGCGGGGCCGGCCAGGACGAGTTGCACGGCGGGGCCGGCGACGATCATCTGGCGGGCGGCGAAGGGCGCGACAAGGTCCATGGCGGCAGCGGCGACGACACGGTCATCGTCGATGCCGACTGCGCCGACGACGTCTATGCCGGCGGCTCAGGGACCGACACGCTCGACCTGAGCGCGCTCAGGACCGGGACGGTGGTCGATCTGGTCAAGGGCGAGATCAAGAGCGCCGAGGCCGGCAAGGACAAGATCGGCAGCTTCGAGGTCGTCATCGGCGGCTCCGGCGACGACACCTTCGTGATCGGCAACAGCGCGACCACGGTGAGCGGCGGCTCCGGCGAGGACAAGTTCAAGTTCGAGCTCGACGGGCACGACGCCGAGGAGGACGCCGAGGAACTGATCCACAGGATCCTCGATCTCGAGGTCGGGGACCGGATCATCGTCAGCCAGTACACGATCCGTCAGGACGACGACCGCGACGATGACGGCCATGGCGGTCAGGACGACTTCGCGCGCATCTATGGCGACGATGGCGACGACCGCCCGTTCCGCTTCCGCATCGAGAAGGTCGGCGAAACCGAATCGACCTTCATCGACGTGCTGATCGAGAACGAGGGCGAGAAGGACTTCTCGATCGAGGTCAGCGGCAATCACCGCTTCTATTACTACAGCTAGCCGTCACAGCGGAGCGAGCCATGAACGCCCACAACTTCGACCGCACGCTCTTCGAGAGCGCGGCGGCCATCGCGAAACCGCCCGTGAAGAGCTTCTCGCTGCGCGGTCATGTCGTCTTCGGCGCGATCCTCGCGCTCGGCCTCGTTATGGGTTGCGGCGGCTGGGCCGCGACCGCCAGGCTCGCGGGAGCGGTCATCGCCCAGGGCTCGGTCAAGGTCGACCAGAACCTCAAGGAGGTGCAGCACCGCGACGGCGGAACCGTTCAGGCCATCGCCATCCGCCAGGGCGAGATGGTCGACGAGGGCCAGGTCCTGTTCCGCCTCGACGACGTGCAGATCAAGACCGAGCTTTCGATCATCCGGTCGCAACTGGCCGAGTTCCTCGGCCGCAGGGCCCGCCTCGTCGCCGAGCGGGATGGCCGCGACACGATGCTGGATCCGCCGGGCCTCGGCGATCTCAGCGACGAGGCCGACAAGATCATGGCGGGCGAGCGCCGCCTGTTCGACGGCAACCGCCAGAACCGCACCAGCCGCCGGGAGCTGCTCGAAATCACCATCGTCCAGTCGGGCGAGGAGGTCAAAGGTCTCGAATCCCGCTTCGCGGCCAAGAAAGAAGAACTGCGGCTCGTCGAGAGCGAGCGCGAAAAATATCTGAGTCTGTTCCAGAAGGGCTTTGTCGACGGCGTCAAGGTCTTCAACATCAACCGCGAATGGGCGCGGCTGCTGGGCGAGCGCGGCGAGATCGAGACCATGATCGCCCGGGCCAGGCTCAGGGTCAACGAAGCGCGCCTCCAGATCATCGCCATCGACGAGACCGCCCGCACCGAGGCCCAGCGCG
Source organism: Beijerinckiaceae bacterium (assembly GCA_019745195.1). Taxonomy (GTDB): domain Bacteria; phylum Pseudomonadota; class Alphaproteobacteria; order Rhizobiales; family Beijerinckiaceae; genus Allobosea. Next base: position 127,464 of record JAIETL010000004.1, read on the forward strand.
AACTCACCACGGTCGAGGCCAAGGTCGCCGAACTCTCCGACCGGCGCTTCGCCTCCGAGGACCGGCTGGCGCGCTCGGTGATCCGCTCGCCCGTCGCGGGCACCGTCAACGAACTCAGCGTCTTCACCGTCGGGGGCGTGATCACACCCGCGGCGCGTCTGGCCACGATCGTGCCGCGCACCGCGAGCCTCCTGGTCGAGGTCAAGGTGGCCCCGGCCGACATCGACCAGGTCCGCGAGGGCCAGGCGGCGCGGCTGCGCTTTGCCGCCTTCGCGCGCAACACCACCCCAGAGATCCCCGGCCGCGTCCGCCACGTCTCGCCTGCTACGTCCAAGGACCCCCAGACCGGCGCGCCGTTCTACATGGCCGAGGTCGAGATCACGCGCGATCAAGCCGCAGGCCTCGAGGGCAAGACGCTTGTCCCCGGGATGCCTGTCGAAGTCCTGATCACCACGGAAGAACGTACAGCCCTCTCATACCTCGTTAAACCAGTTCTCGACCACGCCCATCGCGTTTTCAGGGAGAGGTGAGACGGCTGCGGATTGTCTGCTTGATGTCAGCGCATCACTGTCGGCAGTTGTGAAAGGTTTCGGATGCCGGCCCGTGCGGGCGGGTATTGACCGGGCTGAGGGCCGGGGTCCGAAAGCCTGCAGGGGAGGAAGCCGCGGCCCGGGGCGGTGCGCTATGGGGATTTCGCGGCGCGTCCTGGCCGGCGGGATCGAGCGAGGCGCGCGACGGTGGCGCAATGCTCCGACCGGGATGCCTGGAAGCCTGAAGTTTGCTGCGCATGGGAGGGAACCGGGATCGCCGCCATGTCTATTTCCGCCGCCATGTCCATTTCCGCCATCGGGGCGAACATGGCCTGCTGCCTGTTTCGTGGACACCGAGATTGGGTGTTTCATGAGGCCGGGGGTGGCGTATGCAGCGACGACGGTTTGCGCGTGAGTTCAAGATCGAGGCAGTTCGCCTGATCAGGGATGGCGGGGTGAGCGTGGCGCAGGCGGCTCGGGACTTGGATGTCCACGAGAACGTGCTGCGCAAATGGGTGAAGGAGTTTGCGGCCGATCCGGCGCAGGCCTTTCCCGTGCAGGGTCAGTTGAAGCCCGAGCAACTCGAGGTCGAGCGGCTGCGGCGTGAGGTGGCCAAGCTCAAGGCGGAGCGCGACATTCCAAAAAAGGCCGCAGCCTACTTCGCGAGGGAAGCGCTATGAGGTTCGCTTTCTTCGCGAGGCACCGTTCGATCTGGCCGGTGGCATGGCTTTGCGACTCGCTGGATGTCTCTCGTTCCGGGTTCCATGCCTGGCTGACCCGGTCACCGAGCGAGCGCTCCGTGAACGACGAGGTGGTTGGCGCCGAGGTTTGTGCGAGCTTCAAGGCCAGCGACCGAACCTATGGCGCTCGCCGTGTCCGGCGCGATGTCCTGGCTGACGGCGTCTCCTGCGGCTTGCACAGGATCGAGCGCCTGATGCGTTTGCAGGCCCTGCGAGCGCGTCCCAGACGGCGTGGCTTGCCGACGGATGAGGGCGCACGGCTCGACCGATGGCGAGGCGTGGAACGGCATGGTCCATCCCGACGACCAGGAGCGCGCCTGGGCGCGCTGGCGCCACAGCCTGGCGACGGGCGAGCCCTACGAAATCGAGTACCGCCTGCGCCACCGCTCGGGGGCGTATCGCTGGACGCTCGGCCGCGCCCAGCCGGTGCGTGACCCAGACGGCCGCATCGTCCGCTGGATCGGCACCTGCACCGATATCGACGAGGCCAGGCGCACGGCCGAGCAGAAGGACCTGCTCGGCCGCGAGCTCAGCCACCGCATCCAGAACATCTTCGCCGTCGTCTCGGGGCTGATCGCGCTGTCGGCCCGGCAGCATCCCGAGGCGAAGGGTTTCGCCGCCGATCTGCGCGAACGCATCGCGGCGCTGGGGCGCGCGCACGAACTGGTGCGGCCCAACACCGAGGAGGGCAGCCTGTTCCCGGGCGCGCCACCTTGCGCGCGATGATGACGGATCTGTTCGCGCCCTACCTCGCTTTCGACGCCGGCGGGATCGCGATCGAGGGCCATGATGTCGAGATCGACGACTGCGGCGCAACGCCGCTTGCCCTGCTCTTCCACGAACTGGCGACCAATGCGGTGAAATACGGCGCGCTCTCGTCGCTGGCGGGAAGGGTGACGATCTCGATCCAACGCGCCGAGAGCGGCGTTCTCGTGGTCTGGCGCGAAACGGGCGGCCCGATCATCGCCGAGCCGCCGGCAAAGACCGGATTCGGCACCAGGCTGGCCGAGATCAGCGTCGTCCAGCAGCTCGGCGGGCGGCTGCACAAGGCTTGGGACCGTGACGGCCTCGTCGTCACCATCTCGCTCGATCAGGAGCGGCTGGCGCGGCCGGAGAGCTAAGGCGACGTCAAGCCTGCAGCGCGTCCGCCAGCACGCGCGCGACATGCACCGCCTCGCGCCCCGCGCCGTCATGGATCTGATGGCGGCAGCTTGTGCCGTCGGCGACGATGAGGTCGTCCGGCCCGGCCTTGCGCACTGCCGGCAGCAGCGACAGCTCGCCCATGGCGAGCGAGACGTCGATGGTCTCGGCGGCGTAGCCGAAAGCCCCGGACATGCCGCAGCAGCTCGATTCGATCGGCCGGACCTCCAGCCCCGGAACAGCGCGTAACGTCGCCTCGACCGCGCCCATGGCGTCGAAGGCCTTCTGGTGGCAATGGCCGTGGAGATGGGCGATGCGGCCGGCCTGCGGGGCGAAGGGCAGGGTGGTCGTTCCCGCCTTGATGTCGGCGGCGAGCAGCTCCTCCAGCAGCAGCGCGGCCTTCGCCACCGGCTCGACCTCGGCCCTGGGCAACAGGGCCGAGAACTCGTCGCGGAAGGTCATCAGGCAGGAGGGCTCCAGCCCGACGATGCGCGCGCCCTTGGCGACGTAGGGCGCGAGCGCATCAAGCGTCCGGCGCGCCTCGGCCCGCGCCTCGTCGACGAGCCCCGCCGACAGGAAGGTGCGCCCGCAGCAGAGCGGCCGGCCGCCATCCACCGGCTCGACCTTGTGGATGCGGTAGCCGCCGGCAGCCAGCACGGTATCGGCGGCTTCCAGATTCTCGCGCTCGAAATAGCGGTTGAAGGTGTCGCCGAAGAGGACGACGTCGCGGCCGTCGCCCAGCACGTCGGCGACCTTCGCACGCTCACCGCCCTGCGCCCAGGGCCTGCGCCAGACCGGCAGCGAGCGCCTTGCGCTGAAGCCGGCGATCCGTTCGCTCAGCCGCGCCAGCAGCGGAATTTTGTCGCGCAGATTCATCAGCGGCCTGAGCCGCGCCGCCCAGGGTGCATAGCGCGGCAGCCAGGCGATCAGCCGCTCCTTCAGCGGCAGCCCGTGCCTGCCATGGTAATGGTGCAGGAACTCGACCTTCATCCGCGCCATGTCGACGCCGGTCGGGCAGTCGCGCTTGCAGCCCTTGCAGGAGACGCAGAGATCGAGCGTCTCTTTCATCTCCGGCGAGGTGAAGGCGTCCGGGCCGAGCTGGCCGGAGATGGCGAGCCTTAAGCTGTTCGCCCGGCCGCGCGTAACATGCTGTTCCTCGCGCGTGGCGCGGTAGGAGGGGCACATCGTCCCGCCGCTCAACTTCCGGCAGGTGCCGTTGTTGTTGCACATCTCGACCGCGCCGCCGAGCCCGCCCCAGTCTGACCAGTCGAGCGCGGTCTGCGCCGGGATCGGCGTGGCGTAGCCCGGCGGAAACCGCATCAGCGAACGGTCGTCCATATGGTAGGGCCGGACGATCTTGGCCGGATTGAGCCGGTTGTCGGGGTCGAAGCCGTCCTTGACGGCCTCGAAGGCGCGGGTGAGGGGGCCGCCGAACATCGGCTCGACGAAATCCGACCGCGAGATGCCGTCGCCATGCTCGCCCGAAAACGAACCCTTGAACTGGCGTACCAGCGCGCAGGCTTCCTCGGCGATGGCGCGCATCGCCCTGACGCCGGCCTCGTCCTTCATGTTCAGGATCGGCCGCACATGCAGGCAGCCGACCGAGGCATGCGCATACCAGGTGCCGCGCGTGCCGTGGCGCTCGAACAGCGCCGTGACCGCGTCGGTGTAGTCGGCCAGATGCTCGAGCGGAACCGCGCAGTCCTCGATGAAGGAGACCGGCTTCCCGTCGCCCTTCATCGACATCATGATGTTGAGGCAGGCCTCGCGCACCTCCCAGACCGGCTTCTGCCGCGCCGGCTCGACCACCTCGACGACGGCGTCGCTGAAGCCGTGGTCGGCCATGCACTGGTCGAGGCGCCTGAGATCGTGCTTCAGCGCGGCGAGGTCGTCGCCGGCGAACTCGACCAGCAGCAGGCAGTTCGGCTGGCCGCGCGTGATGTCGGCGAGCGTGCGCACGAACAGCGGGATGTCGGCGCCGAGCACCAGAACGTTGTTGTCGACGAGCTCGACCGCGACGGGGCCGAGATCGACTATGTGCCGCGTCGTCTCCATCGCCGAACGGAAATCCGGGAAATGGCAGACACCCATGACGCGGTGGGTTGGCAGCGTCGAGAGCTTGAGCGTCGCCTCGGTGGTGATCGCGAGCGTTCCCTCCGAGCCGACCAGCAGATGCGACAGGTTGGGATTGGCCGGCAGCAATTCGTCGAGATTGTAGCCACCGACGCGGCGCTGCACTTTCGGGAAGATCGCCTCGATCTCGGCGCGGTGGCCGTCCGCCAGCCTGAGCATGCGGGTCATCAGATCGCGCGCGCGGGCCGAGGCGTTGTCGCCGACCGGGCCATCGCCCAGCGCAAACGGCTCGCCATCATGGAACATCGCCTTCATGGCGATGACATTGTCGACGGTCTTGCCGTAGCGCAGCGAGCGCGCGCCCGACGAATTGTTGCCGGTCATGCCGCCGATGGTGCAGCGGCTGGCGGTCGACGGCTCGACGGGAAAGAACAGCCCGTCCTTCTTCACCTGCGCGTTCAGCGCTTCCAGCACGAGGCCGGGCGCGACGGATATGGTCCGCGCCGCCGGATCATAGTCGCGGATGCCGTTGAAATGCCGGCTCATGTCGAGGATCAGCGCGTCGCCGATCGGCTGGCCGTTCTGGGAGGTGCCGCCGCCGCGCGCGATCACGGGCACGCCATGCTCGGCCGCGATCGTCAGCGCAGCCGCGATATCGGCTTCCGATTTCGGAAAGACCACGCCCTGGGGCATGATCTGGTAGATCGAGGCGTCGGTCGCATAACGTCCGCGTGTGAATGCGTCGAAGCGGACCCCGCCTTCGAGAGCCTGTTCCAGCCGGCGCTCGAGGCCGAGATTGCGGGACGAGAGCTTCGCCGATTGCGCGCCATGCATGGTCGGTGTCTTCGATTCCTGCTTCAGCTGACGCTACCGTAACGCCGGCGGCGCATGCGGCAACAGCATCTCCGGGAAAGAGCGCTTGTCGAAACTCGGCACTTGGCACGCGTCTCCCGATCGCCAACACTTGCGCGCAACAGGCCCGACGATGGCCGAAACCGAGAGGATACGCGATGAGTGCTCAGCAAGGCCGGCATTTCCTGCACATTCCGGGTCCAAGCCCGATCCCGGACCGGATCCTGCGCGCGGTCGCCATGCCGATCATCGACCATCGCAGCGCCGAATTCGCCGTGCTCGGCAAGGAGGTTCTCGAGGGCTGCAAGACCATCTTCAAGACGAAGCAGCCCGTCGTGATCTACCCCGCGTCGGGCACCGGCGCGTGGGAGGCGGCAATCGTCAATACGCTTTCGCCCGGCGACACCGTGCTGATGGCGGAGACCGGGCATTTCGCCACGCTCTGGAAGCAGATCGCCACGCGCTTCGGGATCGAGGTCGAGTTCATCCCCGGCGACTGGCGGCGCGGGGCGGATCCCGACGTGATCGGCTCGCGGCTGGCCGAGGACAAGGCGCGCAGGATCAAGGCCGTGATGGTCGTCCACAACGAGACCTCGACCGGCGCGACCAGCCGCATCGCCGAGATCCGCAAAGCGATCGACGCCGCAGGCCATCCGGCGCTGTTCATGGTCGATACGATCTCGGGGCTCGGCTCGGCCGATTTCCGCCATGACGAGTGGCAGGTCGACGTCACCGTCTCGGGCTCGCAGAAGGGCCTGATGCTGCCGCCCGGCCTGAGTTTCAACGCCGTTTCCGAGAAGGCCATGGCGGCCTCGAAAAGCAACAGGCTGCCGCGCTCGTTCTGGGACTGGCAGGAGATGGTCAAGATCAACGCTGGCGGCTTCTTCCCCTACACCCCGGCGACGAACCTGCTCTACGGGCTGAAGGAAGCGCTCGCCATGCTGCAGGAGGAGGGGCTCGATGCCGTCTTCGCCCGCCACAAGCGCCTCGCCGCCGCCTGCCGCGCCGCCGTCAAGGCGTGGGGGCTGGAGGTGCTCTGCCAGAACGAGGCCGAGCATTCGCCGGTGCTGACCGCCGTGATGATGCCGCCAAGCCACAGCGCCGATCGCTACCGCAAGATCGCGCTGGAGAAATACAACATCTCGCTCGGCTCGGGTCTCGGCAAGGTCGCCGACAAGGTCTTCCGCATCGGCCATCTCGGCGAGTGCAACGAACTCATGCTTCTCGGCGCGCTCTCGGGCGTCGAGATGGGGCTGGCGGCTGCCGGCGTTCCCCATCGCAGCGGTGGCGTCGCCGCCGCAATGGCGATGTTCGAGGAGGGCGACGCCTCCAATGCGCCGAGGGCGGCCGTCGCCTAAGGTTTCGCCGCCGAAACACAACGCTGTCATCCCGGGCAAGCGAAGCGCAGACCCGAGATCCATTCCGGAGCGGTTCAGGAATGGGTCCCGGATCGGCGCGGCTGAAGCCGCTTGTCCGGGACGACGGGAGATATTGAATGGCGCAGCGAAAACTCAGGCCGCCAGCGCCTCTGGCGCGCGGTTCCCGAGCGCGGAGAAATTGGTCATGCTGATCAGATGCGCGTAGATCGGCGCGAGATAGCCCTTGCGCTTGAGATCGAGCAGCGTCTCGTCCGGGAGCGCATTGAGTCTTTCCTCGGAAACCGCTGAAAAACCGTGGAAATTCGAGCTTGCGCCGGTCGGCGTGCGGATGTCGATCGTCACCGTCTGGAACAGGTCGAGCTCCTTGAGCGCGGCGGTGAAGGCGGCGGTGGCGCTCGCGGCGGCGGCATAGTCGGCGACGAAGGTGATCGCCTGCTGCAGGGCCGGGCTCGGCTCGCCGTCTTCGGTGAAGAGGCGGTCCCCTTCGCTCTCGCCGATGCCGGAAAAGCCGCCATCGAGGCAGATCACCTGCTGTTCCTGCGAGACGTCGCCGCCAATGAAGGGATAGCGCCTGACATAGGCCGGCGCATGCTGGCCGGCCCAGCGGCCCGACGCGTCGATGAAGTCGTTTCGCCCGCTGCGCATGCCCACCATGAACAGCGGCGAAACTTGGCCCCCCTCCTCGATGAACAGGATCGGCATGTCGCGGCAGCCCAGCACGAACTCGGCCATCAGCGCGGGAATCACATGGCTGCCGGCCGCGAAGGCGAAGGGCTGCTCCGGGGTCGCGATGCGCAGGTCGCGATTGGTGTTCCGGTCGAGAACGATGATGCTGGAATAGAACAGGGGAAGCGGCGCCATGGTCGTGCTGAAGTCCTCTTGGGCGATAGCGACCTTTTACAGGGTCTTTCGCAGGGTCAACCGGAAATAGAGTTCGTGGTCGCGCTGGCTTGCGGTGACGCGCTGGAGCGGGCGGGCGACGCCGCCCTCCAGCGTCGCCCAGTCGACCGGCCGCCAGGCGAGGCCCGCGCCGACCGCTGTTGCGCGCCTCACCGACGGGAATGTCGCGAAGGTCGCGCCATGGTCGAGGAAGACGAAGGCGTCGAGGCTCTTCAGCGGGTCGGGCAGGGCGTAATGCAGTTCCGCTTGGCCGTAATAGCCGGAATCGCCGAAGGCCGCGCCGATCGGATAGCCGCGGATCGTCGTCGGCCCGCCGATCTGGAAGACCTGATCGCCCGGCAATTGCGTGATGCGCGAATACTGCCAGGCGCCGACCATCGAGGCGTAGATGTCGTCGCTGATGCGCAGGATCGTCGTGCTCGTGCCGGTGAAGAGCGTGAAGTCGCGCTTCTGCTGGGCGATGCGGTCCTCGAAATTGATCCGCGTCAGCGTCGGCGTCAGCATCTGCACGAAGCCGGGCAGGGTGATGTTCAGCGACAGCCCCCCGCTGACCTTTGTGTTGCGGCTGTTCGCCGTCTCGATGTCGAGCAGCTTGCTGTGGCTCAGACCTTTGCCGAGGCTCGCCGTCGCCTGCAGGAGCACGCTGTCGGTTGCGAAGACGGGCTGCGTCAGATTGATCGCGCCGCTCTCGGAGATGCCCTCCGGCCGGAGTTCCCGGCTCGGGCCGGTGACGATGTTGAAGGCCGAGCGCGTATAGCTGACGCCGAGCCGGGTGCCGAAGGGCGAGACCGGGATGCCGTAGCTCAGGCTGCCGAGGATGCCGCCGCGGGAGCGCGAGCCGTAGAAGATCAGCCGGTCGTCGATGCCGAGCAGGCCGTGATGCTTCAGGAACAGCACGCCCTGGTAGCGCCCGGTCGATGTCACGCCCTGATTGTCCCAGGAGATCTGCGCGAGGTTGCGCGGGGGCTCGGTCGCGGCGAGTTCGAGATCGGTCAGCCCGAAGCTAGCGCCGGCGCGCAACTGCGCCCTGAGCTGCACCTCGTTGATCCGGTTGAAGATCGAGACCGTGCGGTTGAGCGCCGGCGCATCGACGACCTCGCCGGGACGCGCCGGAATCTGCGACTGCAGGTACCAGGGCCATGACTGCACCGCGCCGGTGACGCTGATCGCGCCGACCTTGCCCTCGATCAGGCTGACCTTGAGCGTCCCGCCGTCGAGTTTCTGCGGCGGCAGGATCGCGCTCGCCGTGACCTGGCCCTTGCCGGCATAGAGATCGTTGACCGCCTGAACCAGTTCGCCGATCGCGGCGAGATCGACCGTCCTGCCGAGATAGCGCTGGCGGATCGCTTCGAGCTCGGCCTCGCTCAGAAAGGCCGAGGGGCCGAACTCGATCTGTTTCAGCAGCACGGTCGCGCCGCCGGCGGGAAAGGTCAGCGGCGGCGGTCGATCGGGCGCGACGACGGCCGGGCCGCGCTGGCGCGGCGGCGTCGCCTGCCGCTCGAGGTCGAGCCGCTGGCGCTCGGCTTCGGTTTCGAGCGTGCGCGTCGTCAGCTGCGCGAGCCCGGGCGCCGCGCCCGACAGGAGCAGGGCGGCCGCGAACGTCGAGACGATCGGGCCCGCGGCGAGGCGGTCCCGCAGGCGCATGCCGGCGCTCAAGGCTGCTCCCCGCCTCCGGCGAGATTGACCCGCGTGGCGACGCCGCCGCCGATGCTGGCGGTGGTCTCGGGATCGTTGCTGCGCCAGCGGCCGGTTTCGTCCAGCACGAAGCTGCGGGCCGTCTCGCCGAAGCTGGGGCCGGTCAGCATGGACGCTCCCAGGCGTGGCATGTCGCGCGCCATCGAGACCTCCGGTTCCCCACCATTGCCGCCAGGAATGCTGATCTGGTCGGAATCGAACCGGATGATCATGGCGTTGGTGCTGAGGCTACCACCGTTGAGCGAGACGAAGAAAGGCCGGTCGCGCTGATAGAGCTGGACATCGAAGCCGGTCAGCGGGGCGGGGCTGCGGTTGTTGGCGAAGACACGCAGACCCGGCGCATCGAGCCGGAGCGCGCCGGGCACGAAGGCCTGGAGCAGGTCGAAGCGGCGCGAGGTCGTCGCCAGCGCGCCGTCCACCGTCTCGAACCGCGTGGTCCGGAACGAGGCCGCGTCGACGGAGAGCGTGACCTGCTCCGCCGTGCGTCCGCGCGAGCCGGCGATGGTCAGATCGAGCGGCCCGCCGGAGGCCCCGGCGAGCTGTACGATGTTGGAAACGATCGTGTTGCCTAGGATGACGATGCTGTCGCCCGCGCCGTAGCGGCCGAGCCGCACATCGTCGGGCGCGGTGAAGGCGCTGTTGCGCGCGGCTCCGACCGCGATCCTGATCGAGCCTCCTCCGCTCGCGCCCGCAAGCGCGGTCAGCGTCTGCGTCGCGACGATGCTGTCCCCGTTGATCGCACCTGCGCTTGCAAGCCCGGCGTCGCGGCCGGCGTCGAGCGCACCGAAGACGATGCGCTGGGCCGTGACCGAAATGTCGCTGCCGGCGCTCGCGGCCCCGATCGAGACGAGGCTGTTGGCCGAGGCGAGCGTCAGCGAGCCGCCGCTGCCGCCATTCTCGAGGCGCACCGCGCCATTGGCGAGGACGCGGCCATCGCGACCCGCGCTCAGGCGCGCGACGGTGACGTCTCCGCCGGTCGAGACGAACTCGGCCGCGCCGCCGCTGCGCGCGGTCCCGACCTGGACCGTGGCTGCCGCCTGCAGCGCCAGCGCGCCGGCCGCGTCGAGGCTCGTCGCATCGACAAGGCCAGCGGTCGAGGCGACGGCGATGTCGCCGATCAACGTCGAGACGCTGCCGAGGCTGACCGTACCCACGCCGCGCAGCGTCGCCGTGTCGCCCGCGACGAGCGCGCCGATCGACATCGCGCCGCCCGAAAGCGTCGTGGCGCCGCCGGAGCGCAAAGAGGTGACGGTGAGGAGGCCGGCCGCATCGAGCCCGATCGCTGCGCCGGCGCGGGCCGACCGAAGCGTGACGCCGGCCGCGCTGGAGGTGACGGAAAGGTTGCGGCCGGCTTCGGCGGCGTCGAGCCCGATCGCGCCATTGGCGACGAGCGAGATGTCGCGACCTGCCGAGAAGGCCTGGATGGCGAGCGTCGAGCCCAGCGAGCTCGCGCTCAGATCGCGGCCCGCCACCAGCGAATTCGCAGCAATCGTGCCTTGCGCCAGCAGCGCGATGTCGCGCGCGGCCGTGACGGCCCCGAGCGCGAGGCCGGCATTGGACGAGCGCAGCACGACATCGCCCAGCGTCGTCAGGGCCGATTGCAGATCGACGCCGCCGGCACCATCCACCGTCAGCGCCGCGCCGGCGCGCAACGTCGTCGCGCGAACGATGCCGCTCGTCGAGACGATCGCGGTTTCGTTGGCGCTTGCCGCTTCGGTCAGCGCGATCAGGTCGCGCGCGGAGAGCGTGAGGCGGTCGGCGGCGTTCAGCGACCGCGCCTGGATGCCGCCGGCCGATGCCGTGGCGACCAGAGACCCGGTCAGCGTCCGGGCGCTGTCGAGCGTAACGCCGGCCGCGCCGACAAGCGTCGCGATCTGGCCCGACGAGAGCGTGTCGATGCGCAGCGCGCCGCCGCTTGAGGTCGCATCGACCGCGCCGCCGCTGGTCAGTTCGCCGATGGTGACCGCGCCGGGCCCGGTCGCCTCGACGCCGCCGGCGCTGGTCAGCCGCGTCGCCGTGATCGGGCCGCCGGCCGAGATCGCCCGCAGGTCGCCGGCCGTCGTCGTCGCCGTGCCGAGCGACACGGTCGTCGCGCCGATCACCTGCGCCGTGCCGCCGGCATTTAGCGTCGTGATGTCGATCGGGCCGGCCGAGGTCTGGACGAGGCTGGTCCCGCCGCTGGCGAGGCTGGCGATGGTGATCGCCTGCGCGGCGGAGAGGCCGGCCGCGCCGGCCGCTCTCAGCGTCGCGGCCGTGATGCCGGCTTGGCTGGAACCGATCGTGAGGTCGCCGAGCGTCGTCGTCGCGTTGCCCAGCGTGACGCCGTCGCGTCCCGCCAGCGTCGCTGTTCCGCCCGATGTCAGCGTCGTGATCGCGAGCGTGCCGGCCGACGAGGTGGCCTGTGTTGTCGTTCCGCTGGCCGTGGTCGTCACCGTGATCGCGCCCGGCGCGGTCAAAGTCAGCGCGCCCGCCGCGTCGAGCGTCGTCGCCGTGATGCCGGCCGTGAGCGAGGCGATCGAGAGATCGCCGCTCGTGGTGCGGGCGGTTCCCAGAGTGACGGCTCCGGAGCCGGACAGGATCGAGGCCCCGCCCGCCGTCAGCGCGACGAGGTCGAGCGTGCCGCCAAAAGAGGTGATGGTCGCGCCGCCGCCGGTGGAAATGAGCGACGTCGTCACCGAAATTGCGCCTTGCGCGGTCAGGGTCGCAGCGCCAGCAGCGCTGAGCGTCGCCGCCACGATGCCGGCATGGCTTGAGGTAACCGACAGATCGCCCGTCATGGTCATGGCGCTGCCGATCGTGACGCCGTTGCGACCGGCCATCGTCGCCGCGCCGCCCAAGCTCAGCGTCGTGATTGCGAGCGTGTCGGCCGAGGAGGTGGCCTGCGTCGTGCTTCCGCTGGTTGCGGTCGTTACGGCGATCGCGCCGGGCGCATTGACGGACAGAGCACCCGGAGCGTCGAGCGTCGTCGCGCCGATGCCGGCGGTGAGCGAGACGATCGACAGGTCGCCTCCGGTGGTGCGGGCGCTGCCGATCGTGACGGCGCCGGAGCCGGAGAGGGTGGTCGTGCCGCCGGCGGTCAGCGCGACGATGTTCAGCGTGCTCCCGTTCGAGGTCGCGGTCGCGCCGCTGTCGCTGGCCATCGACGTCGTGACCGAGATCGCGCCTTGCGCCGTCAGGCTGGCCGCGCTGCCTGCGTTCAGGGTCGTGGCCGTGATGCCGGCATGACTGGAGGAGACCGTCAGGTCGCCCAGCGTCGTCGTCGCGCTGCCGAGCGTCACGCCGTTGCGGGCGGCGAGCGTCGCGGTAGCGCCGGAACTCAGCGTCGTGATCGAGAGCGTGTCGCCCGACGAGGTCGCCTGCGTCGTCGTACCGCTGGTCGCGGTCGTCGCCGCGATCGCGCCCTGCGCGGTCAATGACAGCGCGCCGGCAGAGTTGAGCGTCGTCGCCGTGATGTCGCCATTGGTCGAGGCAATGACGAGATCGCCCGCGGTCGTCGTCGCGCTGTCGATGGCGACGAGGCCGGCAGCCGAGAGCGTCGTGCTCCCGCCCGCATTCAGCGTCGTGACAGTCAGCGTGCTCGCGGTCGAGGTCGCGCTGGCTGCGCCGCCGCTGGTCAGGGCGTCGATCGTCAGCGTGCTGTCGGCTGCGATCGCGGCCGCGCCGAGATCGGCGGTCAGCGCGGTGACGCGGGTGGTCGAGGCCGTGCGCAGGTTGACATCGCCCTGCAGGCTGCGGGCCGAGAGGCTGGGCGCTGCGAAGCTGACGGCGTCGAGCGTCGTGCCGATGCCCGTGCCGGCATTAAGGGCGATCACGCCGCCCGTCTGCGCCGCTCCGAGATTGACCACGCCGGCATTGCCGACGATCGCGCCCGCCGCCGTCACCGCGATCGAGGCCGTGCCCTGCGGCGCGGCGAGCGCGCTGGCGACGCGGCCGAGCGTCACGTTGGTTGCGGATGCGAGCGTGACGCGTCCCGCAGCCGTCGCCGTCGCGCCCGTCTCCATGACGATCGCGCCCGCAGTTGCACTGAGCGCGCCTGTCGCCGCGGTCAGGCTGCGCAGCACGCGCAGTTCGGCATCGGCCGTCAGCGTCAGGCTGCCATTCGCCGTCAGCGCGCCGATGCGCTGGGCGACGGCCGTCTGGCTCGCCAGTGTCGGGGTCGAGATCCAGCCCGAGCCGCCGATCTGGCCGGAGATTTCGCCGTCATCGGCCGACTGGACCGCAAACGGGGTCGCCTGGCTGCCGACATTGCCCGAGGCGTTGAGGAGAACGGTCTGGGCCGAGATCGCGACGCCGGGGAGATAGCTCGTGATCGAGCCGGCGCTGGCCGTGACCGAGGCCGTGCCCTGAGCGAAGATGCGGCCGATCTCGGCGTTTCCGGTCGGCTTGACGAGGTAAGCGTCGCCGGCGCCGGCCGAGGCCGAGACCAGGCGGCCGCCGATCTGGTAGGTGAGGGGCGTCGCGGCCGAGCCGATGCTCCCGCCCGCCGCCGCCAAGGTCAGGTCGGTCCCGGCCTCGATCTGCACGGCGTGCAGCGGCGTCGTCGAGCTTGGCGCGGTCGCGACCGTGATCGCCTGAGGGGCCTGAAGGTTGATCGCGCCGGTCGCCGTGACGCGGCCGAGCTTGAGCGAGCCGCTGCCGGACTGCCCGGCGGTCGTCCCCTGGACGTAGATGTCGCCCTGGGCCGAGCCGGAGAAGGTTCCGGTCGCGCTGACGAAGAGCGGCGCGGTCTGGGCGATGTCGACCGAGGTCAGCGTCACGCCGAGCGGCACGGTCTCGAGGCTCGCGACGGCGACGCGCTGGCCGCTTCCATTGGTTCCGATCAGCTTGACCGAGCCCGGCGTCGTCGCCACCGCGAGCGCCTGCAATTCGGTGTTGCTCAGCGTGCCGTTGCGGATGGCGTCGAGCGAGACGGCGACATCGGGCGCGAGCGAACCGATGCTGCCGCCGATATTGAGCGAGACGTCGCGGCCGATGATGATCGGCGTGCCGTTGCCGACGACGCCGGAGGCCGGCTGCAAAGCCGCCTGATCGATCGCCGCGATAAGCTGTCCGGTCTGCCAGGTGGAGTTGGCGGTAATGCTGGCGGCGAGGCCGGGGCGGGCGTCCGCGACGCTCGCGTTGAAGTTCTGGCTGACCTGGCTCGTCCAGTCCGCGCCATAGGCCGAGCTGAAGGTGGCGGCATAGCTGGTATAGCGATTGGCTGCGTAGGCGCTGACCTCGGCCGAGGTCGCGGTCCGGCCGAGCGAGGCGTTGGCGGCGGCCTGATAGCCGCCGATCGCCGCCTGATTGAGCGTGAAGGCGCCGTTCGCCACGGTTCCGCTGCCGATCAGCGCGTTGTAGAGCCCGTAGGTCTCGTTGACGTTGCGCTCAAACACCGAGACGCCGAGCTGCGAGACCGTGGCGCTGGTCGCGAGGCCCGGCCGGGCGTCCGTGGCGGCCACGCTGAAGCTGTAATTGCTTTCGAGCGTGGCTGGCTGGAAGCGCGCCTGGCTGCTCCAGTTGTCGCCATAGGCGCTGGTGAAGGTGGCCGCATAGCCAGCGTAGAGACCGGCCGCGTAGGTGCGCACCTCGCCTTCGGTCGCCGACCGGCCTAGCGCTGCATTCGCCGCAGATTGATAGGCGGCGACGGCATTCTGGTTCAGCGTGAAGACGCCGTTCGTCACCGCGCCATTGACGATCAGGCCGGTATAGAGCCCGTAAGCCGCGGTGACGTCGCGCTCGAAGGTGGCGACGCCGAGCTGGCGGATCGTGGCGCTGTTCGCGAGGCCTGGGGTCGCGTTCTGCGCGGTCACGCTGAAGCTGTAGCCGTTCTCGAGAGACGCCGTCTGGAAGCGCGAGGTGCTGCTCCAGCCCGCGCCGTAAGCCTTGTCGAAGACGGTCGCATAGCCGGCATAACGCTCGGCGGCGTAGGCGCGCACCTCGTCGGCGCTCGCCGTGCGGCCGAGCGCGAGATTGGCGAGCGCCTGATAGAGCGG
Source organism: Beijerinckiaceae bacterium (assembly GCA_019745195.1). Classification (GTDB taxonomy): domain Bacteria; phylum Pseudomonadota; class Alphaproteobacteria; order Rhizobiales; family Beijerinckiaceae; genus Allobosea. The sequence continues at coordinate 142,748 of JAIETL010000004.1, forward strand.
TATCGCCGTGTCGCTGAGCCGGAAGACGCCGTTCGTCACGCTGCCGTTGCGGACGAGCGAGCTGTAGAGCGTGTAGGTCTCGTTCACGCTGCGCTCGAAAGCGGCGACGCTGGCCTGCGCTGCGGCGTCCGCCCCGTCGGCCTGCGTCAGCTTGAGCTTGCTCGAAATGACCGAGAGCTGCTCGGTCGAGAGCGACTGCGCCGCCGTCTGGGCGTTGGCGGCCTTCAGCGTGCCGCTGACCACGTCGACGCGAACATTGCCGCCGGTGCTGGCGATCTGGCCGACGCGGAGATTGCCCGAAAGCTGGCGGATGCCGATGTCGCCCTGCGCCGCGATGTTGACCACGCCGCCGATCTGGCTGCCATTCGCGGCGGTCGCGGCGTTGGCCTGGATGCGCAGCGGATTGGCGATCCCGCCGATGCCGCCTTCCGCGCTGCGCAGCGTGATGTTGTTGCCGGTGACATGGGTCGCGTTCTCGAAGCCGGGAGCGACCGTCAGTCCGCCGGCGACGCTGACATTGACGTCGCCGACCGCACCGGCGTTGAGGCGGGCGACGCGCGCCGCCCCCTCCATTGCGAGATGGATGCCGCCTTCGCCCGAATCGATCGTCAGCACGCCATTGTCGGTGATGCTGGCCGCGATCGGGGCGCCGGCTGCGCCGACCGAGCCGGTGGCGGCGAGCGTCAGGTTCCTGGTCAGGATCGAGACGTTCGGGGCCTGGGTTATGCTGCCGGCCGTGGCGTTGAACGTCGCCGTTCCGCTCGGGTTGATGACGTTGCCCTGCAGGCGGATCGCGCTGTTGGAGGTGATGTTCACCGAGCCGGCGGCGTTGCCGGCGAAGCTGATGCCGAAGTCGTAGTCCGCCCTGACCGACGACGTGACCTGGAGCCAAGCGTCCTTGACGTAGTTGTAGTTCCAGTAGCTGTTGGCGGTCGAGCCTGTGTCGCCCCGGAAATCGAAGTCGCAGAAGCTCGGATTGCCGCCGTTGCAGCGCCCGTAGGTCTGCATGGCGTTGATGACTTCGGTGACCCCGCCCTGCAGCGTCTGGTAGAACACCGGGTTGCTGACGGCGTGGAACTGGTTGTAGGTCACCCGCCCCTGCGGCGTGGTCGACTGGTTCCAGTAATCCGGGCCCGATGAGTTGTTGTCTCCCCAAAGGCCGCTCGCGGGAGCCGGGACATAGACCCAGGGGTTGTTGGCCGAGCCGGAATTGTAGCGCCAGACGCCCTGCGCGTTGGGATTGTTGACGACCAGGCCGTCCTTGGTGACGAACAATTGCTGCGTCCACTCGTAACGCATGCCGTCCTTGACGTCGTAACTCGTGGTCGCGCCGGCGATGAACTGCGCCGGCGTCGAGGCGTTGGCGCCGCTCAGGATCGGCTGCGCGCCGTTGGAGGTGATGTATTTCGCGATTCCCGAGCCGGGCGTGTAGACGAACACCGTGGTGTTTTCGCTGGCCGCCTTCAGCCGATCGACGATGGTGATCTTGCTGACGCTGGCGTTGGCGCCGGCGGCGGTGCCGGTGTTGATCCGGTTGGTGACGAGTTCGAGCCCGGACTGGTTGTTGAGCGTCACATTGCCGAAGCCGCCATTGACCTTGATCCTGCCCAGCGAGTTCGTGCTGATGATCTGGCCGTCGAGCAGCACCGAGCCGCCGCCGGACGAGGCGTTGACATCGTTCAGGATCAGACGGTTGTTGACGATATCCCAAACCACCGGCGCGGCGTTGGTGGCCGCCCAGCCGCCGCCGAATATCTCGGCGAAGCTGGCGGTGGTGTAGCCGGCGCTGAGATAATCCTCGCGGATGCTCGCCAGGATGCTGCCGACGTTCGAACCGATGTTGCCTTGCCGTTCCGTGATCCGGCCCGCCTCGATCGAGGCGTTGATGTTGATCACCGACGCCTTGATCGCAACCTGCGCGCCGTAGATCTGCGTGCCGCCGCCCTGAGCCTGGACGGTGTTGCTCTCGTAGTATTTCGGCACGATCGGGATCAGCGCGAAGTTGATGCCGTTGCCGAAATGATAGCCGCCGACGCAGTTCATCCCCGTCGCGCCGTAGCCGATGCAGTTGCCGTAGAAGATCGTGCTGTAGCGCAGCCCGGCGTTCGAGCCGTCATTGATGTTGTGGTAGAGGTTGTAGTTGAGGCTGGAGCCCGAACCGAAATAGAGCGTGTTGGCGATCGCGTTGATGGTGTTGTTGATGACGTAGTTCTGCGAGGGCTGGCCGGGCGTCGCGCCCGGATAGGTGATGGCGTGGCCCCACTCGGCCATCGGCGATGCGCCGGCATTGTACATGCCGTTGGGACCGTTCGAGGCGACCGCGACCGCCCCGTTGGGGACCGTGACGTTGAACTGCAGCGCGTCGATGCGCTGGCCCGAGAAGCCGAACGAACCCTGCGTGTTGTTGATCGAGACCAGTCCGCCGAGATTGGTGATGTCGCCGCCGATCAGCAGCGCCGGGCCCCAGTCGCCGATATCGGCGCGGGTATAGGCGTTGTTGATGATGACGCTGGCCGTGCCGTTGGCGTTGACGGTGTTCCGCGTCAGGCCGTTCTGGCCCTGCGCCGCGCCTGTGAACAGGATCTGCCCGGTCGAGAGATCGGGGATGTAGGCGCCGCCGTCGAGGATCAGATAGGCGGCGCTGTTGTTGACGACCGTGATCGTCGGGCCGCCATTGGCGGTCAGCGTGCCGTTGCCCTGGATGGTGTCGCCATTGACGAAGACGTTGCCGCCGGCCGCATAGAGCTGGCTGATCCGATACGCCCTGACCAGCCCCGGCGAGATGCCGCCGACCAGCGTGTCGGCGACCGCCGTCTCGGCGACGGTGCCGGTGAAGGTCGTGTAGTTGGCGCGGACATAATCGACCGCGTTGAAGGCCGGATCGTGGGTGACCGTGACCGGCGCGCCGCCCGCCTTGATGTAGACGGTGGGCTGCTCGGTCGTGCCGCAGATCGAGCCGCCATTCGGCCCGCAGCCGATGACGATCTGCTGCTCGCGAAAAACGCCGCCCACCGCGCGGCCGTTCATCACCACGGTCGAGGTCGCGGCCGAGTTCGGCGATTCGTCGCGCTGCGTCACCGGTATGAAATAGAGCTGGTAGCCGTGGCCGGCGCCGCGCGTGTTGGGCGTCACCGTGCCGTTATAGGCGCCGAGCGTGACGTTCTGGGCGCTGAGCAGGGCGGCCCCGGTGGCGACGTTGAGCCTGGCGTGGTTCTGCAGGTCGGTCGCGGCGTCGGCGTCGGGCACCGCGATCAGGCCGCGCACATAGCCGACGGCGGTGGCGTCGCCATAGATGCCGGTGGTGGTGATGCCCGAGGCGTCGCGTCCGGCCGTGACGTTGACGTTGTCGAGGCCGGTCAGCGCGCTGTTGGCGCCGATGGTGATCGTCTGGTCGGTGCGGATATTGGTGTCGGCCTCGGCGACGCCGACGGCGGCCAGGCCATAGGTCGTGACCAGCGCGTTCGTCTTCACGAAGGCCGTCGTGTAGGTGCCGATATTGATCGCGCCGGCCGAGTTCAGGACGTTGCTCGTCCCGAGCGTGACCTCGTTGTCGGCATCGGCGCGGTATTGCGAGGTGACGCCGGAGCCCTGCAGCAGGCCGCCGGTCGTCAGCGTGACCGTGTCGTCGGCGGCGAGTTCGGTGATCGCCTGGATCGCGATCGGGCCGGGTGAGGAGAGCGCGTTGCCGCCGCTGGCGAAATTGGCGTCGTTGCCGACGACGACCTTCGAGGTGCCGTCGATGCCGGTCGTCGACTTCGCGCCGACGCCGTTGATGCCGCCGCCCGCGCCGGCGCTGATCGTGTCGCCGAGAGCGAGTTGACGGAAGATGTTGCGGCTTTCGAGCTCGATCCCCTGGACGCAGCTCGTGACGAAGCAGCCCTTCGTGCCGTTGCCGATCGCGCTGAAGAGCACGGATGCGCCGATATCGACCAGCACGTCGGACCTGGCGTTGTGGCTGGCGAGCGAGGCGCTCGCTCCCAGCGCGGCGGCCTGCACCGCATCGACGAGGTTGGCGTATTCGTCGGTATGCTTGGCGTTGACCAGGATGGTGTTGGCGCCGATCTGGACGCGCGCCCCAATCCGGGCCGTCGCGGTCGCCGTGTTGGCAGTGTCGGCCTGCGCGCCCGCGCCGGCGACGAGGCCGCCGCTGCCGGAGACGGCCTTGGCGATCTGCGTGTCCTGGCCGGCCGCGGTCAGGCTGAAGCTGCTTCCGGCGCCGCCCAGCAGGCTGGCGTCGTCGCCGAGCGTCGCGCTTGTGGTCGAAGTCGAGCGGGCGTCGGCCAGCACCGCGCCGACCGAATATTTGCCGGCGATCGAGAAGCCGGTCGAGGAGGCGATCTGCCGCGTCGTGTTGTCTGCGGCGATCCGGACGACGGCGTTGGGCAGGCGGACATTGGCGCCGGCCGAGGCGGTCACGGTCGAGCTCGTGGATGCGCCCGCGTCCGAGCCGACCGCACTGGCGTAATAGGAGCCCGAGCCGGCGAAGGACCAGGCCGCCGCGCCCGTGCCGCCGCGTACGAACTGGTGGGTCTGGCCGGGCGAGCCGCCGATCGAGGTGACCGGCGTGCCGGCGATCGTGCCTGTCGCGAGGATCGAGAGCGTGCCGGCGGTCAGCGCGCGCTGGGCCGCAGCCCCGCCGTCCATCGCCGCGATCACGGTCTGGTTCACCGTGGCGCGCGAGATCGCGACACCGACGGCGAGGCCGCCGGTGACGGAGACGCCATAGGCGGCGGCCTTCGCGTCGGGCGTCGCCGTCGCCGAGACGGTGATCGCGCCGGTCCCGACATTGACGCTGGCGTTGTCGCCGAGATGAGCCTCGACGCGGGAGGTGTCGGTGGCGCGCGCATCCGCGCCGACGCCGGCGACGAGCAGGCCGCCCGCGCCGGCCCTGGCAGAGGCGTAGGAGATGCCGTTGCTGCTGGCTGTGACCCCGAGCGAGGTTCCGCCGGACACGGTCGCATTGGCGGCGAGATCGGCCGTCGCGACCCCGTTCAGGCTGCTGCTGGCCAGCGAGACGCCGAGCGCGCCGCCGCCGGCTGCCGCCGCGCCGAGCGCGTCCGCGCGCGAGCCTTGCGTCGTGCTGGCGTTGACGCTGGTCGCGCCGGTGACGGTGAGCGTGCCCCCGAGCCGTGCCGTGAGCGTGTTGGACACCGACCCTTGCGCCACCGCCGCCCCGGCGGCCGCCGTGCCCGAACCCGCCCCGGCCTCGACCGCGATGCGCGAGGCGATGCCGCCCGCGCCATCGACCGCCGAGGCGTTGACGGTGATCGAGCCCGTGGTGACGCTCATCTGGTCGAGCCGGGCGCTGACCGCGTCGGCGACCGTGGTGTAGCCGAGCGCCGCGCCGACGCCGACGCCGCCGATGCCGATGCCGAGCGCGGTGTTGTCCGTCGCGGTCCTCGAGGTCGAGGTGACCGAGACCGAAGCCGCAGTGATCGAGCCGCCGAGCGCGGTCGCGCCCGTCTGCGCGCCGTTCGAATCGAGCAGGGCGGTGGCGCTGATCGCGGTCGGCGTCGCCGTGCGGGCGCGGTTGGTCGTGAACCAGGCATATTGCGAGGCGGCGTAGTCGCGCACTTCGGTGGCGGTCGCGGTGCGGCCGAGTTCGGCGTCGGCGGCCGCCTGATAGACGGCGATGCCGGACTGACGCAGCGAATAGAGCCCGCTGGCCGGCACGCCGTTGGCGAGCAGCCTGGCGTATGCGTCATCGGCCGCGATCTTGACCTGCGTGTCGGTCGCGTTCGGGGTCGCGGCCTGGACGATGTCGCGGTAGGCGTTCAGCCCGGCGTCGCCGATGACGTATTGCAGGTTGGCCGCCTTCAGCGCCGTGTAGCGTGACGCCGCATAGTCGCGCACCTGCTGGTCGGTCGCCGTGCTCTGGAGACCGGTCGCGCTATTGGCGCGCAGCGCCTGCACGCCGCTGTCGGTCAGCGTCAGCACGCCGGCGACGACCGTGCCGTTCTGCAGCAGCGCCAGATACTCGGCATTCGCCGCCGTGCGCAACTGCTCGTCGGTCTGGCCCGAAGCCAGCGCGCCGCGCAGCGTGCGGTAGGTCGCTAGCCCGCTCGTGCTGAGCGTGAAGCCGGCATCGACGGCCGTGAGCTGGTTGACGCGCGAGAGCGTGCCGTCGCCGCCGACATTGAGGTCGGCGCCGGAGGGCGCGCTGGTGCCGACCGAGATGACGGTGACCGCCGCCGCGAGACCCGCCGTGGAGCCGGCTCCAACCGTGAAGGCCTCGGAATCGACATTGCGGTCGCTCGTCGCCTGCACGACGACCGCGCCCGGGGTCGAGACCGTGCTGTTGGTGAGATCGGCCAGCACGCTGCCGTCGATGCTGGCGACGTTGACCGCAGCGCCCGCGCCGTAGCCGCCGCCGCTATAGGCGGCCGAGCCGGTTTCCGCCGCGATCGTCGTGGTTTCGCGCGCGATGATGTTGAACGAGCCGTCGATGCTCTGGCCGACCTGCTGCATGAAGGGCGGCGTCGTCTGCGTCGAGGCGACGCCATAGAGCCCGGCGCGCGTGGTGTTGGCGATGTCGATCAGGTTGACCATGCCGGCGATCGCGGCCGCGCCGCCCGCCGTGCCGCCGGCCGCCAGCGCCGAGAAGCGGTTGGTGCTGGTGGCCAGCACGTTCAGCGTGCCGAAGATGTTCAGCGTGGTGACGTTCGCGCCGCCGCCGATCGTGGCCAGCGTCGTGGTTTTGCTGCGCCCGACCACGAAGGCGCTGCCGAGCGCCGCGCCCGCCGCGCCGGAGCCGACGCCGGCCGTGCCGTGGAAGCCGTTGCTGCTTTCGGCCTTGACCGTGAGCGAGGCCGCGTTGAGCAGGCCCTGGTCGAGGCTTGCCGTCGTCACCGCCTCGAAATTATTGACCAGCCCCGTCGCCGCCGCGCCGTTGAGGCCGAAGGTGAAGCCGATGCTCTGGCCGGTCGAGAGCTGCGAGGAGGAGGCCGCGACCTGGACCGCGCCGACGCCGCCGAGCCCGCCCTGGCTGGTCGCGATCGTGCCGGTGGTGGAATTGGTCAACGCCGCGCTGGTGCGGCGCTTCATCGTGGTGTTGGCGTCGGCGCCCGCGCCGGCGACGCCGCCGATCGCGCCGACGACGATGTAGCTGCCGGCATAGGAATGGCTCGCCGCGTCGATCACGATCGCGCTGGGATTCTGGCCGCCCGCGAGCCGCGTATCGACCAGGCTCTGGTCGACGCTCGCCGAGGTCGTGCCGCCGAGGTCGTTGCGGATCGTGACATAGCCGACCGCGCCGCTGATCGGATAGACCGCGACGCCCGCCGTCACGGCGTTGGCCATCACGGATTGCTGCGAGGTCGCGACCACGACGAGGCCGCGCACATTGCGCTGCGCCATCGCCAGATCGGGCAGGGTGGTCGACGGGCCGGTCGGCGTCGTCAGGCTCGGCGGGCTGACCAGCGCGCCGCTGCTTATGCTGAGCGAGCCGGTCCCGTTGACGCGCGCGTCGATCGCGCTGTTCTCGCCGATCGAGGCGATCGTGCTGCCGCCGATGCTGTTGGAGACGATGGAAAGGCCGCCGGCGATGCTGGGCGAGCCGCCCGCCGCGCCGAGCGCGCCGGCCGAGACCGCGATGCCGTCCTTGTTGGTCGCGATCACGCCGAGATTGTTGTCGGCGATGATGTCGGCGCGCTTCACGGTGGCGGCGACCTCGGTCGCGACGCTGCTGTTGGCGACGGAGCCGGCGAGGCCGACATTGCGCGAGATCGCGATGCCGATCGAGAGCGTCGAGATCGTGCCGGCCGAGCGGCTCTGCACCACGACATCGCGCGAGGAGCGCAGACGCGCGTCCTCGACCGTCGATGTCACGGTGTTGGCGATGTTGTTCTCGACGACCGAGAGACCGACCGCCGCTTGCCCGAAACCGAGGCCCAGCGAGCCGGCGGAGCCGCGCACATTCGAGGTCGCGCTGCCGTTGAGCAGGATGTCGCGGGCGGTGACGATCGTGCTCGTGCCGGTGATGCCGGCGCGCACGACGTTGTCGATCGACTGCAGCGCCACCGAGGCGACGCCGGCGAACTGGCCGGTCGCGCCGCCGAGGCCGACGGCGACGCCGGTGATGCTCGCCCCGTCCTGCGCCCGGACCGACAGGTCGCCCGTCGCGGTCAGGATGACGTTGTCGATCGTGGCGATATGGCCCTGCGCCACCTCGTTGCTGAGGAAGGAGATGCCGACATTGTTGCGCCCGACCTGAACCGCGCCGGTGATCGCGACGATCGCCGCGCCGGTCGGGTTGGCGTCGCCGCCATTGGCGACCGAGCCGCTGAAATCGACCTGGGTCGTGTCGGCCTGAGAGAAGGTCTGGCGGCCGGCGATGATGGCGTCGAAGGCCGTCTCGCGGCTGCCGTCGGCCGCGACGACGACATCGCCGCCGACCGTGATGGTCGGGGCCGCGCCGGCCGTGCCGGCGATCTCGGCGCGCGTCGTCGGCTTGACCCTGTTGAACACGAAGGCGCCCGACAGGCCGTTGCCGCCCAGCCCGGCGCTGACCGCGCCAGAGACGATGCGGCTGCGGTTCGAGGCCACCACGTTCAGGCCGTTGAGATTGACGAGGCTGGAATTGCGGATGGTCGCGCTGACCGCGTCCTCTCCGCTGGGATCGAGAATGCTGGCATAGGTCAGCGACAGGCCGACGCCCGATTGCGCGCCGCCATAGGCCGCGCCGCCGCCGATGCCGATATCGGTGGTCTGGTAGGCGTTGACGCTGGCGATCTTCGAGACCGAGGTGGCGGTGGATGCGGTGATGGCGGAATTGGCGATCGAGGCGTTGACGCGGTTGGTGACGAGCCCGACCGCCGCCGAGATCGCCGCCGCGCCGTTGCCGCCGGCCGAGACGGCGAGGCCGACGCCGACGATCGTCGCCCGGCCGCCGGCGATCGCCTGGACCGAGGTGTCGTAGGCGCCGGTCAGGGTCGCGCCGGAGATGCGGGAATCGGTGCTGTTGTCGAGGACGCCGATCGCGACCGCGCCGGCGATCGCGCCGCTGGCGCCCGAGGTGCCGGCGAGGTTGGCGGCGGCCGCGCCGGAGCCGACCTCGATGATGGTCGAGTTCAGCGCCCTGACCGATGTCGTCAACCCGGCCCCAGCCTTCTCCTGCAGCCGCGCGTTTTCGATCCAGGCCGAGGTGCCCATCGTCGTCAGCGCGACGGCGGCGGTTCCGGCGGCCGACAGGCTCGGCCCGCTGCTCGACGTCTTGGCGAAGGCGGCGGCCATGTCGCGGACGACCTTGCTGGTCCCCGGCGGCAGGGTGATGGCGACCGCGCCGTCGGCGGCGGCGGCCGCGACCGAGGCCGCCGTGACCCGCCCGGTCGTCGACGCCTCGACAGTGATCGCGCCGGTGGTGATCAGCCCCTGCGGCGCGACGCCGGCGAGCCGCCCGTCCGACAGGTCGTCGGAATTGTCGCCGACATAGGCGCGCGTCAGCGAGCCCGCGTCCATCACAGCGAGCGAGATGCCGATGCCGTTGCCGCCGCCGAGCACCAGCGCGCCGCTGAGCGCGAAGACCGAGACGAACTGGTCGGCCTTCACCTTGACGGTGTTGGCGGTGACGGTCGCCCTGTTGCTGATCGAGGCCAGCGTCTGGTTCTGGATGCTCGACAGCGAGACCATGCCGTTGAGCGCGACCGTGCCGGCCGAGCGGCCCGACGTCGTCGCGATCACGAACATCTTGTCGGAGGTGTCGGCGGTCACCGACAGGTCTGTCGCGGTGATGATCGCGCCGGCCGCCACGGCGGCGACGGTGCGGCTGCTGCGGCCGATATCGAGCAGCGAGCCGCCCGCCGCCGAGCCCGTGCCGCCATTGACGCCGCCGGTAAAGCCGAAATTGCCGCCGACATCGATGGAGTGCTGGTCGGTGTCGGCGACGATGCTGACGCCCTGGCTCCAGTTCTGGAGGTAGTTGGCGGCCAGCGTGGTCGACCACGCCCCGATGCCCGAGGTCTGGTTCAGCGTCGCGCCGCTGGCGACATAGGCCGAGGTATCGTTGCTGACGCGGAAATAGCCGACCGCGCCGGCAAGGCCGAGATCGGTCGATGACGAGGAGGCGTTCGCATAGCTCGTCAGGATGTTGTTGACGATGCCGAGATTGCCGTTGAGATGCGAGAAGACCTCGCCGAGCCCGGACCAGTTCGTCCAGGTGTTCGAGATCGGATTCTCGCTGAGGCCCGCGACGCCGATGCGGTTGGCGTGGATGATGACGCCGGAGCCGATCGAGGCGGTCGATTTGTGGCTGTAGTTGCCGACGGCGATGCCGAAGGAGAGCGAGACCTGCGCTTCGGGATTGGACCCCGTCGGGTCCTTCGAGTTGGAGTTCGTGGACGAATCGGCGAGCAGGCGGACGCCGAAATCGCGCTGGCGGCTCGCCACCACGACATTGCCGGAGGCGTGGATCGTCGGCGCGGTGTCACCGGCGTCGGCGGCGATCGCGGCGCTGGCGCTGAGATTGCTGTTGGCGATGGTGACGGCGCTGCCGACCTTGATCGGCACGCCCGAGGACGCGTTCGACAGACTGCCGAGCAACTGGCTCAGCAGGGTCGAGACGGTCGTGCCGCTGGGCCCGGCGTTGAACAGCACGTTGTCGCCTGTGGTCGAACTGGAGCTTGTGGCGTTCTTGACCGTGTCCGACAGGGCCTGGACGCCGACATGCTGGACCTTGTTCGCGCTTGTGCCGAGCGAGACGCCGAGCAGCGCGTCGGCCTCCGCCTTGTAGTCCGAATAGGCGACCGAGATGCTGGCGACGCCGCCCGACGCCGCGACTGCCGTCGAGGAGGTCGAGAAGGAGTTGGTGTTCTTGGCGGTGACGCTGACCGAGCCGGTGCCCGCCGCGCTCCCGGCGGTGACGGTCGCGCCGGAATGGACCTTGGCCGCGGTCGTCACATCGACGAAGCCATAGGCCATGGTCGCGGAGACGAGGCCGGTGCCGACGGAGAGCGAAATCGCCGAGACCGCGAGCCTGACGTCGTTCTCGGCGACGACGGCGAGATCGCGCCCGACAGTGATCGTCGCGCCCGAAGCGACGTCGGCGGTGACCGTGCCGAAGATCTCGCCGATCGAGACCGCCGCCGCGAACGGATTGGCGCCGCTCAGCGTGACGGCCGGCATCGTCGCTTCCTGGCGCGCCTTGGCGGAGATGGTGAGGTCGCCCGAGGCCTCGACCCGCGCGCCGTCGACGACGTTGATGCGGCTCAGCACCCGGCTGCCGACATAGCCGCCGTTCAGGCCGAACAGGATGCCGCCGACGCTCTGCGCCGCGAGCGCCCCGAGCGAGCCCGCCGAGACGTCGGCATAGGAGGCGACGGCGGTCGCGTCGGCCTTGAACTCGACATTGTGGCCGGTGACCGTGCCGTGGATGTCGATGGTCGAGGTCGCGGTCGCCATGCCGGCGATGCGGATGTCGGATGTCGTCGCGTCGAGCGTGACGTTGCCGGCCGTAAAGCTGCTGCCTGCGCTGACGTCGGCGAGCACCGTGCCGTAGACGGTGATGCGCGGGGCCTTGAGCGTGATCGAGCCGGAATCTCCGGTCGACGGATTTGCCGCCGACAGCTCGCCATTGTTGGCGTTGCGGTTGAACTGGCGGCTGTCGACGGTGCCGTCGGCGGCGATCGTGATGCTGCTCGTCGCCTCGAGCCGGACATTGGCGCCCTGGCTGAAGATGTTGGCGGTTCCCGCCGAGCCGACCGAGAGATCGCTCGACCCGGTGATGACGATGTCGGCGGGATCGATCAGGAAGGTGCCCGCCTTGCCCGCGCGCGCCGACAGGTCGATCTCGACCGCGCCCAGCCTGACGGTGTCCTTCGCGCTGAGTTCGATGAATCCGCCGTCGCCGCTCAGTCCGCCCTTGGCCTGATACACCGAGCCGCCGGCTGCATCGAGATTCGTGCCGGCGAAAACGATGATCTCGCCGCCCTTGCCGGCGACGCCTCGCGCCGCGCTGGCGTCGAAACGCGCTCCGCGCGCGATCGAAATGGCGGCGTCCGAGGTGATCGAGATCTTGCCGCCGTCGCCGGTGTTGACCGCCGGAGCGGAGCCTGCGCTGGCGGCGCCCGTCCTGGCGGACGGCGCTGCGCCCGTTGCGCTCAGCCTGGCGGTCGCGGCGATCGTCGTGCCCTTGCCGGAGCGCACGGTGATCGTGCCGGCCGAGCGCCGTCCCGATGCGTTGGCGCTGAGCGTGCCGGAGATGCGCGCCGTGCCGGCCGCGACGATCTCGATGCCGCCGCCCTTGCGCGCCACCATCGCGCCGCCATGGCGGACGCCCGAGGTGTTGACGCTGGCCGCGAACGCGGTCTGGTGTCGCCGCCTGCGCTCGCCGACATCGACGGGGGCGGCGTTGGCGGTGATTTGGCCGCTGACGCTGACCGAGTGACCGTGCAGCGTGACGCCGCGCTTGGCGTTGACGCGGCCCTCGATCGAGATGTGCCCATCCGGCGAGATCGGCACGTCATTGGCTCTCAGCCGCGCGGCGAGCGTCTCGTTGACGACGCCACCGGGGCTGATCACGCCCTCGAGGAATTCGCGCGTCGGCGTGTTGACCGTCAGCCGGCCGGTGTTGATCACGCCGGACGGGCCGACGGTGAAGCCGGAGGAATCCGAGAAATAGACGTGTCCGCCGATCGAGCCGTTCTTGTAGGAATTCAGGATGCCGTTGACGACGACCGGGCCGTTGCGGACGATGTTGACCAGCGCGCCGGTGTTCTGCGGCAGGTGCATGTTGACCGTCGAGCCCGCGCCCTGCTCGAAGCGGTTGAACGAATTGTAGCCGGCGCCGCCGGCGATCGTCCTGGTCGTGATCGTGGTGGTGGCGCCCTCGACCGCGATCGCGGTCTGGGTCCGTCCGTCCGTGGTGATGACGTTCTGGGCGAAGGCCGGCGCATTCCAGAGCGCCAGCGCCATCGCCTGACCGACGAGGCAGCGGTTCCGCAAGGCCCAGACCGTCGCGCCGGGGGCGCGGGCAGGGGCTTCGGGACGGTGCCGCAGAAGCGCAAGCGTCGGCAGCGCACGCTTGGCGCGTGCCACTCCTGTCGTCGGGCGGGCCTGCTGGCGACGGGCGCTGGGCAAAGACGTGGTCCTCTAGGCTCCGGCGTCAGCAGCCGGAATGCCGGTCCACCCGCCAAAACCCGGTCTTGAGACCCGCCTGCGTTATGAAACGAGACGGGACGCGCAACCCAGCTTCACCCTTGGTAAACCTCAGCCTCTTTAGCAAAGCCCCGCGCGCCATGTGCAACCCTGGGCGAATGCGATGCGAACGATCGTTCGCATTTGACGCTTTTCCAGCCAAAACGCCGATTCATATGGCGTTTACCTTAACGCGACAGCGCCGCCATCGTGACGGGCACGGCGGCGGCGCTGGATTTGGCAGGCCGGATTCGGCTCCGGCGCCGCTCAGCCCCAGACCTCGCGCGCGGTCTCGACGATCAGTTCGAGCTTCTTCCACTGCTCGTCCTCGGCCAGCGTGTTGCCTTCCTCGGTCGAGGCGAAGCCGCATTGCGGCGACAGGCAGAGCTGGTCGAGCGCGACGAATTTCGAAGCCTCGTCGATGCGGCGCTTGAGGTCGTCCTTGCTCTCGATCGTGCCGGTCTTGGAGGTGACGAGGCCGAGCACGACATGCTTGCCCTTGGGCAGGAACCGCAGGGGCTCGAAGCCGCCCGAGCGGTCATTGTCCCATTCCATGAAATAGCCGTCGACGGGCATGGCGTTGAACAGCACCTCGGCGACCGGCTCGTAGCCGCCGGACGCGATGAAGGTCGAGCGGAAATTGCCGCGGCAGAGATGCATGGTGATGGCGAGGTCCGCCGGCTTGTCCTTCAGCGCCTCGCGCACCATGCCGGCATAGATCTCGGGCTGGCGGGCCGGATCGTCGCCGCGCGCGCGCAGCATCTCCCGCTGCTCGGGGTCGCAAAGATAGGCAAAAGAGATGTCGTCGAGCTGGAGGTAGCGGCAGCCGGCGTCGTAGAAGGCATGCACCGCCTTGTTGTAGGCGGAGCCGACATCGGCATAAAAGGCCTCCATCTCCGGATAGACGCCCATATTGATCATCTTCCGGCCGCCCCGGTAATGCAGCATGCTCGGGCCGGGAATGGTCATCTTCGGCGTCGAGCCCGGCTGGACGTTGTCGCGCAGGAAGGTGAAGTGCTCGATCATCGGATGGCCTGAAAAGCCGACCTTGCCGGTGATCCGCAGCGACTTGGAGATCGTCACGCCGCCCTGAAAGTTCATGCCGGAATCGGCGGTGATCGCGTCGATCCCGTCGAGTTCCTCCATGAAGTCGAAGTGCCAGTAGGCGCGGCGGAACTCGCCATCCGTGACGCCCTTCAGCCCGACCGCTTCCTGCTTCGCGATCAGCTTGCGGATTTCCGCATCCTCGACCGCCTTGAGCGCGGCCTGGTCGATCGTGCCGGCGGCGCGCTTCTCGCGCGCCTCCTTCAGCGGGCCTGAGCGCAGCAGGCTGCCGACCATGTCGGCGCGGAAGGGAGGCTTGGTGGTCATCATGGGCCAAATCCTTTGCAGATCGGAAGCGTTCCCCTCCCCCTCGTGGGGAGGGGTTAGGGGTGGGGGGCGATCGACGGGGTGAGCGGTTCGCCCGGTCGCTCGCCCCCCATCCCCATCCCTTCCCCACCAGGGGGAAGGGAGGAGCTTGAGCGTCTCACGCGCGCCGGTCTCTCGGCGACGGCGAGATGGGCCGCCATCGCGGCCTCGTCTTCCAGCAAGGCTGCAGAGGCGGCCGCATGCACGATCGCACCGCGTTCGAGGATGATGGCGCGGTCGGTGAAAGGCAGGATTTTTCGCGCCTTCTGCTCGACCAGAATGGTGGTCAGCCCGGCTTCGCGATTGAGCCTGGCGATCGCCGCCAGCAATTCGTCGACGATGATCGGCGCGAGGCCTTCCAACGGCTCATCGAGCAGCAGGAGCCTAGGGTCGAGCATCAGCGCGCGGGCGACGGCCAGCATCTGCTGCTCGCCGCCCGAGAGCTGGTTGCCGAGATTGCGCCGCCGCTCGGCCAGCCGCGGAAACAGCTCGTAGGCGCGCGCCACGCTCCAGCCCGTGCCGCGCTGTACCGCGGTGAGATTTTCCTCGACGCTGAGCGAGCGAAAAATGTTGCGCTCCTGCGGCACCCAGCCGATGCCCGCTGCTGCGCGCTTTTCAGGCGCGAGGCGGGTGATATCGGCCCCGTCGAACCGGATCGTGCCGGCGACATGCCGCGTCAGGCCCATGATCGTGTCGATCAGCGTGGTCTTGCCGACGCCGTTGCGGCCGAGCAGCGCCAGCGCCTGACCCTTGGCCAGCGACAACGACAGCCCGTTGATGACGACGGCGTCGCGATAGCCGGCGACCAGGCCTTCGATCTCCAGCAAGCCTGGCTTGACGGGGATGTCAGACATGCGTGTCCTCCCCGAGATAGACGGCTTTCACGCGCGGGTCGGTCGAGATTTGGTCGACCGAGCCCTCGGCGAAGAGCTGCCCCTGCACCAGCACCGAGATCCGGTCGGCGAAGGAGAAGACCAGCTCCATGTCGTGCTCGATCAGAAGCACGGTGACGTCGTCGGGCAGCGCCGCGACCGCGTCGAGCACGTCGTGCCGCTCATCCTCCGGCACGCCGGCCGCCGGTTCGTCGAGCAGCAGAAGTTTCGGCTTGCAGGCCATGCCGAGCGCAAGTTCGAGCAGGCGCTGCCGGCCATAGGGCAGGGTGCGCGTCCGCCGCGTCATCAGCTCGCTGAGCTTCATCCGCCGCAGCAGCGCCTCGGCCTCGTCGATCACGCCCGAATCCCGGCCGACGCGGCCCCACCAGCGCGCGCCAGAGCCCTGCCGCTCGGCGATGGCGAGGCTGACCGCCTCGATCGGCGTCAGCTCCATGAAGAGTTGGTTGATCTGGTAGGTCCGCGCCATGCCGCGCCGGACCCGGGCCTGCTGGCTGAGGCTCGTCACGTCCTCGCCATGCAGCGCGATCGAGCCCGAGGTCACGGGCAGCACCCCGGTCAGCAGGTTGATGAAGGTGGTCTTGCCCGCGCCGTTGGGGCCGATCAGCGCGTGGCGCGCGCCGGGCTTCACGGTCAGCGACACGTCGGTATTGGCCTTGAAGCCGCCGAAGGACTTGCTCAGGCCGCTGGTCTGGAGGGCCGCGATCATGGCTTGCGCACTCCTAGCGCGCGCAGCAGCGGCGCGAAGGGGCGGGCGAGCTGTTCGATCAGCCGGTCGCGGCCGATCAGGACGAGGATCACAAGGATCGCGCCCATCCAGAAGATCCAGTAGGCCGGCGTGATCGCCGAGAGCGTATCCTTCATCAGCTTGAAGGCGATCGCGCCGATCAGCCCGCCATAAAGATAGCCCGAGCCGCCGATGACCAGCACGAGCAGCGTGTCGGCCGAGCGGGCGAAATCGAGCACCTCGAGCGAGACGAACTGTGTCGTCTGGGTCAGGAGCGCGCCGGCCATGCCGGCATAGACCGCCGCCACCGTGTAGATCGCGACGATGCGGCGGGCCGGCGCGATGCCGATGGTCGCGGCCCGCAGCGGGTTCTCCTTCAGCGCCTTGAGCGAGAGGCCGAAGGGCGAATGCACCAGCCGGCGCGCCAGCAGGAACAGCAGGAAGGTGACGGTCAGGCTGTAGCTATAGGCCGTCGTGCCGGTGAAATCGAACTCGAAGCGCCCGAGAATCGGCCCCAGCGAAATGCCCAGAAGCCCATCCGCGCCGCCGGTGATCCAGTCGAGCCGGTTGGCGAGTTCGTGGATGATCAGCGCGACGCCGAGCGTCACCATCAGCCGGGTCAGATCGGTGCCCCGCAGGATCATGAAGCTCGCGAGAAAGCCGACGCAGCCCGCGATAAGCCCTGAGAGCAGGAGCCCGGTCACCGGCTCCGCGATGCCGTTCTTGGCGAGCAGTCCCGCCGCATAGGCGCCGACGCCGAAGAAGGCAGCATGGCCGAGCGAGACGATGCCGGCATAGCCGAGGATCAGGTCGAGCGAGAGCGCGAACAGCCCGAGGATTGCGATCTCGTTGAGCAGGAGATGGCGATTCGGCAACAGAAGAATCAGCGCGAAGG
This sequence comes from Beijerinckiaceae bacterium, assembly GCA_019745195.1. GTDB lineage: Bacteria > Pseudomonadota > Alphaproteobacteria > Rhizobiales > Beijerinckiaceae > Allobosea. The sequence continues at coordinate 159,798 of JAIETL010000004.1, forward strand.
CGCTGCCCCAGAACAGGAATTCCGGCCAGCGCCAGGCCGCTTTCCGGCGCAGGAACTCGGCAGGCGAGAGGCTGGCACCGCTCTGGATCGCATCCGGCTTGACGGGCGCGTTCATCAGCGGCCCCTCGCGAACAGGCCGTGCGGGCGCAGCATCAGCACGGTGATCATGGTGACGTAGATGATGAAGGCGCCGAACTGCGGCACGAGATATTTGCCCATCACGTCGGCGACGCCGAGCAGCAGCGCCGCCAGCAGCGGCCCGGTCAGGCTCGACGTGCCGCCGACGGTGACGACGATCAGGAAGTAGAGCATGAACTTGAGCGGAAACGTCGGATCGAGGCCGACGATCTCGGTCGCGAGCGCGCCGCCCAGCCCTGCCAGTCCCGAGCCGACCGCGAAGGTCACGGCGAACACTGTCCCAACGGGGATGCCCAGCCCGCGCGCGACGCGGCCATCGTCGACCGCGGCGCGCAACTGGCTGCCGAAGCGCGTCGATGCCAGCACCCATTGCAGGGCGAGCGCCAGCAGGCCGCAGATCACCATGATCATCAGGCGGTAGCGGCCGATGCCGACGCCGAAGACCTGGATCTGCCCTTTGAGATAGTCGGGAAGGCGCAGGAACTGCTGCTGCGAGCCCATCATGTAGTCCATGGCCGCGATCGACATGAAGACGAGGCCGATCGAGAACAGCACCTGGTCGAGGTGCTCGCGGCCATACATCCGGCTGTAGAGGGTGCGTTCGAGCAGAAGCCCCAGCGCAGCGCTGGCGAGAAACGCCAGCGGCAGCGCCGCCAGGAACGGCACGCCCGCCCGGTTGACCAGAATGACGGTGGCGTAGCCGCCGGCCATGGCGAAGGCGCCATGGGCCAGGTTCACGAAGTTCATCAGGCCGAGCGTGATCGACAGGCCGCAGGCCAGCACGAACAGCAGCATGCCATAGGCGATCCCGTCGAACAGGATGGTGGCCATGAAGGGCGAGGTCCCGTAGGCGAGGAGAGGATATCCGGATCGAAGCCGGCGGCGCGGCTTCGATCCGGGTTCAGCGGGAGACGGTTCGGGCCGCCGCTTACTTGCGGCCGGCCTTCACCGGATCCTTGACGTTCTCGACGGTCGCGAACTCGACATTGTAGAGTTCGCCATCGACCTTCTCGACCTTGCGGATGTAGATGTTCTGGACGATCTCGCGTGTCGCGGCGTCGATCGAGATCGGCCCGCGCGGGCTCTCCCAGGCCATGCCCTTCATCGCCTCGACGAGGCCGGCGCCGTCGGTCGCGCCATTGGTCTTCTTCAGCGCCTCGTAGATCAGGTGCATGCCGTCATAGCCGCCGACCGACATGAAGTTCGGGCGCATGTTGTTGTTGGCCTTTTTGAAGGCCTCGACATACGCCTTGTTCAGCGCGCTCGGATGGGCGGCCGAATAGAGATGGGCCGTGATCGTGCCGACGGCCGCCTCGCCAAACCCGTTGAGCACGTCGTCGTCGGTGATGTCGCCGGGGCCGATCAGTCTGATGCCGGATTTGTCGAGCCCGCGCTCGATGAACTGCTTCATCAGCACCGCGCCGACGCCCGACGGCACGAAGACAAAGAGGGCGTCGGGGGCGGCATCCTTCACGCGCTGGAGGAAGGGCGCGAAATCGGGGTTCTGCAGCGGCACGCGCAAGGACTGAAGCACCTCACCGCCATCGGCCTTGAAGGCCTCGGCGAAGAACTTTTCGCTGTCATGGCCGGGCGCATAGTCGGAGACGAGGCTCACGACCTTCTTGACGCCGTTCTTCGCCGCCCAGTTGCCCATGGTCGCGGCCGACTGCGCCTGCGTGAAGCTGGTCCGGGCGATGAAGGGCGAGGCGTCGGTGATGATCGAGGTGCCCGCCGCCATCACCACCATCGGCACCTTGGCCTGCGTCGCGATCGGCGCGGTCGACATGGCGAGCGGCGTCAGGCCGAAGCCGGCGATGACGCTGACCTTGTCGTTGAGGATCAGCTCCTGGGCGATGCGACGGGTCACATCGGGCGTGCCGGTGTCGTCCTTGACCACGAGTTCGAGCGTCTTGCCGGCGACGCTGGCGCCCTTCTGGGCCATATAGAGCTTGGCGGCGGCCTCGATCTGCCGTCCGGTCGAGGCGAAGGGCCCGGTCATGGGCAGGATCAGCCCGACCTTGACGACCTGCTGCGCCTGCGCCGTCAATCCCGACAGGCCCAGCGCGAGCGCCGAACCGCCCAAAGCGAGCGCGCTGCGGCGAGAAACTGCTGTTGTCGTGTTCGTCATGATATCCTCCCAATACGTGCGATTATCGCACTTTTATTCTGAATTCGCACAGTTTCTTGCTTAGCACGGTTTCCCGTTTTGCGTGAAGGCGGCACGATGGCGTCGAACGATTGAGCAATCAAATGATCCGTTTGAAGCGATTGATGAGCGATGTGCAGGGGTCCACGAGAGCGATCCGGGGCCTTCCGTTCCGGGATCAATCCGGTCGCCAGGCGGTGTCGATGGTCAGCGTGCCATGGGCCCGCGAGACGCAGGCGCAGAGCTTGCGGTTCTCCTGCTTCTGATGCGCGCTGAAGAAGACGTCGCGGTGATCGATCGTGCCGTCGCAGGCCAGCACATCGACGGCGCAGAGCCCGCATTCGCCGCGTCGGCAGTCCGAGATCACGTCGAGCCCGGCCTCCTCCAGCGCCTCCAGCAGGCTGCGCGAGGCCGGCACGACGATCTCGCGGCCGAAGCGCGGCAGCTTCACCAAAAAAGGTTCGGTCGAGAGATGGCCGCTGGAGCCGAAGGTCTCCCAGCGCAGATCGGCGGCGGGGCGGTACTGGTCCGCCCATATCCGTCTGGCGGCGTCCAGCATCGGCATCGGCCCGCAGATCGCCGCAAGGCCGCCGTGCGCGAGCGCGCCGAAGGCTTGCGCCAGGTCGAGCCGGTCGCCCTGCGCCGAGGCGTGAAGACCATAGCGCTCGCCGAGGCAGGCGCGCAGGCGCTGCGCATAGGCGGCTTCCTGCGGATGGCGAACGGCATGCAGCAGGCGGACATCCGCGCCGCTGGCGGCAAGCTCCTCGGCCATTCCGACGAGCGGCGTGATGCCGATGCCGCCCGCGACCAGCAGATAGGCGCTTCGGCCAGGTTCGATGGAAAAGGTGTCGATCGGCTTGGAGATGCTCAGCCGCGCGCCGGGCTGCATGCGCCACATCGCCTGCGAGCCGCCGCGACCCTCGGCCCGACGCTTCACCGCGATCCGGTAGCAAGTTTCGCCCGGCCGCCCGACGAGCGAATAGGAGCGGATGTCGGGCCGCTCGCCGATGACCAGCGCGATGTCGAGATGCGCGCCGGGCCGGAAGCGCGCGAGGGGGCGGCCGAGCGGAGCGATCGCGATCTCGCGGACGCCCTCGGCGACGTCATTCACCGCCGTGATCTCCGCTTCTCCCCAGATCGTCGCAAAGCGCATCGGTCCCGCCCCTCAGACGTCGAGCAAGGTGCGGATCAGCGCCGCGCCCGGCACCAGCGTCAGCGCCTCGCGGTGGCGCAGCGCCCGGCTGAGATTGCGGCCGGCGAGCCGGGAATGCTCGCGCATCACCTGCTCGGCGCGCGCCCCCTCATGGGCGGCGAGCGCTTCCAGGATGCAGCGATGCTGGTCCTGCGCCACGATCAGCACGGTGCCGGCGCCGGGCATGTCGGCCTGCGCCATCACGAAGGCGCTCGGCGAGGCGAAGGGCAGGGTCATCACCCGCTCGATCTGCCGCTCCAGCGTGCCGCTGCCGGCCAGCGCGATGACCTGACGGTGGAAGGCGGCGTTAAGGTCGACATAGTCCGAGAAGGCGGCGAGCGAGGTCGTCGCCTGCTCGACGACGGCGTCGATCCGGTCGAGCCCAAGCCTGATCTGTTCGAGCGCATGGGGGCTGGGTCCGCGCTCGGCTGCGAGGCGCGCCGCCAGACCCTCCAGCGTGCCGCGCATCTCGATCGAATCCAGAACCTCGCGCTCGCTGAAGGCGCGCGCCGAAAACCCGCCGTTTGGCAGCGGCTCCAGCAGGCCCTCCTCGGCGAGCAGCAAAAGCGCGGCGCGGATCGGCGTGCGCGAGACGCCGAGCCGCTCGACCATGCCCTGCTCGGTCAGCCTTTCGCCGGACGAGATCGCGCCGCTCAGCACGAGTTCGCGCAAAGCGAGCTGCGCCTTGACGGTCTGCGAGCCGCCCTTGTCGGCATCGCGGTCTAGGGTGAGCGACATGGCCTACTCCGCCGCCTGGAGCTGGTTCGGGGCGACCTCGGCCGCTATCGCCCGGTCGATCAGCCGGCGGGCCCACATCGAGCCTGAATCGATGTTGAGGTTGTAGAAGACGCGGCCCGGATTGGCCTCCATCGCGATCTGCTGCGCCTCCAGAATCTCCTCGTCCTCCCTGAAGATGCTGGAGACGCCCTCGCGCAACTGCGTCGTCAGCGCCTGGTCGGCGAGCCGGTAGTTCCGGGCGAACGCCCAGAAGTAGTGGCAGGTGCCGTTGCTCTCGGGCGTGATCGTGTTGAGCACATAGCCGTTGACGCCCTGCGAACGGTCGCCGCCCGGCGCGCCCGTGCCGGCGGGCGCGACGCCGACATCGATGGCGATGGTACAGGGCTGCTCGAAGCGGATGATCTGCCAGCGGTCTACGGGACCGGGCTTGCCGAGCTGTGCGGCCCAGAAGGGCGGCGGCTCGATGCCCTCCATCCAGCGCGTCACCGTGACGGTGCGCTCGCTATGGGTGGTCTCGAAGGGCGCTTCCGCGACCGCGCTGTTGCCGATGCTGGAGCCGTGGACATAGGTCTCGTGGGTCAGGTCCATCAGATTGTCGAGCACGAGCCGGTAGTCGCATTTGACATGGATCGTGCCGCCATCGCCGGCCCAGCCGGGATGCTGGTTCCAGTGCAAATCGGGGATCAGAGCGGGGTCGGCGAGCGCGGGATCGCCTGGCCAGACCCAGATGAAGCGGTGCTTCTCGGCGACGGGGTAGGCGCGCACGCATGCCGACGGGTTGATCGTTTCCTGCGAGGGCATGAAGGTGCAGCGGCCTTGCGCGTTGTAGGCCAGCCCGTGATAGCCGCAGATGACGGTGTCGCCGTCGAGCCGGCCGCGCGAGAGCGGCACCAGCCGATGCCAGCAGGCATCCTCCAGCGCCGCCACCGCACCGTCGCCCTTTCGGTAGAACACGATGTGCCGGCCGGCGATGGTGCGCGGGAACAGGGCGCGCTTGATCTCGACATCCCAGGCGGCGGCATACCAGGCATTCATCGGGAAGCGAGGTGCGTCAGCCATGGCGTCATCCCCTATTCGGTATACAGAGAATGCCGGCATACTGGAATTCGTCAAATAAAATCGTCGCTGCAGCGCAACAACTGGTGACACCTGTATACTGAACAGGCCAGCAGCGTCAGGCCATTCCCTTGCGCCGTCCCAGCCGCTATCAGGCGGGCGGAGAGCAGCGCGCCCGCGCCGCCAAACCGACAGGGCACATCATGGATCTCGGTCTTCACAACAAGCGCGCTCTGGTGCTGGGCGCGAGTCGCGGGCTCGGCGCGGCCATCGCCCGGACGCTTGCCACTGAGGGCGCTACCGTGATCGCGGCCGCCCGCAATGTCGCCGCCACCGACGCCTGGGTGTCCGACCTCCCGGAGGAGGCGCGGGGCCGCGTCTTCGCCGCCAGCCTTGACCTGTCGGACCTCGCCTCGGTCGATTCGCTTATCGGCGTTCTCAAGGATGCCGGCGGCGTCGACATCCTGATCGGCAACTCCGGCGGCCCGCCGCCGGCCGAGGCCCGCGAGGCGAAGCGCGACGACTGGCTCAAGCATTTCGAGGCGATGGCGGCGAACCTGTTCCATCTGGCGCAGGGCCTGCTGCCCGGCATGACCGAGCGCGGCTTTGGCCGCATCATCACCATAGCCTCGTCGGGCGTCGAGCAGCCGATCCCGCGGCTGGCGCTCTCCAACGGCATCCGCTCGGCCGTGATCGGATGGTCCAAGACGCTCTCGGCCGAAGTCGCGAGCCAGGGCGTCACCGTCAATGTCGTGCTGCCCGGCCGCATCCACACCGAGCGTGTCGACCAGCTCGACAAGGCGGCAGCCGACCGCACCGGCACCACGCCCGAGGAAGCCGCCAAGGCCTCGCGCGCCACTATTCCCGCCGGCCGTTATGGCACGGCGCAGGAATTCGCCGATGTCGTCGCCTTCCTCGCGAGCGAGCGGGCGAGCTACGTCACCGGCGCGAAAATCAGGATCGACGGCGGCGCGACGCGGAGCATCTGATACTCACGACTGCGCGACTTCTGGCTTCCAAGTCGGCCGTTTGGGCCGATTTGGAAGGTTGTTCTCCAACGCCAGTGAAATAAGAAAAACCACGCTATCGGCTGTGAATTGATCATTCAGGCCTGCGGATATAGCTGAAGCGTTCGATTTACCGAACGTTCGAGGCGATCATGGCCGCAGGGATTCCGGCTTCCATTCGGCCCGCCAAAGCGCCCCGGCTGGACGCTGCCACGCTCCAGCAGGCGTTCGCCGGAACGGATGCCGCCGGCCGCTTCGCGGCGCTGCGCGCCGCCGCGCCGGGCCGCATCGTCTTCACCACCAGCTTTGGGCTGGAGGATCAGGTCCTCACCTATCTGATAGTCGAATCCGGCCTGCCGGTCGATTTCGTCACGCTCGACACCGGCCGGCTCTTTCCGGAGGTCTACGCCCTCTGGGCGCAGACCGAGGCGCGCTACGGCATCGTCATCGCGCCCTTCTACCCCCGAAACGACGCGCTCCAGCTCTTCGTCCGCCAGAACGGCATCAACGGCTTCTACGGTTCGCGCGACGCGCGAAAGGGCTGCTGCGACATCCGCAAGGTCGAACCGCTCGGGCGCGCGCTGGCTGGCGCGGAGATCTGGATCACGGGGCTTCGCGCCGACCAGTCGGCGGCGCGAGGCGGCGCGGCCTTCGCCGAGGTCGATGCGGTGCGCGGACTGCTCAAGGTCAATCCGCTGCTCGACTGGTCGCGCGACGAGGCGCTCGCCTTCGCCAAAGCCAACGCGGTTCCGCTCAATCCGCTGCACGGGCGCGGCTTCGTCTCGATCGGCTGCCAGCCCTGCACGCGGGCGATCCAGCCCGGCGAGCCCGAGCGGGCCGGGCGCTGGTGGTGGGAGGACGACGCGGCGAAGGAGTGCGGACTGCATGTCGGGGCCGACGGCAGGCCCAGGCGCTCTGCGTCGGCGGAGGCGCAGGCATGATCCAGCTCAGCCACCTGCAAAAACTCGAAGCCGAGGCGATCTTCATCATCCGCGAGGTGATGGCGACCTGCGACAAGCCGGTGCTGCTCTATTCGATCGGCAAGGATTCAGCCGTGTTGCTGCACCTCGCCATGAAGGCGTTCTGGCCGGCAAAGCCGCCGTTTCCGCTGCTTCATGTCGATACGACCTGGAAGTTCCGCGAGATGATCGCGTTTCGCGACGAGACGGCGGCGCGGCTCGGGCTGGACCTGATCGTCCACATCAACCAGGAGGGCGTGAAGGCCGGCATCTCGCCCTTCGCCTCGGGCTCGCGCATCCATACCGACGTGATGAAGACGCAAGGCCTGAAGCAGGCGCTCGATCTGCACGGCTTCGATGCCGCCTTCGGGGGCGCGCGCCGCGACGAGGAGAAGAGCCGCGCCAAGGAGCGCGTTTTCTCGCTGCGCTCCGCCGAGCATCGCTGGGACCCCAAGAACCAGCGCCCGGAGCCCTGGGCATTGTTCAACACGCGCAAGCACAAGGGCGAGAGTTTTCGCGTGTTTCCGCTCTCGAACTGGACCGAGCGCGACGTCTGGGACTATATCGCGCTGGAGAACATCCCCGTCGTGCCCCTCTATTTCGCCGCTCCGCGCCCGGTCGTCCGGCGCGGCGACGCCTGGATCATGCGCGACGACGAGCGCATGGCGCTCCTGCCCGGCGAGGTCGTCGAAACGAAGATGGTCCGCTTCCGAACGCTCGGCTGCTACCCGCTGACCGGGGCGGTCGAAAGCGACGCCACGAACCTCACCGACATCATTGCCGAGATGCGCGCGTCGCGGACATCCGAGCGGCAGGGCCGCGTTATCGACCATGACGGCGCGGGCTCGATGGAGCAGAAGAAGCAGGAAGGCTATTTCTGATGCAGGGCTCTTTCCGATGACTTCGGTCGCCCGGGCGGTCCGCCCCACGGACGCCGTCAGTCGCCCCGCAGCCAATGATCCGGTCGCAGCTGCAGAGGCCGGCCAGCCCTCGCTGCTGCGCTTCATCACCTGCGGATCGGTCGACGACGGCAAATCGACCCTGATCGGCCGTATGCTCTACGAGGCCGGCGCGGTCTTCGACGACCAGCTCACCACGCTCGACGCCGATTCGCGAAAATTCGGCACGCAAGGCGCGAAACCCGATTTCGCGCTGCTGGTCGACGGCCTCTCGGCCGAGCGCGAGCAGGGCATCACCATCGACGTTGCATACCGCTACTTCGCGACGGAGAAGCGCAGCTTCATCGTCGCCGATACGCCCGGCCACGAGCAGTACACCCGCAACATGGCGACCGGGGCCTCGACGGCCGACCTCGCCATCATCCTGATCGATGCGCGCAAAAGCCTGCTGCCGCAGACGCGGCGGCACTCCTTCATCGTCTCGCTGGTCGGCGTGCGCCATGTCGTGGTGGCGATCAACAAGATGGATTTGGTCGGCTACGACGAAGCCGTGTTCGAGGCGATCGCGGCCGACTACCGCGCCGCGGTCGCAGGGCTCGGCTTCGCCTCGATCGCCTTCGTGCCGGTCAGCGCCCGCGACGGCGAGAACGTGCTGCGCCGATCGTCGAAAATGCCCTGGTATGGCGGGCCGGCCCTGCTGCCGCTGCTGGAAACGGTCGCGCTCGAAAATGCGGAGCGTGACGAGGCCGGCTTCGTCCTGCCGGTGCAATGGGTCAACCGGCCCGATCTCGACTTTCGC
>JAIETL010000023.1 GCA_019745195.1 Beijerinckiaceae bacterium
CCATATCCGCCGCTCCCCAACGCCAGTGGCCTGCTTTTACTCCGCCACGATGGCCTGGAATCCGACCGCCGTTGACAGTCTCGCTCGCGATAGCCGTTGCGCTGTGCCAGACGCTCCGGGCTCTTCTCGCCAAAACCGGCGCCGGTCAGGCCGCCGACTTCCAGCTCCATCAGACGTTGCGCGGCAAAGCCGATCATCTCGCGCAAAAGATCGGCGTCAGGGCTCTTCTCCAGCAGCCCACGCAGGTTCATCATCTCGTCGGTCATCGGGGATCTCTCGGTTCAGGTTTTGCGTTCGCAACCCAAACCTAACCGGCAATCGCCGATGACCACCCCTCAGCTACACCACGCTATGGGACACGACCTAGACGCCCGGCTTGGGCCTGCTCGACGATGAAGAAACGGCGCGGGCTGAGGCTTGCACCCTGCCGAAACCGCTTCCTATACGGCGAAGCAGCAATCAGCGTCCGCACTCTCGGCCAGGCGGCGCGCATGTGTTCGAGCGCCTCGGCGGCCTCCTCTTCGCTGGCGTCGCGCCGGGGAAGCACGCCCACCCAGCGGTCGAACTCCGCAGGCGGCGGACCCGCCCGGTCGCGCTCGCCGAACAGCACGCAGGTGCTGGTCGTGCTGCTGCCCGATTGCGCGCCAAAAATCGGCCAGACGCGCTCCAGCCCCCAGCCGCCGGTGATCGTCACCCGCACGCGCTGCATGCTGCCGTCGCGCATGCCGGCGAAGACGGGCGCGTTAAGGGCCGCATAGGGCAGGACGAGCGCCAGCGTGCCGCCTTCGCGCAGATAGCGCTCGGCCCCGCGCGCCCAGAACAGCGCGAACATATCCTGATGCGTGGCCAGCGGCCCGCCGACCCAGAGGCCATAGCTTTGCAGGGCCTCGCGCAGCCGCTCCTTCATCTCCGCGCTCAGATGGCGATAGACGATCCAGGGCGGGTTGCCGATCAGCACGTCAGCGCGATGCTCGGGATGCGACAGCCAGACGGGGCGCAGCAGATTGCGCAGGACGAAAGTCCAGATGTGGTTCCGGCCGTCGAGATAAAGCTGCTTCAACTGCGCGAAGGTCCGGCCCAACAAGGCGGCGTCCTCGGGCGTCGCTCCGGCGCGGGCGATGGCATCCCGTATCGCCTCCGGCTCGGCCAGCGTGTCGAGACCGCGATTGAGTTCGTCGAGCGCGCGTTCGAACAGAGTGAGGTCGCTTGCGAGGCCGGCCGGGATACGCAAAGGCGGATCGTTGGGCGGCACGTCGACCAGCACTTCGGCCGAGGCGCCGAGCGGGCGCAGGCTCCATTGCATGGAATCGCCCATATAGACGGGCACGCTGAGCGTGGGCGGCCGGTCCTGCACCAGATCGCCCAGCGCCAGCAGCCAGGTGACGCGCGCGAGCGCGACCGCGACGGGATGGACGTCGATCCCGAAGACGCGATCGGCGCATCTGGCGACGATCTCGGCGGGCGGCAGTCCGGCCTTCCGGCCGGCCGCGATCAGGCGGCGCAGCGCCTGGAACAGGAAGGTGCCCGAGCCGCAGGACGGATCGAGCACGCGCTGCTCCAGCGGGCGCGGAACCGCCGCCGCGACCACCCGCGCCGCCAGCCAGTCGGGCGTGTAGTATTCGCCGAGATCATGGCGCTCGTCGGGGTCGATCAGGCTCTCATAGAGGCTCTTGAGCACGTCGACCTCGACGTCCCGCAGGCGGAAGCGCGAGGTTTCCCCGGCCAGCGAGCGCACCAGATCGTCGCCGCGTCCGGCAAGCAGCGGCCAGTCGAAGAAGTCGGCCTCGACGGCTCCGACGATGCCTTCATTCGTCAGGAGCCGGCCCGACAGCAATTCCGCCGGATCGTCGACCGCCAGATCGAGGACGCGCGCGGCGATCGCCTTCACGAGGATGGTGAGATAGGTGTGCTGGAGAAACAGCGCGTCGCTGCCGACGTCATCGCCATAGACCTGCCGCAGCAAACCCTCCCAGAGATCGCGCTTCAGGCGCACTTCGGGATGGTCGCCGATCTCGGACCATAGACGCTTAAGTTCCCAATGGGCGCGGCCGAAGGCGAGGCTGTATCGGCCGAAGGCGAGCGCGACCGCGACCGGCGTCGGCATCACCTCGGGGACGGGCGAGAGCAGCGGCTCGAGCCAGCTCAGCAGCCGTTCCGGGTGCTCGATGTCGACGTCGTAGCGTCCGATCGGCGAAAGCGTCCCGCGATCAAGCGTATAGGCGAGCAGGGTCGCGCCGTCGGTGGCGAGCCCGACTGTGGTGCGGCCGGGCGCGCTGGCGCGGCTCGCGTCGGTTAGGTAATCGGGCATGCGTGCGACGACGTCGCGCTCCTCGCGGCGAAGATCGCTCTTCAGCTCGATGACGGTGGCGCCCCACGCCACGTCGATTCGGCCGCTGTTGTCGACGAGGTAGCGCTCATGCTCCAGTTCGCTGAACGCCGCGCCGAAGCCTTCCCGCAGCAATTCCGTCACGAGGCCGCGCAACGCCTCGTGTCGTGGGCGTGAAGCCATCGACCGGACGATCTCGGGCAGTCGATCCCTGCGCCAGCCGTTCGCCATTATCCCCTCATATTCCGGTCAGGACCATTGGCGGCGCGGAACCGAGGGTTTAGGCTGCGGTCATGAGCTCAGGTCAGGCAGATTTGTTCGCGCAAGACGAGGCCGAACGCAAGGCGTTGTCGGAACCGCAGCGTTCCGAGATCCGTGCGCGCCTTGAAGCGACGCTGGCCAGGGTGGAGGCGGCCGCGACCTTCCCCTGGCGCGATCCGCTTGACGCCGTCCATGAGGAGAACCGGTTCGAGCGCGACTCCGGGATGCTTGGTGAAGAGGGCGCGCTGCTCTGGGCGCGGTTCGATAAAGAAATGGACCGGCTGCATGCGACACAGTTCGCACCCGACGATAGCGCGGCAGGTTCGCCCCACTGACGGGAAATTCGCCTGATCGTGGGCGCTTCGATCCGGCGCGCAGCGGTCCGCCCGACTCAGAACATCCGCCCGCCATCGGGCACCGCCAACCCCGGCCCGATCAGCACCACCTCCCCGTCCGCGTCCGGCACGCCCAGCGTCAGCACCTCGGACATGAACTTGCCGATCTGGCGCGGCGGGAAGTTGACCACCGCCAGCACCTGCCGGCCGGGCAGGTCTTCCGGCCGGTAGTGCTTGGTAATCTGGGCGGAGGATTTCTTCCGCCCGATCGCGCCGCCGAAATCGATCGTGAGCTTGATCGCCGGCTTGCGCGCTTCCGGGTAGGGAGCGGCCTCGACGATGGTGCCGATACGGATGTCGACCTTGAGGAAATCGTCGAAGCCGATCGGCGCGGCGGGCTCGGCGGAATAGCTCATGGCGGCGCACTCAGAATTCCGACCAGCCCTTGTCGTGGTCGAGCTTGCGGGCCGTGGCCGCGCCGCCCGCATAGGCCGGAGCGGGAGCAGCCGAAGCCGCCTTGGCCGGACGCGGCGCGACTGCGGCGCGCATCGTCTGCGCCACGGCCTTCAGCCCGGCCGTGCCGCCGCTGCCGAGGCTGAAGCGGGCCACCAGCGCGCCCAGCCTGTCGGCCTCCTGCGAGAGCGAATGGGCGGCCGCCGTCGACTGCTCGGCCATGGCGGCGTTCTGCTGCGTCGCCTGGTCCATCTCGTTGACGGCGGTGTTGACCTCCTGGAGGCCGGCCGCCTGCTCCTGCGCCGCGCCGGCGATCTCGGCGACGAGCGAGGTGGCGCGGGTGATCTGCTCGGCCATGCGCTGCAGCGCGCTGCCGGTCTGGCCGACGAGGGTGACACCCTTCTCGACCTCGACGTTCGAGGCCGCGATCAGGGCCTTGATCTCCTTGGCGGCCTCGGCCGAGCGCTGCGCCAGCGCCCGCACCTCGGAGGCGACGACGGCGAAACCCTTGCCGGCGTCGCCGGCGCGCGCCGCTTCGACGCTGGCGTTGAGCGCCAGCAGGTTGGTCTGGAACGCGATCTCGTCGATGACGCCGACGATCTGCGAGATCTCGTCGGCCGATTTCTCGATGCCGCCCATGGCGAGCACGGCGTCGCGCACAATGGTGGTCGACTGTTCGGCCTCGCCCTTGACCTGACTCGTCGCCTGGCTGGCGAGACGGGCGCTCTCGGCGGTCTGGCGCACTGTGGCGGTCAGTTCGTCGAGCGCGGTCGCGGTCTCCTCCACCGAGGAGGCCTGCTGCTCGGTGCGGCTGGCGAGGTCGTCGGCCGCCTGGCTGATCTCGATCGAGCCCGACTTCATGCTCTCGGTGTTGGTCGCGATCTGCCGCATCGTCTCCTGCAGCTTGCCGATCGCGGCGTTGAAATCATCCTTCAGCTTGGCGTAGTCCTCGCTGAAAGCCTCATTGATGCGGTAGGTCAGGTCGCCCTCGGCCAGCCGCTCGAGGCCGTGTCCGAGCGACATCACCACGCCCTCCTGCATCCGCGCGAGGTCGGCGCGGTCGGCCTCGTTGCGGCGGCGCTCGGCTTCCGCCGCGTCGCGGCTGGAACTGGCCTGCGCCTCGACGCGGGCCTTGTCGGCTTCCATCTCGCCCTTGGCCAGCGCGGCGTCGCGGAAGACGACCAGCGAACGCGCCATGGCGCCGATCTCGTCGGGCCGGTCCTGATGGGCGATCTGCGCCTGCAGGTCTCCGGCGGCCAGCCCGCTCATCGTGCCCGACAGCGAGGCCAGCATGGACGAAGCGCGGCGGCTGAGCCAGATCACGAGGCCGAGCATCAGGAGGCCCAGCGGCACGAGAACCTTGGCAACGTCGCCGATCATGCCGATGAAGGCGGCGTCGACGTCATGCACATGCAGGCCCGAGCCCAGCGTCCACTGCCATTGCGGAATGGAGGTGACATAGGAAATCTTCAGCGAGGGCTCCTTGTCGCCGGGCTTGGTCCAGCCATAGTCGATGAAGCCGGCGCCCTTGCTCTTGGCCATCGCGACCATGTCCTGGACGAAGAACTTGCCGCTCGAATCCTTGAGCGGCTTCATGTCCGTGGTCTCGATCTTCTTGTTGGCATGCGAGACGCTGATGCCGTTGTAGTCGATGACGAAATAGTAGTTGCCGTTGTCGAAGCGCGCGCTCGCGATGGCGTCGATCGCCAGCTTCTTCGCGTCGGCCTCCTTCAGTTCGCCCTTCTCGGCGCGGGCGACATAACCGTTGACCGTCGAGGTCGCTGCCTCGACCGCATTCCTGATCTCGGCGCGCTTGAGCGTGATCATCTGATCGCGGGCTTCGGTCAGCGTATACCCGACGCCCCCGACGGCGATGATCACGGCCAATGCCGCCACCAGACCGAACGACCGGCCGATCGACAAAACCTTGAGCTTCTGGAAAACAGACATAAACGGCCCCCGACGGCGTGTGATTCCGCACAATCCGTCGAAAATGGCTAATGTTCGTTTAACGCTAGGCCGGATGGATTAACCTTTATGGCCTGGTGTGCCGCCTTTTCGTTCAGATCGCGGGAGCGTAGTCGTCGCGGTCCTCGCCCCGGTAGCGCTCGTCGGCCCGCTCGCGGCGGCGGATATGGGGCCGGCGGCCGCTGCAGAGCGCCCGCGCCAGCCCGCGCAGCGGCGCGGTCAGCCGGTGGACATCCTCGACGCGGGCCATGACGCGCCCCGCAGTCTTCAACTCCCGGTCAAGCCGCGCCATCGTCTTCGACATCTCAGGCTCGTTATCGTCGAGCCAGGTTTCGGTGACGCGCGCCATCAGCAGGACCGCGCCCTGAACCCGGACGGAGCCCAGCGCATCCTCGGTCGCGATGCCGGCCGAGGCCAGCATGTAGCGCCAGGAGTTGACCGCACCACGATTGAGCGCCGCCAGCGTCAGCGGATCGCGCTTCACCACCGGCATGATCCGGCGCAAGCCTTCCTTGTAGGGAGCGAGCGCATCGAGACGGCGCATCACGAGGTCGAACAGGCGCTCGCGCACCGGCTCGCCGGCGAGATCGTCGGAGGCTCCGGCCATCACCGCGTCGTCGACGATGCGGGTCAACCCGCCGAGCATGGCGAGCTTCGAGGGGAACAGCCCGCGCAGGGCAGCCAGCGAAATCCCGGCTTCGGTGGCGATGTCGCCGAGTTCGATCTGGTCCCAGGGCCGCGAGGCCGCAAGCCGCATCAGCGCCTCGACCGCGCCCTTGCGCGGCTCGGCAGACGCGGCTTTCGCCACGGGCTCGGCGGGACTGGCGGAAGCGGATTTGCGGGCCATGTGAGATCTCCTCTCGCGACGCGATGAGAGGAAGCTAGGCCGCGATCGCGGCCTATGAAAGGCCGTTCAGCCCGAAAGCTCGCCGGCGCGACGTTTGGCGGCAGCCACGGCCCTCAGCATCAGGGGCTTGAGGCCGTCCTGCGCCATCAGCACCTCGAGCGCAGCCGCCGTGGTGCCGGCCGGCGAGGTCACGTTCTGGCGCAGGGTCGCAGGCGACAGCGGCGACTGGAACAGCATTTCGCCCGCGCCCTCGACGGTGGCGCGCGCCAGCCTCTCGGCGACATCGGCCGGCAGACCGGCCGCCGCGCCCGCCGCCGCGAGGGCCTCGACCAGATGAAAGACATAGGCCGGCCCCGAACCGGAGACGGCGGTGACGGCGTCGATCAGGTTTTCGTCGTCGAGCCATTCGACCTTGCCGACGCTCCCGAGCAGCGCGTCCGTCATGGCGCGCTGCGCCGCGCTGACGCCGGGCCCGGGCGCGGCCGCCGTGACGCCGCGCTGCACCGAGGCCGGCAGGTTCGGCATGGCCCGCACCATCGCGGTCGCGTTGGGCAGCCGCGCCGCGAGATCGCCCAGCGTCTTGCCGGCCAGCACCGAGATCAGCAGCGTCCGCGGGTGGATGAAGGCCTGCACGGCCGGCGCGGCGGTGTCGAGCATCTGCGGCTTGGTCGCGAGCACGAGCACTTCGGCAGGCGCGATCGCATCGGCGGCAGGGTTCAGCGCCATGCCTTTCTGCGCCGCGAGCGCGACCATCTCGTCGGACGCGTTCGGGTCGATCAGGCTGATCCCGGCGGGATCGAGCCCGATCCTGAGCCACCCCTCCAGCATCGCGCCTCCCATCTTGCCCGCGCCGATGAGGACAAGCGTTTTCGGCAGGGGAGCGGACATGGACAGGCTCGTGGCGGTTGGTGACGGTGAGACCGTCCTAAGGCGCGGCTCCTGCAGGGGCAAGTATCGCCTCGCTCCCTCGCCACTCACGCCTCGCCGACGGTCTCCAGCATCGCGCCTTCCAGCCCCTCTTTCGCCGTCTTGCCGGCCCAGACCACGAATTGAAACGCCTGGAAATAGCGCTCGCAGGCGTCAATCGCGGCCTTGATCAGAGCCGCCGCCTGTTCGTCGGTCGGCTCAGCCCCGCCCGAGAGCAGCAGCGCATGGCGGTACATCACCACGTTCTCCGAACTCCACAGATCGAAATGGCCGAGCCAGAGCTGCTCGTTGACCATGCTGACGAGCTGCAGCACCTCGCCGCGCCGGCGGTCGGGCACCTTCAGGTCGAAAGCGCAGGCGATATGGATCGCCTCGACTTCCGCCAGCCAGGTGATCGCGACATGGTAGTCGCACCAGCCGCCGGAGACGGCGACGGAGAGTTCGTCGTCGCTGTCGCGGTCGAAGCTCCAGTTGTTGAGGGCCGCCAGGCGTTCGATCAGGTCGAGAGGGTTGGAGGGACGTTCGGTATCGGTATCCAGATCAAGGTCCATCATGCCCTAGGGGTCCAACTGCCGGAGCCGGCTTGAGGCCGGGCCGGCGCGTTCGAGAACGGGAACACGGCGACTGGAAAGCGGCAGGGACGCAACCCGACTGTGGCGTTGCGCGGGAGACCGGGCACCACCCTCGACCGCCCGATCGCCAAGGCGATTAGGGCAACCGAATCAACTCTCTCACCGACGATAGCGCAGGCGCTGTGACGCTCCCAACACAGTCGCACGCTCCCCGGATTCGGGGTCGGGGCTCAATCCCCGACGACGCCTGTCCACAGCACTTGCCTGTGGATGCAGGCGATCAGGGCTTGGCCGATTCCGGTTTGGTGGATTTGGCCTTGGCAGGCTCTGCCTTGGCCTGTCCGGCCTCCAGCGCGGCGAGACGGGCGCTGAGCCTGTCGTTCTCCTCGCGGGCGAGCAGCGCCATCTCGCGCACCGCCTCGAACTCCTCGCGCGTAACGACATCCATGTCGCGCAGCAGCCGCTCGATCTGTGTCTTCACCACGGTCTCGACCTCGCGGCGCACACCTTGCGCCGCGCCGGCGGCGTCGGTGGCGAGACGGGCGATGTCGTCGAGGAAACGGTTGGAGGTCGCGACCATGGGGATGCTCCTTGCCGGGCATGGCGGGCCGGCGCTGCACGACATATGGGCGAGGACACGCCGGGCTGCAATCATGGACCACGATCGCAAATTGACGCGTTTCGCTTTGGCCCTCATGACGAAGACCCGCCATCTCCAGCACGAGCGACCCATGGCCCTGCATTTCACCGCCGCCGAATTCGCCCGCCGCCGCAATGCGCTGCTCGTCGCGATGGAGCGCGAAAGACTCGACGCGCTGTTCCTGTTCCAGCAGGAATCGATGTTCTGGCTGACGGGCTACGACACCTTCGGATTCTGCTTCTTCCAGTGCCTCGTCGTGAAGGCGGACGGGACGATGGCGCTATTGACCCGCTCGGCCGATGTCCGGCAGGCCCGGCAGACCTCCAACCTCACCGATATCCGCATCTGGAAGGATGGCGCCGACGCCAACCCGGCGCGTGACCTGCTGGCCCTGGCCCAGGACCTTGGGCTGGCCGGACAACGCATCGGCGTCGAGTTCGAATCCTACGGTCTCGTCGCCAGCAACGGCCGCAGGCTGGAGGCCGCCTTCGCCAGCGTGAGCGACCTCGTCGACGCCTCGACCATCGTCACCAGGCTGCGCGCCGTCAAATCGGCCGAAGAGATCGTCTTCGTCCGCCGTGCCGCTGTGCTTTCCGACGCAGCCGACAGCGCCGCGCTCGACGCCATTCGCGCCGGCGCCGACGAGGGCGAGATCCTGGCCGCCCAGCACAACGCCATCTTCTCGGCCGGCGGCGACTATCCGGCCAACGAGTTCATCATCGGCTCTGGCCGCGACGCCCTGCTCTGCCGTTACAAGTCCGGCCGCCGCCGGCTCGACGCGCAGGACCAGATAACGCTCGAATTCGCCGGCGTGGAGCGGCACTATCACGCCGCGATCATGCGCACCGTCGTGATCGGCGAGCCAAAGCCGCTGCATCTGCGCTATCACGCGGCCGCCAGGGCCGCGCTGCTTGCCTGCGAGGCCGAACTGCGTCCCGGCCGCACGGCCGGTGACGTCTTCGCCGCCCATGCCCGCATCTTCGATAAGCATGGCCTGTCGAGCCACCGCCTCAACGCCTGCGGCTATTCGCTCGGGGCCAAGTTCACGCCCTCCTGGATGGACTGGCCGATGTTCTACGAGGCCAATGACTGGCCGCTCGAGGCCGGCATGGTCATGTTCGCCCATATGATCCTGATGGACTCAGGCACAGAGACGGCGATGTGCCTCGGCCGGACCTATCTGGTGGGGCAAGGCGCTGCCGAGCCCGTGAACCTGCCCGATCTGGACCTTGCCGTCCGTTGAGCCTAAAAGGGCCGTCGCAGGGACTGTAAACCCGTACCAAAAAACAGGCGGGACGCGTCATGACGAAGTTTTTGAACGGCCTCGTCCTGGGGCCGGCGGTCGCGCTTGCGCTCGCAGGCTGCCAGGAAACCACCACAGCGCAGCGCCCGCGCATCGACGCGCCGGGCGTGCCGGTCTCGGTCCAGAGCATCACCGGCGCGCCCGACGCGGTGACCACGAATTTCGCCGGCCTGCTTGGCGAGGCGGCGGCCGAGCGCCGGATGGAGATCGTTCCCGGCGACAAGCCCGCCCGCTTCCGCGTGCGCGGCTACCTCACCGCCCAGCCGACGCAGGATGGCCAGACCGCGCTCGCCTTCGTCTGGGACGTCTATGACGAATCCAAGAAGCGCGCCCAGCGCGTGCAGGGCGAGAGCCTCGGCAAGCGCGCCAGCGGCTCCGATCCCTGGGCCGGCATCGACCAGACCATCGTCGCCAAGGCGGCGTCGGAATCGATGGACGCGATCGCCGGCTTTCTGGTGACGACCCCGGCTGTCGAGACGCTGAAACCCGGCGACAAGGCCAAGCCCGCTGGAGCGAAGACGGCCGCCGCGCGCTGACCGCCATGCGCGCCGATGCTGCCTGGGCCGCGCAAAAGCATTGAGGATAGCTGGAATTTGACGTCTGCTGTTGCAGTGCAGCGGTCGACTCGCCGTCATCGCACTGTTAAGAGCCGTTCGAATTGAGCCGGCTCGCCCGGTTCCTGCCCCGCCAGACCCAAACGGTGCGCCCCGGCATGCCCTCTTCGATCAAAGTCGTCGCCGGCAATTCGAACCGGCCGCTCGCCGAAGCGATCTGCGCCCATCTCGACATTCCGCTCGCCAAGGCCTCCGTCCGGCGCTTTGCCGACATGGAGGTGTTCGTCGAACTGCAGGAGAACGTGCGCGGCCAGGATGTCTTCATCATCCAGTCGACCTCGTTCCCGACCAACGATCACCTGATGGAATTGCTGATCATCACGGATGCGGCGCGCCGCTCCTCGGCCAAGCGCATCACGGCGGTGATCCCCTATTTCGGCTATGCGCGTCAGGACCGGCGCGCGTCGGGCCGCACGCCGATCTCGGCCAAGCTCGTCGCCAACATGATCACCCATGCCGGCATCGACCGCGTGCTGACGCTCGACCTGCATGCCGGCCAGATCCAGGGCTTCTTCGACATCCCCACCGACAACCTGTTCGGCGCCCCGCTGATGGCGCGCGACATCAAGGAACGGCTCGACTGGAAGAACGCCATGGTGGTCTCGCCGGACGTCGGCGGCGTTGTCAGGGCGCGCGCGCTCGCCAAGCGCATCGACGCCCAGCTCGCCATCGTCGACAAGCGCCGCGACCGGCCCGGCGAATCCGAGGTGATGAACATCATCGGCTCAGTCGAGGGCCGCTCCTGCATCCTGCTCGACGACATCGTCGATTCCGGCGGCACGCTGGTCAACGCGGCCGAGGCCCTGCTCGACCAGGGCGCCAAGGAGGTCTACGCCTACATCACCCATGGCGTGCTCTCGGGTGGCGCCGTGGCGCGCATCGCCAACTCCAAGCTCAAGGAACTGGTGATCACCGATTCGATCATGCCGACCGAGGCCGTGAAGGTGGCGCGCAACATCCGCGTGATCTCCATCGCGCAATTGCTTGGCGAGGCGATCGAGCGCACGGCGGCCGAGTCGAGCGTCTCCAGCCTGTTCGACTGATCTCCGCGTGAGCGACAGCCGCGCCCTCGTCCTGTTCTCCGGCGGCCAGGATTCGACCGTCGCCCTCTCCTGGGCGCTGGAGCGCTTCGAAGCGGTCGAGACCATCGGCTTCGACTATGGCCAGCGTCACCGCGTCGAGCTCGACTGCCGGCTGACGATCCGGGACAGGCTCCCCGCCCTCTCGCCCATCTATGCTACCCGACTCGGTCCCGACCATCTGGTCGACCTGACGGCGCTCGGCGCGATCTCGGAGACGGCGCTGACCCGCGACAGCGAAATCGCCTTTGCCAGGACCGGTCTGCCGACGACCTTCGTACCCGGCCGCAATCTGATCTTCCTGAGTTTCGCGGCGGCCGTCGCCTACCGCCGCGATTGCAGGCACATCGTGCTGGGCGTCTGCGAGACCGACTATTCCGGCTATCCCGACTGCCGCGACGACACCATCAAGGCGATGCAGGTGAGCTTGAGTCTCGGGCTCGACCGTCGTCTCGTGCTGCACACGCCGCTGATGTGGCGCGACAAGGCGCAGACCTTCGCGCTGGCGAGAGCGCTGGGCGGAGAGCCTCTGCTCGATCTCGTCATCGAGGACAGCCATAGCTGCTACCTCGGCGACAGGACGGCACGACATGGCTGGGGCTATGGCTGCGGCCATTGCCCGGCCTGCGAGCTGCGTGCGAAAGGCTTCGCCGCCTTTCTCACCGCACCAGACGACACCGGACCGGATCTATGAATCTCGACAAGCAGCGCCGAACCGAGGGCCTGATCGCGCTCGCGCTCTTCGCCCTGACCATTCCAGCCGCCAACTGGCTGATCGGCAATGCCGGCACGGTTTGCGTTCCCAATGGCCCCTGCCTTGTGCCGGTCTGGCCCGGGATCAAGGCCCCAAGCGGCGTGCTGATGATCGGGCTGGCGCTCGTGCTGCGCGACATCGTGCAGCGCCGGCTCGGCGCGAAGGTCGCGCTGCTGGCGATCCTGGCAGGCGCCGCGATCTCCGGCTTCCTTGCGCCGCCCGCGATCGTGGTCGCATCGGTCGCCGCCTTCCTGCTCTCGGAACTCGCCGATTTCGCGGTCTACACACCGCTGCAGAAGCGCCGCTTCGTCACCGCTGTCATGGCGTCGAGCGTGGTCGGCCTCGTCATCGACTCGGTCGTCTTTCTCCACCTCGCCTTCGGCAGCCTCGACTATCTGTCGGGCCAGATCATCGGCAAGGCCTGGATGGTGTTGCTGGCGCTGCCGCTGATGCACTGGCTGCGGCGTCGGGACGAGCGGCTGGGGCTGGCGGCGGCGTAGCACCATCGCAGGCTCTCTGGCGCTTGATGGTAAGGCATCATAGCCTTACATTGGCAATCTCCGCGAGGATGCCGCCATGACGACGCTCACCGTCACCGCCAAGGGCCAGATCACTCTGCGCAAGGAATTGCTGCAGCATCTCGGCGTGGAGCCCGGCCAGAGGATCATTGTCGACAAGCTGGCGGACGGTGGCATCGCGGTCAGAGCCGAGCAGAAGACCGGGACGATTTCCGATCTCGTCGGCATGCTGAAGAGGCCTGGGCAGCCCCGCTTGTCGATCGACGAGATCAACGAGGCCATCGCCGAGGGTTGGGCCGGAAAGCGGTGACAATCATCGCAGACACGAATTTGCTGATCCGGATCTTTGCCGACGACGACCGCCGGCAGCGTGATCTGGCCCTGGCGGAACTCGAGAACGCCGAACGGATCGTCGTGACGATCTCGGTGCTGTGTGAATTCTGCTGGGTTCTGATGAGTCGCTATCGACTCGCAGAGGGCGAGATCGCCTCCGCCATCAGAGCGCTGGTCGGCCAGCCGAAGATCGTCGCCGAACGGTCGGCCATTCTGGCGGGCCTCGCCATGCTCGATGCCGGCGGTGACTTCGCCGACGGAGTCATCGCGCATGAAGGACGTCGCCTTGGCGGGGAAATCTTCGTCTCGTTCGACAGGAAGGCGGTACGCCTGCTCATTGCCCAAGGTCTGAAGGCACGCCCGCCCACCGGAACCTGAGCTTGCCCCGCAGCGCCTTTTCCCCTATGAGCCTGCCAGCGCCTGACTGACACCCTTGGAGGCATGGGCGCTGAACGCAAACGGCCGCCGCGTGGCGGCCTTGTCTTTTGAAGTAGGAACCACACCATGACCGCCGTGAAGCAAATCGAGGCTTCGGCGCGCGCGCAGGTCGGCAAGGGGGCCGCCCGTGCAGTTCGTCGTCAAGGCCTGACACCCGCCGTGATCTATGGCGGGGGCGCCGCTCCCGAAGCGATCGCGCTCGACGCCAACAAGACCCGCCTGATGATCTATGGCGGCCATTTCCTGACCACGCTGTTCGAGATCAATGTCGGCGGCAAGACGCAGCGCGTCATCCCGCGCGACTACCAGCTCGACCCGGTCAAGGATTTTCCGATCCATGTCGATTTCCTGCGCGTGGCCAAGGGCCAGACCGTCACGGTCGAGATCCCGATCCATGTCGTGGGCCAGGACGCCAGCCCGGGCGTGAAGAACGGCGGCTCGGTCCAGCTCGTCGAGCATTCGCTCGAGATCACGGTCGAGCCGGAGAATATCCCGGAAGCGTTCGAGGTCTCGGTCGCCGGGCTCGAGATCGGCGATGCGGTCGAGGCCAGCGCCATCACGTTGCCCAAGGGCGCCAAGCTGACGGTCGGAGCCGACGCCACCATCGTGACGATCGTGCCGCCGATGGCCGAGGAGGCCGAGGAGGCCCCGGCCGCCGAGGCCGCGCCAGCCCCCGAGGCCAAGCCGAAGGCCTGATCGGCCATCCGGTTTTCAGTCGAGACGAGACGGCCGGGTTTCCCGGCCGTTTTGCTATCTGGAGCATGTCATGCTGATCTTCGCCGGCCTCGGCAATCCGGGCTCGCGCTATGCCCGCAACCGCCACAATATCGGCTTCATGGCGGCCGATGCGATTGCGGGCGCCCACCGTGCCTCGCCATGGCGGCAGCGCTTCCAGGCGGAAGCCTGCGAGGCGACGATCGGGACCGAAAAGGTCATCCTGCTCAAGCCGCAGACCTACATGAACGAATCGGGCCGGGCGATCGGCGAGGCGGCGCGCTTCTTCAAGATCGAGCCCGCCGATGTGATCGTCTTCCACGACGAGCTCGACCTCGCTCCGGCCAAACTGCGCATGAAGCTCGGCGGCGGCAATGCCGGCCATAACGGCCTGCGCTCGACCACGGCTTCGATCGGCAACGACTATCGCCGCGTCCGGATGGGCATCGGCCATCCGGGTCTCAAGGAACTCGTCCACGCCTATGTGCTGAACGATTTCGGCAAGGCCGAGCAGGATTGGGTCGAGGACCTCTGCACCGCCTGCGCCGACAATGCCGCGCTGCTGGCTGCCCATGACGACGCCGGCTTCCAGAACAGGGTGCATCTGTTCATGGAGGCGCGGGGGCATGGGGCGGTGAAGCGGCTGGGGCAGATGCCGGACGGTTGACACGGAAACACGGAAACACGACATTCGCTCTCGTGCTGCAAGGGAGAGCATCGTGAGAAATGTGACGATCACTCTGCCTGAAACAACGCTGTCGCGTTTGCGGGTGGCCGCCGCTCGCGAGGGCAAGAGCATGTCGAAATTCACGGCGGAGCTTGTCGAGCAGAAGCTCGGTCGAACGATGACGCAGCGCGAGGCTCTGGACGCTTTTCTGGCTGGACCGGATTTGCCCGGGATCGCGGCGGAATGGCAGGGACGCGAGGACCTCTATGCCGATCGCCTGCTTCGTGGACACGAACGTGATGCTCTATCTGAAGGACCCGCGGGAGCCTCGGAAGCAGACGATCTCGCAGGAGTGGGTCGCCGCGCTCGGCGAGCGTGACCTGCTGGTGATCAGCCCGCAGGTCATGAACGAGTTCGCGCACAGCGTTATCCGAAAGTTCCCCGCCATCACGCGAGCAGAGCTGACGCGCTTCCTGTTGGCGATGGAGCCTTGGTGCAAGGCCCCGATGACGTCACGGACCGCGATAGATGCCCTGGCTATCCACGCGCGATATCGCTATTCGCTTTTTGATTCCGCAATGATCGCTGCAGCTCTCGCCTTCGGCTGCGACATCTTTCTATCGGAAGACCTTGCGTCCGGGCAGAAGATTGGCGATCTGACGATCATCAATCCGTTTCTGACGGTGATCGAGACCGTCCTCGCCAACTGACATTCCGAAAGACCACCATGGGTTTCAAATGCGGTATCGTCGGCCTGCCGAATGTCGGCAAGTCGACCCTGTTCAACGCGCTGACGCAGACGGCGGCCGCGCAGGCGGCGAACTATCCCTTCTGCACGATCGAGCCCAATGTCGGCGACGTCGCGGTGCCCGACGACCGGCTTGAGAAGCTCGCAGCCATCGCCGGTTCGAAGGAGATCATCCCGACGCGGCTGACCTTCGTCGACATCGCCGGCCTCGTGCGCGGCGCCTCCAAGGGCGAGGGGCTGGGCAACCAGTTCCTGGCCAATATCCGCGAATGCGACGCCATCGCCCATGTCGTGCGCTGCTTCGAGGATGGCGACATCACCCATGTCGAGGGCAAGGTCGCGCCCCTGAACGATATCGAGATCATCGAGACCGAGCTGATGCTGGCCGATCTCGAAAGTCTCGAGAAGCGAGTGCTGCCGCTGGAGAAGAAGGCCAAGACCGGCGACAAGGACGCCAAGGAACTGGCCGATCTGATGAACCGCTGCCTCGCGCTGCTGCGCGACGGCCGGCCGGCCCGCCTCGTCCAGATCGCCGCCGACGAGCGCAAGGCCTTCGAGATGCTCGGTCTGCTTTCGTCGAAGCCCGTGCTTTATGTATGCAATGTCGAGGAAGCCAGCGCAGACAAGGGCAATGCCTTTTCCGAGATCGTCGCCAGGCGCGCGGCCGAGGAGAACGCGGTCGCCGTCGTCGTCTCGGCCAAGATCGAGAGCGAAATCGCGGTCCTGCCCGCCGCCGACCAGAAGGACTATCTGGAGGCCGTCGGCCTCGAGGAGCCCGGCCTCAACCGCGTCATCCGCGCTGGCTACGCGCTGCTGAAGCTCGTGACCTATTTCACCGTCGGCCCGAAAGAGGCCCGCGCCTGGACGATCGAGACCGGCACCAAGGGGCCGGCGGCGGCGGGCGTCATTCACTCTGACTTCGAGAAGGGCTATATCCGCGCCGAGACGATCGCCTATCCCGACTACATCGCCAACAAGGGAGAGGCCGGCGCGCGCGAGGCCGGCAAGTTCCGCCTCGAAGGCAAGGAGTATGTCGTGGCCGACGGCGACGTGCTGCATTTCCGCTTTGCCAACTGAGGCCGTCGGCATGCTGTTCTTCGAGGATTTCGTCGTCGGCAGCACGATCAGCGCCGGCCGTTTATCGGTCAGCCAGGACGACATCCTCGCCTATGCGAAGCGCTACGACGCGCAGGATTTCCACACCGACCCGGAAGCCGCCAAGGCGAGCTTCGTCGGCGAGCTGATCGCCTCTGGCTGGCATAGCTGCTCGCTGCT
Organism: Beijerinckiaceae bacterium; assembly: GCA_019745195.1. Lineage (GTDB taxonomy): Bacteria > Pseudomonadota > Alphaproteobacteria > Rhizobiales > Beijerinckiaceae > Allobosea. The sequence continues at coordinate 16,773 of JAIETL010000023.1, forward strand.
GATGCGCCTGATCGCCGAGACATTCATTCTCGATTCCGCCGGCATGGGAGCGCCAGGCATCGACGAGGTGAAATGGCTGCGTCCGGTCAAGCCCGGCGACACGCTTGCCGCGCGGCGCACCGTGCTGGAGACCAAGGCCTCGCGCTCGCGGCCCGAAATGGGGCTGGTGCGCTTCCGCTTCGACCTTTTGAACCAGCACGACCAGCCGGTGCTGGAGCAGACAAACTGGATCATGTTCGCGCTGCGGGGCTCGGAGTTCAGCCGGCCGTCCGGCAAGTGGCTGGCGCATTCGCCCCGCTACGCGCCGCCGGCGACGCGCAGCCCGCTCGAAGCCCCGGCGGGCCAGGCCGAGCCCGCCCGCTTCTTCGAGGAGATGGAGATCGGCAAGAGCCACGAACTCGGCAGCTTCGTCTTCACGATCGACGAGATCGTCGCCTTCGCCCGCTCCTTCGATCCGCAGCCTTTCCACATGGACGAGGCGGCGGCGCGCCAGAGCTCGTTCGGGCGGCTCGCGGCCTCCGGCTGGCACACGGCGTCGGTCTGGATGGCCGCCATGGTCGAGCACCGCAAGCGCCAGGTCGCGGCCCGCGCGCCCGACCGTGCCCCGCGGCTGGGCCCCTCGCCGGGCTACAGGAACCTGCGCTGGAGCAAACCCGTCTTCGCCGGCGACCGCATCACCTACCACTCGACGGTGGCGGACCTGCGCACCAGCGCCTCGCGCCCGCAATGGGGCCTGTTCTTCCACCGCAACACCGGCGTGAACCAGCATGGCGAGGAGGTCTTCAGCTTCGACGGCTGCGCCTTCGTGGAGCGGCGGAACGGAGCCGTTTGAACGCTTGCGGTGCCATGCTAGTTTGCGATCGGAGGTAAAGAACCATGATCGCTCTACAGTTGCCGCTCGAAGTCGAATCGCGTCTGGAAGCGCTTTCTCAGAAGACAGGGCGAACGGCCAGCGCACTGGCCGTCGACGCCATCCTCGATTATCTTGATGAACTGGAAGATATCGCCATCGCCGAGGAGCGCCTTGACGAGCTTCGGCGCGGAGAGACCAAGACCATCCCCTTGGCCGAGGTGATGGCGCGCTATTGCATGGAGCGTTGAGTTTCAACCCAAGGCAGAGCGAGACCTTCAAAAGCTCGGCTCCGACAACGCGCGCAGGATCATCAGCTTTCTTAATCAACGTCTCGCTCAACTCGACGATCCAAGATCGCTCGGCGAAGCCCTGCAGGGTTCAAAATATAAGAACCTTTGGAAGTATCGCGTCGGCGACTTCCGTATCCTTGCAGAGATCGAAGATCGGACGATCAAGATCGTAATCGTTCGAATCGGACATCGCCGCGAAATCTATCGCAGCCGCTGATCCTAAATTTTTCGCTTGAAACCGGCTACCCCACCTTCCCATAACCCGCGAACTTCGCGCTCACCCGCGCCATCTCCTCCGCGTCGAGGACCACCGGCTCCAGTCCCGCTGCCAGAATGTCGAGATACTGCCCGGCGAGGTTCTCGACCTCGGCTGCGATCTGATGCGCGCCGGCCAGCGAACCGCCGAGCGCGATGACGCCGTGATTGGCGAGCAGCACCGCCTTCCGGCCTTCCAGCCCCTTGACGGCATTGGCCGCAAGCTCAGGCGATCCGAACGTCGCATACTCGGCGCAGCGGACATCCGCGCCGCCGCAGAGCGCGATCATGTAATGAAAGGCCGGGATGCCGCGCCGCGTCGAAGCCAGCGCGGTCGCGCGCGGCGAGTGTGTGTGGACGATCGCCTGCGCGTCCGGCCGGGCCTTGTAGATCTCGGTGTGGAACGGCCATTCCGAAGAGGGCTTGCCCTTGCCGGACCACACCGCGCCATCGAGAGAGAGATGGATCAGGTCGTCCGGCGTCGTCAGCGCATAGGGCAGGCCCGATGGCGTGATCAGGAGCCGGTCGCCAAGCCGCGCGGAAACGTTGCCGGATTTTGACGGGCAGAAACCCGCCCGGTCGATCGCCTGTGCGACCGCGACGATCTCGGCGCGAAGCGCAGCCTCGCTCATGCCGCCACCGCGCGCGCCAACTCCGGAAAAAGTCGCGCCAGCCCCTCGCGCGAGGCCGCCGCGACGCCGCGCTCGGTGATCAGCCCCGTGACGAGCCGCGCCGGCGTCACGTCGAAGGCAGGATTGGCCGCGTCGCTGCCCGGCGCTACGACGCGGATTTGCGCGACTTCGCCATTCTCAGCCAGCCCCGAGAGATGCGTGACCTCGCGGGCCGAACGCTCCTCGATCGGGATCTCGCGGACGCCGTCGTCCAGGCTCCAGTCGATCGTCGGCGAGGGCAGCGCCACATAGAACGGCACGCCGTTATCATGGGCGGCGAGCGCCTTGAGATAGGTGCCGATCTTGTTGGCGACGTCGCCTGTCGCGGTCGTCCGGTCGGTGCCGACGATCACCATGTCGACCTGCCCGTGCTGCATCAGATGCCCGCCGGCATTGTCGGCGATGACCGTGTGCGGCACGCCATGCCCGCCGAGCTCATAAGCGCTCAGCGCCGCACCCTGATTGCGCGGCCTCGTCTCGTCGACGAAGACATGGACCGGGATGCCGGCGTCATGAGCGAGGTAGATCGGGGCCAGCGCCGTGCCCCAATCGACGGTGGCGAGCCAGCCGGCATTGCAATGGGTCAGGATGTTGACGCGCTCGCCCGCAGGCTTGCGCGCTGCGATGGCGGCGATCAGCGTCAGGCCGTGCTCCCCGATCGCGCGGCAGAGCGCGACATCCTCGTCGCAGATCGCGGCGGCCTCCGCATAAGCCGCGGCGGCCCGCGCCGGAGACGGCAGAGGCGCGAGCGCGGCGCGCATCCGGGCCAGCGCCCAATGGAGGTTCACGGCGGTCGGCCGCGTCGCGCCGAGCAGGGCCAGAGCGGCCTCCAGAGCCGCATTCGAGGCGTCGGCCCGCATCGCCAGCGCCACGCCATAGGCAGCGGTGGCGCCGATCAGCGGTGCGCCACGTACGATCATCGTGGTGATCGCGACAGCGGCCTCTTCGGCCGAGCCGAGCGTCACGGTCTCGAAGCGGAAGGGCAGTCGCGTCTGGTCGATGACGCAGACGCGAAAGCTATCCTGCGCGAGCCAGATCGTGCGATAGGGCTGGCCGTCGATCTTCATGGTCTCAATGCCCGCCGAACGAGACCAGCGTGCGCACCGGCACGCCGAGCCGCCTGATCTTGTCGGCCCCGCCGAGATCGGGCAGATCGACGATGAAGCATGCGGCGACGACTTCCGCCCCGAGCCCGGTCAGGAGCTTGACCGCGCCTTCAGCCGTGCCGCCGGTCGCGATCAGGTCGTCGACCAGCAGCACACGCTCGCCACGGGAGACGGCGTCCGCATGGACCTCGATCTCGTCGGTGCCGTATTCGAGTTCATAGGTCACACTCACCGTCTTGTGCGGCAGCTTGCCCTTCTTGCGCACGGGTACGAAGCCGGCCGAGAGCTGGTGCGCCACCGCCCCGCCCAGAATGAAGCCGCGCGCCTCGATGCCCGCGATCTTGGCGATCTTCAGCCCTGCGAAGGGCTGCACCAGTTCGTCCACGGTGCGGCGGAAGGCACGCGCATCGCCGAGCAGCGTGGTGATGTCGCGAAAGACGATGCCGGGCTTGGGATAATCCGGGATCGCGCGGATGCTGTCGGCGAGGTTCATGGGCGGGCGTCTCGGGCGAAAGGAGTGGCCCTTTGGTCGGGCCTTGGCGCGGCTTCGTCAAGCGCGACAGGCGTCAGCCGACTTCCAGAACGCGCCCCGCCACGGCGTCGAGCTTCGCCAGCAGCGCCTTGTCGCGGAACTCGGGCGCGGTGACGATCGCCGTGTCGAGCGCGTTGTGCGAGCCGGCGGGACAGGGCTCGCGCTGCGCCGGGAAATCGGCCGCCAGCCGCGCCACCAGCCGGCGCGCCTTCTCGGCGTTGCCGTGCAGCACCGCGACGACGGCCGCGACATCGACCGCGCCATGGTCCTCGTGCCAGCAGTCGAAATCGGTGACCATGCCGACGGTGGCGTAGGTGATCTCCGCCTCGCGGGCGAGCTTGGCCTCGGGCATCGCCGTCATCCCGATCAGGTCGTAGCCAAGGCCCTTGTAGGTCAGGGATTCGGCCAGCGTCGAGAATTGCGGCCCCTCCATCGTGACCAGCGTACCGCCTTTCACATGAGCGAGGTTCTCCGCCTTCGCCGCTTCGACGAGGCGCGCCTGCAGGCCGGGCCCCACCGGATGGCCGAACGAGACATGCGCCACGCACCCCTTCCCGAAGAAGGAACTCTCACGGCGAGACGTCCGGTCGACGAACTGATCGACCATGACGAACAGGCCGGGATAAAGCTCGGCCTTATAGGAACCGCAGGCGGAGAGCGAGACGAGGTCGGTCACGCCGGCGCGCTTCAGCACGTCGATATTGGCGCGGTAGTTGATCTCCGAGGGCGGGATCGCATGGCCCCGGCCATGGCGCGGCAGGAAGACGATCTCGGTCTGCCCGATGCGTCCGCGCCGCAGCACGTCCGACGGCTCGCCCCAGGGGCTCGCGATCGCTTCCTCGCGGCGGTCGGTCAGGCCGGGCAGATCATAGATGCCCGACCCGCCGATGATTCCGAGAACGGCTTTGGTCATGACCCGAAATCCTCTGTCGAAGCCGGAAAGGATCAGGCTCACATGACGGTTGTGACAAGCCGGCCCGGACGCGGCAAGCAGCGGGTAGCCGGCCAAGAAAAAGGCCCCGTCCCCGGGGCCATTTCGCAGCAGTCGGCTGCGTCAGTGCGCCGGAGACCCATCTGGCATCCGGGACCAGACCTTCTTCTTGGTGTAGTAGAGCAGCGAGCCGAATACGAGCAGGAACAGCATCACCTGCAGGCCGGTGCGCTTTCGCGCCTCCAGATGCGGCTCGGCCATCCAGACCATGAAGGCGGCGACGTCCTTGCCATATTGGTCGATCGTCTCGGGCACCGGCGACTTGCCGTCCGGCCCCTTGGGATACTCGACCTGCCCGTCCTGGATCGGCTGCGGCATCGCGATCAGGTGGCCGGGCATATAGGTGTTGTAGTACTGGCCCGGCAGCAACTCGGGCGTGCCGGCGGGCGGCGGATCCTTGTAGCCGACCATCAGTGCGTGGATATAGTCCGGCCCCTGCTCCTGATACTGGGTGAAGATGTCGAACACGAAGCGCGGGAAGCCGCGTTCATAGGTCCGCGCCTTGGCCAGAACCGAAAGATCGGGCGGATAGGCGCCGCCATTGGCCGCCCGCGCCGCCTGCTCATTGGCGAAGGGGGCCGGGAAGGCGTCGGCCGGCCGGCCCGGCCGGTCGAACATCTCGCCGGTTTCGTTGGGGCCGTCCTTGACCGTGTAGGTCGCAGCCAGCGCCGTGACCTGGCCCGGCGTGAACTCCGGCCCGCCGGGCTGCGACAGGTTGCGGATGCGCATCAGCGACATCGAATGGCAGTTGGCGCAAACCTCTTTGACGACCTTGAAGCCGCGCTGGAGCTGGGCCCGGTCGAACTTGCCGAAGGGGCCGGAGAACGACCAGCTCTGCGCCGGAGGGATGACGCGCTCACCCGCAGCCTGGACAGGCGCGGCGAGTGCGGCGAATGCGAGGCCGGCTGCAAGGCCGAGGCTGGCCTGACGAAACGAAGGGAGTGTCATGGTTTCGTCAGCCCTTGGCATGGGGTTCTGCGGCGGTGGCCGAGGCCATGCGCGAGCCTGAGCCGCCCGGCATGGCGCCCAGCACGGAATCGGCGATCGATGTCGGCATTGCCAGTGGCTTTTCGAACAGCCCGATCACGAACAACCCGATGAAGTAGCCGAAGTAGAGCGCCGTGAAAATCTGCGAATAGGTCACGTAGGGCTCTTCGGCCGGCATGGCGCCGAGCCAGCCGAGAATGATGCAGACGAAGACGAACGCCCAGAACATCACCTTGGCGACAGGGCGGTAGGTCATCGACTTGACCTTGGAGGTGTCGAGCCAGGGCAGGAAGGCCAGCACCGCGATGGCGGCGAACATGGCGATGACGCCGCCGAGCTTGTCGGGGATGGCGCGCAGGATCGCGTAGAACGGCAGGAAATACCATTCGGGCACGATATGGGCCGGCGTCACGGCCGGATTGGCCGGGATGTAGTTGTCGGCATGTCCCATGAAATTGGGCTGGTAGAAGACGAAATAGGAGAACACGAAGATGAAGCACACCATCGCGAACAGATCCTTGATCGTCGCATAGGGCGTGAACGGCACGGTCTCCTTCTGGACGTTCTTGACCTCGACGCCGGTCGGGTTGTTCTGCCCGACATGGTGTAGCGCCCAGACGTGGAGGATGACCACGCCGAAGATCATAAACGGCAGCAGATAGTGCAGCGAGAAGAAGCGGTTCAGCGTCGGATTGTCGACCGAATAGCCGCCCCAGAGGAAGGTCACGATCGTCTCGCCGACCACGGGCAGCGCCGAGAACAGGTTGGTGATGACGGTGGCGCCCCAGAAGGACATCTGGCCCCAGGGCAGAACATAGCCCATGAAGGCGGTCGCCATCATCAGCAGGAAGATCACCACGCCGAGGATCCAGAGCACCTCGCGCGGGGCCTTGTAGGAGCCGTAATACAGCCCGCGGAAGATGTGGATGTAGACCGCGACGAAGAACATCGAGGCGCCGTTGGAGTGCAGGTAGCGCAGCAGCCAGCCATAGTTCACGTCGCGCATGATGTGCTCGACGGAGTTGAACGCCATCTTCGATTCCGGCGTGTAATGCATCGCCAGGATGATGCCGGTGACGATCTGCGCCACCAGCATGAACATCAGGATGCCGCCGAAGGTCCAGAAATAATTGAGGTTCCGCGGGACCGGGTAGGACACGGCCGAATCATGCATCAGCCGCACGATCGGCAGGCGCGCATCGAGCCAGCGCTCGAAACCGGTCTTGGGAGTGTAGGAACTATGGCCGCTCATGATGAATGCCTCAGGGCTGTCTCATCGGGATGGAAAAGGGCGAAGCTGGACATGCCTCAGCCGATCTTGATCTTCGTGTCGGCGCTGAACGCGTAGGGCGGGACCGGCAGGTTGGCCGGCGCCGGGCCCTTGCGGATACGGCCCGAGGAATCGTAGTGCGAGCCGTGACAGGGGCAGAACCAGCCGTCGAACTCGCCCTTGCTCTCGCCGGGCGCGTTGCCGAGCGGGATGCAGCCGAGATGGGTGCAGTTGCCATAGACCACGAGATACTGCGCCTTGCCCTCCTTGACGCGGGCCTGGTCGGCCTGCGGATCCTTCAAGCTCGCAACATTGACCGCGCGCGCCTCGTCAATCTCCTTCTGGGTGCGGTGGCGCACGAAGATCAGCTTGCCGCGCCAGAACAGCTTGATCGCCTGGCCTTCCGCGATCGGGGCGAGATCGACATCGATGGGCGCGCCGGCGGCGACCGTCTGCGCGTCGGGCGCGAGCTGGCTCACCAGCGGGATCACGACCGCGCCCAAGCCCACGACGCCGGCAGCCCCGGTCGCCAGGACGAGGAAGTCGCGGCGTGTTCCTTCGGTGGGTTTCGCGCCTGCTGCCGCCATGTTGGTCGATTGGGCCACGATCCGATCCCCTGCTCTGCGCTCAGCCTTGGAAGGCTTTCAATTCAAGTCCAGAGCTCCTGCATAGGAGCCGGCACCGCACGCTGCAATGCGGCGGCGCGTCACTGGCGCGCTCTTTGGCATGCAGTTTGGACGAAGTCTACTATGCCCGCACCGCAGCCGGCATGCATGGGAGCTAGGGCGCAAAACGCTGCGGCCAAGAGGTTTTTGCCTCGAGCCGATCGACCTTCGGATCAGGCGATCGCCTTCTCCGGATCCGATGCCGCGATGAAGCCGCCCGATTGCCGCGACCAGAGCCGCGCATAGAGCCCGCCGCGCGCAACGAGCTCGGCATGGCTTCCGGCATCGACCACGCGCCCCTCGTCGAGCACGATCAGCCGGTCGAGCGCGGCGATCGTCGAGAGCCGGTGGGCGATGGCGATGACGGTCTTGCCCTGCATCAGCGTCGTAAGTTGCTCCTGGATCGTCGCCTCGACCTCGGAATCGAGCGCCGAGGTCGCCTCGTCGAGGATCAAGATCGGGGCGTCCTTGAGCAGCACCCGGGCGATCGCGATGCGCTGGCGCTGTCCGCCCGAGAGCTTGACCCCGCGCTCGCCGACGCGCGAATCGAAGCCCTTGCGGCCGTCCTGATCGGACAGCGCCTGCACGAACTCATGCGCCGAGGCCTGCCGCGCGGCAGCCGCGATCTCGGCCGGCGTCGCCCCGATCCGGCCATAGGCGATGTTGTCGCCGATCGAGCGGTGCAGCAGCGAGTTGTCCTGCGTCACCATGCCGATCTGGGCGCGAAGCGAATCCTGCGTCACCTGCGCGATGTCCTGCCCGTCGATCAGGATGCGCCCGCCTTCCAGCGGATAAAGCCGCAGCAGCAGGTTGACCAGCGTCGATTTGCCCGCTCCCGACGGGCCGACAAGGCCGATCTTCTCGCCCGGCCTGATCTCGAGATCGAGCCCCTCGAACAGCCCGGCCTTCTTGCCGTAGTTGAAGCGGACGGCCTCGAAACGGATCGCGCCTTCGCTGACGACGAGCGGCCTTGCATCGGCGGCGTCCGTGAGATCGTGCGGCTTGGCGATCGTCTCCATGCTCTCCTGCACCGAGCCGATATTTTCAAAGACCCCGCGCACGAGATGGATCAGCCAGGTCGACATCTGGACGAGCCGTAGCACCAGCCCGATCGAGGCCGCCACCGCGCCCGGCGTCATTGCTCCAACGCTCCAGAGCCACAGGCAAAGCCACGCCGTGACCACGACGAGCAGGCTGTTCATCGTCTGCAGGATGACGCTGACGCCTGTGATCAGCCGCGACAGGTCCAGAAACGAGGCGTTCCAGCGCGTCAGCGAGTCGCGCACAGCCGAGCGCTCGGCGTCGGCGCGGGCGAAGAGCTTGACGGTGAGGATGTTGGTGTAGGCATCGACGATGCGCCCCGTCGTGGAGGAGCGGCCGAGCGAGTTCGCCTCCGAGCGCGCCTTGGCGCGCGGCACGAAATAGACCAGCAGCACGACATAGGCCCCGAGCCAGACCAGAACCGGCAGCGCCAGCCAGAGCGAGGTCGCGCCGAAGAAGCCGATCGCGACCGAGGCGAAGATCAGCGCGTACCAGAGGTCGTCGATGACCTCGATCGTCGCGCCGCGGATCGACTGCCCGGCCTGGATGACGCGCGAGGAGAGCCTGCCAGCGAAATCGTTCTGGAAATAGCCGAGCGCGTGGCCGAGCGTGTAGACATGGTTGCGCCAGCGGATCTGGTTGGTGATCTGCGGCACCACGACCTGATCGACGATGGCATGGTTGGCGAAATAGATCAGCGGCCGGACCACGACGAGCAGGAACGCCGCGCCCGCCAGCAGCCAGCCATGATCGCGAAAAATCGTCTCGGGCGACTGGGTCGCGAGCAGATCGACGAACCAGCCGACCATCAGATACATCGCCGCCTCGATGCCGCTGAAGCCCAGCCCCGTCAGCATGATTAGGGCAAGCCAGCCCTTCACGCCCTTGATGTGATGCCACATGAAGGGCCAGACCCCGCGCGGCGGCGTGGCGGTCTCGTCGAAGGGCGCGAAAACGTCGACCTGGCGTTCGAGGGTGCGGAACAGGGGAGCGAACATGGCGTGGCCGCCCTCCTCCGGATCGGCATCGTGGTCTTGCGGCAATCTGCATATGGGCCGGCGAGCCCGGTTTGGCCACACGCTTGACGCATGCCGCCCCGCCGGCCGATGACCGGAGCCTTACGGTTCCGTCATCCCCGATAGCGTCAGCATGCTGCGCCTCGCGCTCTACCAACCCGATATCCCGCAGAACGCCGGCACGATGATCCGCATGGCGGCCTGCCTTGGCGTGTCCGTCGACATCGTCGAGCCGGCCGCCTTCGATGTGTCGGACAGGCACTTTCGGCGCTCGGGCATGGACTATCTCGAGCGGGCGGCGGTGACGCGCCACGACTCTTTTGCCGCCTTCGACGCCGCCCGGCGCGCCGCCGGCCGCCGCCTGATCCTGGCCGAGACCGACGGCGCGACGGCCCATGTCGAGTTCGCCTTTCGGGCGGACGACATCGTCATGGTCGGCCGGGAATCGGCCGGCGTCCTGCCCGAGGTGTATGCTGCGGCGGATGCGGTGGTGCATGTGCCGATGCGGGCGGGCCTGCGCTCGCTCAATGTCGCGGTTGCGGCGGCGCTGGTTCTGGGCGAAGCCTTGCGGCAGGTGGGTGGCTACGCAGCGCCACCTCCTGATGAGGCGCGGGGAACCCCTCTCCTGTAAGGAGAGGGGCAGGGGTGAGGTGACGGACGTTTCGGGACTAGCCTGACGGAAGCGCGGAGAGGTCTCGCGCGACTGGTTGAAGGGCCGACCCCTCACCCCTGCCCCTCTCCCTCCGGGAGAGGGGTTCCTCGCGCTTAACCTTCGAGGAAAAGCGCTAGGGAGCTTGTAATGAACGATCAGAAGGCCGCAGCAACGGCCCCGACTGACTCAGTCGCCCTGGCCGAATCCATGAAACCCCGTGCCCGCGCCTGGTTCGAGACCCTGCGCGACCGCATCTGCACGGCGCTGGAGGCGATCGAGGACGAGGCGACCGCCCCCTTTGCGCCCGAGACCGACGCGGCGACTGCAGGCCGCTTCGTGCGCACGCCCTGGAGCCGCACCAACCATGACGGGGCCGAGGGCGGCGGCGGGGTGATGTCGGTGATGTCGGGCCGCGTCTTCGAGAAGGTCGGCGTCCATGTCTCGACCGTCTACGGCACCTTCCAGCCCGAATTCGCCGGCCAGATTCCGGGCGCTGCCGAAGACCCACGCTTCCACGCCACGGGGATTTCGCTGATCGCCCATCCCTGGAACCCGCATGCGCCGACCGTCCATATGAACACCCGCTTCGTCGTGACGACGAAGCCCTGGTTCGGCGGCGGCGCCGACCTGACGCCGGTGTTGGTCAGGCGGCGCACCCAGGACGATCCGGACTCGATCGCCTTCCACGCCGCCATGCGCGCGCCCTGCGAGCGCTTCGCGCCGGTCGCCGATTACGACCGCTTCAAGCAATGGTGCGAGGAGTATTTCTTCCTCAAGCACCGCAACGAGCCGCGCGGCATCGGCGGCATTTTCTACGACTATCTCTGGTCGACCGACCCCGAGGGCGAATTCGCCTTCACGCAGGCCGTCGGCGAGGCCTTTCTCGACATCTACCCGCAGATCATGCTGGCCAACATGTCGAAGTCCTGGACCGACGAGGACCGCTACGAGCAACAGGTCCGGCGCGGCCGCTATGTCGAGTTCAACCTGCTCCACGATCGCGGCACGATCTTCGGCCTCAGGACCGGCGGAAACGTGGACTCGATCCTGTCCTCGCTGCCGCCGACGGTGAGGTGGCCATAATTCAACCGCAGCGGGCGCGGACAACCCTGCCGGTAAATGGCAGAAGACTTCGGTGTTCCATGCGTCTGCTCGTTGCGGTTTTGATGGCGTGGGTCTTTTTTGTCGACGCCGCCATGGCATGCCGAAATCCGGCCAGCAACACGATGACGTTGCTGCGCAAACTACCAGGCGACGCGCTCAAAGAAGCGCTCGTTGCGAAAGTCGATGTTATCGAAATGCTTAACGATTCGGAGGCAAAAATTAAAGTCATCGAATCGATCAAGGGCGCGCATTCCGAGCAAATATTAAAGTTGAACACAGGAGGATCATCCTGCGATCAGCATCTTCGCCACTATAATATCGGAGAGAAATTCTACATTTCAGGCCGGCTCATAAAATTACCTGGACAATCCGCTCAGAGTGAAAGCATGTTCTTTGGGCGCTGGCCCTATGACCGATCCGCCAATTGATCAAACTGCCAGCCGGCGTGTTGGCCCGTAAGGTCTGCAAGAGCGCATCTGATCGGCACGACCGGCATCGTCATATCCGACCAGAAAACGCCGCGATGGCCTTCTCGATCAAGGCCGCCTGAACCGCACGGTCAGGCGGGCAGCCGGCCTCGATCCAGTCACGACGAGCCTGTTCGAGCACGCGCCCGACCAGCGGCCCCGGCGGCATGCCTCGCGCCGTGACATCCCGACCGGTCGGCAGGAAGAGCGGCGTCCGGCCAAGGTCGGCGATCAGCGCCTGTGCGCTAGCCTGAGCCCCCTGCTCCGCCGCGGCGCTCAGCAACACCAGCGCGCCCGCCACGGCATCTGCTCCGACGCGATGCGCCAGATGCCGCAGGCTCGTCAGCACGGGCTCCCTCGCCTGCCCCGCCAGCGCCTCCAGCGCCGCCGCGATCCGCGCGACGCGATCGAACTCCTCGTTCGAGAGCCGCAGCCGCTCGCGCAGGCGCAGTGTGTCCTCCCTTACCTCGACCGCCAGCGCCGCAAGCCGGAAGGCAGGATCGACCTCTCCCGCATCGTCCCGCTCCGCGACCGCCGCGAAGCGCGCCAGCCTCGGCACACAGCCGAGCACCGGCATCAGCAAACCGCCGCCAGCCATCGCCGCGACCGCATCCGCGGCGCCCGGCGCGACGATGAGCTTCAGCATCTCGGCGCGCACGCGCTCGCGCGACAAGCCCTCCAGACCGGCCCGGCCGGCGATGCAGGCGGCAAACCCCTCCGCATCGGGCGCGCCCTGTCCATAGCGGGCATGAAACCGGAAGAAGCGCAGGATGCGCAGGTAATCCTCCGCGATGCGGGCGCCGGCATCGCCGATGAAGCGGATTTTTCGCGCGGCGAGATCGTCAAGCCCGCCACAAAAATCATGGATCGCGCCCTCGCGGTCGAGCCCGAGCGCGTTGATGGTGAAATCGCGCCGCAGCGCGTCCTGCGCGAAATCGCGCCCGAAGATCACTTTCGCATGCCGGCCATCGGTCTCGATGTCGCGCCTGAGCGTCGTCACCTCGAAGCTGGCGTCATGGCCGACCAGCGTCACCGTGCCGTAGTCGACGCCGGTCGGCACGGGCTTGAAGCCGGCGGCCGCGCCGCGCCGCATCGTCTCCTTGGGCAGCGCCGTGGTGGCGAGGTCGATGTCACTCGCCGCTTCGCTGAGCAGCAGGTTGCGCACCGCGCCGCCGACGATGCGGGTCTCCTCGCCGTCGCCGTTCAGCGCATCGAGCACGGTCGCCAGCGCCGGCTGGCTGAGCAGCGCCGCGATGCGCGCCTGCCGGTCGCTCACCTGAACCGGCTCCTCATTTGAAACGACCTGGCACCAGCCGTCCGTTCTCCATATGCGGCGGCTCGTAGGCACCCTGCTCGCGCGGAGCGATCCAGCCGCCCCAGGCGATCAGCGCGATGACGAAGGCGAGCCCGACGATCGAGAGCCAGAACCAATGTTTTGCCCAGTGCTCGACATCGAGCGGGTTGCGCCGCTGGACGATGAGCCAGCCCGCGAAGATACAGAAGGGCAGGACGAAGAGCAGAACCTCTTCGATGATCGAGCGCAGCATCAGTTTTCTTATCCGATCCGGATCAGCCGGCCAGCCGCTCATAGAGATTGCGGATCATGCCGGCGGTTGCGCCCCAGATATAGCGATCACGATAAGAAATGGCATAGTAGGTCCGGTAAAGCCCTTTCCACTCGCGCCCCTCGCGCTTGTGATTGGCCGGATCGAGCAGGAAATCGAGCGGCGTCTCGAAGGCCTCGTCGACCTCATGGAGGTTGAGCGTCAGCGAGAATGGCGGCTCGACCAGCGCCACGACGGGCACGATGCGATAGCCCGTCCCGGTCAGATAGGCGTCGAGATAGCCCAGCGTGCGGACATGCGTGCGCGCCAGCCCGATCTCCTCCTCGGTCTCGCGCAGCGCCGTCACCACGGGCGAGCCATCGACCGCGTCCACGCGTCCGCCCGGAAAGGCGACCTGCGCCGAATGGCTGCGGAGCGCCGCCGCGCGCTGCGTCAGCAGCACGGTCGGCCCGCTCTCGCGCAGCACGATCGGGATCAGCACGGCCGCCTGGACGGCCGCCGCCTCGTCGGGCTGCGCCATCGGCTGCGGCTGCATCTCGTGGTCGCCCCGCGGCCGGGCGATCAGGTCGCCGGGTTGTGGCGGCTCAGGCCGCAGCCGGTCCTGCGCCAGCGCGGCGAATTCGACTCCCGATAGTCTCAAAGCCGGCATTCGGGGGCCTGCATCCGGAGAACTTTCTTCATAGCCCGTCGATCTCGCTGGCCGGCACGGCCGGGTAGAACGCGCCCGCGGCCGCCACGCCGAACATGGCCACGCCCTCGACCTCGCGCACCTCGCCCAGCGCCAGCAGATCGTAGGTCAAGGCCCGCGTCAGCCGCGCCCAGAGGTTACGCCGGACCAGCACATAGGGCTTCAGCCCGTCGCTGTCAGCGCGCGCGAATCGCAAGGGATTCTCCGGTCCCGCGCTGACGACATCGTCGACCTGCGTCCGGAACGCGAGCGAGCGCCCGTCTCCCTCGCCGTCCACAGCCATCTCGACGGCCTGGAACGGTGCATCCTCGACCTTGATTCCGACCTTCTCGACCGGGGTCACGAGAAAGTAATCGTCGCCCTCCCGCTTCAGGACAGAGGAAAAAAGTCGGACGAGCGCAGGTCTTCCGATCGGTGTGCCGAGATAAAACCACGTGCCGTCGGCGGCGATGCGCATGTCGAGATCGCCGCAAAACGGCGGATTCCAGCGCTCCACAGGGGGTGGACCGCGCTCTTTGCCATTGCGCAGCGCGCCCAGCAGGCGCTCCATGGCGTTGCCCGGCATCGTCATCGAAACGCCCGGCCGTACCGGCTGCGGCATATTGGTTGCATCGCGTCCCCTGCCTTGAACTCTACATAATCGTGAAGCCGACTTGGACCCTCGCAGCCTTGGCGGACTTGAGCCGATGCCGCGACCGGCCCACACTCAACGGCTCAGCGCCGAACAGGTTCAAGACGACGCTTGAGGCCAGACGACGACGCCGGGCGGCGGAACGAAGGTTGAGGAGAACGAGATGGCAGCGCAAGTCTCAACGATGCGGACGGCCGATGCGCCGATCAATCTCGACACCGGCATCGTCGAGGCGGCGGAAGCCGCGCTGGGCGCGATCGGCGCGGCCCGCACCGAGATCGGCCGCGTCATCTTCGGCCAGCAGAAGGTGGTCGATCTCTCGCTGATCACCCTGCTCGCCGGCGGCCACGGCCTCTTGGTCGGCGTGCCCGGCCTCGCCAAGACCAAGCTCGTCGAAGCCATGGGCACGGTGCTCGGCCTTACCGCCCGCCGCGTCCAGTTCACGCCCGACCTGATGCCGTCGGACATCCTCGGCTCTGAGGTGCTCGACGAGAGCGCCGAGGGCAAGCGCCATTTCCGCTTCATCAAGGGGCCGGTCTTTGCCCAATTGCTGATGGCCGACGAGATCAACCGCGCCAGCCCACGCACCCAGTCGGCGCTGCTGCAGGCGATGCAGGAACACCATGTCACGGTCGGCGGCGAACGCTACGACCTGCCGGCCCCCTTCCACGTGCTGGCGACCCAGAATCCGATCGAGCAGGAGGGCACCTATCCGCTGCCCGAAGCCCAGCTCGACCGCTTCCTGCTCGAGATCGATGTCGCTTATCCCGACCGCGAGGCCGAACGCCGCATCCTGCTCGAGACCACGGGCTCGGCCGAGCACAAGCCGGTCGCCGCGATGACCGCCGAGACGCTGATGTCGACGCAGCGGCTGGTGCGCCGTCTGCCGGTCGGCGAGGCCGTGGTCGATGCGATCCTCGATCTCGTCCGCTCGGCCCGCCCCGGCGACGGCGACCCGGCCCTGACCGACAAGCTTGCCTGGGGTCCGGGACCGCGCGCCAGCCAGTCGCTGACGCTGGCCTGCCGGGCTCGCGCGCTGGTCGAGGGGCGGCTCGCGCCCTCGGTGGACGACGTCGCTGCGCTGGCGATCCCGGTGCTCAAGCACCGCATCGCGCTCACCTTCGCCGCCCGCGCCGACGGCGAGACGGTCGAGGGCATCATCGCAAAGCTCGTGGAACGGCTGGGGTAAGGGAGGCGATCGCCAGATGCTGCGCACGCGCGTTCTAGGCCAGGCCGAACGCCAGCCCGCCAAGCCGGTTCTCACCGCCTCGCTCGATCTGGCGGCGCGTCTGCCGCGCCTGATCCTGGAGGCGCGCAGGGTTTCGGCCAGCGTCCACGGCATCCATGGCCGCAGGCGGGCCGGGCCGGGCGAGACCTTCTGGCAGTACCGGCCGCTCGTCACCGGCGAATCCTCCTCGCGCATCGACTGGCGGCGCTCGGCCCGCGACGGCCACCTTTTCGTCCGGGAGCGCGAATGGGAGGCCTCGCACGCGATCTGGCTGTGGATCGACCGCTCCTCCTCGATGGGTTTTTCCTCCTCGCTCGCCATGGCCTCCAAGGTCGATCGTGCGCTGGTCGCGGGCTTCGCGCTCGCCGAGACGCTGGTCGATGGCGGCGAGCGCGTCGGCCATCTCGGCCTGACCCGTGCCATGGCTTCGCGCCGGATCGTCGAACAACTCGCGCAGGCGATTTTGGTCGATTCCAAGGGCGCCGATCTCGACCTCCCACCCGACGGCCCGCTGCCGCGGCTCGCCGACGCGATCCTCATCACCGACGGGCTCTCGCCAGCGGCCTCTCTGGCGCAGCGCATCGCGACCATGGCCTCCAGCGGCGCGCGCGGCCACATCCTGCTAATCGCCGATCCGATCGAGGAGACCTTTCCCTTCACCGGGCAGGCCGAACTCTTCGATCTGGAGGACGGCTTGTCGCTTCGCGTCGGCGACGCCGGCTCCTGGGGCGTCGAATACCGCCAGCGGCTCGAAGCCCATCGCGACGCGATCCGCGAGGCCTGCCGCAAGGCCGGCTGGACGCTGACCCTGCACCGCACCGACCGGCCGGCCAGCGAAGGCGTGCTGCGCATCGCCAGCCTGATCGCGACCTCGCGCGGCAGCGGCGGAGGGCGATAAGACCATGCTGAGCTCCCTCCCTCTCGCCTTCTCCGCCCCGCTCGCCCTGGCGGCGCTGGCGCTGCTGCCGGCCCTCTGGCTGATCCTGCGGGTGACGCCGCCGCGTCCCAAGCGCATCGACTTCCCGCCGCTCAAGATCATGGCCGACCTCGTCGCCAAGCGCGAATTGCCGGCCCATACGCCGTGGTGGCTGCTGGCGCTGCGCATGGCTGTCGCCGCGCTCGCGATCCTCGCGGTCGCCGGCCCGGTCTGGAATCCGCCGCGCGAGGCCGGGCCCCTGCGCGGCCCGATGCTGCTGCTGATCGACAACGGTTTTGGCGCAGGCCCGGACTGGCCCGAGCGGCTCGCCATCGCCGAATCACGCGTCGCGGCCGCCGCCCGCGAAGGCCGCCCGGTCGCGCTGCTGGGCCTTGCCGAGGCCCCGGCCGCGATCGCATTGTCGGAGCCGCGCGCCGCGCTCGAACGCCTGCGCGCCTTCGCTTTGCAGCCGCATGCGCCCGACCGCTCGGCCCATCTCGCGCGGATCGAAACCTTCCTCGCCGGCGCGCCCGACGCCGAGATCGTCTGGGTCGCCGACGGCCTGGGCATCGGCAGCGACGAGAGCGCCTTCCTCGCGCGGCTCAAGCAGGTCGCCGAGGCAGGCCGGCTCTCGATCCACACCAGCCCCGCCGACCAGCTTGCCCTGACCAACCCCGAAAACCTCGCCGGCGCGCTCACCGTCAGGGTTTTGCGCCCGACCCCGGCGGCGGCCGCGACAGGCCAGGTCCGCGCGCTCGATCTGAAGGGCCTGCCGCTCGGCGACGCACCCTTCATCTTCGAGGGTTCGGCGCTGGCGACCAGCGCCCGGCTGACCCTGCCGATCGAGGTCCGCAACGCCGTCTCGCGGCTGGAGATCGTAGGCGAGCGCTCGTCTGCCGCCGTCGCGCTGCTGGACGACCGCGCCAAGCGCCGCCGCGTCGGCATCGTCTCCGGCGCGACGACCGACACCGCCCAGCCGCTGCTCTCGCCGACCTATTACGTCTCGCGTGCGCTCCAGCCCTTCGCCGAGATCAGGGAGCCGCGTCCGGGCTCGACCGACCCGGTCGGCGAATTGCTGGCGCAGAACCTCTCCGTGCTGGTGCTCGCCGATATCGGCGCGCTCGACCGCGACACTGCGGCCAAGATCGACGCCTTC
Organism: Beijerinckiaceae bacterium; assembly: GCA_019745195.1. Classification (GTDB taxonomy): domain Bacteria; phylum Pseudomonadota; class Alphaproteobacteria; order Rhizobiales; family Beijerinckiaceae; genus Allobosea. The sequence continues at coordinate 34,857 of JAIETL010000023.1, forward strand.
ATCGCGCGCGGCGGCGTGCTGCTGCGCTTCGCGGGCGCGCGTCTGGCGGCGGCCTCGGACGACCTGACGCCGGTGCGGCTGCGTCGCGGCGGGCGCACGCTCGGCGGTGGCCTCTCCTGGGAGACGCCGCGCAAGCTCGCGGCCTTCACCCGCGAAAGCCCCTTCTTCGGCACGCAGATCAACGACGATGTCCGCGTCAGCCGCCAGATCCTGGCCGAGCCAGAGGCTGATCTCGCCCGCAAGACCTGGGCGGCGCTGGAAGACGGCACGCCCGTCGTCACCGGCGAGCGGCGCGGCGACGGCATGATCGCGATGATGCATGTCACCGCCGACACGACCTGGTCGAACCTGCCGCTGTCGGGCCTGTTCGTCGAGATGCTGCGCAAGATCGTCGGACTTGCCGGAACCGGACCTGCGGCTGAGCTCCAGGGAGAGGATGCGCGCGTGGAAACCCTGTCGCCGACCCGCGTGCTCGATGGACGCGGCGCCTTCCGCAGCCCGCCCGCCACCGCCCAGCCGGTGGCGCGGACCTTTACGGGCCGCGCCACGCTTGCCCATCCGCCCGGCATCTATGGCCCGGCCGACGCCTCGCTCGCGGTGAATGCCCTCAACCCCACCGACACGCTCAGCGCCATCGACCTCGCCGCACTCGGCGCGCCGATCCTGCCCGTCGACAAGCCGATCGCGCTCGATATCCGCCCGCAACTGCTGGTCGCGGCGCTGCTGCTGCTGGTCGCCGACACGCTGGCGACGCTCTGGCTCGGCGGCAGGCTCAACGTCGCGCGCATACGCCGCCGCGCCGCGCCCGCGGCGATCCTGCTCTCGGTCGGATTGGCGCTCGGCTTCGCGCCGGACATGGCCCACGCGCAAACCACGCCGCCCGCGCCCGACCAGAAGCCGCCGATCCCGCGTGAGCTTTTCGCGGCAGGCGCCGTGACGCGGCTGGCCTATGTCGTGACCGGCGACAGCAATGTCGATGCGATGTCGAAAGCCGGGATGGCCGGCCTCAACATCGTGCTCGGCGCGCGCACCGCGCTCGAGCCCGGCGATGCCGTCGGCGTCAACGCCGAGCGCGACGAACTCGCCTTCTTCCCGGTGCTGTACTGGCCGATCGTGGCGGGCCGGCCGATCCCGTCTGCCGAGACGCTGCGCAAGCTGGAAGCGTATATGAAGGGTGGCGGCCTCGTGATCTTCGACACGCGCGATGCGCTGACGGCCCGCCCGGGCGCCGGCGCGACGCCGGAAGGCGATCAGTTGCGGCGCATGCTGCAGACGCTCGACATTCCCGAGCTGGAGCCGATGCCGCGCGACCACGTCCTGACCAAGACCTTCTACATCCTCGACAGCTTCGTGGGCCGCTACGACACCGGCACGACCTGGGTTGAAATCCTCCCCCCGGCCGGCGAGGACGGACGCCGCCCGGCGCGCGCCGGCGACAATGTCTCGCCGATCGTGATCACCTCCAACGATCTCGCTTCGGCCTGGGCCGTGGGCCGGCGCGGCGAGGCGATGGTGCCGCTCTCGGGCTCCGATCCGCGCCAGCGCGAGATGGCGCTGCGCGCCGGCGTCAACCTCGTGATGTACGCGCTGACCGGCAACTACAAGGCCGATCAGGTCCATGTTCCGGCCCTGCTCGAACGTCTGGGACAATAACCGATGTGGAGCCTCTCCTTTGCGCCGCTCGTTCCGCTGCCGCTGCTAATTGGCCTGGCCGTTCTGGCGGCGCTCGCGGCGGGCGCGGCGATCGTGCTCGCAGGCCGCAGCGCCATCCTGCGCGCATTGGCGCTAACGGTGCTGACGATCACGCTGGCCGACCCCTCGCTCGTGTTCGAGGATCGCGAGCCGGTCAAGGATGTCGTCTCGGTCGTGGTCGACCGCTCGGCCTCGAACCGGCTCGCCGATCGCGGCCAGCAGGCGCAAGCAGCCCAGGCCGAGGTCGAGCGGCAATTGCGCGGCATGACCAATGTCGAATCCCGCATCGTCGAGGTCCGCGATGCGCAGGGCTCCGGCGACGGCACGCGCCTGTTCGAGGCGCTGGCCGCAAGCCTCGCCGACGTGCCCTCCGAACGGGTCGCGGGCGCTATCGTGATCACAGACGGGCTCGCCCATGACGCGCCCGCCAATGCCGAGGCGCTCGGCCTGCGCGCGCCGCTGCATGTGCTGACCACCGGCCGCAACGCCGAGGTCGACCGCCGCATCGTGCTGGTCGATTCGCCGCGCTTCGGGATCGTCGGCAAGGACCAGACCGTGCGCCTGCGCGTGCTGGAAAAGGGCGGACCGGGCCGCGCCGGCCTCGTCATCCGCCGCGACGGCGAGATCATCGCACGGCGCGACGTTACCGCCGGCGAGATCGTCCAGGTGCCGGTCAGGATCGATCGCGGCGGGCCCAACGTCGTCGAGATCGAGGCCGCCCCGCTCGACAACGAATTGACGCTCGCCAACAACCGCGCCGTTATTACAATAGAGGGAGTTAGAGACAAACTCCGCGTGCTCCTGGTCTCGGGCGAGCCGCATCCCGGCGAGCGCACCTGGCGCAACCTGCTCAAGGCCGACGCCAATGTCGATCTCGTCCATTTCACCATCCTGCGTCCGCCGGAGAAGCAGGACGGCACGCCGATCAACGAGCTCTCGCTGATCGCCTTCCCGACGCGCGAGCTGTTCCAGGTCAAGATCAAGGAATTCGACCTGATCATCTTCGACCGCTACGCCAACCAGTCGATCCTGCCGCTGCTCTATTTCGAGAACATCGTGCGCTATGTCCGCGAGGGCGGCGCGCTTCTGGTCGCAGCGGGGCCGGAATATGCCGGCTCGCAATCGCTCTCGCGCACGCCGCTCGGACAGATCCTGCCGGCCCAGCCCGACGGTACGGTCATCGACGAAGCCTATCGCGCCCGCGTCAGCGAGCCCGGCAAGCGCCATCCCGTCACCCGCGATCTGCCGGGCTCCGAGGTCGAGCCGCCGCGCTGGGGCGAATGGCTGCGCATGGTCGGCGCCCGCGCCCGCACCGGCTCGGCCGTGATGAGCGGCCCCGGCGACCGGCCGCTGCTGATGCTGGCGCGCGAGCAGAAGGGCCGCGTCGCGCTCTTCCTCTCCGATCATGCCTGGCTCTGGGCGCGCGGTTTTCGCGATGGCGGCCCGCATCTCGATCTGCTGCGCCGGCTCGGCCACTGGCTGATGAAGGAGCCCGATCTCGAGGAGGAGGCCCTGCGCGCCAGCGCCCGCAACGGCGTCATCGAGGTCGAGCGCCAGACGCTATCGGACAATCCAGGCGCAATCACCATCACCGGCCCCGGCGGCGTCTCGCGCTCCGTGCCGCTCGAGCCCGGCCGGCCCGGCCTGTTCACCGCCCGCATCCCGTCGGCTGAGTTCGGCCTGCATCGCGTCTCGGGCGACAACCTCACCGCCTTCGCCAGCCTCGGCCCGGAGAACCCGCGCGAGCTGATGGAGGTCGTCAGCAACCCGACACAGCTTGCAGCGCTCGCCGAGGCGACCGGTGGCTCCTCGCGCCGCATCGGCCAGGAGAGCGGCTCGGCGGTGAACGTGCCACGCATCGTGCCGGTGCGCGCCGGCACGGGCTTTGCCGGCGCGGACTGGATCGGGCTCAGGATCAGCGATTCCGGCATCGTGCGCGGCGTGCAGATTTCGCCGCTGTTCATCGGATTGCTGGGCCTCGCGCTGCTCTTCGGCGCACTCGTCGCCGGCTGGCTCGGCGAGAGCGGGCGGCGGTTCAAGCGGACGGGTGAGACGGCCTGAGCGCCAACGCCGTCATGGTCGGGCTTGTCCCGACCATCCACGTCTTCCGTCGTCGCGCTCTGTGCCCAAGACGTGGATGCTCGCCACAAGGGCGAGCATGACGGCAATGGTTCATGCTCCCATCCGCCAGGCCGCCACCGCGCCCTTGCGCTGCGTCAGCGCGCCCTCGACCAGTTCCAGCGCCAGAAACCGTGCCGGGTCGGCCGGGCCGGGCAGCACAAGCTGGCCCGGCGGGATCACCCTGAAGCCGAAGCGGGCGTAATAGGGCGCGTCACCCACCAGCATGATCAGCTCGTGCCCGGCGGCGCGCGCCGCATCGATCGAGCGCGTCATCAGCGCCGCCCCGATCCCCTTGCCCTCAAAAGCGGGATCGACCGTCAGCGGCCCAAGCATCAGCGCCTTGTGGGCCCCGGCCAGCACCGGCGTCACCTTGATCGAGCCGACCAGGAACGTCCCGACATGAGCGGCGAAGCTCAGCGCCGGATCGGGCGGCACACCCTCGCGCAGGCGGAAGGCCGTGCGGGCGAAGCGGCCCGGCCCGAAGGCGCGCTCATGCAAACGCTCGATCGCGGCGGCATCGACGGGGAGTTCGTGGCGGATTGTGAGCGGCAGAGACGTCATGACGGGCGAGGAACCTGCGACAGGGATCGTGAGGGCATGGCCGCGCGGCGGCATGCCGGAGGAGCGCTTGTCAGCGCGCCGGTCGTCGCAGTGTGAGAAGGGAGTGCCCGTTGGTCATGATTGCGCTTTAGAGCAACAGCCCTGCGAGGGAAAGCCGGTTTCGATCGTCCGCTTCACCAGTCGGCGCGCGTCATTGCCCTGTCGAGGATTTCCGCCAGGCGACGCCTCGTCCCCGCCGTCGTCCCTTCCGGCAGCGCATCGAGCGGAAACCACCCCGCCTCGGCGATCTCGCGATCCGGCCGCTTGGCGCTCTCGATCACGAAGTCCCGCGCCACATAGACCGCGACATGGTCGCGGCGTGACGCCATCCGGTTGAAGAACACGCCATGCAGCGCCGGCTCGGCTGTGAGCAGGATGCAGGCCTCCTCGCGCAGTTCCTTCGCCAGCGTCTCCAGCAGCGTCTCGCCGACCTCGACGCCGCCGCCCGGCAGGTGCCAGCCCGGCACATAGGTGTGGCGCACGAGGAAGACGCGGCCGGCCTCGTCGAGCACGGCGCAGCGCACGCCCAGCGTCATCCCGCGCATCAGCCGGGAGTAGAGGTGGACGGCCCGCACGAGCAGGCGCTCGCGCACGGTCAGGCGTCGATCTTGCCTGATCTCGGTCTCGAAAGGCTCATTCTGGCTCATGACGTTGGCAAATCCCAAGAAACTATGAATTGCCTATGCATACGACGCATGACAGAGGCCCATTCTTGGTTCCGTTACGTCACAAACGCGCCGCAAAGCAGGCAGACAAGACCGTCTCATCGCTGGGGACTTTTGTCATGCTGCTCACCTTCATCATCTCTCGCCTTCGCGCGAAGCCGGCCTATGTCTGGCGTCCGGCCCTGACCCTGACCGATTCGCGCATCGTCTCCGAACTGACCGGCGCCGCCAACTGAAGCGTCCGGGCGCGCGCTTTCCGTTCGGCTGTCGATCAGCCGAGCGTCAAGAATTCGCGCCAGACGATTTCGCGCCTGCGTCGTTACCGACACCCCCGCCCGCTTGACGGCGCGGGGGCGCACGGGCAAGCGCTAGGGCCGTGTTCAAGCTCGCGCATCTGTCCGACCCGCATCTCGGCCCGCTCGCGGGCTTTTCGCTGCACCAGCTTCTGGGCAAGCGCGCGACCGGTTATGTCAACTGGCGGCGCAAGCGTCGCCACGCCCATGACATGGAAATCCTGGCGCTGATCGTCGCCGACATCCGTGCGCAGACGCCCGACCACATCGCCTGCACCGGGGACGTCGCCCATATCGGCCTGCCCGACGAGTTCAGGACGGCGGTCGCCTTCCTCGACACGCTCGGCGCGCGGGCCGATGTCAGCTTCGTGCCCGGCAACCACGACGCCTATGCGCGCTCGTCGCTCAAGGCGCTGGCAGCCCATCTCGGCCCCTGGTGCGACAGCGACGATGCCGGCATCGGCTACCCTTGGTATCGCCGGCGCGGCCCGGTCGCGCTGATTGGCCTCAACACGGGCATCCCGACCCTGCCGATGATGGCGACCGGCCGCGTCGGGCGCGAGCAGATCGTGAAGGCCGAGGCGCTGCTGAACCGCGCACGGGACGAGGGGCTTATCCGCGTCGTCCTGATCCACCACCCGCCCTATGTCGGTGGCGCGCGGCGCTCGCGCGAACTGGTCGATGCCGACGCATTCGAGGCGATGCTGGCTCGCACGGGGGCTGACCTCGTGCTGCACGGCCACAACCACACTTTTTCGCTGGCCTGGCGCAAGGGTTTGGGCCGCGACGTGCCGATCGTCGGCGTGCCCTCCTGTTCGATCGGCCCGCGCGGTCATGGCGAGATGGCGACCTGGCACCTGTTCCGGATCGAGGGCGACGCGAAAGACCCACACATTAGCGTGGAGCAGCGCGGCTTCGAACTCGACGGCTCGGTGATCATGCGCCAGCAGATCGCGCTGCACACGAAGCCGGCGTGAGCCAATGTGCCTTGGCTGAGTGCCCTGACAATTCGTCAGCGTGAGTCGGCTGGCGCGGCGGTCGAGAACCGGAGCGGAGCGGACTTTTGTCCGTGAGCACCGGAAGCGCACAGCGCTGCGTCAGACGGCCGCGATGGCGGATTGGCAGGTGCGCTCAGATGCAGCGCCCGCCGTCGACCGCCAGCACGCTGCCCGTGATCATCTCGGCCTCGTCGGAACAGAGGAACAGCGCCGCGTTCGCGATGTCCTGCGGTGTCGAGAGCCTGCCCCAGGGAATCGTCGCCTTGAACTGCGCGCGCTTCGCAGGCGTGTCCTCGCCCATGAAGGTCGCCAGCAACGGCGTCTCGCCCGCGACGGGCGCTATCGCGTTGACGCGGATGCGCTCGGGCGCGAGCTCGACGGCCATCGACTTCGACAGCAGGTTCGCCGCGCCCTTCGAGCCGTTGTACCAGGTCAGGCCCGGCCGCGGCCGGATGCCGGCGGTCGAGCCGATGTTGAGGATGACGCCGCCGCCATGCTCGCGGAAATGCGGCACGGTCGCCTTGGCCATCAGGAAGATCGACTTGACGTTGACGGCGAACACCCGGTCGAACTCTTCCTCCGAGATGTCGAGCATCGGCTGGTTGCGGTGGCTGATGCCGGCATTGTTGACGACGATGTCGAGCTTGCCGAACTTCGCCAGCACGCGCGCCACGGCCTTGTCGACGCTCTTTCCCTTGCCGACGTCGCAGGCGACCGCGAAGGCCTTGCGCCCGATCGATTGCGCGGCCTCCTTCGCCTTGTCGCCATTGATGTCGAGCACAGCGACGCGCGCGCCCTCGCGGACAAAAGTCTCGGCGATGCCGAGCCCGAACCCCTGCGCCGCGCCGGTGATCAGCGCCGTTTTGCCTTTGAGTCTCATCGCGTTTCCTCAGGATTTTTGTTGTGGCGAGGACTGTGCGGAGATTTGACGCGCGCGCCAAATGCGTTTTCGCGATCGGGTTGAGACGGAAAACGTATGGCGGAGCCCCCCTGCCCCCTCTCCCCTTGCGGGAGAGGGTTGGGGTGAGGGGTCGCGCCGCCCTATCAGACAGCACAGCTAAAGTGCCGTAACCAACCTCAGCGCGACCCCTCATCCGGCGCTGCGCGCCACCTTCTCCCGCAAGGGGAGAAGGGAAGAGGCGACTACCCCCCGATCTCTTCAGCCAACATTTCCAGCGCCAGCCAGCGCTCCTCCGCCTGCCCGATCTCGCGCGTCACCTCCTCCAGCCGCGCCGTCGCCTTGGCGAAGAGCTTCGGATCGCGGGTATAGAGATCGCCCGCCAGCGCAAGGTTCAGCTTGGCCGCTTCCGCCTGCAGCACCTCGATGCGCTTGGGCAGCGTCTCCAATGCGTGCTTCTCGTTGAAGGAGAGCTTTCGCTTGTTGACGAGCGCAGGCGCGGCAGTGGCCAGCGCGGCCTCGGCGACGGTCGCCTTACCGGCCACGCGCACCTTTGCGCCCACCCCGCGCCCGCGCTGCGCCAGCATGTCGGAATAGCCGCCGGCGAATTCCGTCCAGACGCCGTCGCCATCCGAGATCAGCGTCGCCGAGACGACGCGGTCGAGGAAGTCGCGGTCATGGCTGACCAGCAGCACCGTGCCCTGGTAGTCGGCGAGCAGCTCCTGCAGCAGATCGAGCGTCTCGAGGTCGAGGTCGTTGGTCGGTTCGTCCAGCACCAAGAGGTTCGAGGGCTTGGCCAAGGCGCGGGCCAGCATCAGCCGGCCGCGCTCGCCGCCCGACAGCGCGCCCACCGGCGTGCGCCGCTGCAGCGGCTGGAACAGGAAGTCCTTCATGTAGGCGATGACATGGCGCGGCGTATCGCCCACCATGACCTGGTCGGAACCGCCGCCGGTCAGCGCGTCGCCGAGCGGTGTCGCCGGGTCGAGGCTTTCGCGGCGCTGGTCGAGCGTGACCATCTCGAGCGAGACCCCGAGCTTCACCGTGCCTGAATCGGGCGCGAGCGCGCCGGTCAGCAGGTTGATCAGCGTCGTCTTGCCCGCACCATTGGGTCCGACGATGCCGATCCGGTCGCCACGCGCCACGCGCAGCGACAGATCCTTGATCACGACGTTGGAGCCGAAGGCCTTGGCGACGTTCACCGCCTCGATGACCAGCTTGCCCGAGGTCTGGGCCTCCGAAGCTTCCAGCTTCACGCTGCCGACCGCGAAGCGTGCCGTGCGGCGCTGCTCGCGCAGGCCGTGCAACTCGCCGAGCCGCCGCTGGTTGCGGGTCCGCCTGGCGCTGACGCCGTAGCGCAGCCAGTCCTCCTCGCGCGCGATCTTGCGGTCGAGCTTGTGCCGGTCGAGTTCCTCCTGCGCCAGCACCTCGTCGCGCCAGGCCTCGAACTCGCCGAACCCCTTGTCCATGCGCTTGGTCATGCCGCGATCGAGCCAGATTGTGGCGCGCGAGAGCGCGGTCAGGAAGCGCCGGTCATGGCTGATCAGCACCATGGCGGAGCGGAGCGATTTCAGCTCCTGCTCCAGCCATTCGATGACGGGAAGGTCGAGATGGTTGGTCGGCTCGTCGAGCAGCAGGATGTCTGGCTCGGGCGCCAGCACCCGCGCCAGCGCAGCGCGGCGCGATTCGCCGCCCGACATGGTGGCGGGGTCCTCCTCGCCGGTGAGCCCGAGTTCCGAGACGAGATAGGCCGCGCGATAATGGTCGTCGCCGGGGCCTAAGCCCGCTTCGACATAGGCGAGCGAGGTCTTGTAGCCGGTGAAGTCAGGCTCCTGTGGCAGATACTGGATGGTCGAGCCCGGCTGCAGGAAACGCTCGGCCCTGTCGGCGTCGACGAGGCCGGCCGCGATCTTGAGCAGCGTCGACTTGCCCGAGCCGTTGCGCCCGACGAGGCAGACGCGCTCAGCCGCGGAGACCGCGATCTCGGCGGCTTCCAGCAAAGGCTGTCCGCCGAAGGTGAGCGCGACATCGCGCAGATGGAGCAAGGGGGCCATGGTCGATCCGGTTCGGGGAGCCCTCGGATAGAGCAAACGCGCGCGCGACGTAACCCCGCGCCGCCGCAGTGCAGCATAGCGCTTGCGCCCGGCGCGGATATTGCGCCAGATTTGGTCCATCGCTTTCGGAAACCCCGCCATGCGCGCCGCCAGACAGTCTCGAACCGCCCGCCCCGGCGACAATGGCGGCCCGCCGCTCGACGATCCGAAACCGCATGTTCCCGAGACCGGCAAGGGCGAGATCGGCCATTACTTCGACTGGCGCTTCGCCTCGCGCCGGGCCTGGCGCAAGGGCGGGCCGGAAATCGCGCTGCGCCGGTTCGAACGCGCGGAGACGATCGGGCTGACCTATGAGGAGTATACGCTCGAAGTGCTGGAGCGGGGGCGGCACGTCGGCGAGGCGGAAGCGCCCGCGATCAAGGCGAAGCGAGCCGAGCGCCGCGCCGCCGGCGGCATCGTCGGGCAATCCCTCAAGGGAAAACGGCTACGGTAGACGCAGCCGTCATTGCGAGCGCAGCGAAGCAATCCAGCGTCTCGCGCTGACCTCTGGATTGCTTCGCTAGCAATGACGGGAGTTGATCACCCCACCCACAACCGCTCGGGATCATCTAGCCCGAAGCGGGCAGGCGCGGCCGCGATCGCAGCCAGCCCCTGCTCGGCCGCGTCATGGGCGGTGATGACATGCAGCGCAAACAGCGCCGCCAGATCCTCCATCGGCGGCTTGCCGCAGAACACGGCGTGGATCGTCGGCAGATCGGCGAGAGACAGGAGACGCGGGACGATGCCGCCGGCGATATAAACCCCGCCCGTCGCCTTGAAGGCGAGCGCGAGATCGCCCGCGACCCGCGCCAGCAGCCGCCAGAAGCAGACCACCGCCATCAGCGCCACCGGGTCGCCGTCGAGCGCCAGCTTTGTGATGTCGGCTGCGCTGACATCGGCCTCCAGCAGGCCGGACTGGCTGGCCACCGCGCGGTGGAAGCGCACCAGCCCGTCCCCGCTCAGCAGCCCCTCCACAGTGACGCGCGGCAGCCCGGCCGTGAGAGACGGCCAGATCTTCTCCTCGGTCGGGTCTTCCGGACCGACGCCGATATGGCCTGATTCGGTCGGCACGAGCACGCCGCGCTGCCCGCGTGCGATCAGCGCCGAGGCGCCGAAACCGGTTCCGGGCCCCATGACGAGCCTCAGACCTTTCGGCTCCGGCTTGCCCGGCACCAGCGTCTCGACATCTCGATCGCCGAGCACGGCGAGCGAGGCCGCCAGCGCCTCGAAATCATTGACGAGCAGACCCTGCTCCAATCCAAGGGCCTGCGCAATCTTCGGCCCGTCGAAATGCCAGTTCGCATTGGTCAGTTGCGCGCTTTGGCCCTGCAGCGGCCCGGCGACCGCCAGAACGGCCGAGCGCGGCCTCAGCGACAAGGTCGAAAGCACGCTCTCCAGCGCGGCCTCCGGCGTCGGATGCGAACCTGTGCCGATCCGCGCCAGCGGCTCGTGGCGCGCGCCGGCCTCCGGCACGAGCGACAGCCGGCAATTCGTGCCGCCGATATCGGCGACGAGCACCGGATAGGAAAAGCCGCTCATCAGGTCTGATCCAGCGGATCGACCGGGCGGCGGTCGGTGCGGCGATATGCCGAGAACCAGCCGAGGCCTTCCAGCGTACCGGCCTGCGGGCGGTATTCGCAGCCGACGAAGCCGTCATAGCCCAGCCCGTCGAGCTCCGAGAACAGCGCGGGATAGTCCGGCCCCGAGGCGTCCGGCTCGTGTCGGCCGTTCGCACGCGCGATCTGGACATGGCCGATGAGGGGATAGAGCGCCTTCAGCTTGGGGGAGACGTCGCCATGGATGAGTTCACAATGATACATGTCGAACTGCAGCCTGACGTTCGGCCGGCCGGCCTCGCGGACATAAGCCGCAGCCTTGTCGAAATCGTTGAGGAAATAGCCAGGCATGTCCCGGCCGTTGATCGGCTCGAGCAACAGGTCGATGCCATGCTCGCCCACCGCGTCGGCGGCGAAGGCGATCGCATCGCGATAGGCTCCCTGCGCGGCAGAATCGTTGGCGTCGATCAGCCCGGCCATCATGTGCAGGCGTTTGACGCCGGTTTCCTGGGCATAGGCCAGCGCGGTCTCGACGCCCTTCCGGAACTCCGCCTCGCGGCCCGGGATCGCGGCCATGCCGCGCTCGCCCTTTGCGAAATCGCCCGGTGGCAGGTTGAACAGCGCCTGCTCCAACGCGCCGCCCGCCAGCGCCAGCCCGACCTGCTGCGGCGTATGCTCATAGGGAAACAGGAACTCGACGGCCTCGAAACCGGCATCCGACGCCGCCTTGAAGCGGTCGAGGAAATCCCATTCGGTGAACATCATCGAGAGATTGGCGGCAAAGCGCGGCATGACGGCCTCAAGGCAGGACAGGATGGGGCGAGGCTAGCGCGAAGCGCCGGCGGCGTCATGGGGCAACGCGGCGGGCGCGGGATGCGTTCCGCAGTTGGCATTCCGGCGCTTCGCGTCAGCGAAGAACCCGGAACCCACGACCGGGCGCGCCCCTGCACCGGCGCATCCCGGCCCTCTCGCCCGGTCATGGGTTGCCGGGGTCGGCCCTGACGGGCCGCCCCGGAATGACAAACTACTTCTTCTCCGGCTTCGCCGGCGGGTTCGGATCCTTCGAGAAATTGCGGAAGACCATGTCTGGCGAGGAGGTGTTGTGGCGCGAATGGGTGGTGCGGCCCATCCAGACATCGGTCGCCTTGCCGCCGGTGAACGGCATCAGCGGCTCTTCGCGCCAGCCCTTGGCGCCGGGCTCGCGGATCGCGATGCGCGCCACGTCGTTGTTGAACTCGGTGACGTACATCGAGCGCAGCGCCAAAAAGCCTTTGCCGCCGGTCACGGCCTTGTCGAGCACGCCGTCGAGCACCATGCGGTTCTCGTCGACGCTGTCGAGCGTGAGTTTCCCCGTCGAGCCATCCTTGAAGCTCATCGTGAACGAGGTCGTCTTCGGGTCGAACGCGATCTCGCGAATGTTGACGACGGGCCGCGCGCCGTCCTGCTCGATCGGCCCGAACAGGAAGGACGAGCCGTAGGAGGAGAAGCCGAGATGCTGCGGCGGCATCGGCCTTGCGCGCCAGTAGCCGTCCTGCGGATAGACCACCAGCACCTCGTAGGACTTGTCCTTGCCGAGCTTCCAGAGCTGCACGAGGTGCAGCCCCTTCTCGACCCTGTCGCCGACCCTGAACGTCGTATCGGCCGGCCGCCAGAAGGTCGGAAAGGTGTAGCCGACGAGCCAGTACTCGATGCTCTCGTAGAAGGTGACGCGGCGCGGCGGCACCGGCGCGGCGAAGACCGGATCGCCCGTCATGTCGCAGGCCGTCCAGTCGGCCTCCCAGTTGTCCTTCACCAGCCCCGCGATATAGGCGGGGTGGGCCGCCTCGATCTGGAAGCGCCTGACCTCCGGCGAGATCGCCTTGATCGTGACATTGTCCTTCTCGGCGCAGAGCACCGGCTCGGATTCGTTGCGGACCTCGACCGCGACGTCGCTGGCGGCGAAGGCTGGGGTGGCGAGCAGGCTCAGGCTGATAAGCAAAGGGCGAAGCATCAAGTGCATGGTCAATCCTGATGATGCGGAACGGTGCGCTGGCGCGGTGTGATGTCGCTCATGGCATACCAAAGGCGTCGGACATCCGGTATGGTGACGCCATGACCAAATTGCTTGCAGAGGCTTTGGCCGCAACGGACAAACTGCCGCCCGACGTGCAGGACGACCTCGCGCGGATGATCCTTGCTTTCACCCAGCGCGAAAGCGAGGTGTATGTTCTGTCGGAAGAAGAACTCGCCGCGCTGGACGAAGCAGAGCGGGGCGGGTTCGCGTCAGACGAGGAGGTCGCGGCGCTCTGGACGAAAGCTGGCCGGTGAAGCTGCGCTTCCGGAGCGCGGCGCAGTCCGATATCGCGCGCATCTTCGATTACCTCGACGGCCAGTCGCCGCAGGCGCGCCAAAATCTCGAAGCGAGGCTCCGGCTGCCGCTCGAACTCCTTCTGGACTTCCCCCTCACAGGACAGACGACAACCCGCTCCGGCGTCAGACGGTTGATCGTAACATCTCACCCATATGCGATTTTCTATCGGGTGTCGGGCGACGTCATCGTAGTGATTTCCGCGCGGCATACGGCGCGGCGGCCTCTCTCCCAATCCCGGCGCTGATTTCATCAGCTCAGTACCGCATAGACATCGCCCGAATTCGCCTCATGCGGCAGCGCCCGCAAAAAATCCCCCATCGCTTCGGCGCTCGCGCTTTCCGCCAGCTCGAACCGCTGGCTCTCGCCGAGCGCGACGTTGAAGCGATAGGGGCCGAGGGTCTCCAGGATGGCGAGGCAGGCCTCGGCCACATCGCGCTGGATCGTGGTGAACTCGAAGGAGATCACCGGGATCGCCCGCGTCAGCCCAGCGAGCACGTTCGCCTCGAAACCCTCGACGTCGATCTTGGCGAGCGCCGGCAGGCCATGCGCGCAGATCAGCTTGTCGAGCGTCGTGCAGGGCACGACGATCTCGCGGTCCCAGACCTGTTCCGCCCAGCCCTGCGCGCCTTGCGCAGCGCCGACGAAGGCCTCCGACGCGGTCGAGACCGTCGGGTTGGCGCTGTTGATCTTCAGCGTGACCGAACCCTCGCTGTCACCGCAGGCGGCCTCGACCAGCGTCACCTGGCTGTCGCGGCCATGGATCAGGCGGATGGCGCGCGCCGGACCCGGCTGCGGCTCCAGCGCGACGACGCGCGCGCCCAGCCGCCGGAAGGAGGAGATCCGGTCGCCGACATGCGAACCGATGTCGAAGGCGAGGTCGCCGGCTTTCAGGAAACGGCCGTAGAGCGCGTCCATCGCTGCGTTGCGGGCGGGATCGCCGTGATAGACCCGCAGGGAGCGCGACAGGGCCCTGGCGGTCCCCTTGGGATAGGCGACAGCCATGCTCATCTCCGCGCCCCGACCCCGATCGCTTGCAGGACGGGCGGCGGATCGAAATCCTCGGGGATGCCGCACAGCCCCTGACGCGCGAACCAGCGCCCGACGCCCGGCAGCGCGGTCAGTATGGCGAAGGGAATCGCCAGCACATAGCCCGCCGTCAGCGGCAGCGACCAGATCAGCACGGTCGGCGAGAGCCAGAGCAGCGTCCCGAAGATGTAGAGCCCGAACAACAGATGCGGCCACAGACCCGCGAAGGCAGTGGCGAAGGAGAGCGCATGGGCGTCCCGAGCCTGCCCGTTCCAGCCGATCCTCGCCCGCCCGAACGCCAGGCCGATCATGAACAGCGTCGTCCGGAAGGACGAGACCGCGCCCTGCAGGAAGGCGAAGACCACCTCGATCAGCGACGAGGCGATGAAGCGCCCCGTGCCGCCATAGCGCTGCGTCCCTCCCCTGGTCAGCAGGATGTCTGCGAACCCGGCGAGCTTGGGCGAAAGATACATCGAGAAGAACAGCACATAGAGGAAAGCCGCGAGACCCGAGGGATAGTTCGCGATGCCGACATCCTCGACCACCTTCAACGGCAGGAGCGCGATCATCAGCGTCCAGGCCGGCAGGCCAAGGAACATCAGGATCGCCCAGACGAGCTGGAAGCGGCTCATCGGTTTGAGCCCCGGCAGATCGAGCAGCTTGAGGTACTGCAGGTTGCCGAGGCACCAGCGCAGGTCGCGCTTGGCGAAGTCGAGCATGGTCGG
This sequence comes from Beijerinckiaceae bacterium, assembly GCA_019745195.1. Taxonomy (GTDB): domain Bacteria; phylum Pseudomonadota; class Alphaproteobacteria; order Rhizobiales; family Beijerinckiaceae; genus Allobosea. The sequence goes on from JAIETL010000023.1 coordinate 49,871, forward strand.
CGGGTTCTCCTCCCAGCTTCCCATCTCGGTCGGCAGCACGCGGACCTCGTAGCCGGCACGGCGCATCAGGGTCGCCTCGACCTGGTCGTGGCTCATCACGGCCCCGCCCAGCGGCGGGCCGCCCGGCAGCACCGGCAGATGGCATTCATCGCGGAAGGGCGCGATCCGGACACAGGCATTGTGGCCCCAAAACGGGCCGCATTCGCCGATCCACCAGGCCGAGCCCATGGTGTACGGCCGCATGCCGTGGCGCATCCCGAACTGGAAGATGCGCGCAAACGCGCTCTGCGACGGCATGCCGACGACGAGGCTCTGCAGGATGCCGAGCTTCGGATGCGCCTGCATCATCCGGGTCAGCTTCACGATCGCCTCGCCAGACATCACGCTGTCGGCGTCGAGCGGCAGCATGACCTCGTAGCGGTCGCCCCAGCGCTCGCAGAATTCGCGGACATTGCCGGCCTTGAAGCCTGCATTGTCGGTACGGCGGCGATAGGTCAGGCGCGAGGCCTCCCCCAGTTCGCGCGCCCACTGCGCCGCCAGCACCTCCTCGGAGGCCGCCACCACCGGATCATTGGTGTCCGACAGCACGAAATAGTCGAACCAGGCGCCCTCGCCCGTCGCATCGACGCTGTCCCTGACGACGCGCAGGCGGGCGAAGGCGCGCGCCGGGTCCTCGTTTCGGAGCGTCATCAGGATCGCGGTACGGATCGCGACCGGCGTCGCGATGTCGCCGTCGGCGGCGAAGGGTGCAACCTGCTCCATCCCGTCGTGGGCTCCATGCAGGAGCCAGAGCCCGATCACGGCGTTCCAGAAGCCGAGCACCGTCCAGGGCGCGCCGAACAGGAAGGCGACGAAGATCGCGACGTCCGTGATCGTCCAGCCGCCCGCGCCCAGCACCCGCGACAGGCCAAACAACAACGCACCGAGCGTCACGATATTCAGCGCCAGCACGAGCCAGCGCCGCGCGCTCAGGGTCGCGATCGCCTGAACGCCTGCCGGCGTCAGCCGATCGTCGCCCTCTTGCGCGCCCGGCTGGAACGTGGTCGGAGCGGGACGCTGGTTCATGGCGGTTTCCGTCATGCGATCGGATGGGGTGGGACAAGCGAGGATCGCCGGAGATGGCGCAAAAGCTAAAGCCGGCAAGGGCCAACGGCGCAAGGCCTCAGGCGACCGCGCTCTGGTATGTCGGCCCGCGTGAATGCGCCCTGAACGCGGTGGCGCTGCCGGAGCCTGGCCCCGATGACTGTTTCGTACGCACGCTCTGGAGCGGCATCAGCCGCGGCACCGAGCGCCTCGTCTTCGAGGGCCGCGTGCCCGATAGCGAGCGCGAACGGATGCGCGCGCCATTCCAGGACGGCGATTTCCCGTTTCCGGTGAAATACGGCTACTGCGCGGTCGGCACGGTCGAGGCCGGCCCCGCCGACATGCTGGGCAGGACGGTGTTCTGCCTGCACCCCCATCAGGACGTCTTCGTTGTGGCGCGCGAGCGGCTGACGCTCGTGCCTGCTGCACTGCCGGCGCGCCGGGCCGTGCTCGCGGCCAATATGGAAACCGCGCTGAACGCGCATTGGGATGCCGGCTCCGGCCCGGCCGACCGGATCGTGGTCGTCGGCGGCGGCGTGCTCGGCCTTCTCGTCGCATGGCTCGCGGCGCGGCTGCCGGGCGCGGAGGTGACGCTGGTCGATGTCGCGCCCGAGCGGGCGGCGCTGGCGGCATCGCTGGGCTTTGGCTTCGCTTTGCCGGCGAATGCCCCGACGGACGCCGATCTCGTCTTCCACGCAAGCGCCAGCGCGCCAGGCCTCGCGACGGCGATCGGTTGCGCCGGCTTCGAGGCCCGCATCGTCGAATTGAGCTGGTATGGCGAGGGCGCGGTCTCAGCCCCGCTCGGCGGCGCATTCCATGCCAAGCGGTTGCAGCTCGTCTCCTCGCAGGTCGGCCAGATCGCGCCCTCGCGCCGGCCGCGCTGGGGTTATGCTAGGCGCGTCCAGGCGGCGCTGGCGCTGCTTGCGCAGGACGATCGGCTTGACGCCATGATCACGCAGGAGATCGCATTCAAGGATGCCGCGACCGCCTTGACGAGGGTGCTGTCGCCGCACTGGCCCGGGCTGACCGCCGTTCTGCGCTATTGACCTGACGCTGCGGTCTTGACCAAGACAGGGCTCTGAGCCGGCGGCCGCCAGCGCACAGGAGCCATAAGCCCATGTTTTCCGTCGAAGTCCGCGACCGCATCATGATCGGCCATTCTTTGCCCGATCCGTTCTTCGGCCCCGCCCAGAACATGCACGGCGCGACCTTCGTGGTCGATGTCGCCTTCTTCCGCGAGCAGATGACGCGCCAGAATGTCGTGGTCGATATCGGCGCGGCTCTCGATGTTCTCAACAAGACCCTCAAGCCGCTGAACTACCAGAATCTCGACACCCTGCCGCAGTTCAAGGGCGTGCTGACCACCACCGAATTCCTCTGCAAATACATCTTCGACGCGATGGCGCAGGCGGCGAAATCCGGCGCGCTCGGCGCGGACGGAGCCGGGCTGGCGAAAATCCGGGTGACGCTGCACGAGACCGATCTGGCGCGTGCGGCTTATGAGGGCGCGCTCGCGTGAGCGAGATCGTCTTCGCGATTCCAGGCGATCTCGCGCTGCCGACCGGCGGTTATGCCTACGACCGCAGGCTGCTGGCGGAATGGCGGGCTGCGGGCGTCTCGGCGCGCCATCTTGCCTTGCCCGGCTCATTCCCCGATCCGACACCTGACGACCTCATGGAGACAGGCCGCGCGATCCTGTCGCAGCCTTTCGACTGCGCCCTCCTGATCGACGGGCTGGCCTACGGCGCTTTCCCCGAGAGCATTGCAGCGGGGCTGGCGGGACGCGTCGTCGCTCTGGTCCACCACCCCCTCGGACTGGAAACGGGCCTGCCGCCGGAGCGCGCCGCCTCGCTCCTGGCGGGCGAAGCGGCCGCCTTGCGCCATGCCAGCGCCATCATCGTGACGAGCGCGACGACGAAGCGTCATCTCGTCGCCGATTTCGGCCTCGACGAAGCGCGCATCACGGTCGCGGTTCCCGGCGTCGATGCCGCCCCGAGGGCTAGAGGCAATGCAGGCGGCCCTCTCGCTCTGCTCGCGGTCGGCTCGCTGGTGCCCCGCAAGGGCTACGACGTGCTGGTCACGGCGCTGGCGGGACTGGCCGACAGGGATTGGCGTCTCACCATCATCGGGGCCGACGACCGCGCGCCGGCCACCACGCAGGCGCTGCGCGCGCAGATCGCGCAAGCCGGCCTCGACGACCGGATCACGCTTGCCGGAGCGGTCCCGGACGCGACGCTCGCCGAGGCTTACGACCGCGCCGATCTCTTCGTCATGCCCTCGCTGTTCGAGGGCTATGGCATGGTGCTGACCGAGGCGCTGGCGCGCGGACTGCCGATCCTCTGCACCACGGGAGGGGCGGCGGCCGAGACCGTGCCGGACGAGGCGGCCGTCAAGGTCGCGCCAGGCGATGCCGACGCCCTTGCAAAAGGGCTTGCGACGCTGATTGATGACGCGGCCCGTCGCGCGCGCTTCGGCGACGCCGCATGGGCGGCCGCCGGCTCCCTGCCGCGCTGGCGCGACACGGCGGCGACCGTCGCCGAAATCTGCCGGAAGGTGATGTGATGGGTGGTTTCTCCCCCGACTGGCTGGCCTTGCGCGAGCCTTTCGACCACGCGGCGCGCAATCCGCAATTGCTGGCGGCGGTCGGCGCACAATTCGCCGCCAAGCCGTCGATCACGGTCGTCGATCTCGGCTGCGGCGCGGGCTCGAACCTGCGCGGCACATTCTCGGCCCTGCCACAGCGCCAGCACTGGACGCTGGTCGACTATGACGAGCGCCTGCTCGCGGCGGCGCGCGAACGCCTGACCGCCTGGGCCGACGAGGCGCGCGAGCAAGGCGAGGAGCTGGTGCTGTCAAAGGCCGGCAAGGCACTCACCGTCGATTTCCGCAAGGCCGACCTGAACAAGGAGCTCGAATGGGTTCTGGGCTGGCAGCCCGATCTCGTCACGGCGGCGGCCCTGTTCGACCTTGCCTCGAAGCGCTGGATCGAACGCTTCGTCGCGGCGCTGGCGAGCCAGCGCCTGCCGCTCTACACCGTGCTGACCTATGACGGTCGCGAGACCTGGAAGCCGCCGCATCCGGCCGACGCGCGCATGCTGGCCGCGTTCAAGCACCATCAGCTCACCGACAAGGGGTTTGGTCCCGCAGCCGGGCCGGCCGCGACCGAAATCATGGCCGAAGCCTTCCGCAAGACCGGCTTCGCGGTCTCGACGGGCGACAGCCCCTGGCTGATCGAGGACGGCGCGGGCGCCTTCGCGAATGCGCTGACGGCAGGAATCGCCGACGCCGTGCGCGAAACCGGCCATCTCGACGCCGGGACGATCGCCGACTGGCTCGAAGCGCGCCGGCAATCGTCCTCGGGGCTGGTCGGCCATCACGATCTGTGGGCCCGGCCGGTCTGAGATCAGTCAGCCCCGCTTCGGCAGCATCCGCCGCAGCACGCCGTCCTTGAGGATCAGGTGATGATGCAGCGCGGCCCCGATATGGACGGCCGCGAGCGCGCCGATCAGCCAGGCCAGCCAGCCGTGCAGGGCCAGCACCCGCTTGGCTGCCGTCTCGCTCGGCGCGGCCAGCGCCGGCAGGTCGAACAGGCCGAAGATGCCCAGCGACGGATAGAGCGAGACGCCGATCCAGCCGAGTAGCGGGACGACCAGCAGAAGCCCGTAGAGCAGCCAGTGGACGGCATGCGAGGCCGCCTTCTGCCACCAGAGCAGTCCCGGCTCGTCGGGCGGCGCGCCGCGCAGCAGCCGGTAAGCCAGCCGCCCCGCCATCAGCCAGAGCAGCAGGAAGCCCAGGAGCTTGTGCGTGCTGTAGAGCGAGTTGGTCAGCCCGTCCCAGACATTCATGCTGTTGCCGCGATAGGTCATGGCGATGCCCAGCGGTATCATCACGATGACGCCAGCGGCGGTGGCCCAGTGGAGGCGGCGCGCGACAGGGCTGTAGACCCTTTGGCCAATGCCGGCTGTCGTCATCCGGTCATGGTCATGCATCTGAATCCTCCCGCTTGGCTCTTCGCCGGCATCGAACGGGTCCGCCGGTCGCGACCATTCATCTCGTGTTCAACGTGTCATTCCTATACGGGCCGAGGCAACAGATTGGATGGCTGCCGCTTCAGAGCCAATGCGAAGAACCGGATCGCGGTTCCACCGAGACTGGAACAGTTCCTCCGGCGATACGTTTGGCTCGGGCGGCAATCGCGCCTACATCCGGCGCGACAAGTCGCCCGTATGAGATACATTCCTCCGCCGGCTTCCGGCGCAATCTGACGGACACTGCAATGCCTAAGTCGCGTACGCTGTTCGGACGCCCGGACGAGACCAGCCTTGTGACGGTCGATCGCGCGCTGGCGGAGTTCCGCTCCGGCCGCCCGGTCCTGTTGCGCGACGGCGAAAAGCTGGCGCTGGCGATGTCGGCGGAGCTCGCCGACGCCGAACTCGCAGGCCGCCTGGGCGAGATTGCGGCCGGGCGCGCCCACCTCATCCTGAGCGCCGCGAGGCTGCGCCGCATCGGCGCGAAAGGTCGCAGCGAAACCGGCATTTTCGCCATGCCTGTCATGGACTTGGCTCGCATCGAGATGCTCGCGCTGAAAATCGACGGCAAGATGGATGCGCCCGTTGCGCCGGCCTCTCCGCTCGACGAAGCCGCGCTCGAACTGGCGCGCCTGTCGCTGGTCCTGCCGGCGATCGTGCTCGTTCCGGTCACGGCCGAGGCGGTCGCGTCGGAGCCGCTGGTCGAGGTCGAGATCGCGGCCATCAACGCCTACCGTCAGGCCCAGGTCGCGTCGCTCGCGATCGTCGGCCGCGCCCCGGTTCCGCTCGAGGGCGCGCCCGAAACCGAGTTCGTCGTCTTCCGTGGCGGTGAAGGCCTGCGCGATCAGGTCGCCATCATCGTCGGCAGCCCCGACCTGTCCGAAGCCGTCCCGGTGCGGCTGCATTCGGCCTGCCTGACCGGAGACCTGTTCGGCTCGCTGAAATGTGATTGCGGCGACCAGCTCCGCGAGACTGTGCAGTGGATGGCCGAGAACGACGGCGGCATCCTGCTCTATCTCGACCAGGAAGGCCGCGGCAACGGCATCTCCAACAAGATGCGCGCCTACAAGCTGCAAAGCCAGGGCTGGGACACCTATGACGCCGACGAGGTGCTGGGCTTCGATCTCGATCAGCGCCATTTCGATTTCGCCGCCGCGATGCTCAGGCAGCTCGGCGTCAGCCGGGTCACGGCGCTGACCAACAACCCGATCAAGGTCGGCGCCATCAAGGCGGCCGGGCTGGAGGTCGCGGCGACGCAGCGCGTGCTGGGCCGTCCCAACGTCCACAATGTCCGCTATCTCGCCTCCAAGCGCGACCGCGCCGGCCACGCCATCGACATGGAAGCGCTGATGGCGCGCGCCGCGCCGAAGGACTGACGCGAGCCGCGCGGTAGCCTCCGGTTGATACGAGGCCCGGCTTCGGGCACAGCGACGGAATGGCAGCGCTTTCACAGCACGGATCGACCTCGCAGCGCTGGCCTCTGGCCAGCGTTTTTGCGATTGTGTTCGTTGCCTGGTTTCTGCTGTCCTGGCCCTGGCTCTCGGGCGTCGTCACCATTCCATGGGACGCCAAGGCGCATTTCCATCCGCAGCTCCAGTTCCTCGCCAGCTCCCTGCACAAGGGCCTGTCGCCGTTCTGGACGCCCTTCGTCTTCGCCGGCCAGCCGCAGATCGCCGACCCGCAATCGCTGATCTTCTCGCCCTCCTTCGCGCTGATCGCGGCGCTGAACCCGACGCCTGATTTCCGTTGGAGCGACGGCGCGGTGCTGGGCACGCTTCTGGCAGGCGCACTTGCCATCGTCGTGCTGTTCCGCGACCGCGACTGGCATCCGGCCGGCGCGGTCGTCGCGGCCTTGTGTTTCGCCTTTGGCGCGGCGGCGGCCTGGCGCATCCAGCATGTCGGGCAGGTGCTGAGTCTGGGCTACTTCGCGATCACGCTGGCGCTGGTGGCCCGCGCGCTGGAGCGTAGCTCGCTGCTCTATGGCTTCGCAGCGGGCGTCTTCGCCGGCTTCATGGTGCTGGGGCGCGACCAGGTCGCGCTGATCGGCGTCTATGTGCTGGCAGGCCTCGTGATTGCGGCGATCGCGATGGCGCAGCGGCCCTGGCGCGCGCTGAAGGGCAGCCTCCTCCCGCTGATCGCCGGGGGCGTCGGGGCCGTCCTCGTCGCGACCGTGCCGATCCTGCTGACGGCTTTCTTCGCAGGCGAGTCGAACCGGCCCGCCATCGACGTGATCGAGGCCGGCAAGGGCTCGCTGCATCCCGCCGCCCTGCTCACGGGGCTCTTCGCCAATCTCTACGGCGCGGCCGGGCCGCTCGACAATTTCTGGGGCGCGCCGAGCCCCGCCTGGGAGGCGCGCTTCGGCCCGCTCCAGCTCTATCTCGCGCGCAATATGAGCCAGCTCTATCTCGGGCTGGCCCCGATGTTGCTGATCCTCGGGCTCGGCATCATGCGCGGCGCGCTGCTGCGGCGCGAGATCGTCGCGCTCAGTATCGCCGCCCTGATCGTGCTCGTCTTCGCGCTCGGCCGCTACACGCCGGGCTTTCGCCTGCTCTTCGAGCTGCCGGGAATTGCCTTCTACCGCCGGCCTGCCGACGCGCTCTTCATCCTCGGCGCTCTGCTGGCGCTGCTGGCGGGCTATCTCACCCACCTGGTGATGAGCGACGATGCGCCCGCCATGCGGCGCGGGCACTGGCTCGCTCTGGCGATGACGGTGCTCGGCGCGCTCGGTCTCTCGCTCTGGCTCGCCTCGACCGTCGGGCGGCTGCATGTCGCGGCGGTTCCGCTGCTGACGGCGCTGCTCTGCGGCATCCTCAGCGCCGGCGCCCTCATTGCCGCACGGGGCCTGAGCCTGCAGGGCTCGCCGCGTGCCGCCGCCATGGTGCTGGCCGCGATGCTGACCATCGACCTCTCGGTCAATAACGGTCCCAGCGAATCGACCGCCTTGCCCTCGCAGACCTATGACGTGCTCCGCGCCGACAGCGCCAACGAGACGATCGCGCTGCTGAGGCGCGAGACTGCCCGCACGAAATCCCCCGACCGGCGCGACCGCATCGAACTCGCCGGCATCGATTTCCATTGGCCCAATGCCAGCCTCGTCCACGAACTGGACAACACGCTGGGCTATAATCCGCTCAGGCTCGGCCTCTACAGCAAGGCGACGGGGGCCGAAGACCATGTCGCCTTGCCCGACCAGCGCAAGTTCTCACCCCTGATGCCGGGCTACCGCTCGTTGCTCGCCGATATGCTGGGCCTGCGCTTCATCGCCACGGGCGTGCCGGCCGAACAGATCGACAAAGCGCTCAAGCCCGGCGACCTCGTCCAGATCGCCCGGACGAAGGACGCCTATGTCTACGAGAACCCGCGCGCCTTGCCCCGCGCGCTGCTCGTCCCCAGCGCGCTCAAGGTCGATTTCGACGCGATCCTTTCGAGCGGGCAATGGCCGCAGGGCTTCGACCCGCGCAGGACGGTGCTGCTCGACCGCGAGCCGCCACAACGGCCGACAGGCCCGGCCCAACCGGGCTCGGTGAGCATCACCGACTATGGCACGACTGAGGTGACGTTGGCGGTGGACGCCCCCCATGGCGGCTTCGTCGTGCTCAACGATGTCTGGCACCCCTGGTGGCAGGCCGAGATCGACGGCAAGCCGGCCGAACTGCTCCGGGCGAACGTGCTGTTTCGGGCCGTCATGGTTCCGCCGGGACGCTCGACGGTGCGTTTCCTTTTCCGGCCGTTCGCGGGGCTGCACGCAGATATAGGTAGGCGCTTGAAGACGACGCGCGCCACTCCTCCGGGATGACATAACTCAGTTCAAACAGTCGTTCATCCTTGCAAATCTGGAATCAAACTCCATAAATGCAAGGATGATCGAGCGCCGCATCGCCGTGGAACTGGAAGAGCTGATCGACAGCTACCCTGCTGTCGCGCTGCTCGGGCCGCGACAGGTCGGCAAGACGACGCTGGCCCGTGCGCTCGGAGATAACCGCCCGTCAATCTATCTCGACCTCGAATCCGACGCCGACCGCGCCAGGCTGGCCGAACCCGAACTCTATCTCAACGCGCATGAGGACGAACTCGTCATCCTCGACGAGGTTCATCGCCTGCCGGGGCTGTTCCAGAACCTGCGCGGCCTGATCGACCGCGGCCGGCGCGCAGGACGCAAAACCGGGCGTTTCCTGCTGCTCGGCTCGGCCTCGATCGATCTCCTGAAGCAATCCGGCGAAAGCCTGGCCGGACGGATCGCCTATCTGGAAATGAGCCCGATCGACGGTCTGGAAGTCCCGGCGCGCGACCTCGACCGGCTCTGGCTTCGGGGCGGCTTCCCCGACAGCTACCTCGCCACATCCGACAGGGCCAGCCAGCGCTGGCGACGGGATTTCATCCGAACCTATCTGGAGCGGGACATCCCGGTGCTGGGGCCCCGCATCCCCGCCGAAACCTTGCGGCGCTTCTGGACCATGCTGGCACATCATCAGTCGGGCCTGCTGAACGCGGCCTCCCTCGCACGCGGGCTCGGGATCGACAACAAGACGGTCGCCTCCTATCTCGACCTTCTGGTCGATCTGCTGCTCGTGCGCAGACTGGAGCCATGGCACGCCAATGTCGGCAAACGGCTGGTCAAGTCGCCACGCATCTCTGTCCGTGACAGCGGCGTTACCCATACGCTGCTTGGGCTGGAGACGCTCGACGACGTTCTGGGGCATCCGATCGCGGGGGCGAGCTGGGAAGGATTTGCGATCGAAACGATCATCGCGGCATCTCCATCCGGCACGCAGGCTCACTTCTATCGCACCGCCGCCGGCGCCGAGATCGACCTCGTCCTGACGCTGCCCGGCCGCCGTCCCTGGGCGATCGAAATCAAGCGCAGCCTGACCCCCAAGGTCGAGAAAGGATTTCACCATGCCTGCGAGGATATCGACCCCGAGCGGCGCATGATCGTCTATCCGGGCCTAGAACCTTACCCGTTCAGCAGCGCCATAGATGTGGTCCCGCTGGCCGCCATGGGCGAAATCCTGAGGCTGTGAGCGCACGCCGACGACCGAGGTCTATGTCCGCTCGCAGCCAACGCATCCCGCCTCCACGCTTCGCCCGCTGACCAAACTCCCGAGACGGTTGTATTCCTCCTGCCAGTTTCGGCCACGGGCGCGTGCAATTGACGCCGCCTTGTCCGAGAGGCCTGCCATGACGACGACACTCTCCACACCTGTCCCGGTCGCCACGAAGGCGACGCGGCGCGAATGGCTCGGGCTGATCGCCATCGCCCTGCCCTGCATGATCTATTCGATGGACCTGACGGTGCTGAACCTCGCCGTGCCGACGCTGACGCGCGAGCTGAAGCCCAGCGCGAGCCAATTGCTCTGGATCATCGACATCTACGGCTTCATGGTCGCCGCCTTCCTGATGACCATGGGCACGCTGGGAGACCGGATCGGCCGCCGCAAGCTCCTGATGGTCGGGGCGGCCTTCTTCGGCCTCGCCTCGACCGTCGCCGCCTTCTCGACCAGCGCCGAGATGCTGATCGTGATGCGCGCCGTTCTGGGCATCGCCGGCGCGACGCTCGCGCCCTCGACGCTGTCGCTCATCACCGTGATGTTCGAGGACGAGAAGGAGCGGACCTTCGCCATCTCGATGTGGATCGCGAGTTTTTCCGTCGGCGCGATCATCGGGCCGATCGTCGGCGGCGTCCTGATCGAGTATGCATGGTGGGGCGCGGTCTTCCTGATCGCGGTGCCGCCGATGGTTCTGCTGCTGGCGATCGGGCCGATCCTGCTGCCGGAATACAAGGCCCCCAACGCCGGCCGGATCGACCTCGCCAGCGCGCTGCTCTCGCTGAGTGCCGTGCTCGGATTGATCTACGGCGTCAAGCGCTGGGCCGAGGCCGGGCTCGGGCTGGAGGCGCTCGCCGCGATGGCCACAGGCCTTGCCCTCGTTCTGGTCTTCATCAGGCGGCAGGCGCGCCTGCCCGATCCGATGGTCGATCTGGCCATGTTCAGGATCCCCGCCTTCAGCGCGGCGCTCGCGATCAATCTTGCGGGTATCCTGTTCATGTTCGGGAGCTTCATTTTTCTCGCGCAGTATTTTCAGCTTGTCGCCGGCCTTTCGCCGCTGCAGGCGGGGCTGTGGTCGCTACCCTCGGCCATCGCCTTCACCGCCGCCTCCTTCGTCACGCCGGCGCTAGTCGGCCGCTACCGGCCTGCCACACTGATGGTCGGCGGCATGGCGCTGTCGGCGGCCGGCTTCGTCTGGCTCGCGCTGGCCCCGAGCCTGATCCAGATCGTCGCGGCCTCGGTGGTGTTCTCGATCGGCTTCACGCCGGTGATCACGCTGACGACCGGCATCGTCGTCGGCTCGGCCCCGCCCGAGCGCACGGGCACGGCCTCGGCCATGTCGGAGACCGGCGCGGAGCTTGGCGGCGCCCTCGGCGTCGCGGTGCTGGGCAGCCTGGGCGCGGCGCTCTATCGCGCCGGCATGGCCGATTTCGCCCTGCCCGGCGTGGACGCCGCTGCGCCGGAGCCGGCCCGCGCCACGCTCGGCGGCGCGCTCGCCGCTGCGGCGAACCTCACCGCCGAACAGGCGGCGGCGCTGCTGGCGCAGGCGCGCGAAGCCTTCATGACGGGTTTTCGCGCGGTGGCGGCGCTGTCGGTCCTCGGCATGGTGTTCTGCATCGCCGTGACGCTGGCGGTGCTGCGGGATGCGAAGGCTGGCGGTGGGCATTAAGCGCGCACGACAACCGCACGTAGTTGGCCTCGGTATGGCCCTAACCTTTAAGCTCGTAAGGCTGCGGCCACCGCTGGCGGTGGCTCGTGGCCGTCCGGCGGCGATACGGGGGCGTAATGGTCGAACTGCATGGTGTGGTTGGCGCGGCCCTGGCTGAACGAACGCAGCTGATTGACGTAGCCGAACATGTTGGCCAGCGGCACCATGGCGTTCACGACGACGGCGTTGCCGCGCATGTCCTGGCCCTGGATCTGGCCGCGACGCGAGTTCAGATCGCCGATGACCGAGCCGGTATAGTCTTCCGGGGTCACCACCTCGACCTTCATGATCGGCTCGAGCAGCACGGAGCCGCCCTTCTGCAGACCCTCGCGAAGCGCGGCGCGCGACGCGATTTCGAAGGCGAGAGCCGACGAGTCGACCTCGTGGAAGGCGCCGTCGACCAGCGTGACCTTGACGTCGACCACCGGGAAGCCGGCGATCACGCCCGAGCCGATGACCGAATTCAGGCCCTTCTCGACGCCGGGGATGTATTCCTTCGGAACCGAACCGCCGATGACCTTCGACTCGAACTCGAAGCCCTTGCCCGTCTCGTTGGGCTCGACCACCAGCTTGACGCGGGCGAACTGGCCCGTGCCGCAGGTCTGCTTCTTGTGGGTGTAGTCGATGTCGACCTTCTTGGTCAGCGTCTCGCGATAGGCCAGCTGCGGCGCGCCGATATTGGCGTCCACCTTGTAGGTCCGGCGCAGGATCTCGACCTTGATGTCGAGATGCAGCTCGCCCATCCCCTTGAGAATGGTCTGGCCGCTCTCCTGGTCGGTCGAGACGCGGAAGGACGGGTCCTCGTTGGCGAGCTTGGCCAGCGCCAGGCCCAGCTTCTCCTGGTCGGCCTTGGACTTCGGCTCGATCGCGATTTCGATCAACGGCCAGGGGGCAATCGGTTTTTCCATCATGACGAGCAATGTCGCAGCCTGGCTGAATACTCGCAATAGGTGTGGCTTTCTGCCCCTTGCAGAACCACTGTCTTAAGCCAACGCTGCCATCGCCGCCACCGGCTGCACCGGCAGGCCGGCCAGCACCCGCGCCAACCCGGCCGCATCGACAGCCCCATCCCGTATCGTCTCGTCCCGATGGATGCCGCCGGCGATGAACAGGCTGTCGAAGCCCATCAGCCGCGCCCCGGCGAGATCGGTGCGGACCGCGTCGCCGATCACCAGCACCTTCGCGGGATCGACCGGGCGGCCGCCGCGCGCCGTCCGCGCCGCCTCCAGCGCGAGGTCATAGGCCGGGCGATAGGGCTTGCCGGCCCAGGCGACGGAGCCGCCGAGTTCCTCATAGATCGTCGCCAGAGCACCGGCGCAAGGCAGTAGCCGCTCGCCGACATGGACGACGAGATCGGGATTACCGCAGATGAAGGGCACGCCCCGCGCCGCGAAACGCTCCAGCAGCGGCCGGTACTGCTCGGGCGTCTCGGTCTTGTAGTCGTTGAGTTCGGTCGCGACGACGAGCTCGGCCTCCGCCTCGCCGACCAGTTCGACATCGGAGCCCGCGAAGATCGCTCGGTCCTCCTGCCAGCCGATATGGAAGACCTTGCGGTGATGGCTCTCGGCGATCAGCGCCTTGGTGACGTCGCCCGAGGTGACCATCGCGTCCCAGCAGCCGCGCGGCACGCGCTTGGCGTCGATCACCTCGGCGACCTGTTCGGAAGGTCCAGGCGCATTGGAGAGCAGCACGACCGCCCCGCCCTTCTCGCGGAACAGAGCCAGCGCGGCGCAGGCCGGCTCCAGCGCCCAGAGCCCGTCATGGACGACGCCCCAGACATCGCTGATCAGCACATCGTAGCGGGCGAGCAGCTTGCCGGCTTGAGTCAGGATCGGAACGCTCATCAATTGGCTTTCTGCGATTCAAGCGCGATGCGCGCCTCGACCTCGGCGCGGCGCGGCACGGGCGCGACCGCACCATAGCCCTGCGTCGAAAGCGCGGCCGCGACATTGGCGTAAGCGCCCGCCGCGAAGGCGTCGCCGGTGCGGATGTATTGCGCGAGGAACGCGCCGTCATAGCAGTCGCCCGCGCCGGTGGCGTCGATGCAGTCGACCGCGATCGGCACCAGCCGCTCGCGGCGCTCGGACGTCGCCACCAGCGAGCCCTCATGGCCGAGCGTCAGCGCCACCACTTTGGCCCCCATGCGCAGATAGACATCGGCAATGGCGTCGGGGTCTTCCAGCCCGGTCAGCAGCCTGGCGTCGTCCAGCCCCGGCAGCACGATGTCGGCCATGGCGCAGGCGGCATGGACGATCGCCCGCGCCCGCGTCAGCGGCCAGAGCTTGAGGCGCAGATTCGTGTCGTATGCCGTCAACACGCCGCTCTCGCGGGCAAGCGCGAAGGCATCGAAGACGGCGTCGGCGGCGCTGGCCGAGATCGCCTGGCTGATGCCCGAGGCCTGCACGATCTTCGCGGACGCGATCGTCGCGCGCGGCAGGTCGCCGGGGCCGTAGAGGCTCGCGGCCGAGCCGGCCCGCAGATAGGAAAACACATGCCCGGTCGGGCCATGATCGACGAAATAGAGCCCGGTCGGCGCGCTTTTGTGCGTCGAGACATGGGCATCATCGACACCCTCGTGCGCCCAGAGTTCGCGGATCGAGCGGCCGGCCATGTCGTCTCCGAGCGCGCCCGCATAGGCCGCGCGCGCTCCCTGCCGGGCGGCCGCAACCGCGCAATTGGAGGTGTCGCCGCCATGGCCGAACTGGAAGGCGCCGGCGTCAGCTCGGGTCGCGTTGAACTCGCCCAGCGGCTCGCCGATGCAGAGCAAATCGATTGAAGTCACGGTCACGGGGCTTTTGCACCATCTCGGCAGGCGGGGAGGCCTTCCTAGACCATGGAGCCTCGCAGAGGAAAGCGGCTTTGCGCCGACACTGCGGCTATTCGGCCGCTTCCTGCACCGGCGGCAGAGTCATCAGCCGTTCGGCGATCTGGGTGATTTCCCGGCGCAGCGCGGCGTTGTCGGCGCCGGGTCCGGGGCCGCCGGCCTTTCGGGCCAATGTCAGTTCGCGCTTCAGCTTCGTCCGCTCGGCCCGCATCCGGGCGAGATCGGCCCGCAGCGTCGCGACCTCCGACAGCACATCCTCGATCCGGGGCGCATCTGTCGAAAGACCCGCCGCCTGCATCTCCAGCGCCTCGATGCGGCCATGCGCGAGGTCAAGCGCGGTGTTGGCCGAGCCGAGCGCCGCCCTGGCCTCGGCGAGCGCCTGCTCGCGGCCGCTCAGCCGGTCGGACAACTCGTCCCGCTTGCCCTCCAGCACGAGGATTTGCGTGCGGCTCTCGACCTGGCTGACGCGCAGCGCGTCGAGCTCGAAGCGCAGGCGCGACAGCTCCGCCTCGCGCTCGGCGAGCAGCGCCTCGATACGGCCCAGCGTCGCGCGTTCGTCGCCGAGTTCGGCGCTGCGGGCGGCGAGGTCGGCGCTGGTGCCGGTCAGCGAGGCCCGCGTCTCCACCAGCGAGGCCTCCAAGCTGGCGATGTCGGCGATGCGCTTGTCGAGCAACCCTTGCGTCGCGGCATGGCCGGCGATCTCGGCGGCGAGAGTCGCGCGTGCAGCGGCGAGGTCGTCGCGCATCGCCGCCAGCTCGGCCCTCAGTCCGGCGATGTCGGCATCGCGTGCGGAAAGTTCGCTCTCCAGCCGGGCGACCCTCATGTCGCGCTGGCCGACCACCTGCATCGCTTCGGCCCGGGCGGAAAAGCCGCGCTCGGCCTTCTGCTCCATCTCACGGGCGTGCAGGGCAAGCTCGGCGCGCAGATGGTCGCGATCGGCCGCGATCTCGGCCAGCGACAGCGGAAACGCCGCTTCCGCCCGCTTCCGCGCCAGCCGGTCGGCGCGTCGCGCGAGCGAAGGCAGCGCCGCCAGCGCCAGCAGGCTGGCGCACAGGAAGCCGAGCGTCACGAGCATGACGGCTTCGATCAAGGCGGATGGCTCCGTGGCAAAGGATGGCGGTCGTGAAACCTTGGCGAAATCTTTGCCACGACCGGGCAGTCATGGCCAGAGCCTGAGAAACGCCTGCGTTCAGAAGGGGTTCCAGGTCGCCTGCGGCGTGAACTTCAGATAGCCTAGATTGACGCCCAGCCGCCAGCCGACGCCGGTGCGGATCGGCACCATCATCACGCCATCGGCGGCCATCGCGGTGAAGCCGAAGCCGCCGATGAAATAGGCCGAGCCGTCCACGCCGACGAAGCGCTGATACAGCGCATCGACCGAGGGCAGGTTGTAGACCAGCACCATGGTGCGCGCACCTTCGCCGCCGAAGTCGAAGCCCACGGACGGCCCCTGCCAGAACACCTTGCGGTCGCCGGCATTGCGGGTGAACAGCGTGCCCTCGCCGTAGCGCAGGCCGCCGACGAAGGCGCCCGACGCCTCCTGCCCGAGGATGTAGCCGTTCGGCTCGCCCCAGCGCCGCACCGCCTCCTCGACCGTGAGAGCCAGACCGCGCGAGACGTTGCCGAAGAACTGGTGGCCGGAGCCGACCAGTTCGTTCTGCGAAAAGGAGCGCGGGTTCTCATTGGCGGAGGCATAGCGCGGCTGCTGCGCCAGGGCAGGCGCGCTGACGGCGCTCGCTGCTGCGAGCATCAGGCCACCGAGAAGAAGGGTGCGGCGGGTCTGCTTCATGACAAAATCTCCGGGCGGAACGCCAGATCGGGTGAACAGGGCCGGACCGGCGCGCAACGACGCTGCCGGGACGGGCGGAGCCTGCCTTAACCGGACATCGCCCGGATCGGCTCCGACTTCACGCAAGGCGCCAGATTCGAAGGTCGCGAATCTGATCGACGCAAAGCTGAACGCATCACTTCGGTAACCAATCTGATACCCGGCAAGTGTATCCAACCCGTGAAGATTCCGGCCCGGATGGCCGGCAAGACCGCGATCGCAGAATGCGAGGATTTGCCGCGATGAAGGCTGCAACATGGCGGAGAAGGGTTGGGATTGCGGTCGCCGGCCTTGTCGCGACGGGGTTGGGCGGCG
Organism: Beijerinckiaceae bacterium; assembly: GCA_019745195.1. GTDB lineage: Bacteria > Pseudomonadota > Alphaproteobacteria > Rhizobiales > Beijerinckiaceae > Allobosea. The sequence goes on from JAIETL010000023.1 coordinate 66,702, forward strand.
CTGCCCTGGCCAAGACCAAAGCCGCCCCCGAGCCTCTGCCCGCAACGATCGGCGTTCCGGCCGGACTGCCCGCACTGCCGGGCCTGGGCGAGGCCATGCAGCGCGATCTGCGCTCGGGGTTGGCGCTGAACGGCTTCGACCCGGTCGCCTATCGCAGCGAGGGCCGCGCCGTGCCGGGGCTGGAGCGCTTTGAACTGAGCCATCGCGGCATCGTCTGGCGCTTCGTTTCGGCGGCAAATCGCGCAGCCTTCAGCGACGCGCCCGAAGTGTACGAGCCGGCCTTCGCGGGTTTCGACGGCCTGGGCGTCGCGGAGGGCCGCGCCATCGAGACCAATCCGACCCTGTTCGCCGTCGTCGGCGGCCGGCTCGTCCTGTTCAGGACGCCGGAGAACCGCCAGGCCTTCATCGCCGGCAAAACCGCCATGGCGCAGGCCGATGCGCGCTGGCGCCAGGTCTACGAGACGATCGCGCGCTGACCGGGCAGGGCGGAAAGCGCGCGCCGCGCCATGGCGAGGCTGCCGGCGGCGACGAAGGGCGGGTTACGGAACTGGCGCTCGATGCAGCCATAGCGCGGGGCGACCCCGTCCAGCGTCAGCACGACGCCGCCTGCCGCCTGCAGGATCGCGTCTCCCGCCGCGATGTCCCACTCCATGGTCTGGCCGCCGCGCACATGCAGGTCCGCCTCGCCAGAGGCGATCAGGCCGAACTTGACCGCCGACGACACGGGCCGGCGCACGCGCGCGCGAACCGCCGTGGTAAGGTCCTCGCTCAGACCGTCGCCATGGAAACGGCTGACGAGCGCCACTGGCCCGTCCGCAGGCTCGGGCCGCACCGCGATCGGGACAGCCTCTCCTAGCGCAGCGCCGCCCGCGTCGAGCCGCTGGGCGAAGGCATGCGTGCCGCCAAACCAGAGCCGACCGATCTGCGGGGCCGCGATCGCGCCCGCGATCGGGCGGTCGCCACGAACGATGGCGATCGCGACGCAATAGCTGTCTCCATCGGCGAGGAACTCGCGGGTGCCGTCGAGCGGATCGAGCAGGATGAAGACCGGGCCGGGCGCAACCGCATCCGCGCTCTCCTCGCTGATCACGGGGAAATCCGGCAGGAGTCGCGCCAGCTCGGCCTTGGCGGCGGCGTCGGCCGCCAGATCGGCCGAGCAGACGGGCGAGCCGTCGGGCTTCAGCCTGACGTCGCGCGCCAGCCGCATCGAGAGCAGCACGGACGCGCTGACGCGCGCGGCCTCGGCGAGCCGGCGCGCCAGCTCGTCCAGGTCTGCCAAGCGGGGGTCGTCGAACGCGATCATGATATCTCTGCCGGCCCTGATTGGCGCTGTCGGTGAAACAGGGTTAACCACATGCAAACCAAGCTGGCGCCATATCGTCATCAGACGATCTCCCGGAAACCGGGAGCGCCCTTACCGCCGATCCAGGACGCAAAGCCATGACCGCCATCTCGCTCGAGCCGCTCGACCTGGCCGCACTCCTGTGCAGCCGCGTCTGTCATGACGTGATCAGCCCGGTCGGCGCCATTGTCAACGCGCTGGAGGTGCTGGAGGAGGACGACCCCTCGATGCGCGACTTCGCGCTCGACCTGATCAAGAAGAGCGCGCGCAACGCCTCAGCGCGGCTCCAGTTCGCCCGCCTTGCCTTCGGGGCGGCGGGATCGGCCGGCGCGATGATCGATCTCGGCGACGCCGGAAACGTCGCCAACGGCTTCCTCAACGACGAAAAGCTTTCGCTCGACTGGGAGGCGCCGCGCGCGCTGCTGCCGAAGAACCAGGTCAAGCTGCTGCTCAACCTGCTGATCCTGGCCACGCACGCCGTGCCGCGCGGCGGCAAGCTCGTCTCGCGCGCCACCGTCGAGGGCGAGCAGGGCAGTTTCATGATCACCGCGACGGGCTCGCATGCGCGCATTCCCGCCCATGTCGAAGATCTGCTGGCCGGCCATTCCGAGACCGGCACGATCGACGCCCATGCCGTCCAGCCGCTCTATACCGGCATGGTCGCGCGCGCGGCGGGCATGGCGATCACCTTCGCGATCGAGGCCGACACGGTGACGATCACCGCGCGCAAGGCCGATTGATCCGGACGCCGGCCGCGACCGCTAAATCCTAGCGCTTTCGCGCCGATCTCAACCGATCATAAACCCTTCTGCTGCTTAGATCATCGTAAGCATTGTTGCGTGGGTGATGGTCTCCGGCATGGACGATTTGCTGCAAGAGTTCCTGAGCGAGACCGGCGAGAACCTCGACACGGTCGATCGGGAACTCGTCCGCTTCGAGCAGGACCCGAACGACCGCGAGATCCTGCGCAACATTTTTCGCCTCGTCCACACCGTCAAGGGCACCTGCGGTTTCATCGGCCTGCCCCGGCTGGAGGCCCTGACCCACGCCGCCGAATCCGTGATCGGCCAGTTCCGCGACGGCGCCGTCGTCAGCGCCATCGCCGTCACCGCGATCCTGGAAACGATCGACCGGGTCAAGGAGATCCTCGCCGAACTCGCCGAGAAGGGCACCGAGCCCGAGGGCAGCGACGAGACCCTGATCGCCGAACTGCGCGCGCTCGCCGACCGGGCGAAATCCGAGCTCGCCGCGAACGCGCCGCCCGCGATGGCAGGCGACGACCCTGTCGCCGCCTATCTCGCCAGGCACGGCACCACTATGACCGAGGACGGGCTCGACCTCGTCTTCCGCAGCGCGCCCGGCCCCGAACGCGGCGCCGATGGCCGGATCGCGCTTCCGGTCGCGTCTGGCCAGGCGCAGGAGACCGCCGCGGCGGAGGATGCGCCGCGCGAGAACCGGGCCAGCGGCCCGAGCACGCTGCGCGTCAATGTCGATACGATCGAGCATCTGATGACCATGGTCTCGGAGCTCGTGCTCACCCGCAACCAGCTTCTCGAAATCTCGCGCAAGCAGGACGATGCCGGCCTGAAGGCCCCGCTCCAGCGCCTGTCGCTGATCACGGCCGAGCTGCAGGACGGGGTGATGAAGACCCGGATGCAGCCGATCGGCAACGCCTGGTCGAAGCTGCCGCGCATCGTGCGCGACCTCAGCACCGAACTCGGCAAGCGCATCGAACTCGTGCTCGACGGCGGAGACACGGAACTCGACCGGCAGATTCTCGACCTGATCAAGGATCCGCTGATCCATATGGTGCGCAACTGCGCCGACCATGCGATCGAGACGCCGGAAGAGCGCAAGGCCGCCGGCAAGGCGGAGCACGGGACCATCCGCGTCTGCGCCTTCCACGAGGGCGGCTCGGTCACGATTTCCGTCTCCGACGACGGCCGCGGTCTCGATGTTTCGCGCATCCGCCGCAAGGCGCAGCAGGCCGGCCTCGCGACCGAGGCCGAACTGGAGCGGATGTCGGACGCCGCCATCGGCAACTTCATCTTCCATCCCGGCTTCTCCACGACCGAGCGTGTCACCGCGATCTCCGGGCGCGGCGTCGGCATGGACGTCGTCAAGTCGAATGTCGATCAGATCGGCGGCCGCATCGATGTCGCCAGCGTCGCCGGCCAGGGCGCGACGATGACGATCAAGATCCCGCTGACGCTGGCGATCGTCGCGGCCCTGATCGTGGCTGTCGGCGAGCAGCGCTTCGCCATACCGCAGATCGTCGTGCGCGAACTCGTGCGGGTGAAGGCCGGCGCCGACCATCGCGTCGAGCAGATCAACGGCGCCCCTGTCCTGCGCCTGCGCGAGCGGCTGCTGCCGATCATCTCGCTCGCCGGGCTGCTCGGTGCCCCGGCCAGCGCCATGGACGACGGCTTCATCGTCGTGACCCAGATCGGCGAGCGCCAGTTCGGCATCCTCGTCGATAGCGTCTTCCACACCGAAGAGATCGTCGTGAAGCCGATGTCGACCAAGCTGCGTCACATCCCGATCTTTTCCGGCAACACCATCCTGGGCGATGGCGCGGTTGTTCTGATCGTCGATCCCAACGGCGTCGCCCGCCAGGTCGGCGCGGTCGCGTCGAGCGAGGCGCTGCGTTCCGAGGCCCAGAGGTCGGACGCGGCTCCGGCCGGCGAACGCACCACCATGCTTGTGTTCCGCGCCGGCCCCGACAGCCTGAAGGCGGTGCCTCTCTCGCTCGTCACGAGGCTCGAGGAAGTCGACGCCAGCGCGTTCCAGCCGAGCAGCGGCCGCATCCTTCTGAATTACCGCAACCGCCTGATGCCGATCGTATCCGTAGGCGAGGCGCAGATCCGCAGCGAAGGCCTGCAGTCGCTGGTGATCATCTCCGAAGGCGACCTGACCATGGGGCTGGCGGTCGACGCCATCGTCGACATCGTCGAGGAAGCGCTCGACGTGGAGTTGCAGTCGACCTCGGACCGCAGCGTCATCGGCTCGGCCATGATTCGCGGGCGCGCCACGGAGATCATCGACCTCGCGCATTACCTGCCGCTGGGGGATCCGAACTGGCTGCATGGCCGCCGCAGCGAGGCCGAGATCGCGACGCCCGCACAGGTGCTGCTGATCGAACCCTCCGACTTCCTGCGCGAGATGCTGAGCCCGGTGCTCAAGGCGTCGGGCCAGCGCATCGCGCTCGCCGCCGATTTCGACGCGGCGCGCCGGCAGATGGCGGCCGGCGCGATGAACACCATCTTGATCGACCTCGACCGCGATCCCGAGGCCGCCTTCGCCTTCGCCGAGACCCTGCGCCGGACCGAGGGCGGCGACCAGTTGCGCATCCTCGGCACCACGACGATGACGACGCCTGACCTCCATGTCCGCGCCGCCCATGCCAGGCTCGACGAGATCGTCGCCAAATTCGACCGGCGCGCCCTGCTCAACGAACTGGCCGAGCGCCGCACCAGCATGAGGCAGGCAGCATGAGCGCGCAGGAGACCATCCATCGCGGCGCGACGCAGAGGGCGCCAAGCTTCGGCGATCCGCTCGATTACGTCACGGTCACGGTCGGCGAGCAGATCCTCGGCCTGCCGATCGGACGCGTCCATGACGTCTTCATCGCGACCCGGATTACGCCCGTGCCGAGCGCGCCGAAGGAGATCGTCGGCCTGCTCAACCTGCGCGGCCGGGTCGTGACCGCGATCTGCATGCGCAAGCGGCTGGGCCGCTTCGTCGACCTGTCGAACCACTGCAACGAGAAATGCGAACTCGTCGCGGTCGGCATCGACCTCGGCGGCGAGGCCTATGCGCTGATCGTCGACGCCGTCGGCGAGGTGATGCGGCTCGACCAATCGACCTTCGAGCCCGTGCCGGTCCATCTCGACCGGAGCTGGGCTGCACTCGCGGCAGGCGTCCACCGGCTCGACGACCGCCTTCTGGTGGTCCTCAATGTCGACGCCGTCCTGAAAATCGACCTTCCCATAGCGGCGTGACGCCGCCCTCGCCCGATCCGGAGAACGATCATGAAATATTGCCTCGTCGTCGACGACTCCGCGGTCATCCGCAAGGTCGCCCGCCGCATCCTCGAAGGCCTGCAGTTCCGCATCGCCGAGGCTGAGGACGGCGCGCGCGCCATCGACGCCTGCAAGGGCGAGATGCCGGACGCCGTGCTGCTCGACTGGAACATGCCGATCATGGACGGCTACGACTTCCTGCGCACGCTGCGCCAGATGCCGGGCGGCAAGCGTCCCAAGGTCGTGTTCTGCACCACCGAGAACGACATTGCCCATATTGCGCGCGCCATGCATGCCGGCGCCGACGAATACATCATGAAGCCGTTCGACAAGGAGATCGTGGCCTCCAAGTTCCATCAGGTCGGCTTGCTCTGATCGCATAGGTCTAACAACCCGCCCGCCCCGCCGGCCCGGACGCGCAACGCATGATCAGCCCTTTATCTGCCTACGGCGCAGCGGCACAGCGACCCAAGACGGTCGTGATCGCCGATGACTCCGTCGTGGTGCGCGGGTTGTTCGCGCGCTGGCTCGGCGAGAGCGGGCAGTTCCATGTCGTCGCCGTCGCCGGCGATGGCGAAACCGCGGTCGCCCATGCCGGCCGCTTCCAGCCCGACGTGATGGTGCTCGATCTCGACATGCCCGGCGTCGATGGCGCCGCCGCCCTGCCGCAGATCCTAAAGGAAAGCCCGCGCACCGGTATCCTGCTGGCCACAACGCTGACCGAGCGCAACGCCCGGATCGCGCTGGAATGCATGACCAAGGGCGCGATGGACGTGCTCTCCAAGCCGGACAGCCGCGGCGGCATGACGCTGTCGCTCGATTTCCGCAGCGAGTTCCTGCTCAAGCTCGGCAACATCGCGCAAACTCCGGTCAGGCCCGGCTCACTGCCGCCCGAGGTCGATCTCGATTGTCCTCTCACCGGCCCGGTCAACCTGAAGCCGCTCGTTTCGGTGATGCCGCGCTATCTGATGATCGGCGCCTCGACCGGCGGGCCGCGAGCCGTCACCAGGGTGCTCGCCGATATCGGGCCGGCCCTGCAAGACCTGACGACGCTGATCGTGCAGCATATGCCGCCGGTCTTCACCGCCTCCTTCGCCGAACAGGTCGCAGCCCAGATCGGCGTGCCGACGCGCGAGCCCTTCGACGGCGAGCGGCTTTCGCGCGGCACGATCTATGTCGCGCCGGGAGGGCGTCACCTCGGCATCGAGCGCAAGCTCGGCCACATCGTCGCCAGCATCTCCGATGCGCCGCCGGTGCGCTTCTGCCGACCGGCGGTCGATGTCCTGTTCAACGAGGCGGCGCGCCATCTCGGCCCGGCCGCGCTCGGCCTCGTGCTCACAGGCATGGGCAGCGACGGCACGGAAGGTGCGGGCGCGCTGCGGCGGGCAGGCGCGGCCGTCATCGCGCAGGATGAAGCCTCCAGCACGATCTGGGGCATGCCGGGCTCGGTCGTGCGCGCCCGCCACGCCAGCGCGGTGATCCCGCTCGACGCGATCGGCGGCGCGATCCGCGGCCTGCTTCGCGAAGGCCCGCCGCGATGACGGAGGCCGATTTCGATTTCCTGCGCGCTTTGCTGCATCAACGCTCCGGGCTCTCGCTGAGCGAGGAGAAGCGCTATCTCGCCGAAAGCCGGCTCGGCATCCTGTGCCGTCGCAGCGGCATCGACGGTCTCGGCGCGCTGGTTCAGAAACTGCGCTTCAGGGCCGATCCCGCGCTGGAGAACGCCGTCGTCGAGGCGATGACCACCAACGAGACGCTGTTCTTTCGCGACCGTACGCCCTTCGACCTGTTCCGCGACGTGATCCTGCCCGAGAAGCTCGCCGCCAACGCCACGAGCCGTTCCTTGCGCATCTGGTGCGCGGCGGTCTCCACCGGACAGGAAGCCTATTCGCTGGCAATGATACTCGACGAGATGGCCCAGCGCCTCGCCGGCTGGCGCGTCGAGATCCTCGGCACGGACATCTCCACCGAGGTGCTCGAGCGGGCGCGACAGGGCGTCTACAGCCAGTTCGAGGTCCAGCGCGGCCTGCCGATCCAGATGCTGCTGCGCTATTTCCGCCAGGACGGCGACAAATGGCAGGTCAACGAGCGCATCCGCGCCATGGTCGACCTCAAGCCGCACAACCTGCTCGAAGCCAACGCCCATTTCGGCCAGTTCGACGTGATCTTCTGCCGCAACGTGCTGATCTATTTCGACGTCGCCACCAAGGCGAAGGTGATGGCGGCGCTGGCGCAGCGGCTGGCGCGCGACGGAGCCTTCGTGCTGGGCGCAGCCGAGACCGTGATCGGCATCACAACCACGATCGTGCCCGACCGCGAGCATCGCGGCCTCTACCGCGAGAGCAGTTCCGTCAAGGCGCAGACATCAAATTTGGGCCTGCCCTTCGACCGCACGCGCTCGCTCGCGGCGGCGGCCGGCCGGCGGTTCTGAGGCCCCGCTCAGCCAGCTTCACCCCGCAGCGCTTCCACGCCGACACCACCCGCCACAAACAAAAACCCCGCCTCGCGGCGGGGTCCCCGTCAGCCTGTCGTTTACATCCGACGATCAGGCCTCAAACTCTATGCCGGCCGATGATGACCGCATCGTGACGCGTCTTTCAGATGCTCAGGCCGGGATTCGCTCGTCGACCTCGGTCGGCTCGCGCAGCACATAGCCGCGGCCCCAGACCGTCTCGATATAGTTCTTGCCGTCCGACGCGTTGGCGAGCTTCTTGCGCAGCTTGCAGATGAACACGTCGATGATCTTGAGCTCGGGCTCGTCCATGCCGCCATAGAGATGGTTGAGGAACATCTCCTTGGTCAGCGTGGTACCCTTGCGGAGCGAAAGCAGCTCCAGCATCTGGTATTCCTTGCCGGTGAGATGGACGCGGGCGGCATCGACCTCCACGGTCTTGGTGTCGAGATTGACGATCAGGTCGCCTGTCGTGATGACCGACTGGGCATGGCCCTTCGAGCGGCGCACGATGGCGTGGATGCGGGCGACGAGTTCGTCCTTGTGAAACGGCTTGGTCAGGTAGTCGTCCGCGCCGAAGCCCAGGCCCTTCACCTTGTCCTCGATGCCGGCGAGGCCCGACAGGATCAGGATCGGCGTCTTGACCTTGGCGACGCGCAAGGAGCGCAGCACCTCGTAGCCCGACATGTCGGGCAGGTTCAGGTCGAGCAGGATGATGTCGTAGTCGTAGAGCTTGCCGAGATCGACGCCCTCTTCGCCGAGATCCGTCGTATAGACGTTGAAGCTCTCGGACTTGAGCATGAGCTCGATGCTTTGGGCGGTTGCGCTATCGTCCTCGATCAGCAGAACCCGCATGTCACGTCCCCAATTCAGCCCCGAGGCAAGCTGCCCGCGCTTATCGTCCGAACCCCCGCGGCTCAGGACGACGACGTGCTTGCCCGATGAAACGCCACGCGACACGCTACGGAGAAATGGTTAACAAACCGTGATTCCCGTATGCAAGCGCTTCGTGGGAGCAGCCGGACGATCCTTGCCGAGGTGAGTCGAAATTGACACGGATCGGACAGTCCACTCCCGCGAAAATGCCTTTCGCGGAGGCCGGCTTCGAGGAACAGGGCGAAAAACGACCCGCAACGCGCAGCAGCCTCGACACACAGTGTTAATCAGACGCCTTAATGAAAGGTTTACGGCCACACTTATGAACAGCTCTACACCCGCGCGGGACAAGCTCAGCGCGCTCGCCGCCACGATCGAGGGGCTGGACGGGCTGACCGTCTATGGCCGCGTCACCGCCGTGCGCGGACTTCTGGTCGAAATCTCGGGCCCGATCGGCGCGATGAGCCTGGGCGGGCGCATCGAGATCGACATCGGCCAGAGCGCGCGCGTGCCCTGCGAAGTGATCGGCTTTTCAGGCGAGAAAGCACTGGTCATGCCCTATGGCGGGCTCGATGGCGTGCGCCGGGGCTGCCCGGCCTATGTCGACAAGGCCCAGCCCGGCGTCAGGCCCACCATGGCCTGGCTCGGCCGCGTCGTCGACGCGCTCGGCCGTCCGGTCGACAAGGGCCCGGCCCTGCCGCAGGGCGAGCAGCTCTTCCCCTACCGCGCCGACCCGCCGCCGGCCCATTCGCGCCGCCGCGTCGGCCCCCCGCTCGATCTCGGCGTGCGCGGCCTCAACGCCTTCCTGACCTGCTGCCTCGGCCAGCGCATGGGCATCTTCGCGGGCTCGGGCGTCGGCAAATCGGTGCTGCTCTCCATGCTGGCGCGCTACGCCAAGGCCGACGTCAACATCATCGGCCTCGTCGGCGAGCGCGGCCGCGAGGTGCAGGAGTTCCTTCAGGACGATCTCGGCCCCACGGGACTGGCGCGTTCGGTCGTGGTGGTGGCGACCTCCGACGAACCGGCGCTTATGCGCAAGCAGGCAGCGCTGACCACGTTGGCGCTGGCCGAGTATTTCCGCGACCAGGGCCTGCAGGTAATGTGCCTGATGGATTCGGTCACCCGCTTCGCCATGGCGATGCGCGAGATCGGGCTCGCCGCCGGCGAGCCGCCGACGACCAAGGGCTACACGCCGACCGTCTTCGCCGAACTGCCGCGCCTGCTGGAGCGCGCCGGACCCGGTGTCTCGGACGGCGCGATCACCGGGCTCTTCACCGTGCTGGTCGATGGCGGCGACCATGACGAGCCGGTGGCGGACGCGGTCCGCGGCATCCTCGACGGCCATATCGTGATGGAGCGCTCGATCGCCGAGCGCGGCCGCTTCCCGGCGATCAACATCCTGAAATCGGTCTCGCGGACGATGCCGAAGGCCTGCGACCCGGCCTTCTACCCGGTGGTGCAGAAGGCGCGCGCGACGCTCGCGACCTATGCCGACATGGAGGAATTGATTCGCCTGGGCGCTTATCGCCAGGGCGCGTCGGCCGAGGTCGACGAGGCGATCCGTCTCAACCCGGCGCTGGAAGGCTTTCTCAAGCAGTCCAAGGACGAGGCGACCTCGCTGCCGGAGAGCTATCAGCGGCTGGCGGCGATCATGGCGAGCTAGAGCCGTCGGACCAGCCCAGCGAGCGCCGCCAGCGCAAGAAGCTGCAGCACGGCCGAACCGACCAGCGTGAAATCCGTGCCGGCCCGCTCGACCCCGGCGGCATAGAGCAAGGGCGCAGCCGCGAAGATCAGGTTCTGTGGCACGGTCAGCCGGCCCGACATCACCGCATAGCCGCGCTGGCCGAAGAGCAGCAGCGGCAGCGTCGCGCGCGCGATCGAGAGCACGCCCGCGCCGGCCGAATAGAGCAGCACGAAAGCGATGCTGACCAGCGCCGAGCCATGCGCGAGGAGTTGCAGCAGGCAGGCCGTTGCACCGAGCATCAGCGCATAGAGGCTCAGCCGCTCCAGCCGGACCCGGTCGCCGGCGACGACCTCGATCAGGCGCGCGGCGATGGTCGCGGGCCCGGTCAGGCTCGCGATCGCCACCGCCGAGGCGAGCGGCAGACCCGACGCCTCGAAAAGCCCGATGAAATGCAGCGGCAGGCCCCAGGAGACCAGCCCGCTCAGGCAAAAGCACGTCGCCAGCAACACGAAGGCGGCGCGGCGCTGGCCGTCCGGCACACGCCCGTTGAGCCGCAGCGCGGCGGCAGCGTCCTGCGCAGGGGCGAGCGGCTTGCGATGGCGCGGGATGGCGAGATGGATCGGAAGCGCGATGCAAAGATGCATCGCCGCGAAGACGAGGCAGGCGCCGCGCCAGCCGAGCCAGTCGGACAGGCCAGCCGCCAGCGGCCAGAACAGGCTCGCCGACAGCCCCGTCACCAGCATCATCACGCCGATGACGCGGCGCGCGCGCTCGTCCATGATCTGCGCCACGGTGACGCTGCCCATATTGGCGAGCGACATGGCGTGGCCGACGCCGATGACGCACCATGCGGCGAGATAGCTGGCCGGCCCCTGCGCGGCGGCGAGGCACACGAAACCCGCGCCGCAGATCACCGCGCCGAGGCTCATCAGGCCGCGCGTGCCATGGCGCTCGGCATGACGCCCGAGACCGGGAGCGACCGCCGCCCCGATGACAAGGAGCACCGTGATGCCGCCGAAGACGATCTGGATCGAGAGGCCGAGATCGCGCACGAACAAGGTCGCCAGCACGGAGGGGGCCCAGTAGTTCGCGCCCCAGCCGATCAGGCGCGTCAGCGACAGGCCGGCGATCAGCCACGCATGCTCTGGCAGGGGTCTCAAGGCGGGCAAAGCGGCAAGGTCCGGGGCATGTCCGTCGCCATCGCGGCGGCGTGGCGAGCTGTAAGGTTGCGATCTAGCAGCTTTCGCGGCAGCCCAGCATGAGGCGAGACGCCGGCTCCTCATGCGCGAAAAGCGGCCATTTTCGGTAAGGAACGGTCAACCTCCTTGCGCCATGGTGTCGGTTGTCTCGCGGATGAAAGTTCGGTGGCGTGTCGAGGGGTCGGCGCGGCGCCAGTGCGTAACCAGGAGTTGGACACGACATGAAGTCGCGAGAGACCCTTTTGCGTCTCAAACGCTTCCAGGTCGACGAAAAGCGTCGCCGGGTAAGCCAGATCGAGATGATGATCGCCGAGTTTCACCGCATGGCGACCGATCTGGATCGCGAGATCCAGAGCGAGGAGACCCGCGCCGGGATCTCTGACCCCGGCCATTTCGCCTATCCGACCTATGCCAAGGCTGCGCTCGCCCGCCGCGACAATCTGCGCCAGTCCGCCGACAATCTGAAGGGCCAGCTCGACGACGCCAAGGCCGAGCTTCAGGAAGCCTTCGAGGACATGAAGAAGGTCGAGATTCTCGACGACCGCGAGCGCGCCTCGGAGCGCGCGGCGGACGCCGCCCGCGACCAGGCGATGATGGACTCGATCGGCCTGCGGGCCCGCGCCAGCGTCTGAGGCGGTCAGCGCCTTTCGATCACCGGGTGATGCGGCACGCAGTCGCGCCGCATCTGCCCGGCGAGTCGCGGATCGTCGTCGACCTCGATCCCGCGCTTGAAGACGCGGAAACCCGAGCGCTGGTAGAACTCCGGCGCGCCCTGGTGGTCGAGCGTGCAGGTATGGACCCAGAAGCGCGCGATCGGCCTCTGCCACGCGATCGCCAGCGCCCGGTTCATCAGCCAGCGCCCGCCCCCCTTGCCGACCACGCTCTCGTCGAGCCCGAAAAAGGCGAGTTCGCCCTCGCCTTCGACCCGAAAATCGAGTTCGAGCAGCCCGACATCGCGGCCGCCATGCCTGACGGCGAAGAACAGGATCGCCTCGTCGCCCAGCAGCGCCTCGATCTCGGCCAACGGCCTGACCAGCCGGCTGAACCACATCCAGCGCTCGCCCAGCGCGCGGTAGATCGCCAGATAGCGGGCGGCGTCCCGGCGCCCGATCGGCTCGATCGAAAAGCCCTCCGTTCCGGGCGGATCGGGCCTGACAGGCGGGGCGGCGAACATCTCCAGCGAGGTCACGATCGCGGCGATCTTTCCCGGCGGCAGGTCGGTGGTCCCGGTCAGGCTGATGGCGAGGGTCTCGGGCATGGTCGGGTCTTGTCCCTTGGTCGCGATGCCGCGATCATGACATGATCGCGGCGGAGAACTCACGCCAGCATGTCTCATCGCCTCCATCACGATCGTCGATCGGTCGGGCTCGCCTGGCTGCGGCTGGCTGCGGCGCTGGCGGTGATGCTGCTGGCGGTGCTGCCGCATGCGACGCTCGCCGCCAGCGCCGGCCATGCGGCTTCGCCCGCAGGATCATCGCATCACCCCGCCGGCCATCACGACGCCGCCCCTGACGGCGAGCCTTGCCACGAAAGCGCAAAACCTGAGCCGACCGGCCATGGCGCGATGCCGTCCTGCTGCATTCTCGGCTGCGGGCTGATCGCGACATCGCTCGCCCTGACCGCTCAGATCATCCCGGCGCGCTGGGAGATCGTCGGGCCGCTCGCCCCGGAGTGCGGCGACGTCGTGTCGCCCGAGCCTGCCGAGCGCCCGCCGCGGGCGGACACGTCGCTCGCCTGATCCCGAATCCAGCACATCCGATACCGGTCGCGCGCGCAGCGGCGCAGCCCCGCCGCGCCGACATCGGCCCTGCAATGAGGACCATCACATGACCACGATCACCAAAGCCCGCATCACCCGCACAGGCGTCGCGGCCCTGCTCGCGGCCGCCGTCGCGCTCGGCGGCGTCTCGCTCGCCCAGCAGCACCATGGCGGCCATGCCGGCCACGGCGGGGCCGCAACCGGCAAGGACACGCCAGCCACCACCGCCTTCAAGGCCGCCAACGCGAAGATGCATGCCGACATGGACATCGCCTATAGCGGCGATGTCGACGCCGATTTCGTGCGCGGGATGATCCCGCACCATCAGGGCGCGATCGCCATGGCCCGCATCATGCTGGCCCATGGCAAGGACCCGGAACTGCGCAAGCTCGCCACGGCGATCGTCGCGGAGCAGGAGAAGGAGATCGCGGCGATGCAGGCCTGGCTCAAGGCCAACGGCAAATAGGCCGCCCACGACACGGCAGGCGGCGCCCCGCGCCGCTTGCTCTCCTCCGCGCCCGCTGGCACAGAGGACAGGTCCGTTGGCCGCGCATCCGCTGCATGTATAGCCAGCTTTGGACGCATAGCTCCAATCCCCGCCAGCCCGCCGGTCCCATGAAAAAATATCTCGACTATCTCTGGCCGCTGATCGGGCTCGTCGCGGTGGTCTGGTCGGTCGATCTGCTCTGGGACAAGCTGAAGTCGGAAGCCGGAACGGACGCCGCGATCCAGACGCTGCTGGAACAGGGCGGCTTCTGGGACAATCTGAAGATCGTGGCCAGCCGCATCGCCCAGAAGATCGGCCTGATTTCGCCCGACGCCTTCCTCCATGCGGGGTTGGCGACGCTCGTCGCCTATGCCGCGCTCGCCTGGTATGACCGCATCGCGCTCATCCATCTCGGTAAGGAGAAAGGCTTTTCCTGGGCCTATATCTCGGTCTGCTCCTTCGTCACCTACGCGCTCTCGCACAATATCGGCGCGTCCGTCGTCTCGGGCGGCATGGTGCGCTACCGCGCCTACACCGCGAAGGGCCTGAGCGCGGCTGAGGTCGCGGTGCTGGTGGCGCTGTGCTCCTTCACCTTCGCCTTCGGCACGATCATGCTGATGGGGCTCGTCCTCGTGATCGAGCCGGAAATCCTGCGACCACTCGCGAGGCTCTTGCCCAAATTCGCCATCGGTGACGGCGCGGCGACGATGATTGGCTACGGCCTGCTCGGCTTCTGCGCGCTCTACACGGTCGGCGCGTGGCTCAAATTCAGGCCGCTGAAGATCGGCAAGTTCGAGCTGATCTATCCGCGTCTGCCGATCGTGGCGCGGCAGTATCTCGCCGCGCCGCTCGAACTCGCAGGCGCGGCCGGCATCATCTATTTCGCCCTGCCCGATCAGGGTAATCCGGGCTTCCTGATCGTGCTCGGCGCGTTCCTGCTCTCCTTCTCGGCCGGGTTGCTCAGCCAGGTGCCGGGCGGCGTCGGCGTGATGGAGGCGGTCTTCCTCGCGGTGATGCCGGGCGTGCCCGCGCCGGCCGTCTTCGCCGCGCTCCTGGTCTGGCGGATGTTCTACCTGATCATTCCGCTGGTGATCTCGCTGCCTGTCGTCCTGCTGTTCGAGCGGACGCAGTTGCGCCAGCATGCACGCGCGGCTGCGATCGCGCAGGCGCAGGAGAAGGCGAAGACGGCCGATCCGCCGCTGGCTTGATCGTGCTCAGCGCGATCTGAGTGCCAGCGCGGCCGCGCCGAACATCAGGAACGCGCCCAGCCCCTCGGCCCAGCCGAACGGCTCGCTCAACACGATGATGCCGGCCGACACCGCGATGACCGGGCTGACGAAGGCGTAGAGCCCGGCGCGAAACGCGCCCCAGTCGCGCAGCAGCCTCAGATAGATGGTGAAACCCATCAGCGAGCCGCCGACGACCAGCGTCAGCAGCGATGGCCAGACCGGCCATGTCCCTAGCGCGCGCAGATCGGCGACATCGACCGGCTCCAGGACGAGCGAGATCACCGTCAGGCCGGCCGCGCCGATCATCGTCTGCCAGCCCGCCAGAGTCAGCGTCGGCATGGCAGGCGCGATCGCCCGCGTCAGCACCGCGCCGACGCAATAGAGCAGCGTGCCGAAGGCGACCGAGGCCAGCCCCCATATCTCCAGCGGATTGCCGGTCGCCGCGCTGGCGCCGGCGCTGAGCCGCGTCGCGAACAGGAAGCTCAGGCCGACAGCGCCGAGCCCGATCGCCAGCACGCGCCGGCCGCTGATGCTGTGACCCTCGATGACGCGGCTGGCCAGCAGCGACCAGACCGGGATCGTCGCGAGATTGACCACGGCCGCCAGCCCGCTAGGGGCCTGCGCCGTGCCCCAGAACAGGAAGGCGTAATTGCCGGTGTTGACCAGCAGCGCTGTCAGCAGCAGCCGCCCACGCGTGGCAGCGGGAACCTTGAAGACATCCCGCCCGGCCCAGAGCAGCATCAGCGCGCCGGCGATCCAGAACCGCACCGCCGCCAGGAAGATCGGAGGCACATGCTCGGAGGCGATCTTCACCGGCAGGAAGGTCAGGCCCCAGACCAGGCACATGATCGCGAAAAAGACGGCATTGCGGGTCATGACCTGGGCTTAGCGGCAGCCGCAAATCATCGCCAATGCCGGACCTGCATGCGTGCATGGGCCGCGCGCAGGGCGCGATTGCACAATCACACGCTGCCCACCGTCTTCAGCCTGACCCGCGGATGGATTTCCGCCTGGGACAGCACCGGCGTCTCGCGGCGGAAGCGCTCGATGATCTGGCGCACGAAGGGCCGCGCCAGGCCCGAGGTGACCAGCGCCGGCATCTCGCCGATGCGGGCCGCGTCCTCGAACTTGTCGCGAACGTGATGGACGAATTCCTGCAGCCGCGAGGGCTGCATGGCGAGGTGGCGCTCCTCGCCATTGCCGATGATCGATTCGGCGAAAATGCTCTCCCAGGCCGGCGACAGCGTGATGATCGGCAGCGAGCCCTGCCCGTTCGAGAACTGCGCGCAGATCTGGCGCGCCAGCCGCATGCGGACATGTTCGGCGATCTCGCGCGGGTTCTTGATGCCGCCGGCGACCTCGGCGATGCCCTCGACGATCGTGGCGAGGTCGCGGATCGAGATGCGCTCGGACAGCAGGAGCTGCAGCACGCGCTGGATGCCAGTGGTCGAGATTTGCGAGGGCACGATCTCCTTGATCAGTTCGGCATGGTCCTTGGGCAGTTCCCGCAGCAGCTTCTGCACCTCGCCATGCGAGAGCAGCTCCGGCATGTGCGACTTCAGCACCTCGGTCAGATGCGTCGAGATCACGGTGGCCGCGTCGACCACGGTGAACCCGCGCAGTTGCGCCTCATCCTGGAGAGCCGCGTCGATCCAGGTCGCCGGCAGGCCGAAGGTTGGCTCCAGCACATTGTGTCCGGGCAGGTTCACCGAGCCGCCCATCGGGTCCATCGCCATGTACTGGCCGGCGTAGACGACGCCATGGCCGGCATCGATCTCCTTGATCTTGATGTAGTAGTGGTTCGCCTCGAGCTGGACGTTGTCGACGATGCGCACCGCCGGCATGACGAAGCCGAGCTCGGCCGCAAGCTGGCGGCGCAGCGCCTTGACCTGGTCGGTGAGCCGGTCCTGACCGCCCGGCGCGTTCACCAGCGGCAAAAGCCCGTAGCCGATCTCGATCTTCAGTTCGTCGAGCTTGAGCAGGTCGTTGAGCGTCTCCTCCTTGGGCGTGCCGTCGGCCTGGAGCGGCGAGGCCGCCTGCGCGGTCACCGCCTCAGCCGCCTCCCTCTCCTTGGCGATCTTGCCGAAATGGCGCGCGAGCCAGGCCGCTCCGGCCGCCAGTGCCAGGAACGGCAGCATCGGGATGCCGGGCAGGATGGCGATCAGCAGCATCACCGCAGCCGACATGCCGAGCGCCTTGGGATAGCCCGAGAGCTGCTTGCCGAGCGCCTTGTCGGCCGCGCCGCGCACGCCGGATTTGGAGACCAGAAGGCCCGCCGCGGTCGAGACGATCAGCGCCGGGATCTGGCTGACGAGGCCGTCGCCGACGGTGAGCTGGGTATAGGCGCGCGCCGCGTCGCCAAACCCCATGCCCTGCTGCGCGACGCCGATGATGATGCCGCCGATGACGTTGATGAAGGTGATCAGCAGGCCGGCGATGGCGTCGCCGCGCACGAATTTGGACGCGCCGTCCATCGAGCCGAAGAAGTTCGCCTCGTCCTCCAGCGCCTTGCGGCGGGTCTTGGCGACGTCCTGGTCGATCAGCCCGGCCGAGAGATCGGCGTCGATCGCCATCTGCTTGCCGGGCATGGCGTCGAGCGCGAAGCGCGCCGCGACCTCGGCGATGCGGCCCGAACCCTTGGTGATGACGACGAAGTTGACGATCAGCAGGATGGTGAAGACGACCACCCCGATCACGAAATTCCCGCCCATCACGAAATTGCCGAAAGCCTCGATGACGTGGCCGGCCGCCGCGCTGCCCTCATGCCCATGCGCCAGAATCAGGCGCGTCGAGGCGAGGTTGAGCGCCAGCCGCAGCATGGTGACGATCAGCAGCACGGTCGGGAAGGCGGAGAATTCGAGCGGCTCCTCGATGAACAGCGCCGTCATCAGCACCAGCACCGACAGGATGATCGAGAGCGCCAGCAAAAGATCGAGCAGCAGGGCCGGCAGCGGGAAGATCAGCACCACGAGGATGCCCATCACGCCGATGGCAAGGAACAGGTCCGGCCGGTTGAGGAGTTTCCCCAGCGCGCCGCGTGTCGGCATGTTGAAGCCGCCGCCCGTCCCTGCCGTCACATCGGTCATCGACCAGCCCGCTCCACGCCGCCCGCCGATAGACCGGGCACCCGGCAATTCTTGCCGGGCTTATGGTGAACGAGTGGTTAAGCCAGGCCAAAAAATCCCGTCTGGAACCTTTCCCTGAACGGACCGTTATCGAATGGCCGCGTTGTGGCCGCATTCCGCCGCACAACTCGCCGTGGGTCGACATTATTGGTTTGTAAAACCAGAATTATTGGAGGAAGACGTGGATAGACGTTCTTTTGTCATGAGTGTTTTCGGTGGCGTCGCCGCTGCGAGCCTGGGCGGCACGGCCATCGCGCAGGCTGCCTCGCGCAAGCCCGATCTCGCTGCGGCGCTGCCGGCGGGCGACCAGATCGACGCCGCGACCAAGGCTGCGCTCGATGAGGCGGACGCCGATTTCAACCAGGTCGTCGTGCGCGAGCGCGTCGTCGTGCGCCCCCGCCGTCGCCGCCCCGTCGTGGTGCGCCGCCGGGTGATCGTGCGCCGTCCGATCCGCCGTCGCCGGGTCATCACCCGCCGCGTGATCGTGCGCTGAGACTGACGGACCTTTCGGAAGGCGGCGCTTCGGCGCCGCCTTTTTCAATCGACGAGGCCGGCCAACGGTCCACCGCGATCAACGGGAGGAGACCGGCATGACAGCGCCGGATCGGACTAGCGATGGCGTCGTCGCCACGGACATACCCGCCAGGCTCGACCGGCTGCCATGGTCGCGCTTCCACACGCTCGTCGTCGTGGCGCTCGGCGTTACCTGGATTCTCGACGGGCTGGAGGTCACGCTTGCGGGCTCCGTCTCGGGCGCTCTCAAGGAAAGCCCGGTCCTTCGCTTCACCAACACCGAAATCGGCATGGCCGGCGCGGCCTATCTGGCGGGCGCGGTGCTGGGCGCTCTGTTCTTCGGCTGGCTGACCGACCGTCTCGGCCGCAAGAAGCTCTTCACCATCACACTGTTCGTCTATCTCGCCGCCACGGCGGCCACCGCCTTCTCGTGGAATTTCTGGAGCTTCATCGTCTTCCGATTTTTCACCGGCATGGGTATCGGCGGCGAATACACGGCGATCAACTCGACCATCCAGGAACTCGTGCCGGCGCGCGTGCGCGGCTTCGTCGATCTCGTCATCAACGGTTCGTTCTGGGTCGGAGCCGCGCTCGGCGCGGTCGGCGCCATCGTGCTGCTGAACCCCGTCGTCGTCGATCCGGAACTCGGCTGGCGGCTCGCCTTCTTCATCGGCTCCGCGCTGGGCCTGATCATCCTCGTCCTGCGGCAATGGATTCCCGAGAGCCCGCGCTGGCTGATCGGCCAGGGCCGCACCGCCGAGGCCGAAGCGATCGTCGCGTCGATCGAGGCGCGCTCCGGAGCGACGACATCCTCCGATCCGCTGCCGCTGACCCATCTGCGCCCACGACCGGCGACGCCTTTGCGCGAGGTCTTCACCGCGCTGTTCGTGATCTATCGCCCGCGCGCGCTGGTCGGGCTGGCGCTGATGGTCTCGCAGGCGTTCTTCTACAACGCGATCTTCTTCACCTATGCGCTGATCCTGACGGATTTCTACAAGGTGCCCTCGCAGGCGATCGGCTGGTTCATCCTGCCCTTCGCCGCAGGTAATTTCCTCGGCCCGCTGCTTCTCGGCCGGCTGTTCGACACGGTCGGCCGGCGCATCATGATCGCCGCGACCTACGCCGCCTCGGGCGTCCTGCTCACCGGCACGGGCTGGCTGTTCTGGCAGGACCTGCTCACCGCGGCGCAACTGACCGCCTGCTGGAGCGTGGTGTTCTTTTTCGCCTCGGCGGCTGCGAGTTCCGCCTATCTCACCGTCAGCGAAACCTTCCCCGTCGAGATGCGCGCGCTCGCCATCGCGGCCTTCTATGCGATCGGGACAGGCGCGGGCGGCGTCGCCGGGCCCTGGCTGTTCGGCATCCTGATCGACACCGGCTCGCGCGGCAGCGTCTTCGCCGGCTATCTGTTCGGCGCGGCGCTGATGCTGGGCGCGGCCGCAATCGCGGCCCGCTTCGCGATCAGGGCCGAACGACAGCCGCTGGAGGCGATCGCGAGGCCGCTCAACGCCGTTGCCGGCCGTTCAGAATCAGCCGTTTAGGTTGCTTCAAAGAATTTCGCGCGTGCGGATCACAATCGCCGAAAATGCGCTATCGTTCACTGCCTTGTTCGGCTGTGGATGCGGGCGCGAAACAATGGTGGAAACCAGTCCTGGAGGAAGTCGTGGATAGACGCTCATTCATCATGACCCTGATCGGCGGCATGGCCGCCGCCAGCCTCGGCGGCGTCGCCGTCGCCGAAGCGGCTCAGGTCAAGCCCGTTCCGAGCCCGGCGCCGGAGCCCGCCAAGGCGGACGACCAGATCGCCGCCGACACGAAGGAGGCCCTCGACCAGACCGAGGCCGAATTCAGCCAGTATTACTATTATCGCCGCCGGCCGCGCTATTATCGCCGTCCCGTCGTCGTCTATCGCCGCCCGCGCTATTACGCCCGGCCGCGCTATTATCGCCGCCGTTGGTGATCCAGGCGTTGGACCGGGTCAGGCCGCGCTGATGCGCGCCTGACCCGGCTCCGCCACGACGATCCCCGCCGCGCCGTATTCGCTCAGCTTGTTGCGCAGGGTCCGGATCGAGATGCCGAGGATTTTGGCCGCATGGGTGCGGTTTCCGAGGCAATGGTCGAGCGTATCGAGAATGAGGTCGCGCTCGACATCCGACACCGTCCGACCGACCAGACCGCGCGTCATCGCCTCTGCCGTCTGCGCCACGCGCGAGGCGACATCGCGGCCATTCGCCGGCCCAAGGCCCTCGCCTTCGGGAGTCAGCATCGCATCCGCGCCGATCTCGACTCCTTGAGACAACAGCACCGCGCGATGCACCGTGTTCTCGAGTTCGCGGACATTGCCGCGCCATGAGTTGCCCAGCAGGATCTTGCGCGCCTCGGCCGAGACCGGCCGCAGCGGCAATCCGTTGAGTTCGGCGTATTTCCGGGCGAAATGATCGGCCAGGGCCAGAATGTCGCCCGGCCGCTCGCGCAGCGCCGGCAGGCGCAGATGCACCACGTTGAGCCGGTAGAACAGATCCTCGCGGAAGGAGCCGTCGCGCACCGCATCACTCAAGTTGCGGTTCGAGGTCGCGATGATGCGCAGGTCGACCTTGACGGCCTGAGTTCCGCCGACGCGGTCGATCATCCGCTCCTGCAGGGCGCGCAGCAGCTTGGCCTGCAGCCGGACATCCATTTCGGAAATCTCGTCGAGCAGCAGCGTGCCGCCGCTCGCCTCCTCGAACTTGCCGATACGCCGGGCTATCGCGCCGGTAAACGCGCCCTTCTCATGCCCGAACAGCTCCGATTCGAGCAAATTGTCGGGGATCGCGGCGCAATTGACCGCCACAAAAGGCTTGTCCTTGCGCAGCGACTTCTGGTGCAGGTGCCGGGCGATAACCTCCTTGCCGGTGCCGCTTTCGCCGGTGACGAGCACGGGCGCGTCCGAGCGGGCGATCTGGGCCGCGAGCGCCACGACGCGCTCCATGGCCGGGTCGCGCCAGATCAGGCTCTGGCTATCGGCGGCGACCGCCTGCAGAACGGCTGCGATCAGTTCGGGATCGGGCGGGAGCGGCACATATTCGCGCGCGCCGGCCTGGATCGCCGCCACCGCCGCGCGCGCATCGGTCGAGGTGCCGCAGGCGACGATCGGCGTGCGGATGCGCTCTGCCTCCAGCGCGGCGACGTAGTGCGCGATCGGCTGGGCGACGTCGATCATCAGGAGATCGGCGCCCTTGGCCCGCAGCACGGCGAGCGTCTGCTCCAGGCTCTCGGTATGGGTGACGGCCGCCCCTTGCGAGACCGCGATGCGGGCCGCCGCGATGAGCTGTCCCTTGAGACCTCCGACGATGATGAGGCGCATGGTTCAGGTCTTTCCGCTTGAGATGTCGAGAGGCCGGCGGATCATCCCCGGTCGGCCTTGATGATTTCGGTCATGGTCACGCCGAGCCGGTCCTCGACCACGACGACCTCGCCGCGCGCCACCAGCCGCTCGTTGACGAAGATGTCGATCGCCTCGCCGACGCGGCGGTCGAGTTCGATCACTGCGCCGGGCACGATCTGGAGCAGGTCGCCGACCGCGATCTTGGACGAGCCCAGCACGGCCGAGACGGTGACCGGCACGTCGAAGACCTGTTCGAGGTCTTCCGCCGTCTTGACCGGAACCGGGCCCGAGCGCGCGACCGAACCCTGGTCATTGTCGAAAGACAGGTCTGCCGGGTTCAGCGGCGGCAGGTTGAGATCGTTTTCGGAGCTCATGGCTTTTTCCCTACTCGACGATGCCGCGGAAACGGCCGGCCCCGAAGGCGCTTTCGACCGCCTGGTCGATCAGCTGTCCGAGCTTCGCCTGGTCGACGACGAAGCCGCCATCGGCCCATTCGATGCGCCCGTCGCCGGGGGCGATATCGGGCTCGCCGAGCACGACCAGCTTTCCGGCAAACCCCGTCTCGCGCGTCAGGCGGGCCAGCATTCCCTCGACGGTCTCGACAGACGCCTCGTTGACGCGGACCACGAGATGCGGCGCGAGCCGGGCATGGCCGAGGCATTCGCGCACCGCGTTCTCGAGCCCGGCCATCGGCTTGTCGGCGAGCGCAGCCCCCGCCAGCCGGCGCGCCGTGCTGATCGCGACCTGGGCAGCCTGCCATTCGACCTCGTCGAGGCGTGCATGGTCCTGCGACGCCAGTCGCTCGATCGACTGCAGCAGCCGCGCGACGAGACCGCCGGTCTGGTCCTGCGCCTCCGCCCGCGCCTGCGCCAGCCCGGCCTGAAAGCCTTCGCTGCGGGCCTGGGCGACATCCGCTTCGCCGGCGGCGCGACGGCTGCCTTCGCGAAAATCGGTTCCGAACATGAATTTCGTCGCGGCCGCCATCTCAGTACACCAGCTCGTCTTCCGCGTTGCCCTTGGACAGGATGATCTCGCCCTTGTCCGCGAGTTCCTTGCAGAGCGCGACCATCTTGGCCTGCGCCTCGTCGATCTCCTTGAGGCGCAAGGGCCCGAGCCCCTGTATGTCGTCGGTCATGTTCTTGGCGGCGCGCTGCGACATCGCGCCCATGAAGAAGGTCCGCATCTCCGCGCTCGCGCCCTTGAGCGAGCGCGTGAGCGTGTCCTTGTCGACCTGGCGCATCAGCGTCTGCAGGCCGGCCGGATCGAGCTTGGAGAGATCCTCGAAGGTGAACATCAGCGCGCGGATCTTCGCGGCGGAGTCCTGGTTCGAGGCGTCGAGCGCCGAAAGGAAGCGGATTTCCGTCTGCCTGTCGAAGCCGTTGAAAATCTCGGCCATCATCTCGTGGGGATCGCGCCGCCGCGTCTGGGTCAGCGTCGCGACGAACTCGGTGCGCAGCGTGTTCTCGATATGGTCGAGCGCTTCCTTCTGCACCGACTCCATCCGCAGCATGCGGCTGACCACCTCGATCGAGAGGTCGTTGGGCAGATGGCGCAGCACATTGGCGGCGTGCTCCGCCCTGATCTTGGACAGCACCACGGCGATGGTCTGCGGGTATTCGTTCTTGAGGAAGTTCGCCAGCACGACCGCATCGATATTGCCGAGCTTCTGCCACATGTTGCGGCCGGCCGGCCCCCGGATTTCTTCCATGATGAGCGCGACCTGATCGGTCGGCAGGATCTTCTCCAGCAGCGAGATCGTCCGGTCGAAGGAGCCCGTCACCGCGCCCGCACTCGAAAGCTTGCCGACGAAATCCAGCATCAGCCGCTCAACCTCGTCGGCATCGACCGTGCCCAGTTCGGCCATGGCGCGGGTGATGATGCGGATTTCCTCGTCGTCGAACTCGCTCCAGATGGTCCGGCCGTGCTCCTCCCCGAGCACGAGCAGGATCACCGCCGCGCGCTGCGGCCCGGTCATCTCCGAGACCATGGTCACGCCGCGGCCATAGCCGGCCTCGGGGTCCCGCCCCTGATTGCGCGTCGCGATGGCGCGTTCGGCGTCCATGGCTCAGATCCCGCTCATGCCGGTGCTTTTTCGTGGATCCAGCCGCGCAGCACCGCGACCGAGTCGGCCGGATTCTGCGAGACCAGCGCGCCGATCTTTTCGACCGACTGCGCCTTGAGCTGGCCTTTGATCTGGGCGACGGCGAGCATCCGCTCGGAGGGGGCGTCCGCGCTCAACTGAGCGATTTCGGCCGCGCTGGCGCCGCCGCTGACGGAGGGAAAGCTGGCCGGATCGCCCGTGCCGCGCTCCTCGATCACCACCCGGCCCTCGCGCATGAAGGACGGCATCGCCCGCGACGGGGCATCGCTGGCAAGCACCTGCTTGAGCAGCGGGCGCACCACGACCATCAGGACGATCAGCGTCAGGAGCGAGATGACGCCGAGTTCGGCGAAGCGGACGATGTCCTCCTTGGTGAAGGACAAAAGCCGCTGCATCAGGCTTTGCTCGACGAGATCGGCAACGGTGGACGGGGCCTCCGCGAAGCGCAGATTGACGACCTCGACCTTGTCGCCGCGCGCCTCGTCGAAGCCCATGGCGGTGCGCACGAGCTGGCCGATCCGCTCCAGTTCCTCGGGCGGACGGGGCGCATAGGCCATCTCGCCCGCCGCCGACCGGGTGTAGGCGCCATCGACGAGCACGGCGACGGAGAGCTTCTTGATTCGCCCGCCTTCCAGCACCTCGGTGCGGGTCGTGCGCGAAATCTCGTAGTTCACCACCTCCTCGTTCTTGTTGGACGCGTCGCGGGGCGGCGTTGCGCCACCCTGGCCGCCTTGCGCGCCCGGCAGTTCGTTGCCGACCGTCACCGCGCCGTTCTGCTCCGTGGTGGTGGCGGCCTCGGTGCGGTTCTGGCTTGAGCGGACGACCCTGCTTTCCGGATCGAAGGTTTCCGAACGGCTTTCGACCCGGTTGGTGTCGAGCGCGGCAGAGACCTGCACGCGCGCCCGGCCATGGCCGACGACGCTGGCGACGATATCCTCGACCTGGGCCTTGACGCGCTTCTCGATCGACTGCTGGCGCTCCTCGACGCCAAGCCCGGCCATGCCCTGCTCGGCCTGCGCGCCATCGGCCAGCAGCCGGCCGCGCTCATCGACGATCGAGACGCGCTCGGGCTTGAGCCCGTCCACCGCCGAGGCGACGAGGTGGCGCACCGCCCGGACCTGGGCCGCGTCCAGCTCGCCGGCCAGTTTCAGCGCGATCGAGGCGCGCGGTGGCTCGCGGTCGCGCTCGAACAGGCGCTTTTCGGGGATGACGAGATGAACGCGCGCCGCCTGCACCCGACTGATCGAGCGGATGGTGCGCGAAAGCTCGCCTTCCAGCGCGCGCAGATGGTTGATGTTCTGGACGAAGGAGGTCGACGAGAAAGCGTCGCCCTTGTCGAAAATCTCGTAACCGACGCCGCCGCCGGCCGGGATGCCCTTGCTGGCGAGATCGAGCCGCAGGCGCGGCACCACCGTCTTGTCGACGAGGATGGTCTGGCCGTCGCCGCGCAGTTCGTATTTGACGCCGCGCGTGTCGAGGTCCTTCAGGATCGCGCTAACGTCCTGATTGGACAGCTCCGAGAACAGCACGCTCATCGAGGGCTTGGACATCTGCAGCATGACGAAGCCGAAGAAGCCGACGAGCGCGAGCGTCACCGCCAGCATGGCCGCCAGCCGGGCCGCGCCGAACTTACTGAACTGGTCGATGATGCCGCTCACGCCGCCATCCGTTCCACAAGACCGCATGCGCCGCGCCGAGAAGCGGGCTCACTAGGCAAGTTTTTCCCGGTGCATGGTTAGCGTGGGGTTAATTTCCGACGACACGCGGTAAACAATCTCGCCTTACCCCGGGGGCGTGATTGCATTGGCTCCACCGTCAGCAGCCGATGACAGCGGGATACTCACCACCGTCGGTCGTAAACCCTTGACAAATTACGCTTCAAGCGTAGTTGATGCGTTATGGAATTCGAGTGAGATCAAACGAAATCCGATACGAGTTTCGCCAGGCGCGGACTGGGGTTCGACTTTGCAGCTCTCATTTTCGAGGGCCGAACGATCGAAAAAGTCGATAACCGCCGGGATTATGGTGAAATCAGGATCGAGGCGATCGGCGAGATCGATGATGAGATTCTCGTCGTGATCTACACGGACCGGGAGACAGCACGTCGCATCGTTTGCGCCCGCCTCGCGAACAAGAAGGAGCGCGCGTTATGGCTATCGTTCGCAAATCCTTAGACGAGATCAAGGCGAGTGCGCGCCAGATCGATCTCGCCAGGCTCCATGCGGCCACGGAAGGGGATATTCACCGTCACGCCATCGAAGATGGACAGAACCCCGATGAGGAGCCGGGCGGCTATACTCCGGTTCTCCCGGCCCGAATGGTCAGAAAACAACTGGGCATGACGCAGGAGGCATTCGCGGCCGCGCTGAATATCCCCCTTGCCACGCTTCGCAACTGGGAGCAGGGCCGGGTCAGGCCCGACCCTGCGGCCCGCGCGCTCCTGACAATCTTCGCCAGAGAGCCCGACGCCGCGTTGCGTGCGCTGAAAGTGGCCTGACGCCACGCTCCAGTACAAAAAAAGACGCCGGTCGGCACGACCGGCGTCTCGATGGCTGCCGAAGGATGGCGACGGCCTACTGCCGGTAGTGCTGGATTCGCGTCGTGCGCAGCCCGGCGAGGCCGTGCTGGTCGATCGACATCTGCCAGCTTAGGAATTCATCGACCGTCAGCGTGTAGCGCTGGCAGGCCTCCTCGAGGCTGAGCAGCCCGCCGCGGACGGCGGCGACCACCTCGGCCTTGCGCCGGATGACCCAGCGGCGCGTATTCATCGGCGGCAGATCGGCGATCGTCAGCGGACTTCCGTCCGGGCCGATCACATACTTCACCCGCGGTCGCAAAGGCTCGGTCATGGTACACTCACACAACTCAACAGAGCTACTGAGGGTGAGCATAGGGGCGGCGCTTTAAGAATTGGCTAAAACGAATCGGATGGCTGTCTGCATCGCGCTCAGAGGCTCGTCTGCGGGCGGACGACCGTCTTGACCTTGTCGATCGCGACGCTGATGCCGCCGATCTTCAGGAACGGCGTCGAACCGGAGAGATCGACGCCGTCGACCACGCCCTTGATCTCGGTCTGGGCCGTCACCGCCGTGCCCGATACGTCCCTGGCGTCGATCGTGATCGTGTACTCGCCATCGGCAGCCTTGGTGCCGACCGAGGTGGTGCCGTCCCAGCGATAGGTCTGCTCGCCGGCGGCAAGCGTTGCGCCGGAATAGGTCTGCACCACCGTGCCGGCCGCGTTCTTGATCGTGACATTGGCCGTCGCACCGCGCGGCACGGTGACCTTCCATTCCGCCGCGCCGCCCTTGAGCTGGGCCGCCGCGCCGTCCGCCGTGATTGTCGAGCCGATGAAGCTGACGGCGTTCGTCGTGGTCGTCGCCTTGTTGAGCGTCAGCAGCGAGGCCAGCGTGTCATTTGTCTTGAGCTGCTGCTCGACGCCGGCAAACTGCACGAGCTGCGCGGTGAACTGGTTGGTGTCGAGAGGATCGAGCGGGCTCTGGTTCTTGAGCTGCGTCGTCAGCAGGGTCAGGAACTGATCGAAATTGTTCGCGATCGAGGTCGTGGTGCCCGAGACGGTCGTGCTGTTGGTGGTCGCCGTGGAACTGCCGGCGTTCTGGAAGCCGGCGACATTGGCGGTGCTGGATGTGGTGGTGGAAACGGCCATGGCGTGCTCCTGCCCGTCAGATGCTGAGATCGACGCCGCCGAGCCTGAGCAGGCGGCGTGCGGGCGCGGCTTGCGCGGAGATGGCGATGTCCTCGCCGCCATCGGTGTCCTTTGGCTGGCGGGAGCGGCGCGGCGCGTCCTCGTCCTGCCGGTTCTGGCGGAAGCCGGACTGGTCGGACGGATCGCGCAGGGTGATCTCGACGCCGGCGTCGGACGGCTTCAGGCCGGCCTGCTCGAAGGCCCGCTCCAGCGTGCGCGAGTCGCGCTGCAGCATGTGCAGCGTCTCGACCCGGTCGACCACGAGCTTCGCGGTGACCTCGCCCTTGTCGGAAATCTCCAGATTGACGTCGACGCGTCCGAGTTCGGCCGGATCGAGCCGGATATCGAAACGCTTGGAGCCCGCCAGCGCCTGCAGGCCGATCTCGAGCGGCACGACATGGATCGGCGTGGCCGGCCCGCCGGACTGGGCCTGCGGCCCTGCCGCGACGCCTTGGCCGTTGTCGGTCGAAGCGGGAACGACGATGGCGGTCTCGGGTCGCGCCGCGCGCGTCTGCGCCAGGAAGGACAGGTCGATCGGCGCCTGCGGGGCCTGTGGCGCTTCGGCCGGCTTGGCCTCAGCGGGAGCCGTCTTCGCGGCCTCGGGAGCATCCTTGGCCTTGGCGGCGGCGGCGACGATCTCGCCGAATTTGACGTCGGGCGTCGCGTCCTGCGCAGCGCTGGCGCGTGCGGCGAATGCGATCGAAACCTCGCCGGCACGGGTGAGCCCGGGCGACAGGGTCGCCGGGGCTGACGCATTGGCGGGCTTGGGGCCTGCCGGCGTCTCCAGTGAGGTCTCATCACCCTTCGCCTCGCCCGTCGTCTCGGCAAAAGCCGGCGAGACGGCGGCGGCTGCAATCAGGATAGCGGCATCGAGCTGGGGAACGGCCTGTGAAACCGCGACAGGCGCAGGCTGAACCTCGGCCACGATGAGGGCCGTCGGATCAGGCTTGGCGGCATCCTGCGCAGGTTTATCGCCTGCGACGACGGGTTCGGCTTCGCCCTTCGCGGATGCCTCGACGGACGCGCCGTCCGTCAGCTTCGTCACCGCACCCTCGACGGCTGCCGCAAGCGCTGCGAATACGCCGATCTCCGGCTTGGCTGCCGTGACCGCAGTGGAGGCCGGGCCTGCGGCCTCGGAGCCGACCGGCTTGGCGTCGGTCGTCGGCGCGTCGGTTTTGGCGACCCTGTCGTCCTTCGTCGGCTTGCCGGTCGCGGTCGCCTCCGCCCTTTCGGGTGAAGCGGTCTCGTCGGTCCGACGCGCCTCGCCGGTCCTGCGCGCATCGTCAGGCCGCTGCGTTTCGTCAGACCGGACGCGCTGCCTGTCGTCGCTTTCGCGCCGTGCCTGCGGCTCTCGAGCCGGCTCGGGCAGCGTGAACTCTTCGCTCGGGCGACCACGATCGAACTCGGCTCGTCCGCGCCGGATCGGCGCAGGGTCGAGTGTGGCGGAGGCTAACGAGGACGACTGAACCGACATCATGCAATTCCGGAACGCGGGCGAAACAAGACGGGCAAGACCGAGCCCTCACCGTGGCCAGCAAGTCCCACGCCAGCGGCAGAACGCCATGAATTCAGATGCTTGCCTGGATTTCGGCCATGCACGTACCGGCAAGATCGGCCGTTCCGGGCTGGCCCCCCCGGCAGGATTTGCCCAGCGCGCTGGCAGGCAGGCGGCAAAGCCGGTATAGAGCCGCGTCGAACAAAGCCTGCGAACCCCGCGCCGCCATGACCACAGCCCTCAACTCGCTCGGCATCGCCAAGCCGCCATCGGCGACGCGCGTCGTCGCAGCGATGTCGGGCGGCGTCGATTCATCGGTGGTGGCGGCGCTGCTGAAGCGCGAGGGCTACGACGTCGTCGGCGTGACGCTGCAGCTTTACGACCATGGCGCGGCGGTTCACCGCGCCGGGGCCTGCTGTGCCGGCCAGGACATCCATGATGCGCGCCGCGTCGCCGAGGCGATCGGCATCCCCCATTACGTGCTCGACTATGAGAGCCGCTTCCGGGACGCCGTGATCGAGCGCTTCGCCGAGAGCTATCTCGCCGGCGAGACGCCGATCCCCTGCGTCGAATGCAACCGCACGGTGAAGTTCCGCGACCTGCTCGGCATGGCGCGGGAGCTCGGCGCGGACGCGCTGGCGACCGGGCATTACGTCGTGAGCAAGCCGCTGGAGAACGGCCGCCGTGGCCTCTTCCGCGCCGCCGACCCCGCCCGCGACCAGAGCTATTTCCTCTATGCGACGACGCAGGGACAGCTTGACCTGCTGCGCTTTCCGCTCGGGCATATCGAGAAGAGCGAGACGCGCGCGCTCGCGGCCGAACTCGGCCTTGCCATCGCTGACAAGCCCGACAGCCAGGACATCTGCTTCGTGCCCAATGGTCGCTATGCCGATGTGATCGAGAAGCTGAAGCCCGGCGCCTCGCGGCCAGGCGAGATCGTCCATCTCGACGGCCGCGTGCTCGGCCGGCATGACGGCGTGCTGCGCTACACCGTCGGCCAGCGCAAGGGGCTGGGCGTCAGCACGCCCGAGCCGCTCTATGTGCTGCGCCTCGACGCCGACCTGGCCCGCGTCATCGTCGGTCCGCGCGAGGCGCTCGCCGTCCGCGAGGTCAGGCTTCGCGACGTCAACTGGCTCGGCGATATCGCGCTCGCAGCGCTGCCGGAGGCCGGGCTCGACGTAGCGGTGCGGGTGCGCTCGACGCGGGCTCCGCGCGAGGCCAGGCTTTTCCGCGACCCCGAGGGCCTGCGCATCGAGCTTGCCGGCGATGAGGAGGGCGTCTCGCCCGGCCAGGCCTGCGTGATCTATGCCGATACGACGGCAGGCGCGCGCGTGCTCGGCGGCGGCACCATCCTGCGCCCGGCGTTGCGGACCCTCGCTGTTGGGGCCGAGCCGGCTTTCGCTTCCCTCTAGACGCAACGCGCAGAGTCCGAGAACCCCCAATGCCGGTCACCTATGATCTCGACGGCCAGAAGCGCGTCTATGCGACCTGGGCGAAATTCTACGACCGGATCTATCAGGGGCTGCTGTCGCGGCCGCAGCGCGAGGCGGTCGCCGCGGCTTGCGCCTGCGGCGACGACATCCTCGAGATCGGCGTCGGGACCGGGCTGACCCTGCCCTATTTCACGGCCGGAACCCGCGTGCTCGGGGCCGACCTCTCGCTCGACATGCTCAAGGTCGCCAGCCGCAAGGTCGTCGCGCAGGGCTTGAGCCATGTGCGCGGCCTGATGGTGATGGACGCCTGCCGGCTCGGCTTCGAGGCCGAACGCTTCGATGCGGTGACCGCGCAGTTCGTGATCACGCTGGTGCCGGACCCCGAGCAGGCGCTGGCCGAGATGGACCGCGTGCTGAAACCCGGCGGCGAGATCGTCATCTCCAGCCGCCTCGTCGACGATGGCGGCATGCTCGCCCCGTTCTGGGCGTCCGTCGCGCCGCTCGCCAAGGCGGTCGGCTGGAGTTCGGACTTCAAGGTCTCGCGGCTGACTGGCTGGGCCACGAAGACGGGCCGCTACGAAACGGTCCATGTCGGGCGCGGCTATTTCAAGGTGGTGCGGCTGAAGAAGCTCAGCTCCGCCTGACGGAGCGCACCGCGGGCAACGCCAAGGCTTGACGAGCAAGCACCCTGCCCCCTATACCGCGCGCTCACGACGGAACGCCGTTCTGCGGCGCTCCAGTTGGTGGGGCGGGGTAGCTCAGTTGGTTAGAGCAGCGGAATCATAATCCGCGTGTCGGGGGTTCAAATCCCTCTCCCGCTACCAGCCATCCTCTTGAACATCCGATCATGTTCAAGAAACCGGAAACAGCAAATTTTCTGAAGCAGTCCGCATCGAGTGGATGTGAGACATCTCACTCAATTCTCTCGCTTCGAGGCGGCTTATGGGCCGCTCGTCACCTCTGTCCCACCGGGGCGGCGGCCGCTGCCAGCTTCAATGCGACTGAGCTCGTGTGGGCTCGGGTTACCAAGCCGCTCAGAACCCGATTGAAAAGGAGCTGAGTGGTATCGACAGGTTGTGATTCCCGTTTGATGTTGGATCAACTGGGGTATCCGATAGTCTGGACCGATATCGCTCGCGCCGAGCATAATCGTGATCGCCTGCGTTTTCCAACCGATCTGACCGACCGTGAATGGGCTGTCGTCGCGCAGTTGATCCCTCGCCGCGACCGGGCAGGCGGCCTCGCACGACGGACATGCGCGATGTCACGAAGGCGATCCTGTTCATCGCGTCGAGCGGTTGCGCGTGGCGGGTTTTCGCCGGTCTCCACCGTGCGCGGCTGTTTCTCTACGCCTTGCGCGACAGCGGCCTGCTGGCGACGATGAACGAGCGTCCGGTGATGGCGGCGCGCGAGATCGTGGGCAGGCAGGCCCAGCCCATCGCCGGCATCATCGACAGCCATCCTTCGGGAAGCTCAGGATGAGGGCTTCAAGACCACAGACAGTGGCGGGATTTGCGGCTATGACGCGGGCAGGAAGTTCATAGGACGCAAGCGCCATATCGTCACCGACACGCTGGGCTTCCTCGTCGACGTGCCGGTCCACCGGGCCGACATTCAGGATCGCGACGACGCGCCCGACCTGCTCAGGGCGATCCGGCTCCGCAATCCCTGGCTGCGCCACGTTTTCGCCGATGGCAGCTATGTCGGCGACAGGCTCCAGCACCCCATGCCCGCTGAACCATCGAGATCGTCAAGCGCTCCCACGCGGCCAAGCGCTTCGTCATGCTACCTCGACGCTGGGTGGTCGAGCGAGCCTTGGCGTGGCTCGGGCGCTGCCGCCTCGCGAAGGACCGGGAGAAATCCACCGACAACGCAATCGCCTTCGCCCTCCTCGCCAGCATCCGCATGCTCACGCGCGGAATCGCGAGGCACTGCCAACACGCGCACAATTTTGAATCAGGCTCTTGAAGACCTGCGCCCCATGGCCCTCCCTGCGACGGCGCAGTCGGTCAGCGCCCCATGTTCACGTCACCCGATCGACAGGATCGTTCCGGCCACGGCTTTGCCAATCCCGGCCGGGCACCGAGGCCAGCAGCATACGGGTGTATTCGTGTTGGGGATCGGCAAAGATCGCTGCGGTTGAACCTTGCTCGACGATACGCCCGCCTTTCAGCACGACGATCTGCTCGCACACATGCGCCGCGACGCGCAGATCATGGGTGATGAAGAGCATGGTGAGGCCCAGCCGGCGTCGGAGATCGTCGAGCAGATCGAGGACCTGCTTCTGGACCGAGACGTCGAGCGCGGAAACCGGTTCATCGGCGATCAGGATATCGGGCTTCACGGCGAGCGCCCGGGCGATGCCGATCCGCTGACGCTGGCCGCCGGAGAATTCGTGCGGAAAGCGTTCGGCCGCCTTTGCCTCGAGCCCGACCAGTTTGAGCAGGTCATGCGCCTGCGCCATCGCCGCAGCCGGAGTCTCGCCCTGAAGAACCGCGCCGCGCGCGATGATGTCGCCGACCCTGGTGCGGGGATTGAGCGAAGCGAACGGATCCTGGAACACCATCTGGATGCGGGAGCGAAGCGGACGCCAGCCGCTGCGGCTCAACCCGACGATCTGGTCGCCAGCAATGAGCGCCGACCCGGCATCCGCCGCTTCGAGGCCGATCAGGCAGCGCGCCAGAGTGGACTTGCCCGATCCCGATTCGCCGACCAGCGCGACCGCGCTGCCGCGCATGATGTCGAGATCGACATGGTCGACCGCCTTGACCGCGCCACGTCCGCCTTTTCCGATGGCTGGAACCAGCCGCGCCAGCCATGCCGGCCCGGCGCTGGGGCGACCATAGGTCTTCTCCAGGCCTCGCACCGTTAGGATCGGTTCGGCAGTCGATCCCGCAGGCGCATCCGGATGCCGCCGGGGCACAAGACTTGGAACGGCGTCGATCAGGGCGCGCGTATAAGGGTGTTGCGGGTTCGTCAGCACATCGCCGACCGCCCCGTATTCGACAAGCTCGCCAGAGCGCATCACGGCCACGCGATCGGCGATCTCGGCCACCACGCCAAAGTTATGGGTGATGAACAGCAAAGCGGTGCCATGCCGCTGCTGCAGTTCCTTCAGGAGCGTAAGAACCTGAGCCTCGGTCGTGACATCCAGCGCCGTGGTCGGCTCGTCGGCGATGATCAGTCTCGGTTCGAGCACGAGGCTCATGGCGATCATCACGCGCTGGCGCTGGCCGCCGGACAGTTCATGCGGGTAGGCCCCGACGATGAAGTCCGGGTTGGGGAGGCGGACATCCTCGAACGTCGCCACGACCCGCCGGCGCCTTTCGGCCTTGCCCCAATCGGTATGGACCTCGAGAATTTCCTCGATCTGGCGACCGATCGTCATCAGCGGATTGAGCGACACCATAGGTTCCTGGAACACCATGGCGATCCGGCCGCCGCGGATCTGCCGCATGCGCCGGTCATCGGCCAGCGCCAGATCCTCGCCATCGAGCAGGACCTGTCCGTTGACGATGCGCAGATGCGGTTCCGGCAACAGCCGCAGGATCGAGCGCGCCATGACGGACTTGCCGGAGCCGGATTCGCCGACGACGCAGAGCGTCTCGCCCCTGCCGACGGTCAACGAAACCGCGTTCACGGCCAGACGCCTGTCGGCCCAGGCCGGCAGTGCGACGGAGAGGTCGCGGATCTGCAGGACTGGGTCGGCGGGGCCGGCGGGCGCAGGTCCGGTCATGGCGCGAGGCAGCTCGGTCATGGCGTGCGCAGCCTGGGATTCAGCGCGTCGTTCAGCCCTTCCCCGACGAGGTTGATGCTGAGGACGGTCAGAAGGATCGCGATCCCCGGCGTGGCGACGAGCCACCAGGCATCGCGCAGGAAGCTGCGGCCTGCACCGATCATGAAGCCCCAGCTCATGAAGTTCGGTGCGCCGAGGCCGAGAAATGACAGCGCCGATTCCGTCAGGATCGCCGTGGCGACCAGCAGCGAGCCCGTCACGATCAGCGGCGACAGGGCATTGGGCAGGATCTGGCGAAACAGGATGACGAAATCCTCCTCCCCCAGCGTGACCGCGGCCTGGACGAACTCCCGCGAGCGCAGCGACATGACCTCGCCCCGCACGATGCGTGCGATCGGCGGCCAGCTTACGGTCGCGATGGCGATCACCACGCTGGTCGCGGACGGGGACAGGACCGCGACGAGCAGAATGGCGAAGATGAAGGATGGAATGGTCTGGAAGAACTCGGTCACGCGCATCAGGACATTGTCGGTGCGTCCGCCGTAGAATCCGGACACCGCGCCGACCAGCCCCCCGAAAGCGACCGCCCCCAATGTCGCGATGACCGCGATCAGCAGCGTGGTGCGCGCGCCGTGCACAAGACCCGACCAGACGCTTCGCCCCAGCGAATCCGTGCCGAAGGCGAAACCGTCCAGCGGCCGCACGAAAGGCTGCCCCGAAATCGCGAAGGGATCGAGCGGGGCGATCCACGGCGCCGCCAACGCTCCGACTATGACGAGGGCGAGCCAGATCAGCCCGATCAGGACGCGCGCATTGCCGACGAAGCGGATCCAGAAGGGCTTCGTCATGTGCTGCTACCCACCCGGATGCGTGGATCGAGGAGAACGTAGATCACATCGACAACGATGTTCACGATCACGACGAGGCATGCCGAGAGAAAGAAGATTCCCAGCAGCAGATTGAAATCGCGCGCGAACAGCGACTGGAAGGCGAGCTGGCCGAGCCCCGGCCAGGCGAAGACGGTTTCGACGACGACCGAACCGCCGAGCAGCGCGCCGACCTGCACGCCCGCCATCGTCACGACCGGCAGGAGCGCATTGCGCAAGACGTGGCGCATCGTGATGGCGCGCTCCGTCAGCCCCTTGGCGCGCGCGGTGGTCGCGTATTCGGCGCCCCGCTGCTCGAGCACGGTGGCCCGCATCAGCCGGGTGTAGAGGGCGAGATAGAACAGCGACAGCGTGATGGTCGGGAGCACGAGGTGATGGGCGATATCGACGACCCGCGCCCAGCCTTCATGAAAGGCGACGACATCCTCCATGCCGGAGGTCGGAAACCAGTCGAGGCGAATGGAGAAGACCAGGATCAGCATCAGGCCGACCCAGAAGAGCGGCGTCGCATAGGCGATGACGGCGGCGACGGAGATGAGGTGATCGCGCCATGTGCGAACGCCGATTGCGGCGACCACGCCGAGGAGGACGCCGCCGCCGACGGAGATAACGAGCGTCGCCCCCATCAGGAGCAGGGTCGGCCAGAGCCGGTCGAGGATCAGCCCCAGCACGGGCGAGTTGTTGCGAAACGAAAAGCCGAGATCGAGAAACAGGATGTTTTTCAGGTACAGCCCGAGCTGGACCAGCACCGGCTTGTCCAGGCCGAAACGGGCCCGGAGCTGCTCGATGTACTCGGCCGGGGCGCCTCCGGCCTCGCCCGCCAGAACCGTCGCGGCATCGCCCGGCGCCAGTTGCAGCAGCAGGAAGTTGAGCACGACGACGCCGAGGACGACCGGGACCGCCTGAAGCAATCGCGTCAGGATGAACCGGACCAGTCGCATGCCTCGCATGTCGAGCGTCTCCTGCAGGCCGGTTGTGCCTCGACGGGCACCAACCGGCGTTCCGGTCGCCTATTCGCGCCAGGCGCGGTCGAATGAGGAGAAGAGCCCGAGCGGACTGACGATGACGTCTCGGTAGCGCTTGTCGAGCACCGTCGCGAAGCTGATCTCATGCGTCCAGGCCAGCGGAGCCGCAGCGACCACGATCTTCTGGACTTCGGCATAAAGCTCCGCCCGCTTCTTCGGATCGGGTTCGATCGTTGCGCGGTCCATCAGATCGTCGGCGCGCGGGTCGCTCCAGCGCACGCCGTTGACGAAGACGGTGCCAGGCCGGATGAACCGCGAATGGAACGCCCGGTGGACGCCCAGCACAGGGTCGGCCAGATTGAACAGGTGGTTGGACGACACTTCGTAGTCGTAGTCGGTATAGATGCGCTTCAGCCACGTCGCGACATCCTCGTAGCGGAGGTTCGCCTTGATGCCGATTTTGGCCAGCGCCTGCTGGGTGTACTCGCCGAAACGCCGCCATTCCTCGCCATAGGGCGTGATGTCATGCGTAATTTCGAAGCGAACGCCGTCCGCCTTGCGCGGGAGGCCGGCCTCATCGAGGAGCCTGTTGGCCCGGTCGATCCCATCCGCCACGTTGTAGTTGGTCACGTCGGCGCTGTAGAGCCCAGTGGGCGCGAAGTTCGAGCTGATCGGGCCGTTGGTCGGCTTGCCGAACCCGAACCAGATATTGTCGATCACGAATTTGCGGTCGATCGCATACGAGATCGCCTGCCGGACCTTGACGTTGTCGAACGGCGCCTTCCGGGTGTTGAACATCAGTTCGACGACCGGCGAGAGCATCTCGTAGCCCTTGGTCTCGATCTGGATGTTGGGAAGCTTCTCAAGCTTCTTGACATCGTTGTAGGGCACCGCGCCGAAGCCCGCGATATGAGCTTCGCCCTTCTCCAGCGCGGCGGCCCGTGTGCCGGTGTCGCCGATGAACCGCACGACGACGCGATCGAGGTAAGGCCGACCCGGCTTCCAGTAGTCGGCATTGCGATCCAGCCGGACGAACTCGCCCCTGCGCCATTCGGTGAATTTGAAGGGGCCGGTCCCGACCGGCGTGTTGGCGTTCTGGTGGCTGCGGATGTCGCCCTGTCCGAAGACGTGCTTGGGCAGCATCGGCGACTCGTAGCCGGAGAGCGCCGCCATCATGTAGGGCGCCGGCCGGTTCAGACGGAACACCGCCGTCTGTGGGTCAGGCGTCTCGACCGCCGTGACTTCCGAGAACGTGTTGATGCCGCGCGGATGGACCTTCTTCAGCACCTCCATGACGGTGAACTGGACATCGGCGCTGCTGAACGGCTTCCCGTCATGGAATTTGACGCCCGGCCGAAGCCGGAAGGTCACCGTCTTGCCGTCATCGGATATCGTCCAGGCCTCGGCCAGGCTGGGCAGAGGCTTCAGGTCGAAGTCGTATTCGAGAAGCCCGTCATAGATCTTGGAGGCGACCTGGCCGACCGGGTTGGCGGTCGAGATGTAGGAGCCGAGTGTGGGGGGCTCCGGCTGGGTGATCTGAACGAGCGTGCCGCCGCGCTTCTGCGCGACAGCAGGCGCGGCGGCGAGTCCTGCAACAGCCGATCCCAAACCAGCCGCGAGAGCCAGACATCTGACAAGGCGCATCGCAAACCTCCCAGTGAAACCGAACGCCCCTGCAAACAACGGGACAGATATCCTGGGACTGAAAACTAGCGACCTGCGTGCGGCCGCTGCCATTGCTCATTTTCGATACATTATGCATGCTCTGCATGACCGATCATCGTTCGCCGGCCATCCCTGGCCTCCGGATCGCGAGGCTTCATGGAAATCGGCTGGCTCGAAGATTTCATCAGTCTCGCCTCGACCGGCAATTTTTCGCGCTCGGCGGATGAGCGCAACATCAGCCAGTCGGCCTTCAGCCGGCGCATCCGTGCTCTCGAACACTGGCTGGGTGCGGATCTGATCGATCGATCGCGCTTCCCGACGACACTGACCCCGGCAGGCCACGCCTTCTATCAGACCGCGCTGGACGTGGTTCGTGTCCTGCAACGCGAGCGGGCGGAATTCCGCGGTCTCGTCAAACGCGATGCGCGCACCATCCGGATCTGCGCCACACATACCCTCGCCATCCACTTCGCGCCGGGCTGGATAGCAGCGCTGCGGCAGGCCGACAGGACCGGCGAACTCAACGTAAAGATGATCGCCGCCGACCTGCATGATTGCGGGCAAGCCTTGATGGAAGGGGCCTGTGATCTCGTTCTGGCCTATAATACAAACGCCATTCCATCGATGTTCGGCATGTCGCGCTTCGAGGTGGCGGCCATCGGGGCCGATGTCGTCGCCCCGGTATCCGCACCGGGCGACGATGGGTCTGCGCGCCACACGATCACGGCCCCGTCGGACGATGCCTTTCCCCTGCTCGCCTATGCCGCCAACTCCTATCTCGGCCATCTCGTCGGCTCGGGTCTGGATGCCTGGGACCTGACCCGCAGGGCCCGCCCCTCCTATGAGAGTTCACTGGTCGAAGCGCTTAAGGGAATGGCGCTGGCCGGAGAAGGGATCGCCTGGCTGCCGCGCTCGGCGATCCAGACCGAGCTCAAGGCCGGCCGGCTGGTCTCCTGCGCCCCGCAGTCCAACTATGATCTGCACGTCGAAATCCGAGCCTATCGCCGCGCCGAGCGCGAGCGCTCGATCGTCGAACATGTCTGGCGTGCATTGTTGGAACTGCCCAAAGATCATGCAAATTCCGCATAGCCATTGTGCAATTCGAATTTCAAAGCGGCAGATGAGCGGCCTAGCCTTGCTCGCCATGATCCCAAGCAAGGCTATTCCACATGCTCCTCGACCGTTTTCCTCGCGTCAGCCTGGCGCATGCGCCCACGCCACTCGAGCCTCTCGACCGGCTCCGCAGCGTCGTCGGCGGACCGCGTCTCTGGATCAAGCGCGACGACTGCACCGGGCTGGCGCAAGGCGGCAACAAGGCGCGTAAGCTCGAGTTCCTGGTCGCGGATGCGCTCGCGCAGGGTTGCGATACCCTCGTTACGCCCGGAGCCGTGCAGTCGAACCATGTGCGCATGACGGCCGCTGCGGCGGCGCGCTTCGGTCTCAGGGCGCATGCCGTGCTTGAACGCCGCGTGCCTGATACCGATGCGGACTATGAAGAGAACGGCAACATCCTGCTGGACGAGCTTTTTGGCTGCACGCGGAGCTATGTGCCTGGAGGCAGCGATGTCGCGGCAGCTTGCGCCGCTGTGGCCGACGATCTCAGGGCGAGCGGCGCAAAGCCCTATGTCATTTCCGGCGGCGGCTCCAATCCCGTCGGCGCTCTGGGCTACGTGGCCTGTGCGGTCGAGTTGCTTGCGCAGGCGAGCCAGCTTGGGATCACTGTCACGCGCGTCGTTCACGGCACCGGGAGTTCCGGCACGCAGGCCGGGCTTGTCGCCGGCTTTGCTGCGCTACAAAGCCCTGTCGCGATCTTCGGCATTTCGGTCCGGCACCCGCGCATAAAGCAGGAGGAGATGGTGTTCGACCTCGCCTGCCGCACGGCCGATCATCTCGGGCATGGCGGGACGGTGAAGCGGGAGCATGTTTTCGCAGATGATGGCTATGTCGGGCCGGGATATGGTCTGCCGACCAGCGGCATGGTGGATGCGGTGACCCTGCTGGCGCGGACGGAAGGCATCCTCCTCGACCCCGTGTACAGCGGCAAGGCGATGGCGGGGATGATCGATCACATCCGTCGGGGCACGTTCCGCGAGAGCGAGGATGTCGTCTTCCTCCATACCGGGGGCTCGACCTCCCTGTTCGGCTACAAGCACCTGTTCCTGGGTGCGTAGGGCGGCGCGCCTGATCAGGATCGGCCCCGTTCGCTCCCCTGAGACGGATCGCGCCATCGCGGCCAGCGCTCCCCCGTGGGTCGATCGAGGCCCTGCGGATCGACGGACGAGATCCAGAGTTAACCGGCCTACCGAAGGGGGGCGCGGTCACCTTCGTCGCGCTCTACGGGACCTTTGACTGAAACTGCTCCCGAATTCGCCGCTTCAGCAGTTTTCCGGTGGGCGAGCGTGGAAACTCGACGCAGAAATCGACGGTCCTTGGACATTTGATCGATGACAGCCGCGCGCGGCAGAAGGCGATCAATTCGACCGACAGGGCCTCGCTCGGCTTGATGCCTTCGGCAAGCTGGATCACAGCCTTGACCTCCTCGCCGAACTCTTCATGGGGGATGCCGATCACGGCAGCATCGAGCACAGCGTCATGCTGCAGCAAGAGATGCTCGACTTCCTGCGGGTAGATGTTCACGCCGCCGGATATGATGACGAAAGACTTCCTGTCGGTCAGATAGAGATAGCCGTCCTCATCGACGCGCCCGATATCGCCCAGAGACGTCCACCCCTTTGCATTGCGGCTGGAAAGGGTTTTCGCCGGATCGTTGTGATAGGCGAACTGGTGTCCGTTCTCGAAGAAGACCTCTCCTTCCACGCCGACCGGCAACTCGACGCCTTCCTCGTCGCAGATATGAATGATCCCCAGTTTGGCCCGCCCCACCGATCCGACGTGACGCAGCCATTCCTCGGTATTGATGGCGGTAAAGCCGTTATTCTCGGTTCCGGCGTAGTACTCGTGGACGATCGGCCCCCACCAGTCGATGATCTTATGCTTGACGTCGGTCGGACAGGGAGCGGCCGCATGGACAGCCATCTTCATCGACGTCATCGCGTAGCGGCTGCGGGTCGCTTCCGGCAGCTTCAAAAGCCGAACGAACATCGTCGGCACCCACTGGCTGTGGGTGATGCGCTCCCGTTCGATCAGGGCGAGCGCGTCCTCAGCGTCGAATTTCGGCATGACGACGGCTGTCCCGCCGGCCTTTATCGTGACCATGGTGTGCCGCAGCGGAGCTGCGTGATAGAGCGGCGCCGGACAGAGATAGCGCGTCTCGCCATCATATCCGAACAGCCCCGTCAGGAGTTCGGTCAGCATGGACGGGCTTCCAACCGGAGCATCGGGCAGCGTCCATTTCACGCCCTTCGGCCGGCCGGTCGTCCCTGACGAGTAGAGCATGTCGAGGCCCTGCGACTCGTCGGCGATGGGATCGGCCGGCGCGAGAGCCGCCTCCGAACCGAAGCTCTCGAAGGCTCCGTCGCATCGGCCAACGACCAGGATCGGGCAGGCGAGCGACCCCGTCGTCGCGAGGGAGGCGATCCTGTCGAGCATCGTGTCCGAAATGATCGCGAGCGAAGCGCCGCAATCGCGAATGATGTATTGAACCTCGTCGTCCGTGAGATGGGTGCTGGCTGTCGTATAGTAGAGGCCGCTGCGATCGGCCGCGAAGCAGATCTCCAGAAACTCGCGCCTGTTCTCCATCAGGATCACGATATGGTCGCCGCGCTTCA
The DNA here is from genome assembly GCA_019745195.1 of Beijerinckiaceae bacterium. GTDB lineage: Bacteria > Pseudomonadota > Alphaproteobacteria > Rhizobiales > Beijerinckiaceae > Allobosea. The sequence continues at coordinate 108,464 of JAIETL010000023.1, forward strand.
GCCCTCTGCGGCGGAAGACGTGCGCGGCCTGATTGGCGCGAGCCTCCAGTTCGGCGAATGTCACGGCCTCGCGGCTCGTGCTGATCCGGAACGCCACAGCCTGCGGCTTTTCGATCGCGTGACGCCTTGGATGAAAGGGCTGCAAATCACGCGACATGATCGTCGAACCGGATGACCGTCTTGCCCAAGGCGTCCGCCTTTCCATATCCGGCCAGCGCCGACTTCAGCTCGGCGAAGCCGAAACTCTTGCCGATGACCGGTCGAACCCGATGATGGTCCATCGCCGTGAGCATGGCCTCGAACCCGTCGCGATGCCCGACGGTGACGCCCTGAAGCCTTATCTGTCGGGTGACGATCGCGCCGAGCGGCAAAGTCGGGCCAAGCCCCGAGAGGACACCGATCAGGGCGATCGTACCGCCGACCCTGATGCATTTCACCGACTGCGCGAGCGTGGCCTCGCCGCCGAGTTCGATGATCGTGTCGAAGCCGCCTCGCTCCGGCGCAATCTCCCGCGCCGCGCGCGACCAGTCGGGCGTCGTCGTGTAGTTGAGCGTTTCGTCGGCGCCGAGACCGCGGACATGCTCCAGCTTTTCGTCGCTGGATGAAATCACGGTGACATGGGCGCCGTGGAGCTTTGCGAAGGCGAGCGCGAAGAGCGCGACCCCGCCAGTGCCCTGGATCAGAACCCGGTCGCCGGGTTTTGTCCGCGCATGGATCGCGATCGCGCTCCATGCGGTCAGCGCCGCGCAGGGCAGCGTGGCGGCCTCCTCATGCGTCAGATAGTCGGGCACGCGAACCGCACCCTGTTCGGACAGGCAGACGAGATCCGCCATGACGCCGTCGAGCGGGCCGCCCAGAGCGGAGGCGAAGCGTTCCGGCGTTGGCTCGCCTGCAATCCAGTTCTGGAAATAGGTCGGGCAAACCCGATCGCCCGGTTTCATCCGTGTGACGCGACGTCCGACATCGACGACGGTGCCGACGCCATCGGACACCGGAATCAGCGGCAACTCCCCGGTGGCGCGACCATAGCCCCGGTTCGGAACGATCAGGTCGCGCGCGTTCAGCGAGGCGGCGTGCATGCGGATCAGGATCTGATCCTCGCCCGGGACCGGCTCGGGCCGCTCGGACAGCCGCAGGTTTTCTAGCCCCCAATTGCCTTCGATCTGGAACACACGCATGGATTTGTTCCTCACAGCGATATCGGCGTAGGGTCCCAACGACCGAGGCGCTCGAGCAGCATCGCGGTGCTGCCATCGGTGAGCGCCGCAAGCTGGGCGGCGCCGATATGTCGCGTGAACGGATAGGCGTCCCGGAGACCTTCAGCGCCCATGGCGTGCAGCAGGCGCGGCAGGACGGTCTGGGCAAGGTCCACGGCATTGACCTTCGCCGCAGCCGCCAGATGTCGAACGTCCAGCCCCTGTTCGGTGGCCGAAAGCGCGGCTTCCACCAGTGCCCAGGACGCGGCGAGGGCTGTCGCGCTTTTTGCAATGCCCTCACGCCATGTCGGATGCTGCATCAGCGGCTTGCCGAAGGTTTGCCGCGTCTCGCCATAGGCCTGCGCTAGGCGCAGGGCGGACGACACCATGGCGCAACACATCGCAGCCACGTAGATCCGGGCGCCATTGATCTCGGAGAGGATGGCCTTGAACGCGGTGCCGGGAGGCAGGACCATCCGCTCGGTCGGCACGAAACAACCCGTCAGCCGAAAGCCGCCGGTGCCGATGCTCGCCTGAGATATTTCAGTGTCGATCGGGAAGCGCTGGCAGGACGCATCCGTCAGATCGACGAGGAACGCGCCGATCCCGGCACTCTGCCCGGGCTCTCCGCACTGCGCGTAGACGATGGCAAGCGCGGCATGGCGGCCATTGACGATCCAGGTCTTCTCCCCGTCGAGAAGCCAGCCATTGTCCACAGCGCGCGCCATGCAGGACAGGGCGGCGACGTCCGAACCCGCTCCCGGCTCCGTCAGGGCCGTGCAGGCCAGCGACCTCCCCGACAGCAGGCCGGGCAGGCAGTTGCGGGCCACCGTTTCGGGCATGGTCGTCGCGATCCGCTTGGCGACGTTGTGGGTGTTGACCAGCGACATCGCGAAGCCGAAGTCGGCTGCGGCGATGATCGCGCAGGCCTCGACCTTCGCCCGAAAACCGAGCCCCAGCCCGCCGAGCCGGTTCGGCACCTCGATCCGGGTGAGGCCGATCTCCGCCGCGCGGGCGAGCACCTCCGGATCGGTCGCCTGCCCCCTCGCCCAGAGGGGCGCGCGAACCGTCACGGTATCGCGGGCAAAGTCGCGAACCTGGGCGAGGAACGGGGCCGCGTCCTCACCCGTCATGGCGGGCACCGGGTCGATGGAGCCTGGCGAGCACCGTCTTGGCGACCCCGACAATGCCGATCGGCATGAAGATCGTCGCCAGGACGAGGATCAGGCCGTAGAGAATCAGACGGAAGCTGTCGGCGAAACGCAGCAGTTCGGGAAGGAAGACGACAAGGAATGCGCCGATGACCGGCCCCGCAATCGTCCCGGTTCCTCCCAGAATCACGGCCAGGATTGCATCGAGGGATTGTGCGACGCCAAAAATCTCCGGATTGATGAACCCTTGGAAATGCGCGTAGAGCGCGCCCGCAAGCCCCGCATACATCGCCGAGATGACGAAGGCGAAGAGCTTGTACTTCCAGGCGGCAATCCCGATCGCGCCGACAAGGTCCTCGTTCTGGCGAATGGCCCGCAGGATCTCCCCCACGCGCGACCTGGCGATCAGCGCGGCAAGCAGAGTCATCGCGGCTGCGAGGGTCAAAGCCAGATAGAAATAAGCGTCGCGATCCCCGTCCCAGGGCTTGGGGATGTTCGAGATTCCGGCTTCGCCGCGTGTGAGTTCCCTGAAATTGACGAGAACAATCACGATGATGAGGTTGAAGGCCATCGTGACGATGGCGAAGTAGTGCCCCTTCACGCGCAGGCTCGGATAGCCGGTCAGCAAGGCAAACAGCGCCGTGATCAGTGGAGCTGCTGCGATCGTCGCCCAGATCGGCCAGCCGAAGTGAATGCCGATCAGGGTCGAGCCGTAGGCGCCGATGCCCATGAAGCCGGCCTGGACGATCGAGACATAGCCGGTGAAGCCCTGGATTAGGTTCTGGCCCTGCGCAACGATCACCCAGATCAAGGCCAGGATGCTGAGGTGAAGGTAGTACTTCACGGACAGGACCTGAGGCAGCATCGCGAGTGCGGTGAACGCCAGTAGCCAGACAAGAGTGGTCAGAGGTCGGTTCATGGCGCGCGACCCAAGAGGCCCTGCGGTCGCACCAGCAGAACGATGATCATGACGGCGAAGGCGATCACATCCTTGTAGGCGGATGAGATGAACCCGGCAGCAATCGACTCCGTGATGCCCAGAACCGTTCCGCCGAGAATCGCTCCGGGGAAAGAGCCGAGACCGCCGAGGATCAGGACGGCGAAGCCCTTCACGACCAGGCCCTCGCCGATGCCCGGCGCGATGGCGAACAGCGCGCCCACCATGATGCCGGCCGCCACGCCAAGGGCGGTCGAGATCCCGAAGACGATCAACGGTATCGTGGTCACGTTGACGCCCATCAGAATTGCGGCGTCACGATTCTCCGCGACAGCGCGGATCGCCTGTCCCGTCTTCGTCTTTTCAACGAAGATCATCATCGCCGCGACGAGCAGGATCGCCGAGAGGATCACGTAGAGCCGCAGTTCCGGGACGGTGACCCCCTTGATGTCGAAGACGCGACTCAGGGTCGTCGGAATCACGATCTGCTCGTGGCCGAAGAACTGGAGGTTGATACCCTCGACCATCATCGTGAGCCCGAGGGCCACGATGAAGGCGTTGATGTGATTGGCATGGCGGACCGGGCGATAGGCCAGCATCTCGACCAGCGCCCCCAGCAGGACGCCGGCGGCCAGGGCGATCGGGATTGCCGCGATCAGCGGCAATCCGTAGCCGGTCATCAGGAAGTAGGTGAGATACCCGCCGAACATCGAGATCGAGCCATGGGCGAAATGCGCGATGCCGAGGATGCCGAACACGGTCGTCAGGCCAAGCGCGATCAGCACATAGACGCCGCCGATCGCGAGACCGTTGATCGTCTGCTGGAGGATTTCGATCAGCATGGCCCGGCCGACGCCTTCACTTCAGCGTGCCGAGGAACAGTGAATAGGCCTTTGCGTCCGAGGGCAGGTCCTCGACGAAGACCCATTTGCCCTTCTGCCACTGGAACGCGCCGTTCGAGGTGTAGGCCTGCCCGTTCTCGTCGAACATCTTCCCGTCGACCGGCTGGTACTGCATGACCACCTGCGGCGGGACAGGCAGGGAGCGCAGCGCCTTGGCCACAGCCTCCGTGTTGTCGACCGTGCCGGCCGCCTCGATCGCCGCCTTCAGCGCATAGAGCTGGTCATAGGCGTAGGGCGAGCTCGGCGAGGGCGAGGCCTTGAAGATCCTGGCGTAGTTCTCGTGGTAGGCGATCCCGTTTTTGCTGGCGGAGAGCAGGGTCAGCTCGGTCGGCCGCAAATCCCAGACGCCTTCCATCTGTTCCGATGTGGTGACGCGCAGGAACTGCTCCTCGCTGCCGCTGGTGAAACCGTAGCGCGGGACGTTGATGCCCAGTTCGACCGACTGGCGATACACGAAGGCAGCGGGCTCGACATAGCCGACGACCAGGAGAGCGTCCGGGCTCAGAGCTCGGATCTTGGTCAATTGCGGGGTCATGTCGCGATCGCGCAGCGAAAACACCTCGCGGGCAACGATCTCGCCGCCAGCCTTCTTGAGCTCCTTCTCGACGGCGTCGACATACTGCGAGTAGAAGCCGACCTCCAGGGCGCCGACCACGGCGACCCGCTTGTGGCCCTTGCGCGCGATGAAGGTTCCTGCGGCCTGTCCGGTATAATCGGCTGGCGGGCGCGTGCGGACGAGGTTCGGGATCTTCTGTGTGGTGATGGAGCGCTCCGCCGCGTTGCCGACGAGCATCACGGCCTTTTCCTTCGCGATGAAGGAGGCCACCGCGCTGGTCGAGCCCGAGCAGCAGAAGCCCAGAACATACTTGACCCCGTCGCGATCGATCAGTTTGCGGACCGCATTGGTCGCTTCGGTCGGATTGGCCTTGTCGTCATAGGCGATGACGTCGATTTTGTAGGCGTCGGCGCCGACCTTGATGCCGCCTGCGGCATTGATCTCGTCGGCCGCCATCTTCACGGCATTCGCCTGCGGCAGGCCGTAGACGGCCCCTCCGCCGGTCAGGGCGTCGGCCACGCCGACAGCCAGTTTCTTTTCGGCCGCCAAGCCTGGACCAGCGGCAATGGATATCGCTAACGCAACTGCGCCGGCTATCGTTCGAATGATCATGGTTTCCTCCGTTTTGTTGTTTTTTGCTTTGACTAGTGGCCGAGATAAGCGCGCACGACCTCCGGGTGGCTCTTGAGCTCCTTTGCGGGTCCATCCATCACGATCCGGCCGGCTTCGAAGAGATAGGCGCGATCAGCCAGGTTGAGCGCCATCATGGAGTTCTGCTCGACCAGCAGGATGGTCATCCCCATCGCCTTGATCTTCGCCAGGGTCTCGAAAACGCCCGCGACGATCTTCGGCGCAAGGCCAAGCGACGGTTCGTCGAAGAGGCAGATGCGTGGACGCGCCATCAACGCGCGCGCAATCGCCAGCATCTCCTGCTCCCCGCCGGATAGCTTCCCGGCGGCCTGCGTCTGGCGCTCCCGCAGAATGGGAAACATGTCCATCATGCGGTCGAGATCGTCATCCTGCTCCTTGTCGGTTCTGGTGTAGGCCCCCATTCGCAGGTTTTGCAGAACGCTCATCTGCGGGAAAACCTGGCGTCCCTCGGGGCACATCGTGATCCCTGCGCGGACGATCGCGTGTCCGCTTTGATTGGTGATGTCGCGTCCCTCGAACTGGATGGAACCCGCCCGCACCGGAACGATGCCGCAGATCGCCTTGAGCGTCGAAGACTTGCCTGCGCCGTTGGCTCCGATCAGAGCGACGCATTCGCCGGCCGCGACGTCGAGGCTGACGCCATGGATCACCTCGATCGCGCCATAGCTGACCCGGAGATCGCGAATGCCCAGCATCTCAGGCAGCCTCGCCGAGATAGGCATCGATCACCGCGGGATTGGCCCTGATCTCGGCCGGCGTGCCCTGCGCGATCTTCGAGCCGAAATTCAACACGACGATGCGGTCGCACAGCGCCATGATCAGGGCCATGTGATGCTCGATGATCACCACTGCGAGGCCGCGCTTGCGAATTCCCCGGACGAGTTCCGCCAGTTCCTGACGCTCGTGCTCGACGAGACCTGCGGCGGGTTCGTCGACAAGCAGAATCCTTGGCCGTGCCGCCAGGGCGGTGGCGATCATCAGGAACCGCTGCTGCGCCGAGGAGATGCCACCCACGGGGCGATCCGCAATGGACGCCAGCGAGCAGAGCCGCAGCAGATCGTCGACATGTGCGGCGGTCTCGTCATCGTCCACTGACGCGGCGCCGAGCGGCAGGATCGAGGCGAAGGGATTGACCGTGCGGATCGGATGGCAGCCGATGGTCACGTGCTGGCGAACCGTGAATTCCGGGAAGACGCGCGCGGTCTGGAACGTCCGCGCGAGCCCTTTGGCGACACGCTGCGGTTCAGGCATCCTTTCGATCGATTGCCCGCCGAGGACGATCGACCCCGATGTCGGCGGCAGGAGACCGGCGAGGACATTGACGGTGGTCGACTTGCCCGAGCCATTCGGGCCGATGAGCCCAAGAATCTCGCCGGCAGCCACATCGAACGACAGATCACGGATCGCGCGGACGCCGCCAAAGTTCTTGGACAATGCATCGACGCGCAGGATCGTGTCGGCCATGTTGCGCTTCCGGAAAGCGAGTATGCTGAAGGCAAGCCTATGCGCCGGCTCCGGGTGGGGGTATCGCAAAGATTCGCGCTAGATATTCAATTTTTCGATGATATCGTGAGCGCTGAAAAAGCCTCCCAGCCCGCCAATGGTCCGGATTCGCAACATCAATTCGATCCATGTTTTCGACAGCGTCGCCCGCTTCGGCAGCGTGACCAGGGCTGCGCAATACTGCGGCAGCACCCAGAGTTCGGTCAGCTACCACATCAAGAAGCTCGAAACGGACCTCGGCGTCGTCCTCTTCCGGCGGACCGCGCACGGTCTCGAATTGACCGAGGATGGAGCTCGTCTGGCGATTCATGTCGATGCCGGGTTGCAGCAGATCGGCGCGGGCATCGCGCTGGTCGCCCGCAGGAGGGCGGAGGTGCGGGTTGCACTCGTCCCGATGTTCGCCAGCCGCCTCGTTTCGGCCCGCATCGGCGATCTGCGTCAGTCCTTCCCCGATGTCGACGTGACCTTGCTCAATCACAACAACACCTTCGTGAAACTTCCGGACCCGCACGCCTTCGCGGATTTCGGCATCCAGTGGGGAACCGGCGGCTGGCCGAAATTCGAGGCGGAGAAGCTGTGGGACGAGCGGCTCGTCGCGGTCTGCAGCCCCGGCTACCAGGCGATGCTCGGACTGTCTGAACCTCAGGATGTTCAACGCTGCACGTTGTTGCATGTCGACGACAAGCGGATGTGGGCCGAATGGATGAAGGACTGCGGCACCGAACTGCGACCTGATCAGCCGAACATGATGCTGGAGGATCGCCACTTCCAGCTGAGTTCGACCATGAATGGTCTCGGCATTTCGCTCTTTGCGGAATGGCTGGTTCAGGGCGAGCTGAAAGCGGGCAGCCTCGTGAATCCTTTCCAACGATCCTATCCGACACAGTTCAGCTATTACCTCGTGGCGCCACACGGGCGGCCGTTATCGGCGAGAGCCAGACAGGTGCGGGAGTGGTTCCTCGGCCTGGCGGCGGGAAGGGAACAACAGATCCTGTCGGCGCCGTCGAGCTGACTTCGGCAGTCGAGCGGCTTGGGCCAACGGCCCTCACGGCTGACCGATTTGCGCCCAATCGCGTATTCCGACGGATGTGATTGTCCGTGGTAGGGCAACGAGGCGGTTCCAAGCGTCGCATGGCGCCTCGATGATCTCGCCATAGCACTCGAAGACCCGGTTCGACAGGAAGTTGGCGCGCAGGAACGGCCTGACCTGCTCGACGGGGTGGATCTCCGGCGGCCTCGCAGTTCGCTCAACGCTCTTGTCTCGACCGGCGCCGGATTGCCTTAGGCTGAAGCGACGTTCAGCGCATCCATGTGAAGGCAGCGGCGGGTTGAAGGAAGCCGAGGAACTGCGCGGCTTCGCGGTCGAAACGCGTCGCAATGCATCATAAGTATTTGATTTGATTAAGGCATCTCTCAGTCGTGTTGCGGAGCGATCGGCTCGTCATCGGCCGGGACATGGATCGCGGCCCGTGCGACCGGGCGCGCCGCCGGCATAGCGCCGTCCGGCAACCGGGACACGTCTTGCCTCTCCAGCCAGGCCAGCCTTGCGGCGAGATCGGTCGCCAGGACACGCCGGACATGGTCGTCGGTTCGGCTCTCGCGCGCTTCATTCAGCCGCTCACGACCTGCCGCGAGAAGCGCGCGACCGACTGGTCGAGCCGGCGCGCCGAGGCATCGACCCCTGCGGCGGCGTCCGAGACCTGACGGCTGTTCTCCATCGTCCGTGCCGTGTCGCCGGCGACGAGGTCGATCGCGGCCGCGACCTGCTCGGCTTCCCCGACCGCCCGGCCCAGCGACGCCAGCATCTGGCCGATCGCGGCGCTCTGCTGATCGACCGCGACGACGATGCCGTCGGCCGCCGCGACGATCGCCTCGGTGGATTTGCTGATGTTCATCACGGCGCCGAGCGAGCGCTCGGCCGCGCCGCGCACCTCCTCGATGCCGCGTGCGATGTCGCCAGTGGCCGCGCCCGTGCGCGCCGCCAGGCTCTTGACCTCGTTGGCGACGATGGCGAAGCCGGGCCGGCGCGGGCCGCCTCGATCGTCGCGTTCAGGGCGAGCAGATTGGTCTGCGCGGCGATTTCGCTGATCAGGTTGGAGACCTGCCCGATATCGCGCACGGCCTCCGAGAGCTCGCTCTTGATCGCGATCGAAGCCTGCACGTCGGTGGCGGCAGCCTGCACGAGGCCGTTGGTCCTTTCGGCTTCGCGCCGGATCAGCAGGATCGAATCGGTCAGCCCGCGCGAGCCGGCCTCGACCGAGGCGATGTCGGTCTTGGCCGCGCCCACCTTGGTCAGCACGCCGGCGAGGTTGCCCTTGGAGCCATGGGCGATCGCTCGCAATTGCTCCGCAGCGCCGTTCATCCGCGCGACGGCATCGGAAACCGATTGCAGAATGACGCCGACCTCGGAGCGGAACCCATCGGCCTGCGCCTCGACCTCCTCGCGCCGCTTCTCCTCCTGACGGGCCTGCTCCTGCGCCGCGGAGCCGAGCGACCGGGCGCTGCTGATCGCCTGCACGCGGTCGCGCACGAGCTGCGCCATGTTGCGCAGCGAGATCAGCATCACCGAGCCGAGGATGGCCTGAAACAGAAGGTTCTCCACCACATGGCCCGTCGGCATGAAGCCGAACTGGACGATCCGCCCCAGCAGGATCAGCCCGGCGAAAACCAGGGCGGCGGATGGCAGGCTCGCCATGGTGAAGGTGCCGGCGCAGACGAGGCCCGCCAGGATGCTGGCGATCAGAACCTCCATCTGCGGCGCGACGCCAGGATTGATCACGATCGGCAGGATCATCCAGGGCAGCGCCAGCAGGCCGGAATCGATCAGGACGCGATCGACGAAGCGCGGCGGCAGCGGCTTGTCGCGCTGCCGGGACCGCGCCTGCCGCATCCGCGTCGCGCCGAGCAGGCCGGTTGCGCCGACATAGGCGGCGAAGAGCAGCGGAAACCACAGCCAGCCGTGATAGAGCGCGACGCTGGCGATGACGAGGGCGGAGAGCACATTGGCGACGAGGATCGGCGGCAGCACACGCGCGAACATCTCGGCCTGGGCTGTTCGCAGATGCGCCGCGAGATCGGGCTCCAGGACCGGCAGGCCAAGCCTGCGGTTGACCCAGGCGTCGTAGCGCGACAGCAGACTGGCGGTCGGCGTCGTCGTGTCGCCCGGATTCGTCATGCCGGCTTCGGGCCTGTCCTGCTGAATAATAAGGCAGGAACGATGCGCCAGCCGCGTTACGTCGCGGTTAACGCTGCATGCAGCCCACGCTCACGACCAGCCCGGCCGCCACTTTGCGAACTCGGCCTTGGTCTCGGCGTTGGCCGGATAGAGCCCGAAAATGCCCTGCCCCGCCCTGACGCGCTCGGCGACGAAGTCCTCATAGGCCGTCTGCTCATAGGCCTCTTCGGCGACCTCGTTTGCGATATGGGCGGGCACGCAACAGACCCCCTCGCCATCGCCAACCATGATGTCGCCGGGATAGACGGCGACGTCCCCGCAGGCGATCGGCGCGTTGATGTCGAGCGCATGATGGCGGATCAGGTTGGTCGGCGCGCTCGGGCGCTGGTGATAGGCCGGGATGGCCAGCGCCGCGATCTCGGGCGAGTCGCGAAAACCGCCATCGGTGACGATTCCGGCCACGCCGCGCTGCATCAGCCGCGTCACCAGGATGCCGCCGGCCGAGGCGGCGCGCGCATCCTTGCGCGAGTCGATCACCATGACATGGCCGGGCGGGCAGTCCTCGACCGCGCGCCGCTGCGGGTGCTGCGTGCCCTCGAACATGCCCAGATGATCGAGGTCTTCCCGCGCCGGGATATAGCGCAAAGTGAAGGCCTCGCCGACCATGCTCTCGCCCTTCAGGCTCAGCGGCCGCACATCCTGTATGAAGACGTTACGGAAGCCGCGCTTGAACAGGGCGGTGGTCAGGGTCGCGGTCGAGACGCGCTTGAGCTTGGCGCGGTTTTCGGGGGTGAGGGTGGTCGTCATGACACTCTGCTTTCGCCGCTTGCGCGAGCCATTCAAAAACGCGTCGTCCCGGACAAGCGGCGCAGCCGCGCCGATCCGGGATCCATTCCTGAACCGTTCCGGAATGGATCCCGGGTCTCCGCTGCGCTCCGCCCGGGACGACGGAGCGCGAGAAATGCAAACGATCACTCGATCTTCACATTGGCCTTCTGCGCCACCTCGGCCCAGCGCTTGGTCTCGGCTGCGATATGAGCGGTGAACTGTTCCTGTGTCGAGCCGACGGGATCGACGCCGAGCTTTTTGAGCTGATCGATCACGGCCGGCTCCTTCATGATCGCCTGGACCTCGGCGGAGAGCCTGGCGACGATCTCCTTGGGCACGCCGGACGGCGCGAAGAAGCCGTGCCAGGAGGCGGCCTCGTAGCCGGGGATGAACTCGGCCACCGTCGGCAGGTCCTTGGCCACCGGGAGCCGCTGGGCGGTGGCGGTGGCGAGCGCCCTGATCTTGCCGGCTTCGACATGAGGCCAGGCGATGGTGATGTTGTCGAAGGAGAGCTGGATCTGGCCCGACAGCAGATCCTGCGTCACCTGCCCGCTGGAGCGGTAGGGCACATGGGCCATGTCGGTTCCGGTCGCGACCTTGAAGAGTTCGGCCGCCATATGGGTCGATGTGCCCGCGCCCGACGAGCCGAACGAGTATTTGCCGGGGTTCTTCTTGAGCAGGTCGATCAGTTCCGGGACGGTCTTGGCGGGCAGGTCGATATTGACCATCAGGATGTTGGGAACGCTCGCGACCTGCGAAATCGGCGCGAAATCCTTGATATGGTCGAAGGGCAGCCTGGCGTAGACGGCCGGGTTGATCGCATGGGTCGAAACCGTGCCCATGGTCAGCATCGTGCCGTCCTGCGGGCCGCGCGCCACGGCCGCGACACCGGTATTGCCGCCGGCTCCCGCCCTGTTCTCGACGATGAACCGGCCGTTCAGCCTGGCGCCGAGCCGCTCGGCCAGAATGCGTCCGAGCAGATCGGTGGTGCCGCCGGCCGCGAAGGGCACGACGATCGTCACCACCTTCGAGCCGGGATAATCCGCCTGAGCGAAGGCGGGCGAACCCAGCATGAGAGCCGCGCCCGCAGCCAGCGCCGTCCTGCGTGTCAATCTCGTCATCATCGCTCCGTTTCCTCTGCTTACGCCCATCTGATGGCGGGCCTTGGCAAAGGCATCTAGCACATGATTTCGAATTTGAAATCTGAAATTTCAGAGTTGCGCCGATTCACCGCTTGTGATGAATAGGATCGGCATGGATGCTGTCGGGCGGCACAGTCTCGCGCCGGCAGCCTGCAAATGGATCGACATGACCAGCCTGAACCCGATCGAACCCGTCGCGCCTCACCTGCTGCGCTCGCTGCGCGAGCATGTGCATGAGCGCCTGCGCCGGGCGATCGTGGCCGGGCGCTTCCGCAATGGCGAACGCCTGAACGAGCGTGCGTTGGCCGAAATGCTCGGCGTCAGCACGACGCCGGTGAAGGATGCGATCCGCAAGCTCGAGAGCGAAGGCCTCGTGCGGACGGAGGCGCGGCGCGGCGTCTTCGTCGAGTTTTCCGTCGGCCAGGCGCTTCAGATGGCGCTGGGGCGTGCGGCTCTGGAAAGCGTGATGGCTCATATCGCCGCAAACCACGTCACTGCGGCGGACATTGCCGAACTGGCGCGGCTCATCGAGGAGATGGAGCACGCCACGGCCCATAGCGCACTGGAAGACCTGGTCACCCTGAACGAGGCCTATCACGGCATGATCCACCGGATCTCCGGCTGCGCCTATCTGGAGCGTCGGCTCGACGGGCAGCGCATGTACGACCACGCCCAGCGCATCGCGCTGTTGTCGGAGCCGATGGAGCGCGGCCAGGGTTTCGATGAACACAGCGCGATTTTCCAGGCGCTGAAAGCCCGCGACGCCGGGCTGGCCGAACAGAGGATGCGCCGCCACATCGTCCGCTCGGCGAAAGCCCATGTGCGGCAGGTGTTCGGCGCCGATGCGGAAGGACTGGCCTATGACGAGTGACAACGTAAGGCGCGCCCTGCGCGGTATTTCCGGCGTTCATGTCACCGCCTGGAAAGCCGATGGCGAAGCCGACTGGACCCTGACAGGCAAGATCGTCGCCCGCATCGCGGCGGCCGGCATCCACAACATCGTCTCGGCTGGCAACACCGGCGAGTTCTACCCGATGACGACCGATGAGGTGGTGCGCAGCCACGCCGTCGCCGCGGAAAGCGCCGCCGGCAAGGCGCTGGTGACCGCCGGCATCGGCCGCTCCCTGCGCGAGGCGGTCGCGACCGGAAAACTCGCGGCCAAGGCCGGCTGCGACGCGGTGATGGTGCATCACCCGCTCGACCCCTTCGCCGCGCCGCAAAGCCAGGCGGACTACATCATCGCCATCGCCGAGGCGCTGGAGCTGCCGCTCGTCGCCTATATCCGCTCCGACGCAATCGGCGTGACGGACCTCGTCCGTGTCGCGACGCACGCCAATGTCGCCGGCGTGAAGTTCGCATCGAACAACATGATGCTTTTGTCCGAATGCGTACGGGCCACGCAGGGGACATCGGCCAACTGGATTTGCGGGCTGGCGGAGGGTTGGGCCGCGCCGTTCTACGCATTGGGCGCGCGCGGTTTCACCTCGGGCCTGATCAACGTCGCTCCCGAGCGCTCGCTCGCGGTCTGGCGCGCCTTGGAAGCCGGCGATTATGCCGCCGCCCGCGCCGAGGTCGACGCCATCGCTGGTTTCGAGACGCTACGCACGAAATATGGCAACGGCGCGAATGTGACGGTGGTCAAGGAGGCGCTCGGCATGCTGGGAACACCGGTCGGCCCGGTGCGGCTACCGGGACTGCCGGAGCTGAACGCGGCGGAACGGGCGGAGTTGCGGGCGATCGTCGCCGGCTGGAGCGCGGTGTGCGTGGCGGCGGAGTAACATCTGTCATTCCGGGGCTTCGCGCAGCGAAGAACCCGGCAACCCATGACCGGGTGAGCGCCTCATCGCCGGTAAGGATGTCTCACCCGGTCGTGGGTTCCGGGTTCGCAGCTTCGCTGCGCCCCGGAATGACAAACCATACAGACAAGAAAACACCTCAGGAAACGCCATGACCCACCCCCGCAAGACGCCCGATACGTTGCGCTCGAAGCGCTGGTTCGGCGCGAGCGACCTGCGCTCCTTCGGGCATCGCTCGCGGGCGCTGCAGATGGGGCTCGGCCATGACGAGTTCATGGGCAAGCCGGTGATCGGCATCCTCAACACCTGGTCCGAGATCAACCCCTGCCACACCCATCTGCGCGACCGCGCCGAGGCGGTGAAGCGCGCGGTCTGGGCGGCGGGCGGCTTCCCGGTCGAGATCCCGGTGATGTCAGTCTCGGAGCAGTATCAGAAGCCGACCACCATGCTCTATCGCAACTTCCTCGCGATGGAGGCGGAGGAATCGATCCGCTCCCACCCGCTTGACGGCGCGGTGCTGCTCGGCGGCTGCGACAAGTCCACCCCGGCCCTGATCATGGGGGCGTGCAGCGCCGGCCTGCCCTTCATCTTCGTGCCGGCCGGGCCGATGCTGCGCGGCAACTGGGCCGGCAAGGTGCTGGGTTCGGGCGCGGATGTCTGGAAATACTGGGCCGAGAAGGAAGCCGGCAACATCACCGATGGGCAGTGGAAGGACATGGAAAGCGGCATCGCCCGCTCGCACGGCACCTGCATGGTGATGGGCACGGCCGCCACCATGATGAGCCATGCCGAGGTGCTGGGGCTGACGCTGCCCGGCGCATCCGCGATCCCCGCCGCCGACGCCGCCCATCCGCGCATGGCGGCAGCGTCAGGCAAGCGTATCGTCGAGATGGTCTGGGAGGATTTGACGCCAGACCGCATCCTGACGCGCAAGAGCTTCGAGAACGCGCTGACCGTGCACATGGCCGTGGCCGGCTCGACCAACGCGATCATCCATCTGATCGCCATGGCCGGGCGCGCCGGCGTCTCGCTGACGCCGGACGATTTCGATGCCTTCTCCCGCAAGGTGCCGGTGATCGCGAACCTGCGGCCCTCCGGCGAATTCCTGATGGAGGATTTCTTCTATGCGGGCGGCCTGCCCGCATTGCTGAAGCAGCTCCAAAGCAAGCTCCACACCGACGCCATGACCGTCACCGGCAAGCCGCTGTCGGAAACCATCGCGCTCGCCACCGTCTATGACGACAACGTCATCCGTCCGCTCGATCGGGCGGTCTCGACGGCCAACGGGCTCGCCGTTCTGAAAGGCAACATCGCGCCAGACGGCTGCGTCATCAAGCCCTCCGCCGCCGAGCCGCATCTGCTGAAGCATTCAGGCCCGGCGCTGGTCTTCGAGGATTACGACGCGATGATGCGGGCGGTGAACGACGAGAGCCTCGACGTTACGCGCGACCACATCATGGTGCTGAAGAACTGCGGCCCTGTCGGCGGGCCGGGCATGCCGGAATGGGGCATGATGCCGATCCCCAAGAAGCTGCTGAAGCAGGGCGTGCGCGACATGCTGCGCATCTCCGACGCGCGCATGTCGGGCACCAGCTACGGCGCCTGCGTGCTCCATGTCGCGCCCGAGGCCTATATCCGCGGCCCTCTGGCAGCGGTCAGGACCGGTGACGTCATCAGCGTCGATGTCGAGGCGCGCAGCATCTCGGTGAACCTCTCCGACGCCGAGATCGCCGAACGTCTGAAGACATGGACGCCGCCCGACCGCGACTATCCGCGCGGCTGGGGCAAGATGTCGGCGGCCCATATCCGCCAGGCCGACAAGGGCTGCGACTTCGACTATCTCGAGGGCACCGCGAAAATCCCCGAACCGGAAATTCACTGACCGCGCAATCCCCATGGGGATGCGCGTGCCACCAATCCCCGCCCCCCATGACCTGGCGGATAATGCCTCGCAGATGGCGCGCGATCCGCGTGCCGATTCCGCGAGGCTTGCCATGACCGATACGCCGAGACTGACCCTGCCCCTGCTCGCCGCAGGCCAGGCGCAGAAGCATGTCACCCATAACGATGCGCTGACGCGGCTCGACGCGCTCGTTCACCTCGCCGTGCAGAGCCGCAGCCAGACGACGCCGCCAGCCTCGCCTGACGCGCTGGCGGCCTATATCGTCCCGCCCGCCGGCACGGGCGTCTTCGCAGGCCGCACGGACGATCTTGCGATCTTCGAGGATGGCGGCTGGAGCTTCCTCGAACCGCGTCCCGGCTGGCAGGCCTGGATCGCGGACGAGGCCGAGCACCATGTCTGGACCGGCACGCAATGGCGGCGCTCCCAGCCGAGCAGCGCCATCGGCGCGAGCCTCTGGGGCGTCAACATCGCCGCCGATACGACGAACCGGCTGGCCGTCTCCTCCCCCGCCACCCTGCTCAGCCATGCCGGCAGCGACCACCGGCTGACGCTCAACAAGGCCGCCGCCGCCAACACCGCGAGCCTGATCCTGCAGGACGGCTTTTCCGGCCGCGCCGAAATCGGGCTCACGGGAGACGACGACCTCCACATGAAGGTCAGCGCCGACGGGGCGGCATGGACGCAGGCGCTGACGATCGACCGAACCACCGGCGTGGTCGCATTGCCCGCCTCGCCCTGGGCGCGCGAGACCGCCCGGCAGAACCTGCTGATCAATGGCGACATGCAGGTCAACCAGCGCGGCTTCGCAGGCGGCGCTCTGGCGGCCGGCATCTACGCCTTCGACCGCTGGAAGGCCGACACCGGCGGGGCAAACCTCTCACGGAGCGGCTTCGACCTGACGCTGACCTCCGGAGCCATCGTCCAGCCGGTCGAGCCGGCGCTCTGGGGCGTCGGCTCCTTCGCGCTGACGCCGCTGACTCTCTCGGTCGAGGATCTGGCGGGCGGCAACCTCACGGTCGGCATCGGCAGCGTCAGCGGCACGATCACGCCCGGCAGCGGCCGCCGCTCCGTGACCTTGACCCCTGCCGCAGGCGATAGCGGCACGCTCGCGATCAGGCTCGCGCCGGCCTCGGGCGCGGTCACCCTGCGCCGGATCAAGCTCGAGCGCGGCAACGCCGCCAGCCCGTGCCGTGGGACGAGCGCCCGCTGCCGCAAAGCCAGGCATTCTGCCGGCGCTACTACTGCCGGCTCGACGGCGCGATGCTGCTCGACGCCTACCAAAGCGCGGGCGGAACCTGCCAATCGGCGCTCGCGCTGCCGACGCCGATGCGGATCACCCCCACCGTCAGCTTTGCGATCAGCACCGAAGCCAACTGCTCCGATCGCGGCGTGACCGCGGCCTCGTCCACGCTGGCCTATCTGCGGCTGACGGCTGCCGCCACAGGCCGCGCCTACGCCCTGTTCAACGACATCGCGTTCAGCGCCGAACTCTGACGCGTCATTCGACGACGAGCCTGCGCGCCTTGAGCAAGGCGAGCAGGCCCTCGTCGCGACGCGCCTCCAACTGCGCGATCGTCAGACCGCCGGCCTCGTCAGCGACGCCGGCCACGATGGCGCGTCTGACAGGCTCATCGAGCGCAGGGCTGCCAAGCGAGGCCCAGCGCCGCTCCTGACTCGGGCCGAGATGGGCGAGATAGCCTGCGATCCCACCCTCGCCGCCGCCAAGATGATAGGTCATATGCGGCCCCATCAGCGCCCAGCGCAGGCCGGGACCGTTGCAGAGCGCCGCATCAATCTCGGCCACGCTGGCGACGCCTTCCGCAACCAGATGCACCGCCTCCCTATAAAGCGCCGAGGCCAGCCGGTTGGCGATATGGCCCGGCATCTCGCGGTTGAGCACCACGGGCCTTCGTCCCTGCGCGCGATAATGGAGGCAGGCCCGCGCGACGACGTCGTCATCCGCGCCGACGATCTCGACCAGCGGCACGAGATGGGGCGGGTTAAACGGATGGGCGACGATGATCCGCTCGGGCGTCGCGCAGTCGGCGACGATCGCGCTGCGCACCAGCGCCGAGGTGCTGCTGGCGATGATCGCCTCGGGCGCGGCCAGCGCATCGATCTGGCGCAGCAGCCCGCGCTTGACCGCGTCGTTCTCGGGCCCGTTCTCCTGCACGAACTGCGCGCCCGCGAGCGCTTCTCCGAGGTCGGTGGTGAAGTCGAACCGGCCCGTGCTGTCCAGCCCCAGTTCGTCGAGCTGCGCCCGCGCCCGCCCGACATAGGCCGCGAACCGAGCTTCCGCCTCCGGCGCGGGATCATAAGCCGCCACATCCATGCCATGCGCCATGGCGAGCGCGGCCCAGCTTGCGCCGATCATGCCGGCGCCGACGATGGCGATGCGCGAAATCCCGGTCGTCATCGCCGCATCACTCCGGCTTCAGCCCGGTCGCCTTGATCACCGTGCTCCATTTCGTCATCTCGCTGTCGATCAGGGCCGCGGCGTCGGCCGGCGTGCCGGGCCTGGGCGTCACGCCCTGCAGCTTCATCGCCTCCAGAGCCTTCGGCGAGTTCAGCGCCTTGACGATCTCGGCGTTGAGCTTGTCGATGATCGGCTGCGGCGTGCCGGCGGGCGCGAGCACGCCGAACCAGGAGCCGATCTCGAAATCGGCCAGCCCCTGCGAGATCGCGGTCGGATAGGTCGGCATGAAGGGCGAAGGCTCGCGGCCGGTGGTGGCGATCGCCTTGAGCGAGCCGGCGTTCACATGCTGGAGCACGGAAGGGATGGTGTCGAACATCACCTTGACCTGCCCGCCGATCATGTCCGTCATCGCCGGCCCCGAGCCGCGATAGGGCACATGGCCGAGCTTGGTGCCGGCGCGCGCATTGAACATCTCGCCGGCGAGATGCTGCGGCGAGCCGTTGCCTGAGGAAGCGTAGTTGAACGCGTCGGGCTGCGCCTTGGCGAGCGCGATCAGTTCGGGGATGGTCTTGGCCTGAACCGAGGGATGCACCACCAGCGCCAGGCCCACCGTGCCGGCGATGCTGATCGGCGAAAAATCCTTCTTCAGGTCAAAGCCGGGCTTGGCCTGCAGGCCCATATTGATCGAATGGCTGGTGAGCGCGCCCATCAGCAGCAGGTAGCCGTCGGGGGTGGCGCGGGCGACGGCCGCCGCCCCGACGCTGCCGGCCGCTCCCGCGCGGTTCTCGACGACGACGCGCTGGCCCAGCGTCTGCGACAGTTCCTCGGCGATGACGCGGCCGATAATGTCGGTCGCCCCGCCCGGCGCATAGGGCACCAGCAGCGTGACCGGCTTGTTGGGATAGGCCTGCGCGAAAGCAGGCGCGGCGACCGCGAGCGAAATAGCGGCGAGCGCGCCCGTCAGGAGATGGCGTTTCAGCATGGGGGGTTCCTCCGATTGGGACGACGGGCCGGTTGATCCGGCCTCGCCAGATGGGCGTCAGCAGAAGTCGAAATCGCAGCCTTCGTCGGCTTGCAGAACGGTCGTCAGATAGAGCCCGCGATAGCCGCGCGAGGGCTCTGTGAGATGTGCGGGCGGGCGCCATTCGGTCTGGCGGCGCGCCAGTTCGGCCTCGTCGACGAGGAGTTCGATCCGCCGCGCCGGCACGTCGAGGCTGATCATGTCGCCGTCGCGCACCAGCCCGAGCGGTCCGCCGACGGCCGATTCAGGCGTGATGTGGAGCACGATCGTGCCGAAGGCCGTGCCGCTCATACGGGCGTCCGAGATGCGGACCATGTCCTTGACACCGGCCTGCGCCAGCTTTTTCGGGATCGGCAGATAGCCGGCCTCCGGCATGCCGGGCGCGCCTTTCGGCCCGGCGTTGCGCAGCACCAGCACGTCGTCCGCCTTCACGTCGAGCGCGGGATCGTCCATCCGCCGCACCATGTCCTCGACGGAATCGAACACCACCGCCCTGCCCTTATGCTTCAGCAGCGCCGGCGAAGCCGCCGAATGCTTGATCACCGCGCCGCCGGGCGCGAGGTTGCCGCGCAGCACCGCCATGCCGCCGGTCTGCTTCAGCGGCGCGGACGCGCTGCGGATGATCGTCTGGTTGGGAACCTCCTCGGCGGCGTCCGCGATCTCGCCGATGGTCTGCCCGGAGATCGTCATGGCGTCCAGATCGAGATGGCCGCGCAGTTCCCTCATGAGCTTCGGCATGCCGCCGGCCCAGTGGAAATGCTCCATGTAGTGGTCGCCGGACGGCTTCAGGTCGATCAGCACCGGCACCTCGCGGCCGATCGCGTCGAACTCTTCGAGATCGATCGTCATGCCGGCACGCCGCGCGATGGCGGACAGATGGACCAGCCCATTGGTCGAGCCGCCGATCGCCTGCAGCACCACCATGGCGTTGCGGAAGGCGGCCTTGGTCAGAAGCTCGCTCGGCCTCGGCCCGCTTTTGGCCAGCGCCACGGCCTGCCTGCCGCTGGCCTCGGCCGCGCGGATGCGGTCGGCATGGGTGGCGGGGATGGTGCCCGAGCCCGGCAGCGCGATGCCCAGCGCCTCGACGAGGCAGCCCATCGTGCTCGCCGTGCCCATCACCATACAGGTGCCTTGCGTCGGCGCGAGCCGCCCGCTCAGCACGTCGATCTCGGCCTCGTCGATCTGGCCGGCGCGGTGCTGACCCCAGAGCCGGCGGCAATCGGTGCAGGCGCCCAGCACCTCGCCCTTGTGGTGGCCAACCAGCATCGGCCCGGTGATGAGCTGGATCGCCGGGACATCGGCCGAGACCGCGCCCATGAGTTGCGCCGGCACGGTCTTGTCGCAGCCGCCGATCAGCACGACGGCATCCATCGGCTGGGCGCGGATCATCTCCTCGGTGTCGATCGCCATGAGATTGCGCAGGAACATCGAGGTCGGGTTCGAGAAGGACTCGTGGATCGAGACCGTGGGGAACTCCATCGGCAGGCCGCCGGCCAGCATCACGCCGCGCTTGGCCGCCTCGATCAGGCGCGGTACGTTGCCGTGGCAGGGGTTGAAGTCGCTGAAGGTGTTGGTCAGGCCGATGATCGGCCGGTCGAGCGCGTCGTCCGAGAACCCCGCCGCCTTGATGAAGGCCTTGCGCAGGAACAGCGAGAAGCCGGGGTCGCCATAGCTGGCGAGATTGCGGCGCATGCCGCTGGCGGCAGGCTTTTTGGGATCGTCGGCGGTGGTCATCGCGAGACCAGACTTGCTGCGGCGAGGATTGTCAACAATCATGTCGCCAAGGAGCAGAGCCATGAGCGTCGTCACGCTGAAGCCCGCCGCGCCCGACCGCATGCGCGCCATCGCGGACGCGATCGAGGAGGAGATCGTGCTCGGCTGGCTTTTGCCGCGCGAGCGCCTGATCGAGGAGGAACTGGCGGCGCGCTTTGCCGTGAAGCGCCATGTCGTGCGCGAGGCGCTGGCCGAACTGGAGCGCGACGGGCTGATCGAGCGCGTGCCCAACAAGGGCGCGGCGGTGAAACGGCTCGACCCCGAGGAGGTGCGCCAGATCTATTCGGTGCGCGAGGCGCTGGAGACGCTCGCGGCGGCGCAAATCCCGCTGCCGGCCGACCCTGCCGTCGTCACGGAACTCCGAACCGTGCAGCAGCGGCATGCATCGGCTGTCGCCGCTGGCGACGCCCGCGCGGCCTTCCGCGCCAACATGGCGTTCCACGAGGCGCTTTTCGCCGTCTGCGGCAACCGGCACCTCGTCGAGCTGATCCAGATGATGGCCCAAAAAGTCCATGGCGCGCGCTCGATCACTGCCGCGAGCCTCGACCATCTGGCGCTCGCCCGCGACGAGCACGCGGCGATGGTCGAGGCTTTGGAGAACGGCGATCGCGCGCGTCTGGTCGCTCTCTGCCGGGACCACCTGATTCCCTCGCGCGACGCCTATATCGCGACGGTCGAGCGCCGGCACGCTCCCGACAAGATGCGCTCCTCCCCATAGCCCTCATCCTGAGGAGCGCTCGCAGAGCGCGTCTCGAAGGATGCTCCAGATGTCTCCGGAGCGAACTGGAGCACCCTTCGAGACGCCGCTGCGCGGCTCCTCAGGATGAGGGCCGTGTAGTTCGGTTCAGTCCGCGTAGACGCTCTTCACATGCGCGTTGATCGCCGCGATGTCGGGCAGTACGCCGCCGTTGCGGGCGGCCAGATGGCCCTCATGCCAGTACCAGTCGTCGAAGCCGACATTCAGCCTCTGGTAGCCGGCCTCGCTCAGCAGCGTGCGCATCTGCTCGCGGCGCGGCTCGACGAAATTATGCTCGATGGTGAAGAGCGCGATGGCGTGGCGGGACAGATCGATGGTGCGCAGGATATCGAGTTCCGAACCTTCGGTGTCGAGCGAGACATAGTCGAAGCCCGAGCCGCCCTGCCCGTCCGCCGCGTCCATCTCGTCGAAGGTGATGGTCGAGACCGTGATCAGCCCGTTCTCGCTGATCGCCTGCCGGCGATGCTCGGCATAGGCATCGGCCTCGGCATATTCAGCCAGCGTGCCGATCTCCTGCGAGGCCACGAAGGACAGCAATTGCCCGCCCTCGCGATGCACCGCCCTCTCGAGGCAGGTCGCGGTCCGGCTTGCGGCGAGCTTTGAAAAGAGCAGCGGATTGGGCTCCACCAGCACGCCGCCCCAGCCATGCTCGCGCTCCAGGAACAGGGTGTTGGAGTGCAGCACGCCATCGAACGCGCCGATCTCGGCGAAACGCCCGCCTTGGCGGCCGAGGCACATCGCCAGCGCCCAGCGCTCCTGCTCGATCTGCGAATGGGTCGGAGCGTCGAAAGCCTGCCGCCAGGACAGGCGAGGCGAGGATGGAGATGTCGGCATGAGGTCTCGTGGCTTCCGCTCGGCGGCCGGATTGCCGCCCGAGAGTGGTAGCCCAGCCGCGCGGCGCAGGGAAAGCGCCGCCTGCGACGCTCAACCGAAACGGCGCGGCCTCAGCCCCGCATGGAACCAGGAGATCATCGAATAGATGTCATGCACCGGCAGCCCCGTCGCCGCCTGCACGGCCGCCGCATAGGGCGGCATATTGGTGCATTCGAGCACGATCGCGCCGATATCGGGATGCTGCGCGACCAGCGCCAGCGCCGCATCGACAACGTCCTGCCGGGCGAGATCGACATCCATGTCGTCCTTCTCGGCTCCGATCAGCACGCGGAAGAACTCGCGGCCATGCTCCGTCCCGGCGATCGGCGTATCGAGCGGTACGCCCGCGCCCGTCAGATGCGCCGGCGTCAGGCTCTGGGCCGAGACTGTGACGATACCGACGCGCTTGGCCTGCGGCAAGGTCGCCTGCACCCACGGAACCTGCATCAGCGCCGAGGTAGCGACCGGCACGTCGAGCGCCGCCGAAAGTTCGCGCTGGAACAGCGCCAGGAACCCGCAATTGGTGGTGATCGCCTCGGCCCCGAGCGAAATCAGCTCCCGGCCCGCCGCGATGAAGTCCGGCAGCAGCCCCTGCGCGCCTTTCATCACAACGCGGTCGGGGCTCGCTCCCGACACGACGCGGTACAGCACAGGAAACGGCCACGTACCCGCATTGCCCATATCGCCGGGAATGCGCGGAAACCGCGCCTGCAGCATCAATATGCCCAGCGGCGCGCCATAGATCGCCTTGCCGCCGCGCGCGATATGGCTTCCGGTCTCGTCGCCGCTCATCGTCATCGCCAAATCCGCCCTGCCGCTCACGAACGCTGCGTATAGGGCTTGCGGCGACGTGGCGGAAGCATCGATGCATCTGGTCACACGGCGGCGACGCGCGGCCTGAACATCCGCAGCAGCGGGGGCGCGAGCACTGCTGCAGCCGCGCAGGCCAGCAGCACGGCCGAGATCGGGCGGGTGAAGAAGATCTCGACGCTGCCGTGAGAGAGCGTCATCGACTGGCGCAGCGAGTTCTCGAAGATGGTGCCCAGCACGAGCCCGAGGATCAGCGGCGCGGGCGGCCAGTCATAGCGCATCATCGCCCAGCCGAGCGCGCCGAAACCAACCAGCATCCAGACATCCTCGATCGAGTTCGCCTGCGAATAGACGCCGGCCACGCAGAGCGCGAGGATCGGCGGATAGAGCCAGGCATAGGGCATCCGCAGGAGCTGCGCGAAGAGGCGCGCCAGCGGCAGGTTCATGATCAGCAGCATCAGATTGCCGATATACATGCTGGCGATGACCGCCCAGACCAGCGCCGAGTTCTTCTCGAAGAGCTCGGGGCCGGGACGGACCCCGAACATGATCAGCGCCCCCAGAATGATCGCCGTGGTGCCCGACCCCGGCACGCCGAGCGCCAGCATCGGCACCATCGCGCCCGCAGCGGCCGCATTGTTGGAGGCCTCGGGGCCGGCGACGCCCTCGATCGCGCCCTTGCCGAAGCGCGAGGGATCCTTGGCGACCTTCTTCTCGACGATATAGGCGATGAAGGAGGCGATCGTCGCCCCCGTCGCCGGCAGCACCCCGACGAAAAAGCCGATGAAGCTGCCGCGCAGGATCGGCATGCGGCTGGCCCGCCATTCCGCCCGCGATGGCAGCACATTGGCGACGTTGGTGATCGGCGCGGGCGTCGGCTTGCCGACGCTGGAGAGAACCTCGCCGACGCCGAAGATCGCGACCGTCAGGACGATGAAGCCGACCCCGTCGAGCAGCCAGAGCCTGTCGAACGCGAAACGCGCCACGCCGGTCTGCTGGTCGATGCCGACCGTGCTGATCAGCAGGCCGAAGACGCCGGTGGTGAGGCCCTTGAGAACCGAGCCGCCCACGGCCGCCAGCGCGGTCAGGCCCAGCACCACGAGCGCGAAATATTCGGGCGGCCCGAAGGCCAGCGCCGCGCGCGCCATCGGCGGCGCCAGCAGCATCAGGCCGATGGTGGAGATCGTGCCCGCGATGAAGGAGCCGATCGCCGCGATCCCCAGCGCCACGCCGGCCTTGCCCTGCAGCGCCATCTGGTAACCGTCGATGCTGGTCATCACGCTCGATGGTTCGCCGGGCACGCTGATCAGCACGGAGGTCAGCGTGCCGCCATACTGCGCTCCGTAATAGATGCCGGCGAACAGGATGATGGCAGAGGTCGGGTCCGCCCCGAAGGTCAGCGGCAGCAGCAGCGCGATCGCCGAGGACGGGCCGATGCCCGGAAGCGCGCCGACGAGTTGCCCGGCGAAGACGCCGGCAAAGCACATCAGCAGGTTCCAGGGCGTCAGGGCGCTGGCGAAGCCAGCAGCGAGTTCGTAGATCACCGACACGGGCTCTAAAACCCCCAGGGGCCGACAGGCATGGGCACGCCAAGCCAGTTGCGGAAGATCAGCACTAGGACCAGCGCTGAGCCCGCGGAGGTCGCCAGCGACGCGGTCATGGAGCGCTTTTCCGCGACGCGGAACAGGAACAGCATGGCCAGGAACATCGAGGCGCAAAAGCCGATGAGTTCGATGCCGGCGACGCCCGCGGCCAGTGCGGCCAGCACCAGCAGCGGGCGACCGACCGGACCTGGCATCTCGGCGGACGCATCGCGACCGCCGAGCACGTCGACGATCGTCGCCAGCATCGCCAGCACGATCAGCAGGACGCCGTAGATCAGCGGCAGAAAGCCCGAGGCGGGCGCGAACCCGTCCCAGAGCTGCATCCGCAGCGCTATCGCGACCCAGAACAGGCCCGCGCCCGCAAACGCAAGGCACAGGCACAATTCGCCCCACGCGGCACGCAGCTTCATCGGATCAGGCTGGCTTGCCGAGCAGATCGCGGTAGAGCTTTTCCTGATCCTGAAGGAACTTCGCGAAGGCCTCGCCAGGCACGGGAGCCGCCGTCGCGATGTTCTCCTTGATATAGGCCGCGAAGGCCGGCGAGGCGACGACCTTGGCGAACACGCCCTCCCAGTAAAGGGCCGGCGCGTCCGGCGTGCCCCTGGGGGTCGCAAGTCCGCGCCACATCTGGAAATTGGGCGCCTCGATGCCCTGCTCCTTCATGGTGGGAACGTCGGGCAAGGCTGAAAAGCGGCTGTCGCGGAACACGCCCAGCGCCTTGACCGCCTTCGACTGAAGATGCCCCATGAACTCCAGCGGATTTCCCATGCAGGCCTGGACATGGCCGCCGAGCAACTGCGTCAGCGCCTCGCCGCCTGAGTTGAAGTTCAGCGTGTTGAACTCGACGCCGGTCGCCTTGGTGAAAACCGTGATCGCCATGACGTCGGTGGTGCCGCCGGTCGCGAATGCGATCGACTTGGGCGGACGCGCCTTGCCGGCGGCAATGAACTCCTTGGCATCCTTCCAGGGCGCGTCGCCCTTCACGAAGAGCAGGAAATCGTCGAGCATCACGTTCATCGACGGACGGATCTCGGTCAGCGTCCGTGCCGCCGGATTGAGGATCGGCGTGATCTGCGTGGTGCCGTTCACCAGGATGATCGTGTGCGGGTCGGCGGCCTTGCGCGATGCGACATAGCCGAGCCCGACGGCCCCGCCGCCGCCCGGACGGTTGTTCAGCGTCACCGGCACCGGCACGAGCTTCTCGTCGGTGATGATCTTGTGGATGACCCGGGCCAGAAGGTCGGCCCCGCCGCCGACGGCGAACGGGATGACGAACTCGACCTCCCGGGTTGGAACCCAGCCGGCCTGCGCCCGGATGGTGTTCGGCAGGAAGGGCATGGCGGATGCCGCCAGCATAAGCGAGCGTCTCGTGAACATGAGCGTTTCTCCCCAGTATTTCTTGTTATGAGTGACGCTAACAGTCGGTAGAACGTTGTCAATTTACCAAAGCAATCATGTATTCGCTGATTCAACCTCCGCTCGGTATGACATCCATGAAGTAGGATTCGTTGCCGACACCGGTCACGCATGACAGGATCCGGCCCGTCTCGAGATCGATGAACCAGACGAGGCTGCTTTTCGGTCCCGTCTTGGCGCCGCCGATGACGCAGGCCAGGCGACCGCCCGCCATCGCGATTCCGCGCGGCCGGGCGATCGCGCCATGCGGCGCCTGCGGATGCAGCCTGAGGGCCTCGGCGGGCCTGCCGGCGATGGCATCGGCGACATCGACGAATGAGATCGTGTTCGAGCGGAAGCAGGAGGCGACGATGCGCTTGCCGTCGGGCGTGAAGGCGACGGCAAAAGGTCGCGTCGCCTCGCCCGGATCGTCGCTGCCGATCCGCACCCGCGCGACCTCTGCATCCTTGCCACCGGCGGCGGCGCGGGCGACATCGATGATGGAGATGGTGCGGCCCTCATAGGGCTCCGACATGCTTTCGCGCGCGGCCACCGCCACCAGCGTCCCGTCAGGGCTGCAGGCGAGCCCGAACGGGCCGGTTTCGATCGGGACCCGGTTGATCTCGGCCCCGCGATCGCCCGCCAGCGCCGCCTGCAGGTCGAACACCGAAACGTCGCTCATCCCGCCATTGCCGACGAAGACGACGCCGCCGCGCAGGGGCGAGATCACGATGCCGGTCGGGTTCGGATAGCGCCCGAAGCTGGCATGGGGGCTGTCGTGACGGCTCGGGCCCGGCGCAGGATGACCCGCCGTCTCGCTCAGCGGGATGCGCCGCACGACCTGGCGCGAGGCGAGGTCGATCGCGGTCACCTCGTCGCCGCCGTCCTCGCTGCCTTCGGCCTCGCCGCAATTGACCAGCAGCGTCGCCCCGTCCGGCGTCAGCGCCGCACCGACCGGCCCCGTGCGGCCGGTCGCGATGAAGCCCGACACCGCGCCCAGCGTGCCGTCATGGGCGGGGTCGAGCGCCCGGTCGAGATCGACGACCGTGACGAGGCCAGGATGGCCGTGCTGGTAGGCATCGGCCGCCTTGGAGGTCGCAGGTCCCGAATGATTGACGACATAGGCCTGCCGCCGTGCGCGATCGACCGCGACGCCGACCGGCTGACCGTTGGCCGGCGCATCGGCCAGGCCGTCGCCATCGCTGTCGACATCGGGCGTGACACGCGGCCGCGAGACGATTGCTTTGGATGTGGCGTCGTTCTCGGGCAGGACGGCCGTGGCGACATCGACGATGGCCACGCAATTGTCCCACCTGCCGCTGACGATGAGATGTCCCGGAGAACTAGACATGGACTTGGCTCCGGCATCGGGCTGGGCGGACAGGGCATCGGCGCACGGCGTCATGCGCCTGCATTGGGGCCGCCGGCCTTACGGTGAGCCGGCCCGACGCGCTCGACAAGGCGTGCAGCGGCGCTGCCATAGGCGGACCTTAAGACTGCCGCTCGGGCGGGCGTCCGGAGAAGACCGGCGCGCGTTTGCCCAGAAAAGCATCCATGCCCTCCCTGAAATCCTCGCTCATATAGCACATCAGGATCAGCCGATCGCCCTCGTTGCGCGGGATCGTCGGCCTGAGATGGCGCAGCGCCTGTTTCGTCGCCTGCAGCGTCAGCGGCGCGTGGCCCGCGACGAGGCGCGCCAGTTCCTGCGCGCGGGCCATCAGGTCGCCCGGCTCCGCGACCACCTCGCTGACGAGCCCGATCGCAAGCCCCTCCTGCGCATCGAGCAGACGGGCGCTGAAGATCAGTTCCTTCAGCCGCGCCGTGCCGACGAGTTCGGCGAAGCGCGCATAGTTCGACATCGACAGGCAGTTGCCCAGCGTCCGGGCGATCGGGAAGCCGAACTTCGCATTGCCGGCAGCGACGCGCATGTCGCAGCAGGCAGCGATCGCGGCCCCGCCGCCCGTGCAGGCTCCGGCGATCGCCGCGATCGTGGGCGCGCGGCAGGTCTCCAGCGCCGCCAGCACGCGGTCTATCCGCGCCTCGTAGCCGAGCGCATCATCGGGCGTGTCGAAGTCGCGGAACTGCGCGATGTCGGTGCCGGCCGCGAAGGCGCGCCCGCCCGCGCCCGTCAGGACGACGGCGCGGATGCCGGCATCGGCATTGACCGTCTCGCAGATCTCGACCAGCCGCTCATACATCGCGAAGGTGAAGGCGTTGCGCGCCTCGGGCCGGTTGAAGGTCACAGTCGCGATGCCGTCCGCGACCTCGTAGAGAATGCTCGGTGCGGCGCTCTGGGCAGCGGTGTCGGACATCGGCGTTCCCTCCGCGCTCAGCGCCCCTTGAAGACGGGCTTGCGCTTCTCCGCGAAGGCGCGGCGGCCCTCGGCATAGTCCTCGCTCTCGAAGCAGGCCTTGACCAGCCGGTCGCACAGCGCGAGGTCGCGATCGGCGTCGTCTTTGAGCGCCTCGGTGACGATCTGCTTGATCGCGGTCACCGTCAGCGGCGCGTTGGCGGCGATGGTGCGGGCGTAGTCCGTGACATAGGTCTCGAGCTCGGCCTGCGGCACGATGCGGTTCGCCAGCCCCATCGCGCGCGCCTCCTCGGCGTCGAACTGGCGCGCCGTGAAGAAGATTTCCTTGGCGAAGGATGGCCGCACCACCTCCATGAGCCGCCTGATCCGGGCATAGCCGTAGCCGAGGCCGAGCTTCGCGGCGGGAATCGCGAATTTCGCCGTCTCGCTGCAGATGCGCAGGTCGCAGCAGACGGCGAGGTTGGCGCCACCGCCGATCGCATAGCCGTGGATCATCGCGATCGTCGGCTTCTCCATGGCGCGCAACGCGCTGTAGGTTCCCTCGGTCGCCTCTTCATAGCGCTGCACGGCTGCTTCCTGCGCACGCTCGTCGTCGAATTTCGAGATGTCCGCGCCGGAGACGAAGGATTTTTCGCCCGCGCCGCGCACCACGACGACGCGCACCTCCGGATCGGCGCGGAAATCGGCGATCATGGCGATCGCGGCCTCCCACATCTCCAGCGAAACCGCGTTGTGCCGCTCGGGATTGTTGAAGATCAGCCAGCCGATCCCGTCGGTCTTGCGTGCGATCATCTTGTCGGTGGTCATCGCGGATATCCTGGCTGTGATGGTATGGGCTCAGATCGTGCCGTTGCGCCGGAACCCGTCGATCTCGACCGCCGTGAAGCCGGCCTCGGCGAGGATCTCGTCCGACTGCTCGCCGAGTTCCGGCGGCGGCGTGCGGATTGCGCTGGGCGTATCGCTGAGCATGACGGGCTGTGCGACCAGCGTGATGTCGCGCGCCAGCGCCGTCGAATGGACGCTCTGGGCGATGCCCAGATGCTGCACCTGCGGATCGGCGAAGACCTGGTCGATGGCGTTGATCGGTCCGCAGGGCACGCCGACCTGGCTGAAGCGCTCGATCCAGTAGGCGCCGGTCTGCTCGCGCAGGATCGCTGTGATCTCCAGCCCGAGGGCGTCGCGGTTGCGAGAGCGCAGCGCGGCGCTGGCGTAGTCGGGATGGGCGATCAGGTCCGGCCGGTCCACCGAGCGGCAGAAGCGCTCCCAGATCGCCTGGCCGGTGACGGCGATGTTGATGTGCCCGTCGGCCGTCTGGAAGACACCGGTCGGGATGCTGGTCGGGTGGTTGTTGCCGGCCTGTTTCGGCACCTCGCCATCCATCAGCCAGCGCGTCGCCTGGAAATCCAGCATCGCGATCTGGGCCTGCAGCAGCGAGGTCTGGACCCATTGGCCCTTGCCGGTCTCTTCGCGAGCCAGCAGGGCGGCCATGACGCCGAAGGCGCAGTAGAGCCCGGCCGTGAGGTCGGCGACGGGAATGCCGACCCTGACCGGACCCTGCCCCGGCAGGCCGGTGATCGACATCAAACCCCCGAGCCCCTGCGCGATCTGGTCGAAGCCCGGCCGCGTCGCATAGGGCCCGTCCTGCCCGAAGCCGGAGATGCTGGCGTAGACGAGGCGGGGATTGATCTCGTGCAACTGCTCGAAGGCGATGCCGAGTCTGTGTTTCACGTCCGGCCGATAATTCTCGACCAGCACGTCGGCGCCGGCGACGAGCCGGCGCAGGATGGCGCGCCCCTCCTCCGATTTGAGGTTGAGCGTCAGGCTGCGCTTGTTGCGATGCAGATTCTGGAAATCCGAGCCGTGACGCGGCCCGCCGGGCCCCTCGCCCGTCTCCAGCGCCTTCGGCGTTTCGATCTTGATGACGTTGGCGCCCCAGTCGGCCAGTTGGCGCACGGCTGTGGGGCCCGATCTGACCCGGGTGAGGTCGAGGACGGTGAAGCGGGACAAGGCGCGCGACGCGGGTTCGAAAGGCATGGCCTCCTCCTCGGCGTCAAACTGCCCAGCCAAGTGCAGACTGTCAACGCCAACTGTTGACAGTTGGCGCGCCCGGATCAACGATGGCGCTATGTCCGATGTCTTGTCCGCCATCGCCCAGCGCCGCACGCAGACCCTGACCGGGATCGTTCAGGACGAGATCGAACGCATGGTGCTGGCCGGCGACCTCGTTGCCGGAGAACGGATCAACGAGCAGGCGCTGGCGGCGCGGCTCGGCGTCAGCCGGGGCCCGATCCGCGAGGCGACGCGCGGCCTCGTGCGCAGCGGCTTGCTCAATTCCGTGGTCAATCTCGGCGTCTTCGTGCGCCAGATTCCCGATGACGAGGCCAGCGAGATCTACGACGTGCGCGCTGTCGTGTTCGGCTTCGTCTGTCAGCGGCTCGCGGCGCGGATCGTGCCCGAGCAGCTCGACGCGCTGTCGGAGCTGATTGCGAAGATGGACGAGGCGATCGGACGCGGCGACGGCGCGAGCTACTACCGCCTCAACCTCAGTTTCCACGACGCCATTCTGGATTTCGCCGCCCATGGCCGCGCCAGGCAGACCTATGAAGCGCTGATCAAGGAGACGCATCTGCTGCGGCAAAGCGCGCTGGCTTCAGCCGAGCGGATGCGCGAATCCAATGCCGAGCATCGCGAGATCATAGCGGCCATCGCGGCCGGCGACGGCGAGCGCGCGCGCATCCTGGCCGAACAGCACGCCCATGGCGGCAAACGCCGCTGGCTCGATTCGCGCCAGGAATCGTCACGCCAGGAATCGCCGAGACAGGAACCGGAGGCTCGCAACTCAGCCTGATACGAAACCGGGAACGAGCCGAAACAGGCCGCCCTGACACCAGAGGAGGAAACACCATGCTCGCATATTGCAGAACATCTCGACGCGGCTTCGCCAAAGCCGGCCTCGGAACGCTGGGCCTTGCCATCGCGCTCGCTTTGCCCGCCGGCGCGGCCCACGCCCAGGAAAAGTTCCCGTCCAAGCCGATCGAGGTCGTGACCCATGCCGGCGTCGGCGGCGGCACCGATCTCACCGCCAGAATGATGATGGTCCAGGCGCCGGCCGCGTTCGGCACCGAACTCGTCGTCGCCAACAAGACCGGCGGCAGCGGCTCGGCCTCGCTGGCCTATGCCCATTCGCGTCCCAAGGACGGCCACACCATCATGCTGATCACGCAGACGCATCTTCTGACGCTGCTGCAGGACAAGGGCGGCGCCGTGAAGATGGGCGATCTGATCGGCCTCGCCCGCGCCACCGAGGATCCGCAGGTGCTGATGGTCGGCGCCAAGAGCCCCTACAAGACCGCGCAGGAGTTCATCGAGGCGGCCAAGACCAAGCCGATGAAATTCGGCACCACACAGCTCGGCAGCGTCGACCACATCGCGGTCGCCGGCTTCGCCGCCAAGGCCGGAATGGCAAAACCGGTCGTGGTGCCCTTTCGCGGCGGCGGCGACATCGTCGTCAATCTCGTCGGCGGCAATCTCGACGGCGCGCTGCTGAATTACGCCGAGGCCGAATCGCAGATCAAGGCGAACGAGGTCCGCGCCCTGCTGGTCTTCGCGCCGACCAAGATGGAGTCCCTGTCGCAGACCCCGACCGCGACCGAGATCGGCATCCCGGCGGTCTATTCGACGACACGCGGCTTTGCCGTTCTCAAGGGCACGCCCGAGGACCGCATCAAGGTTCTGGAGGAAGGCCTGATCAAGGCGATGCAGGGCAAGCTCTTTCAGGACTATCTGAAGAGCTCGGGTCAGTCGGGCGGCAGCGTCGTCGGCCGGGCCGAATGGCAGGCCCAGATCGACGATTTCCTGAAGACCGGGCAGGAAGCGCTCGCCTCTCTCGGCATCGCGAAATGACCATGCAGGATGCGCGGAAGCCGGATGCCGCCTCATGCGAGCATCCGGCTGAAGCGGGCGATCATCCGGCAGCGGCGGCAGCCGGCGCCGCGCCTGGTCGCCGCGTCTCCGATGTCGCGACCGGCTTCGCGATCGTGGCGATGGCTCTCCTGGTCTGGGCTGGGACGACCGGCTTTGCCGATGTGCCCGCCGCCCTGACGCAGGGCATGGGCCCGGCCGCCTTCCCGCGACTGGTGCTCGGCGTTATCATCGTGCTGGCGCTGTGGCTGGCCTGGACGGCGTCGCGCCGCGAAGCGCTGGACTGCGAGCCCGTGCATCCAATGGTCTACGCCACCGTCGCCGCCGTCGGCGGCGTGGTCGGCGCGTTGCTGCTCCTGGGCATCCATGGCGCCGTGTTCGCCTCCTGCATCGGCCTTGGACGGCTCTGGGGCGAACGCCGCCTGGCGCTCCTTGCCGTGATTGCGGTCGGCATCTCGCTGGCGTTGCATTTCGCCTTCGTGCGCGGTTTCGGCGTCGGCCTGCCGCGCGGGCTCCTGCAGGGCTGGCTGGGCTGAGCGGCCCGGCCGACCAAGGGCAAGGCCGCCGGCCCGCCCCCGCGAATACCACCTGACGACGCACGGGGTTTCAATGGACGGTTTTCTCTCCGGCATGGCGATCCTGGCCGATCCCTACATGGTTGGCATCATTCTGGCCGGGACAATCCTCGGCGTGATCGTCGGCGCGCTGCCCGGCCTCAGCGGCAGCACGACGGCGGCGCTGCTCCTGCCGATCACCATCACCATGTCGCCCACCGCCGGCATCGCCTTTCTGGGGGCGATCTACTGCGCCGCCAATTTCGGCGGCTCGATCACAGCCATCCTGATCAACACCCCGGGCGATCCGTCGGCCTCCGCCACGGCCTATGACGGCTATCCGATGGCGCGCCGGGGCGAGGCCGGACGGGCGCTCGGCATGTCGACGATCGCCAGCGCAATCGGCGGCATCTTCAGCGTCTTCGTGCTCATCGTGGCGGCGCCGCTGCTGGCGAAGGCGGCCTACAGCTTCGGCCCGCCGGAGTATTTCGCGCTCGCGATCTTCGGCCTGTCGATGCTGGCGGCCGTAGGCGGGAGCAACGGCATCCGCAACCTGATCAGCGGGGCCGTCGGCGTGCTGCTGGCGACCATCGGGCTCGATCTGATGACGGGCGTCGACCGCTTCACCTTCGGCGTGCCTGAACTGACCGAGGGCCTCGGGCTGGTGCCGGTGCTGACCGGCCTGTTCGCGATCAGCGAGCTTCTTGTGCAGGCCGGGCGGCTGCACATCATTCCCGAACGGCTCGGCATCAGCGCGATGAAGCTGCCGTCCATGGCCGACTACCGCAAATGCGCCAAGGCGATCGGCCTGTCGAGCGTGCTCGGCACATTCATCGGCATCCTGCCCGCGCTGGGCGCGACCACGGCCGCGCTGATCTCCTACAACGAGACCAAGCGCTGGTCGAAATACAAGGACGAGTTCGGCAAGGGCTCGATCGAGGGCATCGCCGGGCCCGAGGCCGCCAACAACGCGGCCGTCGGCGGCAGCATGGTCCCGACGCTGGCGCTCGGCATCCCCGGCAGCGCCACCACCGCGATCATCCTGGCCGGCCTGATCGTGCAGGGCGTGCGGCCCG
Organism: Beijerinckiaceae bacterium; assembly: GCA_019745195.1. Lineage (GTDB taxonomy): Bacteria > Pseudomonadota > Alphaproteobacteria > Rhizobiales > Beijerinckiaceae > Allobosea. Next base: position 142,715 of record JAIETL010000023.1, read on the forward strand.
GCCCGCACCTGTTCAACGAGCAGCCGGCCCTGCTCTACGCCGTCTTCGCCTCGATGCTGGCGTCGAACCTGATCTATGTCGTGCTCGGCCTGTTCGGCGCCAAGCTCTTCGCCCGGATCACGCTGATCCCGGACGCGATCCTGTGGCCGGCCGTGCTGGTCTTCGCGATCGTCGGCGCCTACGGCCCCAACCAGTCGCTGGTCGATGTCTGGGTCATGCTCGGCTTCGGCGTGATCGGTTATGTCATGCGCCGCTACGGCTTCTCGCCCGCACCGCTGGTGATGGGCCTCGTGCTGGGCACGATGGTCGAGGAGACGCTGAAGCAGTCGCTGCTGATCTTCGACCAGAACTGGCTGATGTTCTTCACCCGGCCGATCGTGGTCGCGCTGTTCGTGGTGACGGCGCTCAGCGTCTGCGCGCCCTGGCTCGCCCGCAGCGCGGGCTCACTTTGGCGATCAGCGGCGAAACAAGGCCGTTGACGCCGCACCCGATCGTGAGCCCAGGTCCAAAATGGGGCGGCAGACTCATTTGTCGGAGTATCCCGGCGCGATCAGCGCATCGATGATGTAGCGCCCGCCGCTCGCCACGACCGCAGCACCCCTCTCCAGTTCGGCGAACAGCTCCTCGACCGAGCGCACCGATGCTCCGCCATCGAACCCCTGCGCGCGCGCCAGCCCGATGATGTCGGGCGGCGGATCGTCGAGCCGCTGGCCGATCCATTTGTTCTCGACCGGGCGCGAGCGGGCCCGCGCCATGCGCTCCTGATGCACCTCGTCGTTGAAATAGGAGCGGTTGTTGCAGACGATCAGCATCATCGGGACGCGCTCATGCGAGGCGGTCCAGAGCGCATTGACGCCCATCAGATAGTCGCCGTCACCGACCACGCCGATGGTCATCCGGCCTGAGTCGCGCAAGGCGATCGCGGCCCCGATGGTGTGGCCCGGCCCTGTGCCGACCGCGCCGCCGCCATCCTTGCCAAGGAAATCGAGCGGCGTGCGGAAGCGGCAGGCCGAGCGCGGCCAGCCGAAGGAGAACCGCGCGAAGGTCACGTCGCGCCCCTCCGCGAACGCGCTGACCGTAAAGGCGAGCTGCTCGGAATTGAAGACCGCCGCGCGGTCGGGCCCGGTCGCGGCCGACAACGTCCAGTGCTCGCTCGCCGGGATCATCGGGAGGGCTGCTGTCCAGCCGGCTTCCGCCGTGACGGCGTCGAGCAACTGGCCGACGAAGCGATCGGGGTCGGCGGCGATCCTGACATCGACGGCGGCGACGGCCTGATGGTCCATGCTCCAGCCATTGGCGACATGGCCATCGAGCGAGCAATGGACGATTGGCGTCGACAGCGGGGTTTGCGTCTGCGAACCGCCGCAGCGTGCGCTGAGGAAGCCGGCCAGATCGTGCCAATCGAGGCTGACGATGGCGTCGGCTGCCTTCAGCACGGCGATCTCGGCGTCGTTGGGTCGCTCGCCGACCGGGGCCAGCGCATGCAGCGCATGCTCGGTCGGGAAGCCCGGCGCGTTGTGCGTCGTCGTCAGCACGGTCGCCCCCAACGCCTGCGCCAGCGCGATGCGCTGCGCCCAGTCGCCGTGGTCGCGCGAGACCCGGCCGATCAGCAGCACCGGCGCGCGCGCGCCGCGCAGCAAATCGAGCACGCGCTGCAGATCCTCCGCCGGGGCGGCGGCCGGGCGCGGCGGCCGGAAGCGCGCGACATCGGGGATATGCACGACGCGGTCGAGCTCGGTCTCCTGCATCTCGGCGTCGAGGCAGACATAGACCGGGCCAGTCGGCGCGGTCCGGGCGATCTGGTCGGCCCGCAGCAGGGATTCGACGGCCGCCTCGGCCGAGGCCGGCTGGTCGTCCCATTTCGTGTAGTGGCGCACCAGCGCGCCCTGATCGCGCGCGGTATGGATCCAGTCGATCCAGGGGCGGCGGCGATGGGCGTCGACGGGGCCGGTCGCGCCGATGATCAGCATCGGCCGCCGGTCGCACCAGGCGTTGAAGATCGTCATCGTGGCGTGCATCAGCCCGACATTGGAATGCAGGATCACCGCCATCGGTTCCTGCGCCACGCGCGAGAAGCCGTCCGCGATGGCGACCGCATGCTCCTCGTGCAGGCACACGATCATCGCCGGGTCGTGGTTGCCGAGATGGTTGACGAGGCTGTCATGCAGCCCCCGGAAGCTCGCGCCGGGCACGAGCGCGACATGGCGGTAGCCCAGCGCGCGGATGGTCTCGGCGACCACGTCGCTGCCCCAGCGCCGGTTCTCCGGCGCGGCCTTGTCGTTATCGTCGTTCATCTCAGTGTCCGTCGGTTGAGCGCGGCGGGGCCGTCAGCGGGCGCGCCGTTGGCGTGGTTTCATTCGGTGAAGACCTTGTCGCGGCCCCTGCGGATCGAGGGCAGGACGCCCACAGTCAGCATCGCCACGGCGACGACGATGAACGCCGCCGCGATCGGCCGCTCGATGAAGGTCATCGCATTGCCGCGCGAGATCATCAGGGCCTGGCGCAGGTTTTCCTCCATCATCCGGCCGAGCACGAAGCCGAGCGTCAGCGGCGCGGGCTCGAAGCCAAACTTGGTCAGGCCGTAGCCGAAGATCGCGAGCCCGCCCATGATCAGGATGTCGGCCGGCTCGCTGTTGATCGAATAGACCCCGATGCAGCAGAAGATCACGATGCCGACGAACATCAGCCGATAGGGCACCTTAAGCAGTTTCACCCAGAGCCCGACCAGCGGCAGGTTGATGACGAGCAGCATCAGGTTGCCCATCCACATCGAGGCGATCAGTCCCCAGAACAGCTCGGGCATCTTGGTCATGATCTGCGGGCCGGGCACGATCCCGTGGATCGTCATCGCGCCGACCATCAGGGCCATGACCGCGTTTGGCGGGATGCCCAGCGTCAGCAGCGGAATGAAGGACGTCTGCGCGCCGGCATTGTTGGCCGGTTCAGGCCCGGCCACGCCCTCGATCGCGCCGCGCCCGAACCGGCTCTGGTCCGCCGCGAGCTTCTTCTCCAGCGTGTAGGAGGCGTAAGGGGCCAGCACCGCGCCGTTGCCGGGCAGGATGCCGAGCACGGAGCCGAGCGCCGTGCCGCGCAGGATCGGCTTGACCGACTGCCGCATCTCGGCGCGGTTGGGCAGGAGCGTGCCGATCGGCGCTTCCTTGATCTGGCGCGCCTCGCCATGTTCGAGGCTACGGAAGACCTCGGCGATGCCGAACAGCCCCATGCCGAGCAACGCGATCTCGATGCCGTCGGCCAGCCAGCGCGCGCCGAAGGTCAGGCGCAACTGCCCGGTCGTCAGGTCCGGCCCGACGGTCGAGAGCAGCATGCCGACCAGGATCATGATGATCGCCTTCAGCACCGAGCCGCGCGCCAGCAGCACGGCGAAGGCGAGCCCCGTCAGCATCAGCGCGAAATACTCCGCCGGCCCGAAGATCAGCGCGATCGCGGCCAGCGGCGCGGCCAGCGCGGCGATGACCAGGGTCGCGATGGTGCCGGCGACGAAGGAGCCGATCGCCGAAATGCCGAGCGCGACGCCGGCGCGGCCCTGGCGCGCCATCTCGTGGCCGTCGATCGCGGTAACGACCGCGCTCGATTCGCCGGGGATGTTGAGCAGGATCGAGGCGGTCGAGCCGCCATATTGCGCGCCATAATAGATGCCGGCGAGCATGATCAGCGCGGCGGTCGGATCGAGCCCGAAGGTCAGCGGCAGCAGGATCGCGATCGTCGCGATCGGCCCGATGCCGGGCAGCACGCCGATCAGCGTGCCGAGCATGCAGCCGGCGAAGCAGAGCGCGATATTGACCGGCGAGAGCGCGACCGCCGCGCCCAGCCCGAGATTGGACAGGAGTTCCATCGGCGCCTCAGAAATTCAGCGACAGCGCCGGGACGACCAGCATGGGCAGGGCCTGGTTGAGAGCAAAGCGGAACAGCAGCGCACAGGCGATGGTCATCGCCACCGCGAAGATCACCAGTTCGCGCGGGCGGACCTCCCGCGAGCCGAAGCCGGCGACCAGCATCGCCAACGGGGCGGCGACAAGGAAGCCCGGCTGGCGGATCGTGCCGGCGAAGATCACCAGAGCGGCGAGGATGAAGACCGGCCCGCGCAGATGCCAGCGTTCGAGCGCGTCGCCGTCCCGGATCGCGCTCAGGATCACCAGCACAAGCCCGCCGACCCCGATAGCGATCGCCGTCCAGCGCGGCAGCATGGCGGGACCCATCACCCGCATCGTCCCCTGCGACAGGCCGCTCAGCATCCAGACGACGAAGGCCGAGGCCGCGATCAGGATGAGGCCGGAGACCAGGTTCTGCGGCGACCGCAGCCGCACTCCGCCAGCGCCGCTCATTCGACCGTCACGCCGACGGCGCGGACCATTTCGCCCCATTTGGCGACCTCGTCCTTGAGATAGGCCGAGGTCTCGGCGACCGAGCGGCTGTGGAGCTGGTAGCCCATGCCGAGCAGCTTGGTGCGGTTGGCAGGGTCGGCCACGACCTCGGCGATGGCGGCATGCAGCGTCTCGACGATCGCCGACGGCGTTCTGGCGGGCGCGAAAACGCCGACCCATGATTCGGCGATGAAGGGGAAGCCCGCTTCGGTGTAGGTCGGAACGTCCGGCATGGCGGCGACGCGGGCCTGGCTTGCGACCGCGAGGCCCTTGAGCTTGCCCTCCTGCACCTGCGGGATGATGCCGAAGGAGGAGGCGACCATGTCGACCTGGTTGCCGAGCGCCGCCTGCACCGAGAGCGCCCCGCCCCGGAAGGGGATGTGCGTCGCCGGCGTCTTCGCCAGCACCTTGAGGAAGTACTCCGCTGCGAGATGCGAGCCCGAGCCGACGCCGGCGCTGGCGAAGTTGATGTCGTTGCTCTTCGCCCAGGCGAGATAGTCCTTGAGATTGCCGGGCTTGGAGGGGTGGGTTGCGATCGTCTCGGGCGAGGAAACCGAGATCGCCACCGGCACGAGCTGGTCGAGCGCATAGTCGCGCTTCTTGTAGAGCGTCTCGTTGATCGCGATCGCGGTCGAGGTCACCAGCAGGGTCAGCCCGTCGGGCTTTGCAGCCGCGACCTGGGCCGCCGCCGTGTTGCCGCCAGCGCCCGCCTTGTTCTCGACGGTGACGGCCTTGCCCCATTTCTCGTTGAGCTTCTGGCCGACGATGCGCGCGAAGGTGTCGACGAAGCCGCCGGGCGCGAACGCGACGACAAGCGTGATGCGGTCGGGCGGATAGGCCTGCGCCGACAGCGGGCCGGCCGAGGCCGTCAGCAGCAGCGCCGCGCCGGCGAGCTTCGTGAGGCAAGAGCGGGTTGCAGGCATCGTCGTCCCTCCCTGGGTTTTTGAGTGTCGCGCCGGGCTCTCTGACGGAGCCGTTGCACGGTGTCGCAACGCCCGCGCTCAAGCGCGCGCGGGCCGTTTCAGATTGACGTGAATGTGCTTTTCCTGGGTGTAGCTGAGCAGTTCCTCGATGCACTCCTCGCGCCCGATGCCGGACTGCTTGTAGCCGCCGAAGGGCGTGCCGAGGAAATGCCGCGAGACCTCGTTGATCCAGACGAAACCCGCCTCGACATCGGCCGCCAGCCGGTGCGCATCGCGGACGTCATTGGTCCAGATCGAGCAGGTCAGGCCGTATTCGACGCGGTTGACGGTGGCGAGCATGCCGGCCTCGTCGGTCCAGCGGAAGATGGCGAGCACCGGCCCGAAGACCTCCTCGCGGGCAAGCCGCATCTCCGGCGTCACGTCGGTGAAGACCGTCGGCTCGACGAAATTACCTTTGGCCAAAGCAGGATCGCTGGGCCGGCCGCCGCCGCAAAGCAGCGTCGCGCCCTCGGCCTTCGTGTCTGAGATGAAGCCCAGCACCTTGGCGAGCTGCGTCTCGCTGATGATCGCGCCCATCGTCGTGCCAGCGTCGCTCGGATCGCCCGGCCTGAAGTGCTTCACTCGCTCGGCGATACGCGCCACCACGGCGTCATGGATCGCGTCATGGATGAAGGCGCGGCTGGTCGAGCCGCAAGATTGCCCGCACCAGGTGAAATTCATGCCCGCGACGACGGCGGCCGCGACCTCGTCGGGGTCGGCGTCGGCGAGCGCGATCAGCGCGTTCTTGCCGCCGAGTTCCAGCAGCACCGGCTTGATCGTGTCCGCGCCGGCCTTCATCACGGCGCGGCCGGCCTGGACGCTGCCGATCAGCGAGATCATCGCGACGCCGGGATGCGACGCCAGCGCAGCGCCCGCATCCCGCCCGCCCGGCAGCACGCTGAACACGCCGGGCGGCAGCAGGCCCTCGATCAGCTCGGCAAAGCGCAGCGAACTCAGCGGCGCCTGATCCGGCGGCTTGACGATGACGGTGTTGCCCGCCGCCAGAGGCGCGGCCGATTTGGCGGCGCAGAACATGAAGGGGTGGTTGAACGGAATGATGCGCCCGATCACACCGCGCGGCTCGCGCACCGAGAAATTGACCGAATCGCGCCCGAGCGGCACCGAATGGCCTTTCATCTCGGTGACGAGGCCGGCGAAGAAATCGAGCTGGGCCGCCGCATTGGCGACGTCGCCCTCCATTTCATGGACCGGATTGCCGCCGTCGATGGCGTCGATCAGCGCGAGCTCCCGGGCATTGGCGCGCACGATCTGGGCGATCCGGCGCAGGATTTTCGCACGCTCGGCCGGCGCGACCTGCCGCCAGGCTCGGTAGGCGCGCCCCGCCGCCGCGACGGCTGCGTCGACATCGGCCGCCCCCGCCTGCGCGACGAGGCCGAGCGACGCGCCTGTCGCTGGATTGGTCAAGGCGAGGCTGCCGCCGGCCACGGTCTCGCGCCAGCCGCCGTCGATATAGAGCGAGCGGTTGACCGGCAGGACGGACGTGGGCGAGGCGGCGGGGTGGTGCGGAGCGGTTCCCGTCCCGGCTGTCATGGTGTCGCTCATCGCCTGCCTTCCGCCCGCTCCGACGGCCATGATGCGCGCTCGCGCCTGACCGTTCTCGACCTTGCCTTCTGGCTAAACGCTTCGAGCACGCTGGTCTTCGGCGACTCCGGCACGCGATGTATAACTTCGACGACTATCTGGATGCCGCGATCGCGCGGGCGATCTGATCGAGCAGGAGCAGACCGTCAGCAGGGTCGCCGGGCAGGCCGAGAGAGCCGAGCCGCTCCTGCTGGATAACCGTGCCCTCGGTCACCGCCGGGTCGATGCCGAGTTCGCGCAGCGTCGTCGCGACCTCGCGCATCTCGGCTGCTCGCCTGACGCCGTGCTGCAGCATGCGGCTGACATTGTAGGGAGCGAGCTTTTGCCAATCGAGACCGGGATAGCTGCCTGAAAGCGAGGCAAGGATCGTCTCGTCGATGCCGGCCGCGCGAGCCGCCATGAAGCACTCATAGCTCAGCGCCTCCAGCCCCTTCACCATCACGCTGCGGACCATCTTGACGATTGTCGCCGCACCGACCTCCGATCCGGCCACATCCAGCGCCATGCCGAACGGCTGGAACATCGCAACGAAATCCGCCGCGCCATCGCCCGCGACCAGAGACGGCGTAGCCTGACGGCGCGGATGCACCGGGGCCATGATCGCGAGATCGAGATAGCGCCCGGCCTCCCCGATCAAGGCCGCCGCCTCGCGCTTGCGCCCGGGCGAGACCGAGTTGACATCGACGAAGACCTGCCCGGCTGCGAGATGGATGACCGCCGAACGCGCCGCGTCGAGGCTCGATGCGGCCGTGACCGCGGAAAAGACGAAATCGGCCCCGCGCAACGCGGAGGGCAGGTCATCGAACAGCCTGACGCCGAGCCGCCGGGCGGGCTCGGCCACCCGCGCCGGGTCCGGCGCGGTGTCGAACGCCGCGATCTCGACGATGCCGGCTTCGCGAAAGCCTTCGGCAAACGCTTGTCCGGCCTCGCCGAAGCCGATGAAGCAGAGGCGCGGTGGATTGCTGCGGCCGATGGGTGCGATGTCCATGCTGCGGCTCCCTTGCCTGCCCATCTCAGAGGATCTGGCAGATCTCGTCGAACCCGAAGCGCGCCCCGCGCGGTTTCAGGCTGGCCGGGTCGCCATGGCCGATATTGACCAGGAAATTCGACTTGACCACGCCGCCGGGAAAGAACTCCTCGTCGAGCACGTCGTGCAGCACGCCCGACATCGGCCCGCAATCGAGCCCGAGCGCGCGCGCCGCCAGCATCAGATAGGCGCCCTGCAGCGTGGCGTTGCGGAAGGCGGCGCGCCAGGCGAGGTCGGGGTCGGCAAGGTAACCGGCGCGCTTGTCGACAGCATGCGGGGCGAGCTTCTCGAGATGGTCGAAGAAACGGGTGTCGATACCGAGGATCGCGGTGACAGGCGCGGCCATGCTCTTGTCGATATTGCCGGGCTTCAGCCCGCGCCGCAGCCGCTCCTTGGCCTGGGGGGAGACGACGAAAACGATGCGCTGCGGGTTTATGTTGCTGCTCGTCGGCGGCATTTTCGCCAGATCGTACAGCGCCCGCAATTGCGCTTCCGGCACCGGGCGCGGCAGCCAGCCATAACAGGTTCTGCCCTCGCGAAAGAGCAGGTCGAGGCAGGCATCGGAGACGCCCTCGCGCGTCGTGGTCTGGAGCATGATCGACAGCCTGAATGCGGGTGGGTCGTCACGCTAGCGAGCCCCGAGCGGCGGGTCATCGCGACCGGCCGGCCATTAGTTATAAGTCAGGGGAATATGAGACATCCTCCGCCATGGCTATCGCCGCGCCATCCTCGTCGAGCAGACCGGTCGCGCGCAACTCGCGCAGATGCGCGCGCAGGGCCGCCAGCAGCGCAACGACGCTGGGCGGCCTGCGCCGATGGCGCAGCGTGATGATGCCGGCGGGGCGGCGGCCGGAGCTCATCGCGATCGGCACGACGCCGGCCGCCCCGCGTCCAAGGTCGCCGGCCAGCATCAGCCGGGGCAGTATGGTGACGAAATTGCTGGTCAGCACGAGTTCCCGGATGAAGGAGATCGAGGTCGAGCGCAGCAGCGAGGACGGCATGGTCAGCCCGCTGGAGGCGATCACGCCGTCGACCTCCTGGCCGAGCCGCTGTTCGAGAGACGGCAGCACGAGGCCATAGCCTGCGACGGTCGCCGCATTTGGCGCCGGGTCGTCGAAGAGCGGATGCCCCGCCCGCGCCAGCATCGAAATCGGCTCGTGATAGATCGTCTCGCGATGCACGTCATGGACGGTTTCGAGCTCGTAGAGCCGGCCGACGATGAGGTCGAGCTTGCCGCTTTCGAGGTCAGGCATCAGCTCGGCGGTGCGGCCCTGCACGATCCTGATGTTGAGGTCGGGATTGCTGGCTTTCAGCCGCCCCAGCGTCGGCGGCAGCACGCTCGACGCCGCGGTCGGGAGCGCGCCGATGATCAGCGTTCCGGCCTGGCCCTGCTCGATCTGGACCATGTCGTCGGCGAGCCGCTCGACGAGGGACATCATCGCCATGCCGCGCTCGACGACCGCCCGGCCGAACTGGGTGATCATCACGCCGCGCGCCATCCGGTCGAAGACCGGGTGGCCGACGATCTCCTCGACATCCTGCACCGCCTTCGAGACCGCAGGCTGGGTGATGCTGAGCTTGTGCGAGGCAGCCAGAAAGCTGCCCTGCTCGGCGACGGTGAGCATGATCTCGATCTGCCGCAGTTTGAGGCGCGCCTTGATCCTGGCTCTCATGATCGTCGCCCGTCTCCCGGCCCTTCACGTAGCGCCGACCATAGACCGACGGGCGCGCGCGCTGCGAGTGGGCGTCAGGCGGGATTGCGCAAGCCCCCTCGCCGGTCTCATGTGGCTCAAATCCGATCCGCTGCTGTGCGAGCCATCATGAGAATCGACGTCCTCGGGCTGCAGGCCTTTTTGAGCATCGCCGAGCGCGGCAGCTTCCACGCAGCCGCCTCGCATCTCAACCTGTCGCAGACGGCGCTCAGCCACCGCATCCGCAAGCTCGAGGAAACGCTTGCGACGACGCTGCTGCTGCGGACGACCCGCAAGGTCTCGCTGACGCCGGCGGGCGTCGCGCTGCTGCCCCGCGCCAAGCGCAGCTTCGAGGAGCTCGGCAGCGCGCTCGAAGAGCTGCGGATCGGCGCGGGCGACGCCAATGAGCGCGTCGTCATCGGCTGCCTGCCGACGATCGCGATGCGCTACCTGCCGGCGGTGATCGCGCAGTTCGCCCGCGACCGGCCCGGCATCGCGGTCAAGGTGCATGACAATTCGGCGTCCGAGATCGCCGACAAGGTCCAGTCGGGCGAGGCCGAGTTCGGCGTGACGATCGTCTCGGCCAATCGCTGGGACCTCGATCTGCAGCCCGTGGTGAAGGAGCCCTTCGTGCTCGTCTGCCCGCACGACTGGCCGCTGGCGAAGTCGGTCTCGCTGACGTGGTCGCAGTTGCAGGACGTGCCGCTCGTGCGCATCAGCGCCGAAACCGGAAACCGCATCCTGATCGACGATGCGCTCGGCTCTCGCCGCGAGATGCTGAACTGGCGCTACGAGGTGCAGCGCGTCATCACGGCGGTCAGCTTCGTGCGCTCGGGCATCGGCTGCACCATCGTGCCCCAGCTCGCGCTCGACACCGTCTCGGCTGGCGATCTCGTGGCGATCCCGCTGCGCTCCCCGACCGTGTCGCGCACCATCGGCATCATCACCCGCAAGGGCCTGCCGCTGCGGCCAGCGGCCCGCGAGATGCTCGATCTGGTGATCCGTTCGCTGAAGGGCGCCAACCTCGCCTTCTGAGCCGGTAAGCGCTGCCTCTTACCGACGGCGTATACACATGCGCGTGGCCACGATCGCACTCCCATGACGGGCTGCGGCAGACGCCACGTCATTCGGTGGAGCGCAGACCCAGCCGCGCGATGACCGCGTTCCAGCGGGTCGCCTCGCTGTCCTGCAGCGCCTGGAGTTCGTCGGGGTCGGTGCCCAGCACCTCGCTGCCGACACGATCGAGCCCGCCACGCGCGGCCGGGTCCGCCGCGAAGGCCGCGCGAATGACAGCTGCGATCCGCCTTGCCGACGAGTCGGGGAACCCGGCCGGCGCGATCAGGCCAGACCAGCCGAAAAACGGAGCCGTCGGCGCCTTGAGTTCGCTCAGGGTCGGGACATCGGGCAGCGTGCTCATGCGGGCCGGCCCCGTCTGCGCCACGCCGGTCAGGCGGCCGGCTGCCATGTGTTCGGCGGCGGCCGTCGCGACATTGAACATGAGCTGGCAGCGCCCTGCGGCGAGATCGAGGCTCGCCTGCGGAAAGCCGCGATAGGGAACGTGGACGATGTCGAGGCCGAGCGCGGCCTTCAGCTCTTCCATTGCCAGATGCGTCACCGTTCCCGGCCCGATCGAGGCGTAGGACAGCCTGCCGGGATGCGCGCGGGCGTAGTCGATGATGTCGGCAAAGCGCGCGCCGGGGAAGCTCGCCGGATGAACCGTCAGCACGAAGGACGAACGGACGAGCAGGCTGATCGGCTGGAAGGCGGTCCGGGGATCATAGGAGAGGTTGGGGTTCATTGCTTTGGCTGTCGTCGTCGGTCCCCCGAGCACGATCCCGAGCGTGTGCCCATCGCTCGCCCGCGCAACAGCGGCGGCGGCGGCGGTTCCTCCCGCTCCCGGCATGTTCTCGATCACGAAGGGCTGGCCGAAGGCGGCGGCGAGGTGCGGGGCGAGGCCGCGCGCCATCGGGTCCGACGCCGAGCCGGCCGGCTGACCCAGCAGTATGCGCACAGTCTGGTTTGGCCAGTGGCCCTGCGCGAGCGAGACGCTGCCCAGCGCCGGCATCGCGCAAAGCGACGCGAGGACACGGCGACGCGACATCAGGGCGACAGGCGGTCGGCGGCAGGATGCGGCTCCGGCGGAGATGGGGGTCATGGCGCTCGTCCTCGTCGGGTTGCGATGCGGTCATCCTGTCACCGGCGCGATGCCGGCGTCCTGACAGGCTGCTGAAGCTGTGCTGAAATCGCGGCATGCCAGAGGCTCGGCCAGATCCAGTCGACGATGCGCTCGCCATGCCGCGCGCGATCGGCTTCGAGGGCTTCGTGCTTGAGCCGGGGCGCGGCCGGCTTCTCGGCCGCGATGGCGGCGAGGTCGCCGTCCGGCCCAAGGCTTTCGCGCTTCTGGTGGCGCTGGCCAAGGCCCGGGGCCAGCCGCTGTCCAAGGCCGCATTGCTCGACCGCGTCTGGGGCAGATTCAACGTCACGGAGGACAGTCTGTTCCAGGCCGTCAGGGATGCGCGGCGCGCGCTCGATGACGGCGAAGGCCGCCTGCTCAGGCACATCCCGCAGCGCGGTTACATTCTCGATTGTGAGGTCGGCATCGACAATGCCGATGCGGCCGCGCCGCACGATGACATGGCGCAGCCAGGCAGCCGCCCTTCGCTCGCCGTACTGCCGTTCCGCGTGCTGGGGCATACCGAGCGGCGCTATCTCGCAACGGGTCTCGTCGAGGAAATCTCGATTGCCCTGTCGCGCTTCCGCTGGTTGACCGTCGTCGCCAGCGGGTCCGCCGCGCAGCACACGCACGAGGATGCCGAGGACGTCGTCGCCATGGGACGCCGTCTCGGCGTCAGCTATCTCGTCTGCGGCTCCTTCGCCGATGAAGGCAATCGGCTGATCATCCGCTGCAGCCTGGTCGACGCGCAATCGGGGCGTCAGGTCTGGCAGGAGCGCCTTGGCGGCGAAGAAGCCGATGTCGTCGAACTCTACGAGACGATGACGGCGGCCATTGCGGCGGCCATGGAGCCGCGCCTGCTGCGAGCCGAGATCGAGCGCGTGCTCCGAAAGGGCACCGGCAACCTCGATGCGTTCGATTGCTATCTGCGTGCGCTGCCGGGCTACTACTCCCGGACGCCGCACGGCAACAGCGAGGCGATCGGGTTTCTCGAAACCGCATTGCAGCGCGACCCGCACTTCGTTCTGGCGCGCGCTTTGCTGGCGCGCTGCGTCGCCACCACCCTGTGGCTCGGGGTCGAGCCCGACCATGCGGCCGCGAAGGCGCGGGCGCTCGCTCTGGCGCGCGAGGCGCTTGCGGGCGACCGGTCGGACCCACAGGTTCTGGCCCTGTGCGGCCATCTGCTCGCGATCATCGGCGGCGAACACGACGAGGGCGGCGCGTTGCTGGATCTGTCGCTGCGCCTCAACCCCAACGGCGCCGAAGCCTGGCGGCTGGGCGCCTGGGTGTCGGTCTGGGGTGGCGACATCGCCGCATCGCTGAGCCGCGTCGAACAGGCGGAGCGGCTCGATCCGCTCTCGCCGCTGCAAGCCGATCTCCTCGCGGTCCGCGCGGCGGCGCTGTTTTACGCCGGTCGCCAAGATGAGGCGATCGTGGTGGCGCGCCGCTCGCTCGCGAGCGTTCCGGAGGCGACGACGCCGCGCCGCTATCTCATCGCCGCGCTCGCGGACATCGGCGACATCGAGGGCGCCCGCCGCGAACTCGCCGAACTCCTGCGGCTGCAGTCCAACAGTTCGATCCGCCGGACGACGGCCGGACACCCCCTGCGCGATCAGGCCATGCTGCGCCGCTACCTCGAGGCGTTGCGGCGGGCCGGCATGCCGGAATGACGCCGGATTTACCGATGTCCGGACACCGCCTCCTCGTCCGTCTGTCGGCGGACAGGCATTTCGCGCTTGACCGTAGTGCATGCAGTTTGCCTAACTAGCGTATACAACGCCCGCATCGCCGCAGAGGGGTCTCGCATGAACCGGATCGTCACGCTTCTGGCCGCCGTATCGGCGGCCGCGCTCGCCGCCAACGCCGGCGAGGCGAAGACGCTGCGCTGGTCGGCCAACACCGACATCGCGACGCTCGACCCTTACGCCCACACCGAAAGCTTCACGACGGCGATGCTGCACCACGTCTTCGACCCGCTGGTCAGGCGCGGCCGCACGATGCAGCTCGAGCCCGCGCTGGCGACGGGCTGGAAGGCGATCAAGCCCGACACCTGGCGTTTCGAGCTGCGCCGGGGCGTCAAGTTCCACAACGGCAACGCCTTCACCGCCGACGACGTGGTCGCCTCGGTGACGCGGCTGATCGACCCCGCGACGCGCGCCAAGGGCAATCTCTCGGCCGTGATCAAGGCGGAGAAGGTCGACGACTTCACCGTCGATCTCGTCACCAAGGGGCCCTATCCGCTCCTGCTGAACGACCTCGCCGGCATCTACATCATGGACAAGGAGTGGATGGAGGCCAATGGCGCGCTCAAGGCCGGCAACATCTCGACCGGCGCGACGACCGCCGCCTCGACGAGCGCCATCGGCACCGGCCCGTTCAAGCTCGAATCCTACAAGCCCGATGCCGGCACCAACATGGTGGTCAACGCCGACTGGTGGGACAAGCCGGAGCACAACGTCACCCGCATCGAGTTCAAGCCGATCAAGTCGGACGCCACACGCGTCGCGGCGCTGCTCTCGGGCGAACTGGAGCTGATCGCGCCCGCTCCCTTGCAGGATCTGGCGCGGATCGGCGCGGCGTCTGGCTTCAAGGTGATCGAGGAGCCGGCGCTGCGCCTGATCTTCCTCGGGCTCAATCACCGCCCCGAACTGCTGGCGATGCCGGGCCAGAAGAACCCGATGCTCGATCTCAAGGTGCGCCAGGCGCTCTGGCACGCAATCGATCTCGACGCCATCCAGAAGCGGGTGATGCGGGCCAAATCGCGCAACACCGGCACGCTGGTCGCCCCGCCGGTTCCGGGGTATGCGCAGGCCAATGACGCGCTTCTCGGCTACGACCCCGAAAAGGCGAAGAAGCTGCTGGCCGAAGCCGGCTTCCCCAATGGCTTCAAGACCGGGCTCGCCTGCCCCAATGACCGCTACATCAACGACGAGCAGACCTGCGTCGCGATCGCCGCGATGTGGACGCGCATCGGCGTGCAAACCGAGCTCAAGACCGAGTCGCGCGCGACCTATTTCCCCCGGATCGACAAGGGCGAGGTCGATGCCTTCATGCTGGGCTGGGCCACTTTGCCGCCGATGGACGGGTTCAGCGTGCTCTCGGCGCTGCTGACCGAGCCGAAGGAGGCCTATGGCGGCTCCAACCGCATGGGCTATGTCAACGCCCGCATCGAGGAGCTGACGCGGCTTGCGGCTGTCGAACTCGACGAGCCCAAGCGCCGGGCCATGCTGGTCGAGGCGCTGAAGATCGCAAGGGACACGGTCGCCTATATCCCGCTGCACCAGCAGCCCGTCGCCTGGGCCGCCAGGAGCGGCGTAGAGGTCCCGCAATTCCCCGACGAATATGTGCGGCTCTGGTTCGCGCAGGTGAAGTGAGCGCGCCCGCAAGCCGGAGCCGGCGATGCTGAGGTTCCTCATCGCCCGGCTCGGCCAGGCGGCGCTGGTGATGCTCGCCGTCGCTGCAGTCTCGTTCCTGATGTTCCGCTTCGTCGGCGACCCCGTCGCCGGCATGGTGCGCGAGGACGCCAGCGTGCAGGAGAAGGCCGAGCTGCGGCAGGCGCTCGGTCTCGACCAGCCGGTCCTCGTCCAGTTCGGCCGGTTTCTCGGGCGAACCATCAGGGGCGATTTCGGCGTCAGCTATCGCAACCAGCGGCCGGTCGCGGCGCTGATCGCCGAGCGGCTGCCAGCCACGCTCGAACTGGTGCTGATGGCGACGCTGCTGTCGCTGGCGCTCGGCATCCCGCTCGGGGTGCTCTGCGCGCTCAAACCCGATGGCGTCGCCGCCCGGCTCGTGCAGGCGGTCTCGCTGATCGGCATCTCGACGCCGACCTTCGTCACCGGCATTGTGCTGATCCTGACCTTCGCGGTGACGCTCGGGCTGCTGCCCTCCTTCGGTCGCGGACAGACCGTGCAGCTTGGCCCGTGGTCGACCGGGTTCCTGACAGTGAGCGGGCTGAAGGCGCTGGTCCTGCCCTCGATCACGCTGGCGCTCTACCAGCTCACCTTGATCATGCGGCTGGTGCGCTCGGAACTCATCGACGTGCTCTCCAGCGACTACATCCGCTTCGCCCGGGCGCGCGGGCTCTCGCTGCGCCGCATCCACTTCACGCTGGCTTTGCGCAACGCGCTGATGCCGGTGATCACCGTGACGGGGCTGCAGATCGGCTCGCTGATCGCCTTCGCCATCGTCACCGAGACGGTGTTCCAGTGGCCCGGCATGGGGCTTCTCTTCATCCAGGCGGTCAGCTTCTCCGACGTGCCGGTGATGGCGGCCTATCTCCTCTTCGTCGGTTTGCTCTTCGTGCTGATCAATACGGTGGTCGACCTGCTCTACGCCGTGGTCGATCCGCGCTTGCGCGTGAAGGCGAGCTGATGGCGTCGCTTTCACGCTCGCTTCGACGCGTGCCGCTCTCGGTCTGGCTCGCCGGGCTGCTGGCGCTCGCCATCATTGCGGCCGCTGCGCTCTCGCCGCTGATCGCGCCCTTCAACCCGACCGATCTGACCAGCTTCAACCTCATGGATGCCGAACTGCCGCCGCGCTTTTCGGCCGAGGGCGATCCGCGATTCCTGCTCGGCACCGACAATCAGGGCCGCGACCTGCTCTCTGCCATGCTCTACGGTGCGCGCGTCTCGATCCTGATCGGCGGCGGCGCGGTCGCCATCGCGGCGGTCGTCGGCGTCATGCTCGGCCTCCTCGCCGGCTATTTCGGCGGCTGGGTCGATGCCGTCATCATGCGCATCGGCGACATCATCTTGAGCTTCCCGACGATCCTGCTGGCGCTGCTCGTCGCCGGCGTGGCGCGCATGCTGTTCCCGGCGGCGAGTTCCGCCGAATGGGCGCCGATCATCCTCGTGGGCGCGATCGCGATCCATGAATGGGTGCAATATGCCCGTACCGTCAGGGCCGCGACCATGGTCGAGAGCGCGCGCGACTATGTCCGCGCCGTCAAGGTCATCGGCCTGCCCTCACGCCAGATCATGCTGCGCCACATCCTGCCCAATGTGATGGGGCCGGTGCTGGTGATCGCGACGATCAACCTCGCGGCTGCCGTGCTGACCGAGGCGACGCTCTCCTTTCTCGGCGTCGGCATGCCGCCGACCTATCCCTCGCTCGGCACGCTGATCCGCATCGGCAACGAATTCGTCTTCTCCGGCGTCTGGTGGATCGCGCTGTTCCCGGCGCTGCTGCTGGTGCTGCTCGTGCTCGGCGTCAACATCGTCGGCGACTGGCTGCGCGACCTGTTCAATCCGAAGCTGAGGGGGCGCGGATGAGCGCCGCCCCCATCCTCGCGATCGACGCCCTGCGCATCGAATATCCGCTCAGCGAGGGCGGCACGCTCGTCGCGGTCGAGGGCGCGACGCTGACGATCGCGCCCGGCGAAATCCACGCGCTGGTCGGCGAATCCGGCGCGGGCAAGACCACGATCGGCAACGCCGTGCTCGGACTGCTGGAAAAGCCCGGCCGGATCGCCTCGGGCGCGATCGCGCTCGACGGAAAACCCTTCGATCCGACAAAGCCCGGAGACATCCGTCTCGGACGCGATATCGGCGCGGTCTTCCAGGACCCGATGACGAGCCTGAATCCTCTCTTCACCATCGAGAGCCAAATCGTCGAGACACTGCGCGCCCATCTGCCGCTCGACCGCCGGGCGGCCCGCGCCCGGGCGCTCGACCTGCTCAGGGCCGTCGGCATGCCCGAGCCGGAGCGCAGGCTGTCGGCCTATCCGCACCAGCTCTCGGGCGGACAGCGCCAGCGCGTCGTGATCGCCTGCGCGCTCGCCTGCGAGCCGCGCCTGCTCGTCGCCGACGAGCCGACGACGGCGCTCGATGTCTCGATCCAGGCCCAGATCCTCGACCTGCTGCGCGGGCTCGCCGACGAGCGCGGCATCGGCATCCTGCTCGTCACCCACAACATGGGCGTGGTCGCGCAGATCGCCGACACGGTCACGATCATGCATCGCGGCCATGTCGTCGAGAGCGGGCCGGTGGCGCAGGTGCTGCGCCGGCCTCAGGCCGACTATGCAAGGGCGCTGATCGGCGCGGTGCCGCGCATCGATGTCAGGCTCGACCGCTTCCCGATGCTCGACGGCGTCAACCAGGGCAATGCCGAGACCGCCCGCACCGAACTGCGCCGTCGCGCCGGGACGCAAGAGATCGCGGCCCCTGCCGCTGATGCCGTACCGCTGCTTTCGGTGGAAAGCCTCGTCGTCGACTACGGGGCAGGCCTCCTCTCCGGGCGCGGCTCGCGCGCCTTCCGCGCCGTCGATGGCGTCAGCTTCGAGATCCGCCCCGGCGAGGTTTTTGGCCTTGTCGGCGAGAGCGGCTGCGGGAAGACCACGATCGCAAATGTTGTCGCCGGTCTGCGCAAGCCGACCGGCGGCACGATCCGCTTCGACGGCAAGGTCATCGCCGGCGAGGCCGCCGCACCTCGCGTCGGGAGAGCGCGGCGCGCCATCCAGATGATCTTTCAGGACCCGTATTCCTCGCTGAACGCACGCATGCGGGTCGGGCACATCCTGGCCGAGCCGATCCTGTTCTACGAGCTGGCGCGCACCCGCGCCGAGGCTGCGGCCGATGTCGATCTTCTGGTCCAAGCGGTCGGACTGCCGCCCGAGACGGCGCAGCGCTTCCCGCACGCCTTTTCCGGCGGCCAGCGCCAGCGTCTCTCGATCGCCCGCGCCTTGGGCGCGCGGCCGCGCCTGATCGTCTGCGACGAGCCGACCTCCTCGCTCGACGTTTCGGTGCAGGCGCAGATCCTCAACCTGCTCAAGGATTTGCGCGACGCGACCGGCCTGACGCTTTTGCTGATCAGCCACGACCTCGCCGTGATCCGCCAGATGTGCGACCGCGTCGCGGTGATGCGCTCAGGCCAAATCGTCGAGATGGAAGAGTCAGAGACGCTCTTTGCCGCGCCAAAGGCCGACTACACCCGCCAGCTTCTCGCGCTCGTGCCGACGCTCGAGCGCATCCGCGGCGAGGCGGACATCAGACATGGCGGATGAGCCATACCGTCATTGCGAGCGCAGCGAAGCAATCCAGCGTCTCGCGCTACACCTTGCTGGATTGCTTCACTGCGCTCGCAATGACGATGGAATTCTACGAACAAGACTGGCCTGAGGAGGCGACCATGACTGACATCCTGATCCAGCACGGCGTCGTCGTCACGATGGACGAAACGCGCCGCGTCATCGAGGACGGCGCGGTGGCGATCACGGGAGACCGCATTGTCGCCGTCGGCACCACGAGCGAACTCGCGGCCAGCCATGGCGACGCGGCGACCAGCATCGACGCCGCCGGCAAGATCGTGATGCCCGGCCTGATCGACGCCCACACCCATGCCGGCCACGGCCTGATCAAGACCATGGGCGGCGGCCGCAGCGACGAGTGGTACGAGGTCTGCCACAGGGTCTACACCGTCGCCTCGACGCCGGAATGGTGGCGCGCCGAGGCGCAGCTCGCGGC
>JAIETL010000027.1 GCA_019745195.1 Beijerinckiaceae bacterium
TTGCGTTCGCAACCCAAACCTAACCGGCAATCGCCGATGACCACCCCTCAGCTACACCACGCTATGGGACACGACCCCTGGTTGCTTCGGAGCTGTTTGTGACGTGCAAGACTTGTAGCATGAATGGACGATGACTGGGTCCAATTCCTTTGACGGAGAGCTCGATTAAAAAAGTTAGACGATATCAGCAGATTTTTATTCCCGTTTGGTGTTGAATCAAATGGGGTATACGATGGTCTGGACCGATATCGCTCGCGCCGAGCATAATCAAGATCGCCTGCGTTCTCCAACCGATCTGCCCGACCGCGATCTCACTGCGACCGTCGAAGCAGGCGATCGGCCCGATGTTGACGCTGTCGTGTTGAGCTGTGCGGATTGGCCGTCTCGCCTGCTCCACGACGATCTCGAACGACCGGTGGGGACGCTTGTCGTCAGCAACCAAGCAACGCTCCATTCCGTACTCGCGATGATCGAACCCACCGGCGCGGTGTCCGACCGTGGAAGGTTGATGTCGAAACGAAACGGAGTTGGTGAGCCTGGCGATGATGTGGCTCCGCGGCGCCCCCTCGATGCCGGCCTGGCGTAGCTGGTCAGGCGGCGCTTCGTCCGGCCCGATCGGAGGCGCGGATCAAATGCCTGGCGATATCGTCGGCCAGGAATTCCGCATCCCGCGCCACTCCCGAGAACCGTCCCGAGCCCCAGCTATGCAGCCAGGGCAGTCCAAGAAAATAAACCCCCTCGACGCCGGTGACGCCGCGATGATGCACGGGATGGCCCGCGCCGTTGAAGACGGGCGCATCGAGCCAGCGGAAGTCGGGCTGGAAGCCGATGCACCAGATGATCGAGGCGATGCCTTCGGCTGCCAAATCGAGCGTCGCGGGCTCGCTCGCCGGCTCCCAGACCGGCGCGTAGACGGAGGGCGGCGGCGCAGCGATGCCCTTTTCGGCGATCCATTTGTCGATGGTGGCGTTGATGCCGTTATAGACGCGGTCGGCCTCGTCGAGCGACGCCTTGAGCGTCGGGCGGAAGCGCAGCGTCGCGCCGTCGAGCCCGTCGAGCAGGCCGTAGAGCTTCATGCCGTCGCGGGCGAACTGGCGCAGGTCGATATCGCGCCCGCCGTCGCGGCCGGTGACGTAGTGGTTGGTGTTGTCGCGCACGCCCTCGCGCAGCGGGTGCTTCTCGACCGGCATGTCGTAATAGCCCATGTCGGCGAGCCAGGTGACGACGTCGCGGCCGCGATAGAAGCGCGCGCAGCGCGGCGCGTCGCCGACCGCCAGATGCACCTTCCGGCCGGCGAGATGCAGATCCTCGGCGATCTGCGCGCCGGACTGGCCCGAGCCGACGACCAGCACCGCGCCCTCCGGCAGGACAGCGGGATTGCGATACTGCTCGGAATGAAGCTGCAGGATCGCAGGAGGGAGCCGCTCGGCCATGCGCGGGATGATCGGCAGATGATAACCGCCAGACGCCACGACGATCCGGTCGGCGCTGTAGTCCCCCTCCGAAGTCGCGATCGCGAAGCCGGCCGTCGACCGCGCCACGCGCTCGACGCTGACGCCTTCCCGGATCGGCGGATCGACCTTCGCCCGGTAGGCTTGGAGATAGGCGACGATCTCATGTTTCAGCATGAAGCCGTCGGGGTCGTTCCCGGCATAGGGGTGGCCCGGCAACTGGCATTGCCAGTTCGGGGTGACGAGACAAAACGAATCCCAGCGCTGAGACGACCAAGAATGGCCGGCCTTGCGCTTCTCGAAGACGAGATGCTCGATGCCGCGCTGCTTCAGGCACCAGCTCATCGACAGGCCGGCCTGACCGCCGCCGATGACGGCGACCGGGAGATGGCGGGTGGTAACAAGTGTCATGGCGATCCTCCGGGCGTCATTCGTCGAAGGCCTCGACGCGGACATGCGCGTCGGGCAGGGCGCGGAAGCGCGATCCAGTCGCCTCGATGCGGGAGAGCTGGCCGAGCGCCAGCGAGCAGGGATGGCCGTAGCGGGCGCGGACGCGTTCGCTGGCGGTGGTCAGGGCCGCGCGGCTGCGGCCGAGAAAGTCGGAGAGTTCGTAGCTCTCGCCGGGCTCGAAGTAGTCCTTGATGACGAGCGAGGGCGAATAGCAGCTCTCGGGCTGCCCGTCGGGCCAGCGAATGTGGAAGCGCATCTCAGGCATAAGCGGCCTCGCGCAGTTCGCGATAGACGGGCAGATGCGCGGCGGCGACAGTCTCCCAGCGATGTGGCGACAGCGCCCGCTCGCGACGGCGTTCGAGCGCGCGGCGCAACTCCGGCATCAGGACAGCGGCCATCGCGTTGGCGATCGAGCCGGGCTCCTCGGGATCGCACCAGACCACCTCGCCATCGGAAAAATGCTCGGTGAAGGGCGCGACATGGGAGATCACGACCGGCGTGCCGCAGGCCAGCGCCTCCAGCGCCACGAGGCCGAAGCCCTCCTTCACCGAAGCGAAGACCAGCGCATCGGCCAGCCGGTACAGCGCCGGCATGTCGCCTTGCATTTGGGGACCGGCCAGCACGACCGATCGGGCGGTTTCCGGAGCGGATGCGAGCTCGGCCTCGAACGCGGCCTGATAGCCGGAGTGCTCGAGCAGCGACGCCCCGCCCACGACGAGGAACTGCGCATCGGGCGCAATCGCGCGCAATTGCCGGAACGCCTGCAGCATGCGCAGCGTGTTCTTGCGCGCCTCGACGCCGCCGACCGCGAGCAGGACGGGACCGTCGCCCAGCCCGAGGCGTTGCCGCAGCGCAATCTCGCGGCCGTCGCGGCGGGGCGTGAAGATGCGCCGGTCGACGCCATTGCCGACGATCGTCGCATCGAGCCCGAAATCCGTCCGCAGCGCGGCCTGCCAGAGCCGGCTGACGGTGAAATGCCGGTCGGCCGCCATGATCGAGCGGGTCTGCCAGGCCTCGATGCGCGGATCATCGAAGGCGTCGATATGATGGATTGTGCGGGCGAAGCCGGGGATCGTCCCCCGCTCCTTCAGCGTCGCGAGCGCATTGCCGGAAATCCCGTCATGGGCGTGGTACATGTCGAAGCGCCGATGCGCGGCGTCCTCGAAATGCGCGACATAGTCGCCGATCCGCGCCTGGACGAGATTGGGCAACCCCGCGCCGCAGGCCGAGGCCGGCACGAGCGCCGTCTCGCAATCCGGCTGCCGGAAGAAGCGCTGGCCCGGCAGCGCCGGGGCATGCACCACCGCCTCATGGCCGAGCGCCGTCAGCGCTTCGCCCAGCGCCAGCGCATGCACCACGCCGCCGCGCGGATTGGTCGAATGCGTCAGGATGGCGATGCGCAGGGACCGGCTCATGCGGCGGCCTCCTGTGGCACGCATTGCAGCAGCGGGCGGGCCGCGACGTTCCAGATCGTCTCGCGCGTGACGCCGTCCGTGATGGCGATCTCCGAGCCCGCCGTGATCGCGCCGATATCGCCCGCCGCGATGCCGCGCGCGGCGAAGCGGCTGGTCACCGCTTCAACATCCGCAGGCGTGACCGCGAGCAGGTAGCCGAAGCTCGGGAAGGTCAGCAGCCAGCGCTCCGGAGCGACTCCGTCGGGCATGGGGATGGCGCGGATATCGATCTCGATGCCGACGCCGGAGCACTCCGCCAGCATGGCCGCCGTGCCGACGATCCCGCCCTGGCTGATGTCCTTGGCGGCACGGCTCAAACCCGCCTCGGCGATCTGCGGCAGCAATTCGAGGTCGCCGCGCAGGCGGCTGGCTGGGGCTTCCGTCGCCGCCTCCCAGTTCGAGAAGGGCTCGCGGTAGCGCCCGCGCAGGTCGATGGCGGCGACAAGCCGGTCGCCGGGGCGCGCGTCGAACGAGGTCAGCAAGGCCTTGGCTCGCCCGAGCACGGCCACGGACAACTGGCTGCGATCGGTCCGCAGATTGCTGTGGCCGCCGACGATCGGCACGCCGAAGCGCTCCGAGGCCGCCCGCATCCCTTGCAAGATCGGCTCGGCCTTCTCGGCGCCATCGGCCCAGAGCGCGTCCACGATCGCCGTGGGCCGGCCGCCCATCGCCGCGATGTCGGAGAGGTTGACCATCACGCCGCACCAGCCGGCGAACCAGGGGTCGCCGGCGACGAACTCGTTCATGAATCCTTCGATGGCGAACAGCATGTGGCCGTCGCCATCGGGGATCGCGGCGCAATCGTCACCGACCGGCACCGGCGACGAACCCGACAGCCCGAGCCGCCCTGCGACGAGGCCTATATCCTCCTTCGCGCCAAAGCTGCGGCTGGCCCGCAGCGTGGCAGCCAGCGCCGCGAGATCGGGCCGGATCGTCATCACGCGGCCTTGCGCGACGGCAGCGCCTGAAAACCGATCTCGGGCGTGCGGCAGGGCGGGTAATGCGCGAGATCGGCCTGCATGCGCAGATGCGGATGGCCGTGGAGATCGACAGCCGCCCGCACGTCCCAGTGCAGCTTCTGGAACAGCAGCGCGTTCTGGCTCTGGACATGGGCCAGGAACGTCTTCGCGCCCCGCGCATGGGCCGACGAGACGGCGAGCCGGATCAGCGTCGCGCCCAGCGCCCCGACGCGGCGATGGCCGGCCTCGACCGCCAGCCGCGAGCCCCACCACACACCCGGTTCGGCTTCGTGAATCCGCACCGTGCCGACGACGCCGTCAGCCGCCACGCCCCAGAGCGAGACCGCGACCAGCGGGATCGCATGAGCGTCGATGTCGTCGCGGTCGTCGCCGGAGAAGATGCCCTGCTCCTCGCAGAATACCTTCCGACGCAAGTTCGCCGCGCCAGCGCGCTCCCAGCTTTCGGTGGCGAATTTGATCCGGTACTCGCTCGGCAGGAACGGCGCGAAGGGCTCGAAGATCATGCGCAGCCCCCCGTCAGGCCGCGCTCATAGGTCGAGAGCGCCGAGCAGGCCCCGCATTTGGCGCAGCCGGCCTTGACGTCGACGGCCTTGAGCCCGCTCTCGACCAGCATCCGCGAGAGCGGGCCGAGAATGGAGTGCATGAAGGCGGCCGGCGGCGTCGCATGGCTTTCCAGCGGCGTGCCCGAGATCGGCACGAAGGGCACGACGAAGGGATAGACGCCGATCGCCACCAGCCGCTCAGCGATGGCGAGGATCGCTTGCGCTGTGTCGCCGAGCCCGGCCAGAATGTAGGTCGAGACCTGCCCTCGCCCGAACACCGGCACCGCCGCCTCGAAGGCCGAGAAGTAGCGCTCCAGCGGCACCTCGGCCTTGCCCGGCATCAGCCGCCGGCGCAGTTCCGGCGTGACCAGTTCCAGATGCATGCCGAGCGCATCGACGCCCGCCTCGCGCATGCGCCCAAACCAGGCGTCGTCATCAGGCGGCTCGCATTGCGCCTGAATAGGCAGATTGACGGCCGCCTTGATGGCAAATGCGCTCTCGGCCAGGATCGCCGCGCCGCGATCCTTGGTCGAGGGCGTGCCGGTCGTCATCACCATGTGCTTCACGCCGTCGAGCTCGACGGCGGCCTTGGCCACCTCCGCAAGCTGCGCCGGCGTCTTGCGTTCGACCGTGCGGCCCGCCGCCAGCGATTGCCCAATGGCGCAGAACTGGCAGGTTTTCGTGCGGCTCTGGTAGCGGATGCAGGTCTGCAACACCGTCGTCGCCAGCACGTCGCGGCCATGCAGCACCGCGATCTTCGAATAGGGCACGCCATCGGCCGTCTTCAGCCCGTAGAACTTCGGCTGGAGCGGGAACGAGACCTCGCCCAACACGAGCCCCTCGCGCGTGATCCGGCTTTTGCCGAAGGCGTCGGGCTGCTCGACCAGATAGGGGCTCTCGAAGGCCGGCGCGGTATGGACCGGAACCATCACGGTCATGCCGTCGATGGTCATCGCCTTGTGGTCGGACGGGCCTGCCCCGCCGCGCCGGCTGTCTGCCCCGGCCTTAGGATCGACCAGCCGCACCCCGAAGGACTGCAACTCGTTGATCAGGCGCTCCGTCGGCAGGACCGTCAAAGGCATGGCGGTCGGGTTCATCTGCTCCATGGCGGAGGCTCCTGTCGAGAGACGGGGTCTGGTAGGCCGGGCCGGAAGTCACCGCCTGCCCATGCATGGGCCGGGCCGGCCGGTCGTCGAGCAGCAGGCTCAGCAATTCGGGGCGGGCGTAGTGGCCCACCGAGTCCATCATCCGCTTGCGCTTGACGATCAGCGACATGTCGAGATCGGCGATGAGGATGCCCTCGCCCTCCGTCAGCGGCGGGACGAGATGACGGCCGTCCGGCGAGACGATCGCAGTCATGCAGCCGCCGCGCAGGCCCTTGCGCAGGCCTTCATCGGGTGAAATCCGGGCGATCTGCCCTTCGGTCAGCCAGCCCGTGGCGTTGACGACGAAGCAGCCGCTTTCCAGCGCGTGATGGCGGATCGTGACCTCGATCTGCTCGGCGAAGATCGGCCCGACCAGCGAGCCCGGAAACTGCGCGACATGGATCTCCTCGTGCTGCGCCATCAGGGCGTAGCGCGCGAGCGGGTTGTAGTGCTCCCAGCAGGCGAGCGCGCCGACACGGCCCACCGCGGTATCGACCACTTTCAGTCCCGCGCCGTCGCCCTGCCCCCAGATCATCCGCTCATGGAATGTCGGGGTGATCTTGCGGCGCTTGAGCAGCAATTCGCCGGTGGCGTCGAAGATCAGTTGCGCGTTGTAGAGCGAGCCATGATCGCGCTCGTTGACGCCGAGCACGACGACCATGCCGTGGCGGCGGGCGGCGGCGGCGACCGCCTCCGTCACCGGGCCGGGTACGACCACGGCGTTGTCGTAGAGCCTGACATGCTCCCCGCCGGTCATCACCGGCGGATGGACGAAGGAGAAATAGGGATACCAGGGCACGAAGGTCTCGGGAAAGACCGCGAGCTTCGCGCCCTTGGCTCCGGCGTCCGCGATGGCGGCGAGCACGCGCTCCAGCGTGCCCGACCAGGAGTCGAGGTCGGGCGCGATCTGGATCGCCGCGACGCGGATGGTCGTGGCGGGGGTTGCGCTGCTCGCCATCACCAAGGTCTCAGAGCGTCCAGGTGTTGAGGATGAAGGCGTTGTCGCGCCTGTGCAGCAGTATGCAGTCGAGCACGTCGAGCGGGCTGATCGGCTTGATGCCGGGGATCAGCGAGCCCTCGCCATGGCCGTAGAGCATCTGCAGGGCGAAGCGGCAGCAATAGACCTTGCCGCCCTCGGCCATGAACTTCTCGATCTGGTTGCCGAAGTTCTGCGCGCCCGGAAAAGGCTCGTCGCCGAGCTTGGGGAAGCCGCGCAGGATGCCGAGCGTCACGCCGGGGCCGTAGAGCAGCACCGATGTCTCGAAGCCCTTGCGCTGCAGGCGCAGCGCCTGAAGCAGGTTGACCAGGCCGATCGAGCCTTCGAAGGCGACGGTGTGGAAGGTGATCAGGGCCTTCTCGCCGGGCGTCGCCTTGACGTCCTCGAAGACCTTCTCCTCGTAATCGACCAGGAAATCGCCCTTCTTGTTGGCTTCCTTCGTGACGGCTGGCATGACGCACCTCGTTTCTGGCGACCGCCGCGGTGGCGGGCTACCGGGGATCACCTGCAACGCGCGTGCCAGATTGTATGGATCATCATTCGCCAGAAATTGCTTATTGAATGCATTCAATTCTACATTCAATAAGAGCAAGACCGTCCGGAAACCGTGATTGATATATGATCTGGCGCAATAAAATTCGGCACTTTATCCGCAGTAAGCACGATACGACTCGACCCTTCTCGTTGCCAGGGCGCCATGCAAATCGCGTGACAGCACAACGCGCTACATTATACAGTCAATCTTGACTGCTCCCGATTCTCCTGCCGCGAGCCCCGTTCCCATGCTGGCCTGGACGCCCGATCTGACCGGCAGCGACATGCCGCGCTATCTCGCCATCGCCGACGCCATCGCGCAGGACGTGCAGGCCGGCCGTCTCGCCATCGGCGACCGGCTGCCGCCGCAGCGCAAGCTGGCGCAGCGGCTCGGCGTGGATTTCACCACGGTGGCGCGCGGCTATGTCGAGGCGGCCAAGCGCGGGCTGGTGGAATCGCATGTCGGCCAGGGCACCTTCATCCGCCCTCCGCAGCCCCGACAGGCGCCGAGCCGGGCGCATGTGCCCTCCCCCGTCGATCTCTCGATGAACCTGCCGCCGGAGCCCGACGACCCCGAACTGCTCGGGCGCATGAATGCGGGCCTCGTCGAGGTCGGGCGCGATCTCGTCTCGCTGCTGCGCTATCAGGGCTTCGGCGGCGCGCAGGCCGACAAGGACGCTGCCTCGAACTGGCTCGGACGGCGCGCACTGGTGCCGAGCCATGACCGGCTGCTGGTGACGCCGGGCGCGCATCCGGCGCTGCTCGGCATCTTCGGCCTGCTCGCCCGGCCGGGCGACACCATCCTGTGCGAAGCCATCACCTATCCGGGCTGCCGCTCGATCGCGGCCCAGCTCGGGCTGACGCTGGTCGGGCTCGAGATGGACGAGGACGGCGTGACGCCCGACGCGCTGGCCGATGCCTGCAAGCGCCATGCGCCGAAAGCGCTCTATCTCAACCCCACCCTGCATAATCCGACCACGCTGACGATCCCCGAACCGCGCCGCGAGGCCTTGGCCGCCATCGCCCGCCGCCACCGCCTGCCGATCGTCGAGGACGACGCCTATGGCTTCATCCCGGCGCACGGGCCCGCGCCTTTCGCGGCGATCGCGCCCGACCTGACCTGGCATATCGCGGGGCTGGCGAAATGCATCGGGGCGGGTTTGCGCGCGGCCTATGTCGTCGCGCCCGAGGCCAGGCAGGCCTGGCCCTTCGCGGCGGCGATGCGCGCCGCCACGATCATGGCCTCGCCGCTGACGGTAGCGCTGGCGACGCGCTGGATCGAGGACGGAACCGCCGACGCGATCCTGCGCTTCATCCGCGCCGAGGCCTTCGCGCGGCAGCAGATGGCGGCCGAGATTCTGCCCAAGGGCAGCTTCAGGGCCGATCCGCTCGCCTTCAATCTCTGGGCGCCCTTGCCCCCGGCCTGGACCCGCTCGGCCTTCATCGGCCAGATGCGGGCGACGGGCATCGGCATCGTCGCCAGCGACGCCTTCACGGTGGAGGGCGCGCCGCAGGAGGCCGTCCGCATCTGCCTCGGTGGCCCGATTACCCGCGAGAGGCTGCGCGGCGCGCTCGAATTCATGGCGCACACGCTGGACGAGATGCCGGCCGCGACGTCGACGTTCCTTTAATGCCGCCAACCACCGCGACGCGACCCGGTTAACGGGAGATCGCTGCTGGCCCGATCTTGAAGCGAGCGCAAATCACTATCGTCGCCGCGCATCGAATCGGTTCATGCCGGCGCGATGGGGAGATGCGCCACCTGCGCGCCGACCTCGTAATAGGCCTCCCTGATGGTCCGGAAGGCCGGCATGACGACGCTGGAGACGGGCAACGGCATGCCTTCGATATCGACCTCGCCGAGGATGAGACGCGCCAGCTCCCGGCCGAAGACTGTGCCCGGCGCGATGCCGCGGCCGTTATAGCCGCTGAAGCCGATCGCATTGGCGCCGAACATATGGAGCCTCGGCAGATGATCCGGCGTCATGCCGATCTTGCCGTACCATTCCGTCTCGAACTCGACCTCGCCGAGCTGTGGGAACAGCTTGCGGATATGGCGCCTGGCCCAGGCGCGGTGAATCGCGGTCCCGACGCCGCGCAGCGCGCCGCAACTGCCGACGATGAGCCGCCCCTCCGCATCGAGTCTGAAGCCGCTCAGGATGGTCTTGGTGTCCCATCCCGCGCCGCCGCCGGGCAGGATGGTCTTGCGGAGATTGTGGCTGAGAGGCTTCGTCGAGACATGGAAATAGGGCAGATGGACCTGCTCTTCGCGGATCGCGGCGGTCGGCCCGGCCGAATAGGCATCGGTCGCCAGGATCAGCCAGTCGGCCCTGACGCTGCCGGCCGCAGTCTCGACCTGCCACGATCCGTCCGTCCGCGCGAACGAGGTCACGGCGCTGCCGGTGTGGATCGTCGCGCCCTCGCCGATCGCGGCGGCCGCCAGTCCGCGCGCATAGGCGAGCGGCTGGATCGTGCCGGCGCGGGGATCGAACAGCGAGCCGGTGAAACCGGATGCGCCCGTCCGCGCCTGCGTCTCGCCGGGGCCCAGGAGTTCGACCCTGGCGCCAAGCCGGCTCCATTGCGCCTGGCGCGCCTGCAACTGCTTCAGCCCGCCGGCGCCGACGGCGCAGTGATAGGTGCCGCAATGGTCGGCCTCGCATGCCATGCCATAGCGTCTGGCCAGCGCGAAAACCTCGCGCGGCGCTTCGCCGAGCAGTTCGATCAGGCGGTTGCCATGCACGGGTCCGAGCGTGGCGATCAGGTCGTCGGGCATCATCCAGAGTCCGGCATTGACATAGCCGGCGTTCCGGCCCGATGCGCCGAAGCCAATCTCGACCGCCTCCAACACGATGACG
The DNA here is from genome assembly GCA_019745195.1 of Beijerinckiaceae bacterium. GTDB lineage: Bacteria > Pseudomonadota > Alphaproteobacteria > Rhizobiales > Beijerinckiaceae > Allobosea. The sequence goes on from JAIETL010000027.1 coordinate 10,409, forward strand.
GTCTTCCCGCCTTTGGCGAGATGCAGCGCGGCCGACAGCCCGGTATAGCCCGCTCCGACGATGACGACGTCGGCGGAAACGGCTCCGCGCAACGCCACGGTCGGCGGCGGCGGCGGCGAGGAGAGTTCCCACAGCCCGTGCGATCGCTTGTCATCCAGCATGAATTCGCTCCGTTAGCGGATCTTGTCGGGGGCGATGGCCGAGTGGTGGCGCATCGGCCTCACGCCGGCGGATCGTCGGGATGGGCCATCTCGCAGAACTTGCCGCCAAGATAACGTCCGGCAGGCGAGGTTGGATCGAGCGCCGGCGCGGCGGCCTCGACCTTGGCGCGGAATGGTTCCGAACTGTCCTGCGGACGGAAGCCGAGATGGGCGGCGCCGCTGTTGTCGACCGCTTTTACTGTGTTGTCGGAGGTGCCGAAGGCGATGGTATGACCGACGAAAGGGGCCGTCAGAGCCGCTTCGACCAGGCGCACGCAATCGGCGAAGGAGAGCCAGGACCAGAGCATCCGGCGGTCGACCGGCTCGGGGAAGGACGAGAAGATGCGCAGGCACGCCGTCTCGATGCCGTGCTTGTCCCAGTAGAGCCGGCTCAGACTTTCCACGAAAGTCTTGCCGACGCCGTAGAGACAGTCGGGCCGTGCCGGCGCATCGACCGAAATCTGCGCGCCGATCTCGTGAAAGCCGATCGCGTGGACGGACGAAGCGTAGATCACGCGCTTCGCGCCATGTTTCCGCGCGCCTTCATAGATGTGGTAGGAGCCGCGGATGCTGGCGTCGAGAATGGTCTGCCAGTGCGTCTCGGTCGGCGCGCCGCCGAAATGGACGATGGCGTCGCAGCCTTCGGTCGCCGCAATCGTCGCCTCCATGTCGGCGAGATCGAAGACCGCCTCTTCCTCATGCGGGGCCAGCGGCCCGAGCGACGCACGGTCGGCCACGCGGATGGTCTTCGCCAAAGGCGCGAGACCGCCGCGCAATTGCGAACCGAGGCGGCCGGCCGCGCCGGTGATCAGGATACGGTCGTAACGCGGCATGCTGTCTCTGTCTCCTCATGAGGCGCGCCGCCGCGCCATGTGGGCGCGGAGGCGATCAATGTGATCTCGATGCCGGCGGCGCGCATCATCCGTTCGATGGCAGTTCGCCGCGTCTCAGCGCGACTTCGACCGCCGCGATCTCGGCCTCGGTGATGCCATAGGCGGCGCTTGCCGCGTCGGCCGAGATGTAGCCGAGCGCGAGATCACGCAGCACGTCGGCGCGGTCGCGCCCGGCGGCCGGGCCGTAGCCGGCGCCGCCGGGCAGCGACAGCATGACCCTGCGCCCTTCTGGCACGGCCTGCCGGCCCTTGCCGGCCATCGCGGCGCCGTCGTCCAGCCGGATCTCGGTCGATGCGCCGTCGCCGCCGCCGAGGCGTCCGCGCGGCGCGTGCTTCACCCGGTCGAACATCGCCGAGATGTCGAAGATGTGGCCGTCGACCGCGCCGACCTCCATGAACTGGCCCAGCCCGCCGCGGAAGCGGCCGACTCCGCCTGAATCGGGCCGTAGCTCCTTGCGCCAGATGATGATCGGCCCGGCATGCTCCGTCGCCTCGATCGGCATGGTCATGACGCCCGATGGAAAGGCGGTTGTGTTCATGCCGTCGAGACCCGGACGCGCTCCCGAGCCGCCGCAGTTGAACATCAGGACTTCGGCGCGCCGCGCTCCCGCCAGCCGCGCAGCGTCCGAGGCCGGGCGGATCGAAGCCTGGAAGTTGCAGAGCGGGCCCGCGCCTTCCGCCGGAACGGTCCCGGGCAAGAGTTTGTCGAGCGCGTCGTAGACCGTGTCGGGGATGAGGTGGCCGACGACATGGCGCAGCGCCACGGGGGCCGGATGCAGCGCGTTGACGATGGTGTTTTCCGGCGCGGTGATGACGAAGGGCGCGAGCGAGGCGGCGTTGTTGGGGATCTCGGGCGCGATCGCGCATTTCAGCGCATAGCAGGCATAGGCCTTGGAATAGACCATCGGGCAATTGATCCCTTTGGGATCGACGCCCGAAGAGCCGGCGAAATCAACGCGGATCTCGTCGGCCGCGATCGTGACCCTGACCCTGAGTTCGATCGGCGTGGCGAAGCCGTCGCTGAGAAGCGAGCCCTGCGCCTCGCCGGGGTTGAGCGCCGCGATCGCCTCCAGCGTGGCGCGGCGCGAATTCTCGAGGATGAAATCGCCGATCTGCTCCAGCCCGTCGAGCGCAAACTCCTCCAGCATGCCGACGAGCCTGCGATGTCCGACATCGTTGCAGGTCGCGAGCGCGAAAATGTCGCCGACGACCTGATCGGGCTCGCGGATGTTGCCGCGCACCAGCCTGATGAAGGGCTGGTCGACCTTGCCCCGGTCGGCGAACTTCATGATCGGGATATAGAGGCCTTCCTCATAGACGGAATTGGCGTCCGCCCCGAAACCGCGTCCGCCGACATCGACGACATGGGCGGTGCAGGCGAAGAAGCCGACATGCGCGCCCCTGTGGAAGGACGGCGTCACCACCGTGATGTCGTGCAGGTGCCCGGTGCCCATCCAGGGGTCGTTGGTGATGTAGATGTCGCCGTCGAAGATGTTTTCGGGCCCGATCTCGCGGATGAAATGCGCGACCGCGTCGGCCATGGCGTTGACATGGCCGGGCGTGCCGGTGACCGCCTGCGCCAGCATCAGCCCGGCCCGGTTGTAGACTCCGGCCGAGAGGTCCCCGGCCTCGCGCACGGAGGTCGAGAAGGCCGTGCGGATCAGCGCCTGCGCCTGCTCCTCGACGATGGAGATCAGGCGGTTCCACATCACCTGCAGCGAAACCGTGGACAGCGTGGTCATGATTCAGGCCTCCGCCATCTCGGCTGCGACCGCCTGCGGCGCAGGCTTCGATCCGTGCCTGACGATCTCGATACAGCCGTCGCTGCGGCAGGTCGCCGAACTGCCGGCCGGCACCACGATCGTGGTTTCGTCCTCGACGATGACGCAGGGGCCGGCAGCGACCCGGCCGACCGCGAGCTGCGCCCGCTGGAACACGCCCGCCGTCACTGGCGCGCCGAGGGCGGGGTCGAAGACCTCTCGCTGTGCGGTCGTCGTCAGCGGCGTGAGCGCGCCGAGCGCCTCGGCCTTCGCCGCAACCGCCTTCGCCGTGCTCGCATTGACGGCCCAGACGGTGATCTCGATGTCGAGGCCTTGCACCGTCCGGGAGAACAGCTTGGCGTATTCCGCCTCGAACAGGCCGCGATAGGCTTCGATCGCAGGGGCGACCGTCGTGACGTCGATCGGGATTTCCCAGCCCTGGCCGACATAGCGCATATAGACCCTGGTCTGCACGCCGAGCGGAGCCTGCGCGTCGCAGGAGCGGACGAAGCTCGTGGCCTCGCTTTCGAGTTCAGCCAGCAGATCGCGGACCGTCGCCACGTCGAAATCCTGCAGGCGCATATAGACGCTGCGCGTCGCCTCGAAGCTGAAGGGCGCGCGCAGGAAGCCGATGGCCGAGCCGACGCCGGCGCCCGGCGGCACCAGCAGGCGCTCGATGCCGAGCTTTTCGCAAAGCCGGCCGGCATGAAGCGGCGCCGCGCCACCAAACGCGATCATCGTATAGCCCGACAGGTCCTCGCCATTCTCGACCGCGTGGACGCGCGCCGCGTTGGCCATGTTCTCGTCGACGACCTCGACGATGCCGAAGGCGGCGGTCTCGTCGTCCATCCCAAGCCGATCTCCGATCGCCGCGCCGACCGCCTGCCGCGAGGCCGCGATATCGAGCGCCATGCTGCCGCCGGCGAAACCGGCCGCGTCGATCTTGCCGAGCAGGAGGTCGGCGTCGGTGACGGCGGGCCTCAGCCCCCCGCAGCCATAGCAGGCCGGGCCGGGCTCGGAGCCGGCGCTTTGCGGCCCGACGCGGATCTGGCGCATCGAATCGACCTGGGCGAGCGAGCCGCCGCCGGCGCCGATCTCGACCATGTCGATCACCGGGATCGAGATCGGCATGCCCGAGCCCTTCTTGAAGCGGTAGCTGCGCGCCACCTCGAAGACCCGGCTCGTCTTCGGCGTCTGGTTCTTGATCAGGCAGATCTTGGCGGTCGTGCCGCCCATGTCGAAGGACAGGACGCGGTCGAGACCGAAGCGCGCGGCGACGTCTGCGGCATAAATCGCCCCGCCCGCCGGCCCGGATTCGACCAGCCGGACCGGGAACTCGGCCGCGCCGTCGAGCGACATGATGCCGCCGCCCGAATGCATCAGGAAGATCGGGCAATCGGCGCCTTCGTCGCGCAGCTTCGCGGCGAGGCTGGCGAGATAGCGCTTCATCATCGGCTTGACGTAGGCGTTGGCGACGACCGTGTTGAAGCGCTCGTATTCGCGCATCTGCGGCGAGACCTCCGACGAGATCGAGACCGCGAGGCCGGGCATCCGCTCCAGCAGGACATCGCGCACCAGCCGCTCATGGGTGGGGTCGAGATAGGAGTGGATCAGCCCGACCGCGACGCTCTCATAGCGGGCTTGCGCGATCTCACCGGCCAGCGCCTCGACATCCGCGCGAGCCAGCGGGATCAGCGTCCTGCCGTTGGCTCCGACGCGTTCGCGCAGCGTGTAGCGCCGGTTGCGCGGCAGCAGCGGCAAGGGCAGCGTCAGGTTGAGGTCGTATTGCTCGAAGCGGCTCTCGGTGCGCATCTCGATCACGTCGCGGAAGCCTTGCGTCGTGATCAGCGCCGTCCTGGCGCCGCGGCGCTCGATCAGGGCGTTGGTCGCCAGCGTGGTGCCGTGGATGATCCGGCCGATCGCGGCGGGCGTAACGCCGGCCTTGGAGCAGACGCGGCGCATGCCCTCGATGATAGCGCGCTCGGGCGCATCATAGGTCGTCAGCACCTTGGCCGAAAAGCGCTCGCCGCCGATCTCCAGCACGACGTCGGTGAAGGTGCCGCCGATATCGGCGCCGAGATTGCCCGCAGACAGTGACGTGCCGCTCACGGAAACCCGCCTTTCGCTTCATCCTGAGGGGTCGCCTGGTCAGCCGCCCGGTCCAGACCCTGCAAAAAACATGGCCGCGATCGACGATCACGTCTAATTATTTGATTGTCTCACGACGATTGAAATTACTTATCTTCTGGCATGTGCCGCCGCTGTGGGAACCGAGGCCGCGATGCAGATCACGCTCAAGCAGATCGAGACCTTCGTGCGCCTCGCCTCGCTCAGGAGTTTCCGCCGCGTCGCTGAGCAGATGAACACGACTCAGCCGAACGTCTCCACCCGCATCGCTGCACTGGAAGCAGCCCTGAACCTGCGCCTGTTCGAGCGCGACGCCGGTTCGGTCGTGCTCACCGACCAGGGCAAGACCGTGCTGCCGCTGGCCGCGCGCGCGCTCGAGGCGACCGAGGCGCTGCTCTACGCAGGCGACGCAACAAGCCGGCAGTCGATCCTGAGGCTCGGCGTGGCGGAAACGGTCGCTCAGACTTGGCTGCATCGTTTCCTGCGCGAGATGGCGGTGCGCTTCCCCCATGTCGTGGTCGAGTTGACAGTCGATCTGACCTTCAACCTCCAGCGCGCGCTGATCGACGGTTCGCTCGATATCGCCTTTCTGAACGGGCCGGTCCCGGACCTCTCTATCGCCAATCTGCCGCTCGGTACGGTCGCGCTGCTCTGGGTCGCCGCCCCGCAGATCGCGGGGGCGTTGCCAGACCGCGTCGAGGCCGACGATCTCGCGCGCTTTCCCATTCTGACGCATGCGAGGAACACGCGGCCCTATGCCGAGGTGGTCGATTACTTCAACCGTCGCAGCCGCCGCCACAGCCGCCCGGTCTCGTCCAGCAACCTGGCGGCCTATCTGAACATGACGCTGGACGGGCTAGGCATCGCGACCTTGCCGTCGCCGCTGGTGGAGCGCTTCCTGCGGTCGGGCGAACTCGTCGCCCTGGACTGCGACTGGGCGCCCACTCCGATGAACTTCACCGCCTCCTATGTCACGATGCCGGCGAGTCCGGTCGCGGAAGCGGCGGCGCGTCTGGCCGTCGAGGTCGCCGACTGGCAGCCCAACGCGGTGTGACGCCGGGATCGCGTCAAGGGCGCTGCGCACCCTCGGCCGCGCGACATGCTGACCGAACACGGCCAGCCGGACACCAGACTGCCGATAGCGACGGGATCGGCAGTCGGCAAGTCATGGCAGGGCGTTGAGGACTGATGTAAAGGCGCGGGCTCCATACGCAGCGGCGTACTGCCTAAATTTTGATCTGTAAGATGAATGTTCAGCCGGCAATGTTTAGACTGCTTATCAATCACGCGTCTGCATACAAATTCATCACCGCAATAGCCTGCGACAGATTCGTCAATTTCTCGCATACTCACATATAATTTTGGATTACTTTGTATCAAGAATGTACCCGTATTGAATTCGATGCAGTCTAGGCACAATAATTCGCTATGCCATTTTTGCTGCAGCGCACCATTGATGTAATAGCGGCCAGTCGTTTGCTTCTGCCAACTCAACGCGGACCATCTCTCATCGGAGATTTGACGCTTGAATAGTGACCATTAACTTTGTTATTCGACAGTTAATATTTGCTTAAAATTTCGTCTTTCCCGTTAATATCGAGATGCCCTATGGTCTACTCCAGTCAAGCGAAGTTATGTCGCGTCAGTTATGGAGCCGATCATGGTTAGATCGATCACGTTTTTGTGTTGGATTGCTGCCGCGACGATTTTCGCGTTGTTTCTGACTCAGCCAACAGGCATCAAGCTGCAGTTTGCGCTCAGCGTGGCAATGCTCTCGATCATGTTCGTGATCAGCACGTTGCGCCTCAAGGGAGTATGGCGGCACATTTTCCTTGCGGCATCGTCGGTCATCATCATTCGCTATGTGCATTGGCGCCTGACGGAGACGCTGCCGAGCGTCACACAACTGTCAGATTTCATTCCAGCACTGCTGCTTGTTGTTGCCGAACTGTATTGCATCGGCATGCTGGGCCTCGGCCTGTTCGTCAACGCGCAAGCAATAACCCGGCCAAGAGCGCTCCAGCTGCCGGACGATGAATTGCCGAGCGTCGATGTCTTCGTGCCCTCCTACAATGAAGAGCGCGATCTCGTCGCCGTCACGCTGGCGGCCGCCAAGGCCATGGACTACCCCAAGGACCGGCTGACCGTGTATCTGCTCGACGATGGCGGCACCGACGAGAAGGTGTATGCCGCCGACGAGGCCAAGGCGGCCGAGGCGCGCGAACGGCGCAGGTCGATGCAGGCGCTGTGCGTCGAGCTGGGCGTCCGCTACCTCACGCGCGAGCGCAACATTTCCGCCAAAGCCGGCAATCTCAACAACGGCCTGGCCTATTCGACCTCGGAACTCGTCGTCGTCTTCGACGCCGACCACGTGCCCTCGCGCGAATTCCTGCGTGAGACGGTCGGCCACTTCGCCGACGAGCCGAAGCTCTTCCTCGTGCAGACGCCGCATTTCTTCATCAATGCGGACCCGATCGAGCGCAACCTGTCGACCTTCAGCCGCATGCCGTCGGAGAACGAGATGTTCTATGGCGAGGTGCAGAAGGGGCTCGACAGCTGGAACTCCGCCTTCTTCTGCGGCTCGGCCGCCGTGCTGCGGCGCTCGGCGCTCGACGAGGTCGGCGGCTTCGCCGGCGTCTCGATCACCGAGGATTGCGAGACGGCGCTCGAGCTCCATGCGCGCGGCTGGAAGAGCCGTTATGTCGAAACGCCGCTGATCGCAGGCCTGCAGCCGGAAACCTTCGAATCCTTCATCGGCCAGCGCTCGCGCTGGTGCCGGGGCATGATGCAGATCTTCATGCTGAAGAACCCGCTGTTCAAGCGCGGCCTGACCTTCGCCCAGAAGCTCTGCTACACCTCCAGCAACGTCTTCTGGCTGTTTCCGCTCTCGCGGCTGGCGTTCATGGTCTCGCCGCTGTTCTTCATCTTCTTCAACCTGCAGATCTACCACGCCTCGCCGCAGCAGTTCGTCGCCTACACGATGACCTACATCTTCGCGGTGATGATCATGCAGAACTATATGTATGGCCGTCTGCGCTGGCCCTGGGTCTCAGAACTCTACGAGTATGTCCAGTCCGTCTACCTGATCAAGGCGCTCGCCGGCGTCGTCGTCAATCCGCGTGCGCCGAAGTTCAACGTCACGCAGAAGGGCGCCGTTCTGGACGACGACCATCTGTCGGGCCTCGCCATGCCGTTCTACGTCATCTTCGGCGTGCTCGCCGCAGGCGCCGCCTACACGGTGATGCGCTACATCGCCGAGCCGGCCTCGCGCGATCTGCTCCTCGTGGTCGGCGCGTGGAACCTGTTCAACCTCGTCATGGCCGGCATCGCGCTCGGCTGCGTCTCGGAGCGCCGCGAGCGCCGCAAGGTCCAGCGCCTCGAAACCAGCCGGGCCGGCGAACTCACCGTCAACGGCGAGACCGTCGCGGTGACGGTCACCGACGCCTCCATCGGCGGCGTCAAACTGGTCGCCAACGGCCTGTTCAAGCAGCCGATCGCGCCTGGCCGCCAGGCGGGAACGCTGCGTGTCGCCGGCTCGCTCCGCGACCAGCACTACGACGTGCCGGTCATCATCGCCTCCGCCATCAGCAATGAGGGCGAACGCGCCTATGGCATCCGGTTCACCGGCATCTCCGGCGACCGCTACCGCCTGATCGCCGACGTCGCCTATGCCGACCTTTCCGCGATGCGCCGGATGCGCGACCGCAGGCACAAGCGGCGCAATCTCCTGCTCGTCAGCGCCGAGACTCTCGGCTGGGGCGTCAGCCAGACGGTGCGCGGGCTCTTCTTCGGTGTCTTCCGCCGCGGCATGCCGGTCGCGGCCGCCAAGGTTCCGATCAGCCGCGCGCCGATGGGGGCCGACGGCGTCCCTGTCCGGTCCTGACCATCCAGCCTTCACGAGCGGGCCGAAACCGTCGGCCCGCCGGTCCACACCCTCCCATTCTCCTAGCATTCGCGGAGTGACGCCCATGTTGTCCGGTCTCAAGGCATTGCTGCTCGCCGGCGTCGTGTTCTCGACGACGCAGGCCGCCCAGGCCCAGGTGACGAGCCAGGCCGATGCGTCTGCCACGAGGGCGCGCGCCACCGCGCCCCGCGTCGTGGCGAAACCGACGCTCGACGCGCCGTTCAGGCCGATCGCGGCGACGCGCGACGACCTCACCCTGCGCGGCGAGTTCGCGACCAGCGACCAGACCGTCTTCCTGTCCGCCCATGATGCGCTCCGCGCCACCGCGTTCCGGGTCGGGTTCACGAACACCGTCTCGAACCTGCCGGAATCGTCGCGGCTGTCGGTCCGGATCAACGACCAACTCGTGGGCGAGGTGGCGCTCAGCGCGACCGCCGATCTCGGCCAGGCAGTCTTTCCGGTCTCCCCGGGCATGCTGGTGCCGGGCTTCAACTCGGTGCGCTTCTCGGTCAGCCAGCGCCACCGCGTCGACTGCAGCATCAACGCGACCTACGAACTCTGGACGCAGATCTCGCCGGCCCATACCGGGCTGGTGAACATCGCACCGGCGCCGGCCCTGCGCGGCGTGGCGGACCTGCCGATGCTGGCCGGGCTCGATGCCGGCCGCACACCGATCCGCATCCGCCTGCCGCTCGGCTATGATGCGCAGACGCTCGACCAGGCGATGCGCGCGGCCAACGCCTTGATCCTGGCCGCGGCCATCAGCCAGCCCCTCATCGAGGTGGCGTCCGAGCCCGGCGTCGGCCCCGGCATCGACCTGATCGTCGGCGGCGGCTCCGCCGCCTCGGCCGGACAGAGGCTCGCGCCCGAACTCGGCCTGTTCGTCAACCGCGAGGGCGAGCGGTCGCGCACCGTAGTCTCGTTCATCGACACCCCCGAGGCCGACCTGAACCTGACGATCCGCCGCCTCGAGATCTTCTCGGCGCAGACCGAGCGGCCGGGCTCCAGGGCCGGCCTGCGCGCACTGGCCAACCTGAACGGTCGCAGGGTCGCCAACGACACCAGCCTGAGCTTCGCCGATCTCGGAATGGAGACGCGGCCCTTCGACGGTCATCTGCTCCAGATCAGCAGCAAGCTGATGCTGCCGCCCGATTTCTTCCCCGCGCCCTACGGCGCGGCGCGGCTGACGCTCGACAGCGCCTTCGCCGGCCAGGCGAGCCTCGCCCAGCGCATCAGCGTCAGCGTCAACGATCAGGTCGCGGCGATCGTCCCGATCATGAACCCCGGCAAGGGCGGGCTGAACGGCCGGACGATCGAACTGCCGCTTGAGAGCTTCAAGCCGGGCGCCAACGTCATCACGGTGGAGGCCAATCTCAGCGACCCCAGGGCCGCCTGCGACGCGACGCTCGGCAACGCCTCCGGCGCCCGTCTCGCCATCGGCTCGACGAGCCGGATCAGCTTCGACAGGCTGGCGCGCGCGGCGTCCTATCCCAACCTCTCGGCGACGCTCGGCCATGGCTTCCCCTATGCCGAGGCCGGCAAGCCGCTGATGATCGGCGTGTCGAACCAGGACCCCGCCTTTCTGGACGGCGCGATGACGCTGGTGGCGCGGATGGTCGCCAGCGCGCAGGCGCCGATCCCGATAGCGTTCCGCTTCGGCAGGCTCGACAGCACCGAGCCCGGGATATTCTTCGGTTCGCCCGCCGAAGCGCCGCTCGATCCGGCGCGTCTCGGGCCGCCGGTGGCGCGGACTGCTCCACAACTGATCACCTCGGCCAATGCCGGCACCCTGTTTGCGGCGGCCTCGGGCGGAGCGACGCAGACCGACGCGACCTTCGCTGGCGTGCCTGACGCGGCGCAGCGGAACGCCACGGCTCCCGATGGGCTGATCGCCACGATGCGCGAGACCCTCGACCTCGGGGCCTGGGTGGCGGAAGCGCGCCAGTTCGCCAGTGGCGATTTCAGCCGCATCAATGCGTGGCTGCAGGATTTCGGCCTTCTGGAGAAGGCCCCCGGCATCGCGGCAACGCAGAACCTCGAGGCGACGGCCGACTCGCTGATCATCCGCCAGACGGCGCATCGCCCGGCGAACGTCACGGCGATCAAGGCCTTCTTCGACCCCGAGACCAGGCCGGTCGTCCAGACCGCCGTCCTCGGCGCCGACCCGGCGCAGTTCGCCGCATTGGTCGAGAAGGCGACGAGCGGACATTTCTGGGCGCGCTTCAACGGCGAGGCGGCGCGCGTCAGGCTCGACGACTGGGGCCCGGTCAATCTGGGCGTCCAGCAGCGCGTCTATTCGGCGATCGGCGACACGTCGCCCGGCAACATCAGGCTGGTCGCGGCCGGCTGGCTGTCGCTCAATCCGATGCACTACCTGACGATCCTCGGCTCGCTCGTGGCCCTGCTCGCCCTCACCACGGCGATCGCGCTGCGCACGAGGCGGGTGTGATGTCCGCTTCGCCCTCCCCACGGCGCTGCCTGCTGGCAGGCGCGGCGCTCGCGCTCGGACTGGCGACCGCCCAGACGGGCGCGGCGACCGACCGCAAGCCGCAGGCGGCGATCGGGCTGGCGGCGAGCACCACCGGCTCCGTGACCGCCAAGCGGCCGCGCGGCGCGGAACTGCTCGCCCGGCTCTGGCCGAGCTATCGGGACCGCTTCATCCGGCCTGACGGACGGGTCGTGGACAATGGCAACGGCAATATCTCCCACTCCGAGGGGCAGGGCTACGCCATGGTCCTGGCGCTCGCCGCGCATGACCGGGAGACTTTCGAGCGCATCTGGAAATGGACGGCGAAGGAGCTCGGCGTCCGACCCGACGGGCTCCATGCCTGGCGCTGGCAGCCGGACGCGACCCCCAACGTCACCGACCAGAACAACGCCAGCGACGGCGACCTGCTGATGGCCTGGGCGCTCGGCGAGGCCGGGCTGCGCTGGGACGAGCCGGCCTACACCGCTGCGATGCGCAAGCTCACGGCGGCGATCTTCAAACATAATGTCACGGGCAGCCGCATCGGGCCGGTGCTGCTGCCGGGCGCGAACGGCTTCCGCCCGGCCGACCAGCCGGACGGACCGATCGTCAACCTGTCCTACTGGATCTTCCCCGCCATCGACCGGCTGCAGGCGATGGACACGACGCAGGACTGGGCGGCCTTGCGGCGCTCCGGCCTGGCGCTGCTGCGCGAGAGCCGGTTCGGGCCGCTCGGCCTGCCCTCGGAATGGGTCTCGATCGGCGAGAAGCGCGCGGCGTTCGCGACCAATTTCGAGCGCAGCTTCGGATACAACGCCGTCCGCATCCCGCTTTACGCGGCATGGTCGCCACGGGTCGCGAGCGATCATCTGCGCCCTTACCTGACGATGTGGAACGCCGCCGACAACATCGGCCCGTTCGTGATCGACATCGAGGACGGCAAGGCGCGCGAAACGCTCGACGCGCCGGGCTACAAGATGATCTTCGCGCTGGCTCAATGCATCGCGCAGAACAAGGCCGTGTCTCCAGATTTAGTCACGAGACAAAACGATCTCTACTATCCGGCGACACTTGGGTTGCTCAGTCTGTTAGCCATCAGTGAAAGGAAGCCGCAATGTCTTTAAAGTCATCGCTGCTCGTTGCGACCGCCATGGTGAGCTATTTTGGCTTCGCCATGGCCCAGACGGCCCCTCTCGTCATCTCGCCCGCCGGCCCGCCGGCCGCGCGGGAGCCGAAGTCGGCGGCGCCCGCCTTCGCACCGGCTCGCTCTCAGCCGGCGATCCCGCCGCGCGCCGAGCAGGGCTTCAAGCCCACGCGCCAGCAGCCGGCCGAGGCGAGGGGCCAGGCGGCAGCGCCTGCCCAGAAGGCGGTCGATGAGAGCGCGCTGAACTACTACGCCTCGCTCGGACAGACGGCGCGCGTCGCATCAGAGATCCGCCGGTTGAAAACGCTTCATCCGACCTGGCAGCCGCCGGCGAACCTGTTCGCGGCAGGCTCGCCGCAGGTTGACGAGAAGCCGCTCTGGGACCTCTACGCCGAAGGGCGGTTCGACGACCTCAAGGAGCAGATCGACGCGCTCAGGGCCGAGTTCCCGGACTATACGCCGTCGATCGACCTGACCTCCAAGATCAACATCGCCGAACGCCGGCAGGCACTGGTCGCTGCCTCGCAGCAGCGCGACTGGGAACAGGTCGTCAGTCTCGCCACCGAAAGCCAGGATCTGCTGGTCTGTCGCGAGATCGACGTTCTGTGGCGGCTCGCCGAGGCGTTCGCCTCGCTCGAGGACAAGGACCAGACGCTGTCGGTCTATCGCTACATCCTCGCGAATTGCGAGAATGCCGGCGAGCGCCTCGCTACGGTTCAGAAGGCGACCCTGGTGCTGCCGGAGGACGACGTCGCGAAGCTCATCGCCGCCGGCAAGCGCGGCCGGAACGGCGGCAACGAGTTTGACGGCGTGAAGCTCGACATGGTCCGCCGGGACATCGGCGCGATCGCATCGGGTCAGTCCGCCCCGACCCCGTCCGAGCGCGACCTGAAGCTGATCGAGGCATCGGCGCGCTCAGCCAAGGGCGCGGCGGATGCCGGACTGCTGGGCTGGTATGCCTTCCAGGCGAAGGACTACGCCAAGGCGCGCGACTGGTTCAAGCTCGGCTATGGCGCCTCCAAGGACGCCAAGCTGCTCGAGGGCCACATCCTCGCCCTGCGCAATCTGGGCGAGATCGAGCAGGCCCGGACGCTGGCGTTCCAGAACCTCTCGGTCGGCCCGCTGATCCGCAAGGCCTATATCGAGATCGCGGCTACCGAACTGCCCAAGCCGGATGCGGCGACGCTGCCCGCCGACGAGATGCGCCGCGTCGAGGAGATCGTGGACGGCGAGAAATCGGGCCTCGGCGCTCAGGCGCTGGGCTGGCATCTGTTCCACGCGAAGAAATTCGGCGATGCGCGCGCCTGGTTCGAGAAGGCCAACCGGTGGAAGGAGAGCGAGGAGAGCGTGCTGGGGCTGGCGCTCGCCATGCAACGGCTCGGAGACCGCAAGGCCTACGCCTCCTTCATCGCCGAGAACAAGGGGCGCTACCAGGCGGTCGCGAGGCTGGCCGAGGTCGCCGTCAGCGAAAGGGCGGTCATCTCCGGCTCCGGCCAGCGCGGCGGCCGGCGCGGCGGCGGCGCGCCCTCGGGCGTCGTCAGGCAGGCGGTGAAACTCTACGAGTCCGGAAACTACAAGGAGGCGGCCGATCTGATGGACCGCAACCAGCAGCGTCTCGACCCCAATATGAGCGCTCTGCGCGGCTGGGCCCATTTCCAGGCCAACAACTACCAGGAGGCCGAGAAAATCTTCAAGAAGCACAAGAACGTCAAGGGCGCGGAGCACGGCGAGTTCCTGTCCTACATCGCCGGGAAGAGCATCGCCCATCGCTGGTATCAGTGACGCTGGGCCGGGCGGCCCGTCACATCGCGGCTGGAGGCGCCGCGTGACAGCCGCCCGGTCCTGCCCGAACGCAGGGCTATCCTGCAGGAGAGGCCGACGGCCTGATCCTGCAGCCGACCATCAGGATGCGTGCGCCTTTTCGAGATGTCGCCATGAGTGATCAGCCTTCGATGAGTGATCAGCCTTCACGGATATCGGACGCCAAGCCCCCGCGCGCCCCGCGCAGGCCCGGCGCCAAGCGGATCAAGTTTGCCGTTCCCCCCGGCCTGACAGGGCAGCCGCGGCCGTCACGTCTGCTGCGGCTCGAACAGGAGCTTCAGGAGGCGAAAGCGCGCCTCGACGCCATGACGCGGCTGGCTTATCTCGACGAGATGAGCGGACTCGCCAATCGCCGCGCCTTCGACGACGAACTCCGGCGGACGATCGACCGGGCCACGCGATACGCCATGCCGGCCGTAGTCGCGGTTTTCGACATCGACCAGTTCAAGGCGATCAACGATCGCTATGGCCATCGCGCCGGCGACGCCGTGATCGTGGCGGTCGCGCAATGCCTGCGGACGCATGTGCGGGCGTCGGATTTCGTCGCTCGCACCGGGGGCGACGAGTTCGCGGTGATCCTGTCGAACATCGACCTCGAGGACGCCGGCCAGAAGGTCGAGGCCCTGCGCCAGGCCTTCGGCCGGATCGAGTATCATTTCGCCGCCGAACCCGTGCAGGTTTCGGTTTCGGCCGGCTTGTCGGCGATCGAGGCCGGCTTCGGCCGGTGCCCCCTGCACGAGGCCGATCTGGCGATGTACCGCCAGAAGCGCGCCTCCAGGACGATCTATACCCTCGGCTAGACAAAAAGGCATTTGCGCCGGGCCGGCCGCCTGCCGCCGGGCCGGCTTCAGGCCGGCCCTCGTTCCGGTCGGGTGGACCGGAACACATCTCGCATGAGCCCCGGCGCAGCGGACGGTCACCCCCGCAGCCGGCACTCCCTGCGGCCAAAAAGCAGACCGAGCGCAACATCCGCGACCTTGGCAGCGCCGGACTCTATGTTACCGTGTCCTCAGAGCGGTCCAAAAGCCGCCACCGGCTTCGCCGTCATCACCTTCGGCGCGGCCAGCACGCAGGGAGGAATACGATGCGCAAGGCGCTTATGGCCGCTGTCGCGGCTTGCAGTCTGTTGGCGGCCTCGTCGGTCGCCAATGCTCAGGAAAAACTCAAGATCGGCGTGATGGCGACGCTGTCGGGCGCTCTGACGTCCGGCGGCGAGGACGGCGTTCGCGGCGTCCAGATCGCGGCCAAGGAACTCGGCAACAAGCTCGGCGGACGCGAGTTCGAACTCATCGTCACAGCGACCGACGCCAGCCCGGATTCCGCGCTGCGCGCCGCCCGCAAGCTCGTCGAGCAGGACAAGGTGCAGATCATCATCGGGCCGCTCTCGGGCTCCGAGGGCATCGCCATGCGCGACTACAGCAAGACCGTGCCCAACCTCGTCATGATCAACGGCTCGTCTGGCGCGCTGGAAACCACCTTCGTCAACCCGTCGCCGAACTTCTTCCGCTTCAACAGCGACGGCGCGATGTGGATGGCGGGCCTCGGCGAATACGTGCTGAAGGACAAGGGCTACAAGAGGATCTCGATCATCGCCGAGGACTACTCGTTCCCCTACACGCAGGTCTTCGGTTTCGCGCTCGGCTATTGCCGCGCCGGCGGCCAGATCACGCAGCGTCAGTGGGTGCCGCTCGGCACCAAGGATTTTGGCTCGGTGATCGCCAACATCCCCGATGATGTCGACGCCGTCTTCCTCGGCCTCGGCGGCGGCGACTCGGTCAACTTCCTGAACCAGTACAGCCAGACCGGCGGCAAGGCCAAGTTCATCGGCGGTTCGATCATGGTCGACCAGACCGTGCTGTCGTCGAAGGGCGCGGCCAAGCGTCTGCTGGTCGGCACGCCCTCCTCGGGCGGCGTCGCCGACGCCTGGGACGATCCGCGCTGGAAGGCCTGGGTCAAGCTCTATCAGGAGAGCTTCCCGGCCGACAAGCGCTTCGCCAGCCCCTCGCTCTTCGCGACCAACTACTACAACGCCGTCAAGGCGCTGGCGATCGCGATGGACAAGGTCAAGGGCGACATCGCCGACGGCGGCGCCAAGCTGCGGGCCGAACTCGCCAAGGTCGAACTCGACGCGCCCAACGGCAAGATCAAGCTCGACGACAACCGGCAGGCGATCGCCACGACCTTCATCACCGAAGTCGCGGAACTGCCGAACGGCGACCTGACGAACAAGTTCGTCCGCGCGGTTCCCGACGTGACGCAGACGCTGGGCCTGTCGCTCGATGCGTTCAAGGCGGTGGGCCTGCCGTCGCGCACCAATCCGGAATGCAAGCCGTAGGCGCCTCAAGCGTCCGTCGAAGGGGGAGAAACGCGAGATGCGCGCCCCCTTCGCCCCCTTCACACCCCGGCCTCTGGCGCCAGCGATCCGATATCGCGGCGCAAGGATGGTGGCTTGCCTGAAGAGGCAAAGCCTCTGCCGCCGGCCCCTGTTTCGCGAGGCGTCATGAGTCGCGCAGTTGCGGTCTGCCACGGTCCATTCGGCAGGGTCTCGATCTATGATCTCGACCGCCCGCTGGTGCTGCACGCCCATCGCGAGGCGCACCTGATCTTCTTTCTCGAGGGGTCGCGCGGCCTCGTGAGCATCAAAGGCCGCTCGACGCTGGTCGATCCCTTCATGGGCGTCGCGATCAATCCCTGGGAGCCGCACAGTTTCCAGCCCGAACGCGCAGGCTCCTTTGGCCTCTTCCTCGTCGTCTATCTGAAGCCGGAATGGCTCGCGGCGCAGACCATGACACCGGCCGGAGCGCTCGCGTTTCCCGCCTCCGAGCTGGTCTTGACGCGAGAGCTCGCCTCTTGGCGTGACGAGGTCGTCGGCATGCTTATGTCTTCGCATCGCGAACTCAACCTGGAGCCGGTGCTGATGGCTCTGGCGCAGGCGTCGAGCGAGCCGATCGGCCTCGATCTCGCTTCCGCGCTGATCCATCTCGCGCCGAAAGGCGCGCTCGACCGCCGCGTGCTGCGCGCCCGCAGCCTCATCGAGGATCATCCGAGCCATGAGGGCGCGCTCGAACGCGTCGCCCGCGAGGCCGGGCTGTCGCGGGCGCATTTCTTCAAGCTCTTCCGCGAGCAGGTCGGCGTGACGCCGACCGTCTTCGCCAACACCGTCCGGCTCGACGCCGCGCTCGACCGCCTCGTCTTCTCGGGCGATCCGGTGACGCGTATCAGCCACGCGCTGGGCTTCTCCTGCCAGAGCGTCTTCACCCGGTTCTTTACCGCCCATATGGGCATGGCGCCGCGCGACTATCGCCGAGTCCTGCGGCGGGTCGGCCCGACGTCGCCACTTGCGAAGACGATCCTACCCGGCCAGATGGCGCTGAAGGCCTGCCATGTCTGATTTCGTCGCGCGCCGCCCGATCTGGTCGCTGGTCATCCTCGTCGCGGTCGCGCTTCTGCTCTGGCTCGTCTTCTCGGTCTGGACGCCGGGCATGGAGGCTGCGTTCGGCCGCAAGCGCGTCTTCCTGAGCGCCCTGTTCAACGGGATTACGCTCGGTGCGCTGTATTTCCTCGTCGCGAGCGGCTTCACGCTGATCTTCGGGCTGATGCGCAATGTCAACCTGGCGCATGGCTCGCTGTATCTGTTCGGCGGCTATCTCGGCTACAGCATCGGCGAACTGACCGGCTCCTGGCTGGTGGCGCTGCTGGTCGCCTTCGTCGTCGTGGGGCTGGTCGGCGTGCTGATGCAGGTCTTCCTGTTCCGCTGGATGGAAGGGCAGGACCTGCGGCAGACGCTGGTGACGATTGGCTTGTCGATCATCTTCGCCGACCTGCTGCTGTGGAGCTATGGCGGCGACACCTTTCAGGTGACGACGCCCGACTGGCTGTCAGGCCCCGTGACGCTGCCGCTCGCCGTCGCGCTGCGCAGCAATGGCGAGGCGGTGCTGATGACCTATCCGCTGGTGCGGATCGCGATCCTCGTCGGTGCGATCGTGCTGGGCGTGCTGATGTGGCTGGCGCTCAACCGCACGCGGGTCGGCATGCTGGTGCGGGCGGGCGTCGACGACCGCGACATGCTCTCGGCGACGGGCGTGCGCGTACAACTCGTCTTCGTCATGGTCTTCGCTTTCGGGGCGGGGCTCGCCGGTCTCGCCGGCGTCGTCGGCGGCACCTTCCAGTCGCTGCAGCCGGGCGAGGACACCCGCATCCTTCTGTCATCGCTCGTCGTCGTCATCGTCGGCGGCATGGGCTCGATTCCGGGCGCTGCCGTCGGCGCGCTGATCGTCGGCCTCGCCGAGCAGTTCGGCTCGGTCTACATGCCGACCTATGCGGTGATGCTGACCTTCGTCATCATGGTGGTGGTGCTCGCGATCCGGCCGCAGGGCCTGGCGGCGAGGCGCTGACGATGGCCGTCGCGGACCTCAAGCTGGAGCAGCGCGCCCGCGCAACGGAGAGCCTCAGTGATTGGCTCGGACGGCGGGGAGCCGCGTTCTGGATCACCGCCGGGCTGCTCCTGGTGATGCCGGCGATAGCCAGCCCGTTCTGGCTGGTCCAGATCATCGCCTATGCGATGATTCTCGGCCTGGTGGCGCTGAGCCTGATGTTCCTGGCCGGCTATGGCGGCATCGTCAGCCTGATCCAGATGACCGTGGCGGGCTTCGCCGGCTATCTGGTCGCGATCCTGGGCGACAGCGCCATCGCGCAGATCAGCCTGAAATGGCCGTGGTGGACCGCCGCGCCCGTGGCTATCCTGATCGCGACTTTGTTCGGGACGCTCAGCGGCGCGCTCTCGGTCCGCACCGAGGGCATCTACACGATCATGATCACGCTCGCGATCGCCTCGGCGTTCTACTATCTGACGCTGCAGAACTACACGATCTTCAACGGCTTCAGCGGCTTCAACGGCATCGTTCCGCCGGTCTTCCTCGGCATCGACTGGGGTCAGAACCTGTCCTTCTACTATCTGACGCTGGCCTGCGCGACGCTGGCCTATGGCGCGGTCGTCTATGTTTCGCGCGCACCCTTCGGGCTGGCCCTGCAGGGCACGCGCGACAATCCGCGCCGGATGGCGGCGCTCGGCTTCGACGTCGTCGCCCACCGGATCGGGGCTTACGCCTTCGCCTCGCTGATCGCGGCTTCAGCCGGCGTGCTGCTGGTCTGGTACCAGCGCCAGATCTCGCCCGGCACCGCCGGCGTCGGCCCCGTCGTCGACATGCTGATCATCGCTGTCGTCGGCGGCCTGAGCCGTCCGATCGGCCCGTTCATCGGCGCGCTGGTCTATGTGCTGCTGCGGACCTTCTCGCTCGACGTGCTCGAGGGGCTGGGTCTCGACGGCCGGCGCTACCAGTTGCTGATCGGGCTCGGCTTCCTCGTCATCGTGCTGTTCTCGCCGGACGGACTGATCGGCATCTGGCAACGGCTGCGCGAGCGCTACCGCCGCAGCGCCGACACGCGCGACGCCCAGATGCGCAGCGGCGGAGGCTCGCCATGAGCGCAGTCGCAGGCGCGATGGACCCGACCGCGACCCGCGAGCGCCTGACGGCAGCGGGGTCGGCCAATGCGCTCGAACTGCGCGGCGTCTCGCGGCTGTTCGGCGCGCTGGCGGCGCTATCGGATGTGACACTTTCGGTCAGGCCCGGCGAGCGCCGCGCCGTGCTGGGCTCGAATGGAGCCGGCAAGACGACCCTGTTCAACTGCATCACGGGCGATTTCGCGCCGAGCTCCGGCGTCATCCGCTTCTTCGGCGAGGACGTGACGTCGTTTCCGCCGCAGGAGCGGATCAGGCGCGGCCTGCGCCGCACCTACCAGATCTCCTCGCTCTTCGCCGGATTGTCGGTGCTTGACAACGTCTATCTCGCCTGCCGCGGCGTCTCGCGGAACCGGTTCTCGATGATCAGGCCGCGGCGCGACGATGCGCTGGTCCATGCAGCCGAGAGGCTGGTCGAGGCGGTTCATCTCTCGCCCGTCAGGGACAGGCTGGTCGGCGAACTGGCTTATGGCCAGCAGCGCCAGCTCGAGATCGCGCTGGCGCTATCGGGCGCGCCGCGCTTCATCCTCTTCGACGAGCCGGCGGCGGGCCTGTCGCCGACCGAGCGGCGCGACCTCGTCCATATCCTGACCTCGCTGCCGAGCCATATCGGCTACATCATCATCGAGCACGACATGGACGTGGCGCTGCGCGTCGTCGAGAGCGTGACGATGATGCACAACGGACGCATCTTCAAGGAAGGCCGGCCTGAGGATATCGAGACCGACCCGGAGGTCCAGGAGCTCTATCTCGGCGGTGGTCATGCCGGAGGCGGCCATGGCTGAACGTCTCAAGGCCCCGCCCGGTGCCGGCGTCCCCATCCTGCAGATCGCGGGGCTCAACGTCTTCTACGGACGCTCGCATGCGGTACAGGGCGTCGATCTCACGCTGCACAGCGGCGTGCTGTCGGTCGTCGGCCGCAACGGCATGGGCAAGACGACCATGTGCAAGGCGATCATGGGGCTAGTGCCGATCGCCTCGGGCTCGATCCGCTTCTTCGGCGAGGAGATCGCCGGGCGCGCGCCCGCCGAGATCGCGCGGCTCGGCATCGGCTACGTGCCGCAAGGGCGCAGGCTCTGGCGCTCGCTCACGGTCGACGAGCATCTGCGGCTGATGCAGCGGGGCAAGCGCGGGGCCTGGACGCCCGAGCGCATCTACGAGGTGTTTCCGAGGCTGGCAGAGCGGCGCAACAATGGCGGCGCGCAGCTCTCGGGCGGCGAGCAGCAAATGCTGGCGATCAGCCGCGCGCTCCTGATGAATCCGCGCCTGCTGATCATGGACGAGCCGACCGAAGGCCTCGCGCCCGTGATCGTCGCCCATGTCGAGGAGATGCTGGTGCGCCTCGCCGAGCAGGGCGACGTCGCGATCCTCGTCATCGAGCAGAATATCGGCGTCGCGACCGAAGTGTCCGACCCCGTCGCGATCATGGTCAACGGCCGGATCAACCGCATCATCGCGTCGGCCACGCTGGCGGGCGACCGCGACCTGCAGCAGCGCCTGCTCGGCGTCGGCCGTCACGGCCATGACGAAACGGACGGCGCGGCGGGCGGCGCGGAGACGGGACGCGGTCCCTCGCCCGCCCCCGCTCCGGCCGCCGGCCCGACGCGGGTCTACAACGCCAACCCCGTCATCCCGACGCGCTGGTCTCAGCCCGTCCCGGCAGCCCGCATCGAGGCGCAGGCGCGCACGATCTCGCGGCCGACGCTGGCGACGCTGGACGGCCGCTCGGTCGGCGACCGGCGCGGCACGCCTGCGGTCAGCGCCGAGCCACATGTCATCGTCGTCGGCACGCTCGACACCAAGGGCGACGAGTTGCGCCATATCCGCGACCTGATCCGGGCCGAGGGCGTGCGAGCGCGGCTGGTCGACATCTCGACTTCGGGCCGGAGCGCCGGCGGGGACGTGACGCCGCAGGAGATTGCGCTCGCCCATCCGCGCGGCTCGGCCGGGATAGCGTCGGGCGATCGGGGGACGGCGGTCGCGGCGATGACCGAGGCGTTCGCGGCCTGGCTGCCGCGCCAGCAGGGCGTGTTCGGCGTGATCTCGGCCGGCGGCTCGGGCGCGACCGCGATGGTGACGCCGGCGATGCAGGCGCTGCCCGTCGGGCTGCCCAAATTGATGATCTCGACCATGGCCTCGGGCGACGTGCGCGCCTATGTCGGCGCGGCCGACATCACGATGATGCATTCCGTAACCGATGTGCAGGGACTCAACCGCGTCTCGCGGCTGGTGCTGGGCAACGGCGCGCGGGCGATGGCTGGGATGGCGAAGGCGCGGATCGCAGAGGTCTCCAGGCCTGCGCCTGCGCGGGGCGGCGAGCCCGAAAAACCGCTGGTCGGGCTGACCATGTTCGGCGTCACGACGCCGTGCGTCCAGCAGGTCTCGAAGCTGCTGGAGGCCGAGTGGGAGCCGCTCGCCTTCCACGCCACGGGCACCGGCGGGCGGGCGATGGAGAAGCTGGTCGAGTCGGGGTTGGTCGGAGCCGTCATCGACGTCTCGACCACCGAGATCTGCGACATGATGATGGGCGGCCTGCTGCCGGCGACCGAGGACCGCTTCGGGGCGATCATCCGCACCCGCATCCCTTATGTCGGCTCGGTCGGCGCGCTCGACATGGTCAACTTCTTCGCGCCCGAGACGGTGCCGGAGCGTTATCGCGGCCGCAAGCTCTATCCGCACAATCCGCAGATCACGCTGATGCGCACCACGGCCGAGGAAAACGCCCGGATGGGGCGCTGGATCGGCGAGCGCCTGAACCAGATGGAGGGACCGGTGCGCTTCCTCATCCCGGAGCTTGGCGTCTCGGCGCTGGATGCGCCGGGACAGCCGTTCCACGACCCCGCGGCGGATGCGGCTCTGTTCCAGGCGCTGGAGCAGACGGTGCGCGCGAGTCCGAGCCGGCAGCTCATCCGCCTGCCGCATCACATCAACGACCCGGCCTTCGCGGCGGCAATCGTGCGGGAGTTCCGCGCGCTGCATGCCGGGCGGCGGCGCGAGCGCGCAGGAGGGCGGGCATGACCGCGTTCGACAAGAAGGCCCTGCTGAAGCGCTTCCGCGCCATGGTCGCCAAGGGCGAACCGATCGTCGGCGGCGGAGCCGGCACGGGCCTCTCGGCCAAATGCGAGGAGGCCGGCGGGATCGACCTCATCGTCATCTACAATTCCGGCCGCTACCGCATGGCCGGGCGCGGCTCGCTCTCGGGCATGATGCCCTATGGCGACGCCAACGCCATCGTCATGGAGATGGCGGCCGAGGTCCTGCCCGTGGTGAAGGCGACGCCGGTCCTCGCCGGCGTCTGTGGCACCGATCCGTTCCGCCGCATGGACGTCTTCCTCGACGAGGTGAAGCGCATCGGCTTTTCCGGCGTGCAGAATTTTCCGACGGTCGGTCTCATCGACGGCGTCTTCCGCAAGAACCTCGAAGAGACCGGTATGGGCTTTCGTCTAGAGGTCGAGATGATCGCGCTCGCCAACGCCAAGGGCCTGCTGACCACGCCTTACGTCTTCTGCGAAGCCGATGCGCGCGCCATGGCCAAGGCCGGGGCCGACATCATCGTCTGCCATCTCGGCCTGACGACGGGGGGCGCGATCGGCGCGGAGACGGCGCTCAAGCTCTCCGACTGCCCGGCCCTTGTCGATGCATGGGCGGCTGCCGCGCTGGCGGTGAAAAAGGATGCGCTGATTCTCGTTCATGGCGGCCCGGTGGCCGAGCCGGCCGACGCCGACTTCATCATGAAGCACACGAAGCACTGCCACGGTTTCTACGGCGCATCCTCGATGGAGCGCCTGCCGGTGGAGACCGCGATCCGCGACCAGACGCAGGCGTTCAAGCGCATCGGGCGGAAGCCGGACGCCAAGAAGCCCGCCGCCAAGGCCGGCAAGGGCAAGAAGCCATGAGGCCCCATCCAACCCACGGCCCTCATCTTGAGGAGCGCCGCAGGCGCGTCTCGAAGGATCGTCCAGAAGGCTCCGGAGCGAGCTGGAGCATCCTTCGAGACGCGATTTCTCGCAAAATCGCTCCTCAGGATGAGGGCCGTGGGTGGCGGACCGGCAAGCCAGGTATCGACGGGAGGAAGATGACATGACGGGCCAACTGGTCGGATCGCTGATCCTCTGGCTGATCGTGGCGGTGATCGTCATCGCCATCGTCGTCTATCTGGTGAACTGGCTTTATCGGCGCTCCTCGAAGGAGGTCTCCTTCGTCCGCACCGGCCTGTTCGGCGAAAAGGTCGTCATCAATGGCGGCGCCTTCGTGCTGCCGATCATCCACGACGTCACCCCCGTGAACATGAACGTGCTGCAGCTCGCGGTGACGCGGGCCGGCAACGACGCGCTGATCACCCGCGACCGGATGCGCGTCGATATCGACGCGGAGTTCTATGTCCGGGTGAAGCCGGAGCGCGATTCCGTCTCCGTAGCCGCAGCGACCTTGGGCCGGCGCACGTTGCAGCCCGACCAGCTCCATGCGCTCCTGTCGGGCAAGTTCATCTCGGCGCTGCGCACCGTCGCCTCCGAAATGACCATGGAGGATATGCACGAGCAGCGCGGGTCTTACGTCCAGCGCGTCAAGGACGCCGCAGCCGAAGCGCTCGACCAGAACGGCCTGCTGCTGGAATCGGTCGCGCTGACCGATCTCGACCAGACCGATTTGCAGTATTTCAATCCGTCCAACCGCTTCGACGCGGCGGGCCTGACGCGGATCATCGAGGAGATCGAGGACAAGCGGAAGCTGCGCAACGACATCGAGCAGGATTCGATGATCCGCATCCGCACCCGCAATCTCGAGGCAGAGCGGCAGGCGCTCGACATCGAGCGCGACAGCGAGGCGGCGCGGCTCGAACAGCAGCGCGAGATCGAGATCAAGCGCGCCGTGCAGCGCGCCGAGGTGGCGCGCGAGCGCGCCGCGCGCGATACCGAAGCCGAGCAGGCGCTGATCCTCTCGCGCGAGGAGATCGAAAAGTCGCGCATCGCCAACGAGCGCGCGATCAGCGAGGCGCGCATCGCGTCCGACCGCGACATCCGCCAGCAGGAGATCGCCCGCACCCAGGCCGTCGAGCAGGCCGAGATTACCTCGCGCGAGCTGATCGAGAAGGCCCGCATCAGCAACGACCAGACGATCAACCTCGCCCGGATCGCCTCGGAGCGCGACATAAGGCAGAAGGAGATCGAGCGCACAAAGACGCTGGAGGCGGCCGAGATCGCCGCCCGCGAGGCGACCGAGAAAGCGCGCATCGGCCAGGAAAGCGCGATCAGCGCCGCGCGCATCGCCAGCGAGCAGGAGGTGCGCAATCGCGAGATCGAGCGGACGCGCGTGCTGGAGCAGGAGGACATCGCGGCCCGCGAGGCGGTCGACACCGCCCGCATCGCGCAGGAGGAGCGTGTCCGCGCGCTCGGCATCGCCCGCAACCGCGCGCTCGACGAGGCCGAGATCGCTGCCCGCGAAGCAGTCGAAAAGGCGCGCATCGCGCAGGACGACGCGATCACGGCGGAGCGCATCGCGCTGGAGCAGCGCAAGAGCCTGCTGGAGATAGAGCGCACGCAGACGGTCGACGCGGCGGGCATCACATCCCGCGAGACGATTGAGAAGGCGCGCATCAGCCAGGAACGCGTCGTCGCCGGCGAGCGCATCGCTGCCGAACTCTCAACGAAGGAGCTGGAGATCAAGCGCAACGCCGATCTCGAGGCAGCCGAATTGAAGCGCCGCGACACGGTCGAGCGGCGGCGTATCGCCACCGAACTTGGCCTCGACGAGGAGCGGATCGACGCGGCGAAATCGCGCGAGATGCTGCAGATCGCCCAGAAGAAGGCGATCGAGGTCGCGGAAGAGGACCGCGTCATCGCGCTCGCCGCCAAGAAGGTCGAGCGCACCGACGCCGACGCCACGCTGCGACAGGCCGAGATCGCGGCGCGCCAGCAGATCGAGACCGTCGACATCGCGCGCGAACAGGCGCTGGAAGCCAGCCGCATCGAGCGGAAGCGTGCACTGGAGCAGCTCGAGATCGCGCGCACGCAGGCGCTGCAGGAGGCGCAGATCGCCTCAAACGAGGAGGTCGAGCGCGCCCGCATCTCGTCGGATCGCGGATTGGACGAGGCCCGGATCGGACGTCAGCGCGAATTGCGCAAGCTGGAGATCGCCCGCGAGCGTGATGTCGAGGCGGCAGCCATGGACAAGGCGATCGCGCTCTACACCAAGTCGCTGGAGGAATCGGCGGCGCAGGCCAGCGCCGAAATCGCCCGCGCCAAGGCGGTGGAGGCCGAGGAGCAGGTCAAGACGGTGCGCGAGAGCGAAAGCGCGCGACGCCGCAAGACCGTCGAGGTGCTGCTCGCGCAGAAGGCCGCCGAGGAATCCAACATCGCCGCGGCAGCCGACAAGGTCCGCCGCGCGGTCGAGGCCGAGGCGCAGAAGCTGCTCTACGAGGCCGAAAACGTGCTCTCGGACGGGGCGCGCTATGGCCTCTTCCGCCGCCGGCTGCTCGACCGGATCGAGGGCATCGTGCGCGAGAGCGTCAAGCCGATGGAGAAGATCGAGGGCATCCGCATCCTCCATGTCGATGGCCTCGGCGGCGTGGGCGGCAACGGCGGCGCAGGTGGAGCGGCGCGCTCGCCGACCGACGAGGTCATCGAATCCGCGCTGCGCTACCGCGTGCAGGCGCCGATGATCGACCAGGTGCTGAAGGAGATCGGCATCGAGGGCGGCAATCTCGCCAAGATGGGCGGGCTGATGCGCGAGGCCTCCGACATGCAGCGCGTCGCCAAGGACGCTCAACCCGCCAAGCCGAAGGATGCTGGCGAAGGCGGCGGCGCGGGACCGGGACCGGGACCGGGTCCGGCGCCTGCCCCGCGCCCCAGCCCTCGCAAGAAGTCGTGAGGCGCTGAAACCATGGCCCGCGTCTACGTCTCCAGTGTCATCGCCGCCCCCGCCGCCAAGGTCTGGGCCCGCGTGCGCGACTTCAACGGACTGCCGAACTGGCACCCGCGCATCGCCGAAAGCCGGATCGAGAATGGCGAACCGGCCGACAAGGTCGGCTGCATCCGCGCCTTCTCGCTGCGCAGCGGCGACCGCCTGCGCGAGCAGCTTCTCGGCCTCTCCGACTACGACATGTTCTGCACCTATTCGATCCTCGATTCACCGATGCCGCTGACGAACTACGTCGCGACGCTGCGGCTGACCCCGATCACCGACCAGGAACGGACCTTCATCGAATGGTCGGCCGATTTCGACTGCGCGCCGGAGCGCGAGGCGGAACTGATCGAGGGCATCGGGACCAACGTTTTCCAGGGTGGCTTCGACGCGCTCAAGCGCGCATTCGGAGGATGAGGCCATGCCTCACGTCGTCCGCAGCACGATCATCGACGCGCCGGTCGACCTGCTCTGGTCGGTGCTGCGTGATTTCAACGGTCATGACCGCTGGCACCCGATCGTGGCGCGCAGCGAGATCGAGCGTGGACATCCCTCCGACAGGATCGGCTGCGTGCGCCGCTTCACGCTGCAGGACGGCAGCGAGCTGCGCGAGCAGCTCCTCACGCTGTCTGACCTCGAAATGACCTTCAGCTACTGCCTGCTCGACACGCCGATTCCGCTGTTCAACTACGTCGCCCATGTCCGGCTGCTGCCGGTGACCGACGGCAACCGCGCCTTCTGGCACTGGGAGAGCCGCTTCACCACGCCGCGCGGCCGCGAGGACGAGCTCGCCCGGATCGTTGGCGACGAGGTTTACACCAACGGCATCGAGGCGGTGCGCCGCCTGCCCGAACTGGCGAGGGAGGCCGTCTGACATGCTCGACGTGAGACATTGCGCGACGCTGGCGGAAGCGGCCGGGATCGTCTCCGGCGACCGGCAGGCCGTGCTGCTCGGCGGCGGCACGCTCGTCATGCGCGACGTCAACGAGGGCCGGCTGACGGAAGGCACGCTGCTGCGCGTCACCGATCCGGTCTTCCGGCGCATCGAGGCCGGCGGCGGACGCATCGAGCTCGGCGCGGGCGTGACGATGGGCATGATCCTGGCGAACCGCGACCTCGCCTTTCTCCACGCGGCGGCGCGCGCCATCGGCGGCCCTGCGGTGCGCAACATGGCCAGCGTCGGCGGCAACCTGTTCGCAGCCTCGCCCTATGGCGACTTCACGGTGGCGCTGCTGGCGCTCGATGCGCAGGTCGTTGTTCAGGCCGGATTCGGCTCCGGCCGCGCCGTGCCGCTGGAGGAATTTCTGGCCGCGCGCGAGCGCTCGGGACCCGCGCTGGTGACGGCGGTGCAGTTCTCGCGGCCTTCGAATCCGGGCGAGTTCCACTTCCGCAAGATCAGCCGCGTCAGGCCCAAGGGCATCTCGGTGCTCTCGATCGCGGCGCATCTGCCGCAATCGGGCGGGCGCATGGCGCAGGTGCGTGTCGCCTATGGCGCGATGGCCCCGACGCCGATCCGGGCGCGGGGCGTCGAGCGCGCACTCGAAGGCAAGAGCCTCGACGCCGGCGCGATCCAGATGGCGAAGCAGGCGGCGCTCGAAGGCTGCCGGCCGGCGACGGACGCGATTGCCAGCGAGTGGTATCGCCGCGAGGTGCTGCCGGTCCATCTCGGCCGGCTGCTCGCCGGCGACGGACGCTGAGGAGGGCCGAGATGGCGAAAATTCCCGTCCAGTTCCGCCTCAACGGTTCCGACCGCGCCGCCTTCGTCGACGCGCCGGAGACCTTGCTCAACACGCTGCGGCGGGGCTTGGGCGATTTCGCACCCAAATATGGCTGCGGCCAAGGCGCCTGCGGCGTCTGCACCGTGCTGATCGACGGCGAGCCGCATCTCTCCTGCCTGACGCTGTCCGTCGCCTGCGAGGGCAAGCGGATCGAGACCGCCTCGGGAATGGCGGACGGTCCCGATCTGCACCCGCTGCAGGCGCAGTTCATGGAGCATTTCGCGGCCCAATGCGGCTTCTGCACGCCCGGCATGCTGACGGTCGCGCGCGCGCTTCTGGACAGGAACCCCAACCCGACCCGCGACGAGGTCATCGAGGCGATCAGCGGCAACATCTGCCGCTGCACCGGCTACGAGCCGATCGTCGCGGCCATTCTGGCGGCGGCCGGCTCCCCCGGCATGCGCCGCAGCGAGGGAGGCCGTCATGCTTGAGATGCGCAAGGATCTCTTCGCCGACGAGCGCGACGACAATCTCAATGTCATCGGCAAGGGCCTCCAGCGTCAGGACATGCCGGGCCACGTCACCGGGCTGACGCGCTATTTCGACGACCACGCTTTTGAAGGCCTGCTGCACCTCAAGGTCGTGCGCAGCCCCCATGCCAGCGCGCGCATCCGCTCGATCGACGTGGCGGCGGCCGCACGCGCGCCGGGCGTCAGGCGCGTGCTGCGCGCCGCCGACGTGCCGGTCAACAGGAACACGCTGCTGAGCCTGATCGGCTTCGGCAAGGACGACGAGCCGTCGCTGGCGGTCGACAAGGTGCATTACAAGGGCGAGCCGGTCGTCGCGATCATCGCCGACAGCGAGGCGCAGGCGCTCGCAGCGAAAAAGCTCGTCCGCATCGATTACGAGCCGATGCCGGCGGTGTTCGACGTCGAGGAGGCGCTGAAACCCGGCGCGCCGGTGGTGAATGAAACATATTCGGCTAACTACTTCGAGTATCACGAGCGCTTCGACCATCAGAAGCTGCGCTTCGGCGATGTCGAGCGGGCCTTGGCCTCGGCCGACATGGTGCTGGAGCACCGCTACCAGATGTCGCCGATCGAGCACGCGCCGACCGAGACCAACGGCTCGATCGCAGCGCCAGAACAGAACGGCCGCTTCGTCGTGCATTCCTGCGCGCAGGGGCTGTTCTTCGCGCTCGGCACGGCCGCTAAAATCGTCGCGCTCGAATCCAACCGACTGCATTTCATCGGCGGGACGGTGGGCGGCGGCTTTGGCGGCAAGGTCGATTCGCTGACCGAGCCGCTGGCCGTGCTCGGCGCGATGGTGACGGGCAAGCCCGTGCGCTTCGTGCTCGATCGCGAGGAGGAGATGCTCTACGGCTCGCCGCGCGGGGCCGAGCGCATCTACATCAAGGACGGGCTGATGCGGGACGGGCGGCTCATTGCCCGCCACATCCGCAGCTATTTCGACGCCGGGGCCTATACGCGGCTCTCCAGCTACGCCGCGATCAAATGCACCGCGCATTTGCCGGGCCCGTACTGGATCCCCAACGTGGCGTCGGACGTCCATGTCGCCTACACCAATCGCTGCCCCTCCACCGCCATGCGCGGCTTCGGCATCACGGCGGTGGATTTCGCGCTGGAGGTCCAGATGGACCGGCTGGCGGAAGCCGCGCAGATGGACCCGATGGAGTTCCGCCTGCTCAACGCCTATCGCGACGGGGACATGAAGCCGCATCGGCGCAAAGCCTCGAACACGGCGCTGATCGAATGCGTCCAGGTCGCGGCCGAAAAGGCGAACTGGCCGATCTCGGAACAGGGCAAGCGCCAATCCTCGCTGACGGGCGGCGGTGTCGGCGAGCGGGGGCAGATCCCGGCCACCGTGCTCGACGCGCGCGGCCAGATCGGCCGGCCCGAGACGCGCAACTCCGGCCCGACCCAGACCCTGCCGGCGGGAAGCTCGCGAATCGCGCCGAGCAAGCAGCCGGTGATGGAGGGTGCGCGCGACGGCCGCGCCGCGCCGGCGCAGGTGCCGCGCTATGAGGCTGCGAGACCCGCCGCCGCGCCGCTCTCGCCACCGCCCTACCAGCCTGCGCCGTCGCCCTATCAACCGGTAACGGGCCAGCAACCGCCGCCCTATCAGCCCCCGCCTGCCCCTCCCGCGACTGCCGCCCCAGTGCAGACACAGCACGGCGCGGTCCGCTTCTCATCCGTTTTCGGCAGGAGGCGCTGAGATGGCCCATGCGCGCGCCAGAGCCAGCCTCAGCCCGTCGACCGAATGGCTCTTCCCCTCCCCACGAGGGGGAGGGGAAGAGTTTAGTCGCCCAGCCGTCAAGCACGGCAGGCGGCGCAGGGAAGGAGCGCTGAGATGGCCCGTCATGAGGGGCGCGGCATGGCCTCGGTCAATTATCCCATCGGCATGAATCTCGGCGGCGATCCGAGCCAGGCGCTGATCCATTCCAACCCGGACGGCAAGTTCACCGTCGCGCTCTCGGCCATCGACCTCGGCCAGGGCATGAAGCAGGTCTCGCGCCAGATCGCGGCCGAGACGCTGGGCGTGCCGATCGAGGACGTCCATGTCGACACCGCCGACAGCGACACCGGCCCCCACGACATGGGGTCCTTCGCCTCGCGCGGCACGCATCGCATGGGCAACGCCATCATCGTGGCTGCGCGCGAGGCGCGCGGCGTGCTGCTGGAGGCCGCCGCCGAAGAGCTCGAGGTCGATGCCGGAGACCTCGTCACCGACGGGCGCGGCAACATCCATGTCCGGGGCGCGCCGTCGCGCGCGATCACGGTCAAGGCGACCGCGCAGGCCGCGCAGTTCAAGCAGGGCAAGACCATCGCCGGGCGCGGCATCTTCCTGATCCCGCTTTCGGCCGTCGACGCCGAGACCGGCGAGATGAACCCCAACACCGCCTTCGCCCATGCCTGCCTCGTCGCCGACGTCGCGGTCGACGACGAGACCGGCGAGGTCGAGGTGCTGCGGATGACCAGCGCCTATGAGCTCGGCCGGGTGATCAACCCGCGCATGGTCGAGCAGCAGCTCGTCGGCGGCGCCTGGATGGGCATGAGCCACGCGCTCTACGAGACGCCGGAGCCCTATTATCCGAACCCGGAGCATGGCCCGCGCGATTTCAACGAGTATCTGATGCCGGGGCCGGGCGAGATCGCGCCCTACCATGTCACCGTTCTGGAGCGGCCGGCCCCGGACGGCCCCTATGGCGGCAAGGGGCCGGGCGAGATGTGCGCCAATCCCGTGCTGCCGGCCATCGCCAACGCCGTCTACAACGCGGTGGGCGTCCGCGTGGACGAGCTGCCGATCACGCCAGAAAAGATCCTGCGCGGCCTTCAGGCCAATGGCGGCGTCAAGCCCGGCCCGCGCCGGGGCGGCCCCGTGAACTGGCGGTGACGGCATGGCGCTGAGGACGACTGTCGCCGGCATATCGAGCCCCGAAGACCTCTCGGAGGCGCTGACGGCTGCGATGTATCTTGCCGATGACGGCATCGCGACCGCCGGCTATCTCGCGTTGGCGCTGGGCAAGCCGCTGCTGCTGGAGGGCGCGCCCGGCGTCGGCAAGACGGAAGCGGCAAAGGCCATCGCAGGCATCCTCGGCCGCCAGCTCATCCGGCTGCAATGCTTCGAGGGCATCGACGCCTCGGGCGCGCTCTACGAATGGAACTACCCGCGCCAGATGCTGGCCATCAGGCAGGCGCGCGAGGGCGAAACGCTCGACATCTACCGCGACGACTTCCTGATCGAGCGGCCGATGCTCAGCGTGCTGCGCCGGCCTGAGTCGACGGTGCTGCTGATCGACGAGATCGACCGCTCCGACCATGAATTCGAGGCGTTCCTGCTCGAATTCCTCTCCGATTTCTCGATCTCGATCCCCGAGCGCGGCACGCTGCGGGCCGCCGAGCGCCCGGTCGTGGTGCTGACCTCGAACCGCACACGCGAGTTGCACGAGGCGCTGCGCCGCCGCTGCGTCTACCACTACATCGCTTACCCTGAGCCCGAGCGCGAGGCGCAGATCATCATGCTGCGATCCTCGGCCGTGGCGGAGGGTACGGCGCGCGCCGTCGTCCATGCCATCGGCCTGCTGCGGCAGGAGCCGCTGGCGAAGCCGCCGGGCGTCGCGGAGGCCGTCGACTGGGCCGAAGCCGCGACCGCTCTGGCGCAGGCGGGCGCGACTTGGCCCGAAGCCTTCCGCCGCTCGCTCGGCACCGCAATCAAGGACGAGGAGGATTTCGCCCATCTACGCCCGCGCCTGGCGCTGATCATTCCGGGGCTGGCGGCATGAGTCTTCTTCCGTCAGTTCAGGATAGCGCGGGAGGCGCCAACGTGCCCCCTCTCCCCTTGCGGGAGAGGGTTGGGGTGAGGGGTCGCGCGACGCTGATCGTGAGCCGGCCCATATCCGAAACGAGATTTCAACGACCTGCGCGACCCCTCATCCGTCTCGGCTTCGCCGACCCACCTTCTCCCGCAAGGGGAGAAGGGGAGCACGCCCCATGATCGCCCCCCTCCCCTCCGCCGCGCGGCCCTTCGTCGCCTTCCCGACGCTGCTGCGCCAGCACGGACTCGCCGTCGCGCCCGAACAGACGGTGTCCTTCCTCGCGGCCATCGAACTGCTCGGCCCGCGCGGCATCGAGCCTATCCGCAAGGCGGCGGTCGCCACGCTCGCGCCCCATCCCGAGCAGCGCGCGCTGTTCGACGCGCTGTTCGACATGCATTTCCTCGGAGCGGTCGCCGAGCCGGGCGAGGAGGATTTCGCGCCCGACGACGAGATCGCGGTGCAGGAGGATTCGGGCTCGCGCGAGATCCTGGTCGGCGAGGACATCAACGAGACCGGCCAAGCCGCGACCGGCGCGGAGGCGCTCTCCGTGCGGGCCCTCCAGCCGCTCGACGAGAGCGAAACCCTGCGCCGCTTCGTCCGCGCACTGCCGGCCGCCCTGCCCCGCCGGCGCGGCTATCGCCATCGCGCGGCGCGGCGCGGGCCGGACGTCGATCTCGCGCGCTCCTTGCGCGCCGCGATCCGCCATGACGGCGAGGTGATGAGCCTGAAGAAGCTCCGGCGCGTGATGCGGCCGCGCCCGATCCTGCTCCTGATCGACGTCTCGGGCTCGATGAAGCAGCGCAGCGACGCCAATCTCGCGCTCGCTCATGCGATCGTGCAGACGGCCCCGCGCGCCGAGGTCTTCACCTTCGGCACGCCGCTGACGCGGGTGACGCGGGCGTTGCGTCGCAAGCGCCGCGAACAGGCGCTTGCCGACGCGTCGGGGCTCGTGGCCGACTGGGATGGCGGCACACGGATCGGCGACGCGCTGCAGGCCTTCCTCGCCGTGCCGCGCTTCGCGGCCTATGCGCGCGGCGCAGTCGTCGTCGTGCTGTCGGACGGGCTGGAGCGCGGCGATCCGGCGGCGCTTGTCTCGGCCGTGACGCGGCTGTCCGCCCGCGCGCATCGCATCGACTGGCTGACGCCGCTCGCAGCCGATCCGGAGTATCGGCCGGAAACCGAGGCGCTGCGGCTGATCGGCCCAAGTCTCGCCAGCCTCGGCGATGGCGCGAACACGGCGCGGATCTGCCGGCACATCCTCTCGCTCGGAGGCGCGGCAGCGGCATGACGGGACTCGTCGATTCGCATTTCCATATCTGGCGGCAGGCCGACTTGCCATGGCTTCTGGGCCCGATGCAGCCGCGCATCTTCGGCCCCTACGAGCCGATCCGGCGCGACTACCTCGTGACGGAATATCTCGCCGATTGCCGGCCTTCGGGCATCACGGAGGCCGTCTACGTCCAGGCCAACTGGGACCCGGCGCGGCATCTCGACGAGGTCGATTGCGTCTCGCAGGCGTCGGAGGAATCGGGCTTTCCGATCGCCATCGTCGCCTATGCCGACATGCTCGCCGAGGATGTGCGCCCGCAACTCGACGCGCTCGCGAAAAACCCGCGCGTTCGCGGCGTGCGCATGCAGTTGCACTGGCACGAGAACACGCTCTATCGCTTCGCCAGCGGCCCCGACCTGTGCCGCGAGCCGCATCTGCAGGCAAATATCGGCCGTCTCGCCGATTACGGCTTCAGCTTCGATCTGCAGGTTTTCGCCGGGCAGATGGACGGCGCGGCCGAGCTTGCCGCCGCCTGCACCGACGTGACCTTCGTGCTGCAGCATGCCGGCATGCTGGAGGATGTTTCGGCCGATGGCGTCGATGCCTGGCGTCAGGGCATGAGCCGCCTCGCCGCCCGACCCAACATCGTCAGCAAGCTGTCGGGACTGGGCACTTTCCTGCGCCGCAACGACCCCGAGCATATCCGCTTCGTCGCGAGCGAAACGCTGGCGCTGTTCGGGCCCGAACGCTGCCTGTTCGGCTCCAATTTTCCGATCGAGAAGCTCTGGACCAACTGCGGCGATCTGATCGACGCCCACCGCGCCGCCGTGCCGGAAAGCGCCCACAGCGCCGTGTTCAACGAAACCGCGAGGCGGGTCTACCGCCTGAACGACTGAAGAGACCGGGAGAACGATCATGGCGCTCGAAATCAAGATACTCGACTATGGCGACATCGAGCTGGAATCGAGCTTCCTCGTGCTGGGCCGCGATTGCGGCCGCACCCGGAGGGTGCCGACCTACGGCTTCCTGATCCTCGGCGGCCCCTGGCCGGTCGTGGTCGATACCGGCTATCGCCACAACCAGATCATGGAAAGCCTCGGCATGCGGGGCCTGCAGTTCCACGAGAACATGATCGAGAACCAGCTCTCCCGGCACGGCGTGCGGATGGGCGATGTGCGCTACGTCATGCACACCCATCTCCATATCGACCATGCCGGGAAGGACGAGCTCTTTCCGATGAACACGACCGTCATCGTCAACCGGCGCGAGCTGGAATACTCGGTCTCGGGCCTGATGCACCCGCAATATCCGGCCCCCGACATCAAGCACCTGATCGACCGGCTGCATACGCGCGACGCGCTGCGCTTCGAGGATCTGGAACTCTCGGGAATGATCGAGCTGTTTCCCGGCTGCTATCTGGAGGCGGCCGGCGCGCATACCGAAGGCT
The DNA here is from genome assembly GCA_019745195.1 of Beijerinckiaceae bacterium. GTDB lineage: Bacteria > Pseudomonadota > Alphaproteobacteria > Rhizobiales > Beijerinckiaceae > Allobosea. The sequence continues at coordinate 45,913 of JAIETL010000027.1, forward strand.
CGATGAACGTGCATGTCGACACGGCGGAAGGCCGCGCGATCATCTGCGGCGACGTGATCTACGACTTCAACGATCAGATCGTGACGCCCTTCCACGAGCTCCAGGGCAACGAGCCACGCACCACCGGCAATCACGGCGTCTCGAAGCGGGAGGAGAAGGCGGCGATCAAGAAGCTGCTCTCGACAGGAAAGTTCCTGCTGCCGGTCCACGACAAGCCTGCCAAGATCGCCCATGGCCAGGTCGTCGGCCGGATGGACATGGCGGTTCCCGGCCCGGTGGTGCAGTCGCTGCCGCCGCGCAACTGGTTCGCGGCGTGATTTCCGCGATCCCACCCACAGCCCTCATCCTGAGGAGGCCGCGCAGCGGCAGTCTCGAAGGATGCTCGAGAAAGCTCCCAAGATATCTGGAGGCTCCTTCGAGACGCCGCTGCGCGGCTCCTCAGGATGAGGGCGGAGGGTGCGGGAATGTCGCCAAAATCAAACGGCTCTGCCTGTTCAACGCGGTGCTCACATGACAACCCACACAGCCATCCGCCCCGCCTTCGAGGAGTGCATCGATCTCTGGGCGCCGGTGCGCCAGCTCGGCTCTGGTTTCGAGTTCTGCGAGGGCCCGATCTGGCACCCGCGCGAACAGCATCTGCTGTTCTCCGACATGCCCGGCGACGTCCGCCGCCGCTGGGACAAAGGCGGCGTCCGCGAGGTCAAGCGGCCGGCCAACAAATGCAACGGCATGACCTATGACGCGGACCTCAACCTGATCGTCTGCGAGCATGCGACCTCGTCGCTGATCCGCGAGCGGCCGGACGGACGGCGCGAGGTGCTGGCCAGCCATTTCGAGGGGCAGGAACTGAACAGCCCCAACGACGTGGTGGTGAAGTCCGACGGGTCGATCTATTTCTCCGACCCCTGGTATGGCCGCATGCCGGTCTTCGGCGTCGAGCGCCCGCGCCAGCTCGGCTTCCAGGGCGTCTACCGCATTCCGCCCGGCGGCGGCGAACCGCAGCTTCTGGTCGACCGCTATCTCTTCGACCAGCCCAACGGCCTGTGCTTCTGCCCGACCGAGGACCGGCTCTTCGTCAACGACACGGTGCAGCACAACATCCGCGTCTTCCCGATCCTGCCCGACGGGCGGCTCGGGCCCGGGCGCATCTTCGCCTCAGGGATCGTCGGGTCCGAGCCCGGCGTGCCCGATGGCATGAAATGCGACGCACAGGGCAATGTCTGGGTCTGCGGGCCCGGCGGCGTCTGGGTCTATACGATCAAGGGCGAGTTGATCGGCAAGCTGCGCGTGCCCGAACTCGTCGGCAACCTGACCTGGGGCGGGCCGGACTGGCGCACGCTGTTCCTGACCGCGACGCATTCGCTCTATGCAGTGGAGACCAGGATCGGCCCGCGCCGCGAACCCTATATGAGGGCGAGCGGCGGAGGGCGCGACCGCAGCGATTCTGCACCGCAGCCGGTCTCGGGCGTCAGGCCCGCCGCGACGGTTGCCGCCAGCGGCGCGAAGAAGGCAGCCGGCGGCTACCGTCTCGATCCCGCGCGCTGCGCCCTGATCGTTCAGGATATGCAGAACGACGTCGTGATGGATGGCGGGGCCTTCGCCTCGTCCGGCTCGCCGGAGCACTGCCGGCAGCAGAACGCCATCGCCAACGCCGCGCGGCTTGCTCAGGCCGCGCGGTCGCGCGGTATCCCCGTGATCCATGTCTGGTTCGTGGTCGAGCCCGGCGCGCCTGGCGTCACCCTGAACGCGCCGCTCTTCGAGGGGCTGGCCGACGCCAAGGCGCTGGTGCGCGGGACATGGGGCTCGGCTCCCGTGCCCGGGCTGGAGGCGCAAGCCGGCGACCACATCGTCGAGAAGAGCCGGATGAGCGCCTGGGAGGGCACGCGGCTGGAAACCGTGCTGAAGGCGCTGGGACGCGACGTCGTCATCGTCACAGGCGCATGGACCAACATGTCGATCGAGCACACGGCCCGCACCGGAGCCGACAAGGGCTACTTCATGCTCGTGCCGGAGGACGCCTGCTCGACCATGACCGCCGAATGGCACGCGGCCTCGGTCAACTACGCGCTGCAGAATGTCTGCGTCGTCACGGATGTCGATGCGGTGATCGCCGCCATCACTTGATCCGGAGCCGGTGGCGGACGGTTAAGGCTTAGCAGAGGACTTGCATGTCAGGCTTTGCCGAGCCATCTCCGGACGCTCATGAACTCGCACGCCGATCCGCATGCCGCCAACCCCGTCGCCGCGCCGCCGCTCCGGCCGGAGGCGTTCGCGCATGTCGATCACTGGGTCTTCGATCTCGACAACACGCTCTATTCGCATGAGAGCCGGGTCTGGCCGCAGGTCAACGAGCGCATCACGCTGTTCCTGCAGGAGCTTTTCGGCCTCGACGGGCTGTCGTCCTATGCGCTGCGGCAATACTACTACCATCGCTACGGCACGACCCTGAACGGGCTGATGACCGAATACCGGATCGACCCCGACGTCTTCCTCGATTTCGCCCATGACATCGATTTGTCGCTGCTGGAGCCTGATCCGGCGCTGGGCGAGGCGATCGCCGCCCTGCCCGGCCGCAAGCTGATCCTGACCAACGGGTCGGTCGGCCATGCCCGCAATGTCGCCGGCAAGCTCGGCATCCTGCATCATTTCGAGGACATCTTCGACATCGTCCATGCCGGCTTCGTGCCCAAGCCCGAGCGCGCGACCTATGAGAATTTTCTGGCCAAACATGGCGTCGATCCCGGCCGGGCGGCGATGTTCGAGGACATCGAGAAGAACCTGATCGCGCCGAGCGCGCTCGGCATGAAGACGGTGCTGATCATCCCCAAGACGCCAGACCCGTTTCGCGAGGCCTGGGAGCAGGCCGCGATCGAGGCCGGCCATGTGCATTACGTCACCAACGATCTGGCGGGGTTCCTGACGCCGCTTGGGACCGAGCGGTCACCGGGCTGAGTTTCTTCGAAAGGAATTTCGTTCGTCTTTACGAACGAATGCGAAACTGATAATCCCCATATCCGTTATATCGAACGATCGGAATGGGCAATGTCGGTGTCGAAGGACGAGATGGCGCGGCTGCGCCCCGAGACGCGGCTCGTCCATGCCGGCACGTTGCGCTCGCAGTTCGGCGAGACCTCCGAGGCGCTGTTCCTGACGCAGGGCCATGTCTACGACAGCGCCGAACAATGCGAGGCGCGCTTCCTCAACAAGGATCCGGGCTTCCAGTACGCCCGCTTCTCGAACCCCACGGTCGCCATGCTGGAAGCCCGCATGGCCGCCTTCGAGGGCGCGCAGGCCTGCCGCGCCACCGCCACCGGCATGGCGGCCGTCACGGCGGCGCTGATGGGGCTGACGCGCGCGGGCGACCATGTCGTGGCGGCGCAGGCGCTGTTCGGCTCCTGCCGCTATGTCGTCGAGGAGCACCTGCCGCGTTACGGCGTCGAGTCGACGCTGGTCGATGGGACCGACATCGCGGCCTGGCGCGCGGCGGTGCGCCCCAATACCAAAGTGTTCTTCCTCGAGAGCCCGGCGAATCCGACTCTGGAGGTGATCGACATCGCCGCCGTCGCTGCGCTCGCCAAAGAGGTCGACGCCACGCTGGTGGTCGACAATGTCTTCGCCACGCCGATGTTCCAGCGCCCGCTCGAACTCGGGGTCGACTGCGTGGTCTATTCGGCGACCAAGCATATCGACGGGCAGGGGCGATGTCTGGGCGGGCTGATCCTCGGCTCGGAAGAGTTCATCGCGACGCATATCCAGACCTATCTGCGTCAGACCGGGCCGGCCATGTCGCCCTTCAACGCCTGGGTGATGCTGAAGGCGCTTGAGACGCTGCCGCTGCGTGTCGGGCGGCAGGCGCAAAGCGCGGCCATCGTCGCCGACTGGCTGGCGGCGCAGGGCCTGCCCAAGGTCGTCTTTCCAGGGCGCGCCGACCATCCGCAGGCGGCGATCATCGCAAAGCAGATGAGCGGACCGTCCACGCTGATCGCCTTCGAGGTCGCGGGCGGCAAGGACGCCGTCTTCCGCGTGCTCAACGCATGCCGGCTGATCCGCATCTCCAACAATCTCGGCGACGCCAAGAGCCTGATCGTCCATCCCGCGACGACGACGCATCAGCGCTTCTCGCCCGAAGTGCGCGCCAGTATGGGCGTCGGCGACGGGCTGGTGCGGCTGTCGATCGGACTGGAGCACCCCGACGATCTGATCGCCGATCTGGCGCAGGCGCTGGCGGCGGCGTGACGTGTCATCCCGTGCGCGCTGCGGCGCGTAGCGCTGCTGCGCAGACACGGGACCGTCAACAGAAAGTAGCGCCAATCACCGTGCGGTCCCGCATCTGCGCAGCAGCACTTCGTGCCGCAGCGCGTGCGGGATGACACGGTCCTCAAGCCGCGAGCTTCAACCCGACCTGGCCCCAGATCGCGGTCAGCGCGCCGATCAGATGATCGATATCGCCGTCCGAATGCAGCGGCGAGGGCGTGATGCGCAGGCGCTCGGTGCCGCGCGGCACGGTCGGGTAGTTGATCGGCTGGACATAGACGTCGAAGCGCTCCAGCAACTCGTCGCTGATGCGCTTGCACAACACCGGATCGCCGACCATCACCGGCACGATGTGGCTCGGATTGGGCAGGTGCGGGATGCCGATGGCATCGAGCCGCGCGCGCACCGCCGCCACGCGCGCCTGATGACCCGCCCGCTCGGACTGGCTGGTCTTGAGATGGCGGATCGAGGCGAGCGCGCCCGCGGCCAGAGCCGGCGGCAGCGAGGTCGAGAAGATGAAGCCCGAGGCAAAGCTGCGGATGAAGTCGCAGGTCGCGGCGGAGGCCGCGATATAGCCGCCCATGATGCCGAAGCCCTTGGCGAGCGTGCCCTCGATCACGTTGAGACGATGGCTGAGCCCGTCGCGCTCGCTGACGCCGCCGCCGCGCGCGCCATAGAGGCCGACCGCATGGACCTCGTCGATATAGGTCATCGCGCCGAACTCGTCGGCGAGATCGCAGAATTCCGCGATCGGGGCGATGTCGCCATCCATCGAATAGACCGACTCGAAGGCGATCAGCTTGGGCCGGCGCGGGTCGATCGCCTGCAGCTTGCGGCGCAGATCGTCGGGGTCATTGTGCTGGAAGACGACCTTGTCGGCTCTGCTATGGCGGATGCCCTCGATCATCGAGGCGTGGTTGAGCCCGTCGGTCAAGACGACGCAGCCGGGAATTCGCGCCGCGAAGGTCGAGAGCGAGGCCCAGTTCGACATGTAGCCGGAGTTGAACAGCAGGGCCGCTTCCTTGCCGTGCAGATCGGCGAGTTCCTGTTCGAGCAGCACATGGTAGTGGTTTGTGCCGCCGATGTTGCGCGTGCCGCCGGCGCCAGCGCCGCAGCCGTCCAGCGCTGCATGCATCGCGGCGAGCACGTCGGGGTGCTGGCCCATGCCGAGATAGTCGTTGGAGCACCAGACGGTGACCTCGCGCGGGCCACTCTCGCCATGGAAGGTCGCGCGCGGGAACTGCCCGGCCTTGCGCTCGAGATCGGCGAAGACGCGATAGCGGCCTTCCCTGTGCAGACCGTCGAGTTCCCGGCGGAAGAAGTTCTCAAAGTCCATCGGCAGCCTCCTTGCGGATCTCGTCAGTCCTACGCAACCAAAGACGAAGGTGAAATGGCACGCGGTGTCGCGGGTTCGGGAGCGATGCGGGCATGCGGCAGGACCGCCCGCGGCGCGGATTTCGGGACGACGCGCTCATGCGAGCGCAGGCCCCAGGACCAGAGACCGGCGACCGGCAGCGGCACCACGAGGAACCAGTGCTCGATGACGCCGAGCGCAGCCAGCGTCGCCAGCAGCACGAAGCCCGTCGCCAGCGCCGGATCGGCCAGCACCGCCTTGTGGACGAGCCAGGCGGTCAGCAGCGTCGACAGCGTCACGGAAAACGGGAAGAGCAGGTTCATCGGCCTGTTGCGGAAATAGCTCTTCAGATAGGCCAGATGCGCCGGCAGGAACTCGACCGTGGTGTTGGGCACGCCGAGATAGATGTTGAGCTTGGTCGAGAGCCGCATCGCGAAGAGCAGGGCGAAGGTCATCAGCCCGAAGGGATTGGCCCCGCCCCAGGTCAGCAGGGCCACAAGCAGGAGCGACGCCAGCAGCGCCACTTCATGGTGCAGGATCGCCCGCGTCGCGAAGGCGAAGCGGGCGAGGCCGGTTGCGTCTTGCGGGCAGGGCTCGCGGCGCGGGCCGGTGAGATAGCCGAACAGGAAGGCCATCTCGTTCCAGCCCCAGAGCAGCACGGCGCAAAGCACGGCGAGATAGGCGCCGGTCGCGCCGGTCTGCTCGGCGGTCGCGGCGAGACCCCAGAGCGCCGCGACCGCGATCAGCGAGGCGGCTCCAAAACTCCAGCGAAAGGTCCGCCGCGGCAGACCGTCGAGATACAGGATCGCCCCGGTAGAAAACCACCAGGCGAACAAGGTCGCGACGATCGGCAGACCATAGGCGGTCAAGGCGCTGATCCCTTTCAGTAGGCCGGCTGCAGCCGGCTGGTGGCGGGGAGTTCGTTCTTGATCGTCGGCATCAGATAAAGCCGCGCCAGCGTCGCGCCGACCTGAGCCTGATAACCGAGCTTTCGCAGCTTTGCGCCCTGCTCATCGGCCTCGGCGATCTTGAGGCTCAGGATGCGTACCCGCTCCAGCCCGGCGCGGAACTTCGGGTTGTCGGTGTCGAGCACCACGGGGAAGCACTGCTTCGAGATTTCCGAGGTGATGCGGAAGACCTCGTAGTCGTATTCGGTCGGGTCGATCTGCAGCGCCTTGTGGAACTCGGGGCGGACATGGTCGCGCACATACATGGTCGCGTAGACCGCCAGCAGGAAGAACCGCACCCAGAGCTTGTTGCCGCCGGCCAGCAGATGCGGATTGGCCCGCATCAGCAGCGAGAAGGCCTCGCCATGGCGGAACTCGTCATTGCACCACTCGCGGAACCATTTGAAGATCGGGTGGAAGCACTTGTCCGGGTTTTTCTCCAGGTGGCGATAGATGGTGATGTAGCGGGAATAGCCGATCTTCTCGGAGAGGTAGGTCGCGTAGAAGATGAATTTCGGCTTGAAGAATGTGTATTTCTTGGCCTTGGTCAGGAAGCCGAGATCGACGCCGATGTGGAATTCCTTCAGCGCGTCGTTGATGAAGCCGGCATGGCGGGCCTCGTCGCGGCTCATATATTTGAACAGCTCACAGATGTCGGGGTTCTTGCCGCGCTTCCTCATCTCGGCATAGAGCACGCAGCCCGAGAATTCGGCCGTCAGCGACGAGATCAGAAAGTCGATGAACTCCTTGCGCAAGGGTTCGGGGATCTTCTCCAGTTCGAGCTTCCACTCGGCGTTGCGGGTGAAGTGGCCCTTGTTGGGGTCGCTCTTCATCTCGGCGATCAGCGCGTCCCACTCCTCGCGCACCGACGAGACGTCGACCTTGTCGAGTTCCTCGAAATCGGTGGTGTAGAAGCGCGGCGTCAGCAGCGTGTCCTGCTGTGCCATCCGGGTGGATTCGTTGGGGGCCGCGCGCATCGCGCCGACCTGCATGGTCGCGGCTGTCATAGCTTGGTCCTTTCCGAGAAGCTGAACTCGAGCAGCTCCATGAATTCGGCACGGCCGGAGATTTTCGTCCAGACCTGCTCCAGCCAGCTCGCGCGCGTCACCGTGGCGACGCGGCGAAAGGTCTGAACCTCGCCATAGGGCACCTTGATCGGCTCGCCATGGACGACGACCTCGTCGCCCGGGCGGATCTTGATGTCGCCATCGAGCACGCAATGGGCGTGCAGGCTGTCGAAGGTATGTGAGACCTCGATGGTGCAGGGAACGTCGAACTGCTTCGGCTCGGCCATTGCGTGGTCCGTCAACGAGAGATCGGTCATGGACGCGTCTCGCGGGCGGGCAGGAACCGCGCGAAGGCGGCGGAATTGCTCGGTCCGAAGGCGTCCAGTTCGATCCTGCCCCCAGTCGTCGGATCGCTCAAGCTCAACCGGCCATTTTCCCGGCGCTCCAGTCGGAAAGGCTGTTCCTGGCCGATGCCGGCGATCTGCCGCTGGCGCGTCAGGCTGCGCATTGCGCCACGGATGAAACCGTCCTGGCTGACCGCCAGCGTGGCCAGTTCCGCGCCTCTCATGTCGCGCACCACGGCGGAGCCGTCGGCGCGGTCCTCGAAGCGCAGATCGACCTGCGCCAGCGTCGGGCTGTCCGGGATTCCGGTCGCGCCGATGCCGGTCTGGCGCGCAAGGCCGGCGACGCCGATCGTCGCCAGCACGAGCAGGCCCATGCCGATCAGGCTCCAGCGCGGTGGGGAGCCGCTGACGGCGGGGGCCTGCGTCTGGAGCGTAGCGTCGGTCATGCCTGGGTCCTCCTCAGCCCGCGGCGGCCATGCCGGCCGGCAGGCGCTGGTCGTTGCTGGCCTGCGCAGGCGCGACACGGATCGGCGTTCCCGCATGGGATGCGAGCGCGCGTCCGAGGATGCCGGCCACGGTCGCGGCGTCGGGAACCGCGCGCAGCATCGGCTCGGGTCTGGACAGGCGCCACGGCCTGACATGCGGCCAGAGGACGGCGTAGGACACCTTCTCGCCCGCTACGATCGCGACGGGCAAGTCGCCATGGCCGCTGCGGGAGAGCCTGAGGCCCGCGCCGGCGATGACGGCGAAGGGCAGGTTGACCGTCATCGGCAGCGCGACGCCGAAGCGCATCACCAGACGCCGGCTGGTGATGGTGTAGACAGTGCCGCGCGCCGAGAGCCAGCCGAGCAGGCAGAGTGCGCCAATGGCGACCGCGCCTGCCGCCGCGACCCAGAGCATCGGCTTGACCGAGCCGATCAGGGCGGAGCCCTGAATCAGCGCCAGCGCCGGCTGGGCTACAACCAGCGCCGCGAAGTAGAAGGTCACCTCGCGGACATGGAAGGCGCGCCAGGCGAGGCCGCGCCAGTCTGGCGCGCCCTGCCAGAGGATGCGTTCGCCTTGTGGAGGCATCTCCGGCAGGCCCGGAACCGGCTCGAAGGCGAAATCGTCGTGGTTTTCGTCCCGGCTCATAGCAGCGGCTCCGCGCGCAGCGGCGTGGCGTAGAGCGTGCCCGCGCCGTAATAGGCGCAGATCTTCTCCTCCTCGAGCCTCGTCACCGCGTCGGGCGTGCGCGTGCCCGGCACATCGGCGAACTGGTGCGCCAGCAGCGCATCGACGAAGACCCGGCCGACGCCTGGCCGCGCACCCGCCGTGATGTCGCAGAAGGTGTTCGGCAGCAGGACGTTGCGGCCGCTGTCGAGCGCGACCTCGAAATAGCGGATGATGCATTCCGAGCGATCGACCCAGAGATCGACGACCTTGCCTGCCACCTTGCGGTCGGCGCCGATCACGTCGAAGCCGCGCGGATCGGGCCCGCTGGAGACGCCATAGCCGGTGGCGACGCGAACGGGGACGATCTTGAGATGGTTGTCATAGGTCATGTCGGGCATGTCGGCGCGCTCGGCCCAGGAGCCGGGTCCGATCGAGTCCAGCATCGGATTGGCCGAGGTCGGCTGCAGCGGCGCGCCGGGGAAACGGGCGGTCGGCGTGCCCGGAACCGGCCGGGCGTCGCCAAGACCGTTGGGCGCCTGGATGCGTTGCCCGTTGGAGAGCGCGAAGGTCTTCGGCTCGGGATAGAAGATGAGCCGGTTGGCGAAAAACTTGCCCGGCTTGGTGTCGTGCTCCAGCGGGTAGCCCTCGCGCTGGGTCTCGCGCTGGAGATACACGATCAAGCCGGCGAAGAAGATCCAGAACAGCCAGATCGCGACTTGGGCGACGTCGATATAGCCCATGATTTCACGCATTGGGGAGCCCTCCTGAAGGCTGTCAGCTCGGAAATTCCGCGAGGCCGAAGCGGGTTGACGGGGTAGCGCGCACGACACCGGCGCTGCGGACAAGCGGGCCGATGGCGATGAGCGTGGCGAAGAGCAGCGCGATCTCGACATGGTAGACGACGCTGTAGGCGACGGATGGGTCGGCGAATGCGGGGCCGAGCGACCCCTTCGCGGCCAGCATGGCGACGAGATCGCGCAACGCGCCGCCCGCCGCGATGGCGAGGCCGGCCGCGCTGGCCTGCACCGCACCCCAGATGCCAACCGCCAAACCGTGCAGGCCGCCGCTCTCGATCGCCATGGCGGTGGTCAGCGTCGAGACGGCGAAGAGCCCGCCGCCGAAGCCGATCAGCACGACGCCGAAGCGGAACAGGTGCGCAGCGTCGATCGCGCCGGCGAAAATCACGCATGGGAAGGCGACGAGCCCGGCGACCACGCCGAGCGCCGCCAGCCTGTAGGGATCGACGCCAGCCGCGAGCGCGCGCGCCGCCAGCACGAAGGCGGCGAGCGAGCCGGCCGCCAGCAGCGCGGTCAGGATGGTGGTGCCCGAAACGCTGAGGTTCAGCACCTGCGCGCCGAACGGCTCCAAAATGATGTCCTGCATGTTGAAGGCGGCGGTGCCGAGAGCAACCGCAATGAGGAAGCGCAGCCGCTTGCGGTCGGCCGCAAAGGCCGACAGCGCCGTGCGGAAGGCCGGCCGCGCCACGTCCGAGCGGGTCAGCGCCGGGTTTCGGGCCTCCTGCTTCCAGAGCGCGACGACGTTCAGCGCCATGGTGACCAAGGCTGCGCCCTGCACGACCTGGATGAGCCGCAAGGGGGAAAAGTCGCTGAGCAGCCAGGCGAAGGCGAGCCCCGACAGCACCATGCCGACCAGCAGCGTCACATAAAGCAGCGCGACGACGCGGGCGCGGGTCGCGGGCGTGGCGAGGTCGGTCGCGAGCGCGAGCCCCGCCGTCTGTGTGGTGTGGAGGCCGGCCCCGACCAGGAGGAAGGCGAGCGCAGCGCCCGCCTGCCCGATCCAGACCGGCCCGACGCCGTCTCCCGAGAGCACCAGCAGCGCAAACGGCATGATGGCGAGGCCGCCGAACTGCATCAGCGAGCCGAACCAGATGTAGGGAACGCGCCGCCAGCCCAGCACCGAGCGATGCGTGTCCGACCTATAGCCGACCAGCGCACGGAAGGGCGCGAACAGGAAGGGCAGCGAGACCATCAGCGCCACGACCCAGGCCGGGACGTTCAATTCGACGATCATCACCCGGTTGAGCGTGCCGACCAGCAGCACGGTCGCCATGCCCACCGAGATCTGGAACAGTGACAGCCTGAGGATGCGCCCGAGCGGCAGTTCGGGCGAGGCCGCATCGGCAAAGGGCAGCCAGCGCGGACCGATCCGCGTCATGCCTTTCACCAATGCGGCCGAGACCGGGTTCATCTGGCGACCAGCTCCAGAGCCTGCGACTTGTAGAAGGCGCTCGAAATCCGCTGCGTGCGGCCGGGCCGCCAGCCGGAAAGCGCGGGCTCGGCGGCGATCCCGCGCGCCAGCGTGATCTCGCTGACAGGCTCGATCGCGGGCGCGCGATCCGAGCGCGGGAAGGCGCGGCCGACGATGTGCATCAGCGTCAGCGCGGGCGTGCGCGGTGCATGCGTGATCAGCAGCGAGGACGAGGTCCGCGCCGCCAGCCTTGAGAGCACGCGCACGATATCGGCGGCCTGGTAGTGGATCAGCGAATCCATCGCCACGACATGGTCGAAGCGTCCAAGGCCGGCATCGAGCATATCGCCCGAGCGGAAGGAGATCGCGCCGCCCTTGAGATCGCGGGGGCTGCGGTCCTGCGCCAGCGCGACCAGCGTCGGCGAGAGATCGATCGCGACGACATTCGCGCCGCGCAGCGCACAAGCGACGGCGAGTGCGCCGGTGCCGCAGCCGGCGTCGAGGATGCGCGCTCCGCGCAGGTCGTCGGGCAGCCACGAGAGCAGCGTTTCGCGCATCGCATCGCGCCCGGCCCGCACCGTGGCGCGGATGCCGCTGACGGGCGCGTCGGAGGTCAGCTTCGACCAGGCCTCGACCGCCGTGCGGTCGAAATAGGTCTTCAGTTCGCTGCGGCGCTGGGCGTAGGTCGCGTCGGACATCACTCATACCCCAGGAAGTCAAAGATCTCGCGGTCCTTCATCGGGCGCGCGTCGAGCGCCGGGCCGCCGGCCCAGAGCTGCTCGGCGAGGTTGAGATATTCGCGCTGCACGGCGAGAACCTCGGGCGCGTCGCCCATCTCGAACAGCGTCGCCTTCTTCAGCCGCGAGCGGCGGATGGCGTCGAGATCGGGGAAATGGGCGAGGCGCTTCAGGCCGGTGGCGGCGTTGAAGCGGTCGATCTCGTCCGTGCCGGCCGAGCGGTTGGCGATGACGCCGCCGACGCGGACCTCGTAATTCTTCGACTTCGCCTTGATCGCGGCGACGATGCGGTTCATTGCGAAGATCGAGTCGAAATCATTGGCGGTGACGATGACCGCCCGCTCGGCATGCTGGAGCGGCGCCGCGAAGCCGCCGCAGACGACGTCGCCGAGCACGTCGAAGATCACCACGTCGGTGTCTTCGAGAAGATGATGCTCCTTCAGGAGCTTCACCGTCTGGCCGACGACATAGCCGCCGCAGCCGGTGCCGGCCGGCGGCCCGCCGGCCTCGACGCACATCACGCCGCCATAGCCCTCGAAGCAGAAATCCTCGACGCGCAGCTCTTCCGAATGAAAGTTCACGGTCTCCAGCACGTCGATGACCGTCGGCATCAGCTTCTTGGTCAGGGTGAAGGTCGAATCATGCTTGGGGTCGCAGCCGATCTGCAGGACGCGCTTGCCCATCTTCGAGAAGGCGACGGAGAGGTTCGACGAGGTCGTCGACTTGCCGATGCCGCCCTTGCCGTAGACGGCGAAGACCTTGGTACTCTCCACGCCCATGAGCTGGTCGAGCTGGACCTGGACCGAGCCTTCGCCGTCCTCGCCCGGAGGCGGCGGGGCTTTTCGCGCATAGTTCGGCAGGCCCGGATGCTGGAAAAGGGTCGTCATGCTGCGGCCTCCACACCGATGCCTTCGAGCCGGTCTTCCAGCTCCTCTCCGGCGAGGCGCAACGCGTTCAGCGTCGCCTCGTCGGGCTGCCAGTATTGGCGTTGTTGGGCTTCGATCAGCCGGTTCGCCAGCTTGGCGGACGCGGTCGGGTTCAGCGCGGCGAGCCGCTCGCGCATCACCGGATCGAGCAGGAAGGTCTGGGCCGTCTGCTGGAAGACCCAGGGCTGGACCGCGCCCGTGGTGGCCGACCAGCCCATGGTGTTGGCGACATGGTGCTCGATCTGGCGCACGCCCTCATAGCCGTGCTTGAGCATGCCCTCATACCATTTCGGGTTGAGCATGCGGGTGCGGGTCTCCAGCGAGACCTGCTCGGAAAGCGTGCGCACCGTGCCCTCGCCGCGCGTCTGGTCGCCGATATAGACCGGTACGGACGAACCGCCGGCGCGCTTCACCGCGCGCGAGATGCCGCCGAGCGTGTCGAAATACTGATCGATCGTGGTGACGCCGAGCTCGACCGATTCGAGGTTCTGATAGGCTAGCTCGACGCCGGCGAAGATCGTGCCGAGCAATTCTTTCTGCTGAACCGGCTTGCCGGACACGCCATAGGCGAAGCTCTTGCGGCGCGAATAGGTCTCGGCCAACTCGTCCTCGTCGTCCCAGCGGCTGTTCTCGATCAGGTGGTTGACGTTGGCTCCGTAGGTGCCGTCGGCATTGGAGAAGACGCGAAGCGCCGCCGTCTCCAGATCGCAGCCATGCTGGGCCTGGTAGGCCAGCGCGTTGCGGCGCAGATAGTTCTGCTCGACCGGCTCGTCGGCTTGCGCCGCCAGCAGCGCCGCCTCCGCCAGCAGTCTGGTCTGCAGCGGCAGCAGGTCGCGGAAGATGCCCGAGAGCGTCATGACGACGTCGATGCGCGGGCGGCCGAGGTCTTCCAGCGAGACGAGTTCCGCGCCGCAGAGCCGGCCATAGCCGTCGAAGCGTGGCCTCGCGCCCATCAAGGCGAGCGCCTGGGCGATCGGGCCGCCCTCGCTCTTCAGATTGTCGGTGCCCCAGAGCACGATCGCGATCGAGGAGGGCAGCGCGTTGCCGCCTTCGACATGGCGAGCGAGCAGCCGCGCGGCCTGTTTCGCGCCGTCGCTCATCGCGAAGGCCGAGGGGATGCGGAACGGGTCGAAGCCGTGCAGGTTGCGGCCTGTCGGCAGGATCGCCGGCGTGCGCAGCAAGTCGCCGCCGGGCGCGGGCTTGACGAAGCGGCCGTCGAGCGCGGTCAGGAGCCCCTCGATCTCGCTGTCGCGGTCGATCATCTCGCCCGTGCGGACAAGTTCGCCGAACATCGCGAGTTGCGACGAGTCGGTCGCGAGCGCGGCGGGCGTCGTCGCGCCGGTCGCCAGCGCCTCGACGGCGTCGCGAGCGGGCTTTTGGCCATGCGACGCCTCGGCGACGGCCAGCAGCGTATCGACCTTCTCGGCGACGGTATGCTTGTTGCCGACGACGTGCAGCCCGTGCGGGATCAGCGTGTATTCGAGCTCGAGCACGGCGTTGGTCAATGTGGCGATCGTCGCTGCCGCCGCCTCGCCCCAGACCGGCTCGGCAGGCGCGAGATCGACCGCCGCCGCCTGCGCCTGGATCAGTTCGGCGAGATCGGCGCTCTCGTTTTCCGCGCCCGGCTGACGCCAGCGTTCCAGCGAGGCCTTGAGCTCGACCAGCCCGCGATAGAGCCCGGCGCTCGCCACCGGCGGCGTCATGTAGCTCACCAAAGTCGCGGCCGAGCGGCGCTTGGCGATGGTGCCCTCGGAGGGGTTGTTGGCGGCGTAGAGATAGATGTTGGGCAGATCGCCGATCAGGCGGTCGGGCCAGCATTGCGCCGTCAGGCCGACCTGCTTGCCGGGCATGAATTCGAGCGCGCCATGGGTGCCGAAATGCAGCACGGCGTTGGCAGAGAAGTCCTCGCGCAGATAGCGGTAGAAGGCCGAGAAGGCGTGCGTCGGCGCAAAGCCCTTCTCGAAGAGCAGCCGCATCGGGTCGCCCTCATAGCCGAAGCCGGGCTGGATGCCGACGAAGACGTTGCCGAACTCGCGGCCGAGCACATGGATCGAGGAGCCGTCGCTCTGCTGGCGGCCGGGAGCGGGGCCCCATTGCGCCTCGATCTCGGCGAGATGCCGCTCGCGGCGGACATGGTCGTTGACGTTGATGCGGGCATGGACATTGGCGTCCGCGCCGAAGCGGGCGGCGTTGCCGTGCAGGATCGCGTCGCGCAACGCGTCGACCGAGGCCGGAACCTCGACGGAATAGCCCGCGTTTGCGAGGCCCCTGAGCGTGTTGAACAGCGACTCGAACACGGCGAGGAACGCCGCCGTGCCGGTGTTGCCGGCATTGGGCGGGAAGTTGAACAGCACGATAGCGAGCTTGCGCTGCGCGAGTTCGGTCTTGCGTAGCGCGACGAGCTTCGCCACCCGAGCCGCCAGCGTCGCGACGCGCTCGATATCGGGGCGCATGTCGGCGCGGCTTTCGCCCGCCTCGTTCTCGGAGCGCCCGCCGAAGACCATCGGGCCGGTCGCGCCGTCGAGTTCGGGTATCGCGACCATCATCGTCGCCTCGACCGGCATCAGCCCGCGATCGGAGGCGTTCCACTGCTCCAAGCTCTGGAACTCGATGGCCTGTGCGGCGATGTAGGGCACGTCGAGCCCCGACAGCATGGCGTCGGCGGCGGAGGCGTCGTTATAGGCCGGCCCGCCGACCAGCGAGAATCCGGTCAGCGAGACCAGCGCGTCGATCACGGGGCGGCCGTCGCGCTTGAAGAAGGCATCGACCGCAGGGCGCGCATCGAGCCCGCCGGAGAAGGCCGGGATCACGTTCAGGCCCTTGGCTTCGAGCCCGGCGATGACGGCGTCGTAATGCGCCGTGTTGCCGGCCAGCAGATAGGAGCGCATCACCAGCACGCCGACCGTGCCGCGCGCGCCTGCGACTCTCGGCAGCGCCTCAGTGCGCTCCGACATCCGGCCGGGCAGGCGCGGATGATAGATTCCGAGCTCGGGATAATGCACCGGCGCGGCAGCCTTGACCGTGCCGCGCAAAACCCGGCGCGGACCGTCGGCGTAACGGTCGACCAGCAGCCGGACCATGCTGACGACATTGGCCTCGGAGCCGGAGAGGAAATACTGCAGTCCCAGGAAATAGGCGCGGACGTCCTGCGCCTTACCGGGGATGAAGCGCAGGATCTGCGGCAGGCGCTTGAGCATGGCGAGTTGCTGCGCGCCGGCGTTGCCGCCCGGCTTCTTGGCGCCGCGCAGGCGCTTCAGCAGCGCCATCATGCCGGTCTCCGGCGCGTCCATGCGCCAACCGCCGAGCTTCGTCAGCTTGACAACCTCGCCGGCCGACATGGCGCAGAGCATGGCGTCGCAGGTCTCGCGGCGCGCCCTGAGCGTCGGAGCGATCATCTGGATGTGGTCATCCATGAACAGCATGTTGGCGACGACGATGTCGGCGCGCTCGATATCGGCGCGCGCATCTGCCAGGGATGAGGGGTTCTCGCCCCATTCGGCGGCGGCGTGGAGCGAGAGCGTCAGGCCGGGCAGGTCGCGGCGAAGCGTCTGCGCCGCGCGATCAACGGCGCTGGACAGGTGCCTGTCGAGCGTCACGATCACGACCCGGATCGGGGTCGGGTCAGCGGCCGAAATGAGCTTTGGCATCGTAAAGCGTCTCCACCGTGATCGGGCTTATTCCGCGTTCGCCTGCGTATGTCTCCGTGTTGCGCCGCGCCTTTCCGCGGACGAAGAAGGGGATTTTTTTCAGTTCGAGTTCGGCGTCCGGCGCCCAGGTAAGGACGAGGGGGCGGTCGGCAAGCGCCACCTCTCCGTCATTGCGAGCGGAGCGAAGCAATCCAGCGTCCAGCTCTACGTCCCCCTGGGTTGCTTCGTCGGCTACGCCTCCTCGCAATGACGGCTTGCCATGCCCGAGATGCGACGAGCCTGCTCCGTCGTGGAACTCGAAATCGTCGCGGAACATGCCGAGCAGATGCTCTTCCAGGCCCATCATCAGCGGATGGACCCATGAGTCGAAGATGACGTTGGCGCCCTCGAAGCCCATCTGCGGCGAGTAGCGCGCCGGGAAATCCTGAACATGGACCGGGGCCGAGATCACCGCGCAGGGAATGCCCAGCCGCTTGGCGATGTGCCGCTCCATCTGCGTGCCCAGCACCAGTTCCGGCTGCAGCGCGGCGCAGGCCGCCTCGACCTCGAGATAATCGTCGGTGATCAGCGCTTCGAGCCCGAGCCGGGCAGCGGCCTCGCGCACGTCGCGGGCGAGTTCGCGGCTGTAGGTTCCCAGCCCCACGACCTTGAAGCCGAGTTCCTCGCTGGCGATGCGGGCGGCCGCGATCGCATGCGTCGCGTCGCCGAAGATGAAGACGCGCTTGCCGGTGAGATAGGTCGAGTCGACCGAGCGCGAATACCAGGGCAGGCGCGAGGTCTCGTCGGCGAGCACGGCGGTGGCGTCGACACTGGCGAGCCGCGCCACCTCGGTGATGAAATCGCGCGTCGCGCCGACCCCGATCGGCACGCTGGCCACGACCGGCTGGCCAAAGGAGCGCTTGAGCCATTGCGCCGCGAGGCCCGCGATCTCGGGATAGAGCACGACGTTGAAATCGGCCTGGCCAAGTCTGGCGATGTCGGCGGCGCTCGCCTGCCAGGGCGCGGTGACGTTGACGTCGATGCCGAGGCTCGCCAGCAGCTCCTTGACGGCGCGGACATCGTCGCGATGCCGGAAGCCGAGCGCGGTCGGCCCCAGGATGTTGCAGCTTGGGCGCTTGCCGGGCTCGCGCGCCGGCTTGGCCACGCCGGGTTTGGGCATATGCGGACCGGCAAGGTTGCGAACGAGCTGGTAGAAGGTTTCGGCCGCGCCCCAGTTCTCCTTGCGCTGATAGGAGGGCAATTCGAGCGGTATCACCGGGATCGGCAGGCCCAAAGCGCGCGCCAGCCCCGCCGGATCGTCCTGGATCAGCTCGCCGGTGCACGACGCGCCGACCAGCATGGCGGCGGGCCTGAAGCGCTCGAAGGCGTCATGGGCGGCGCGCTGGAACAGGTCGGCGGTGTCGCCGCCGAGATCGCGCGCCTGGAAGGTGGTGTAGGTCACCGGAGGGCGCTTTCCGCGCCGCTCGATCATGGTGAAGAGCAGGTCGGCATAGGTGTCGCCCTGGGGGGCGTGCAGCACGTAATGCACGTCGGTCATCGCGGTGGCGACGCGCATCGCGCCGACATGCGGGGGGCCTTCATAGGTCCAGACGGTGAGATGCATGGCTACACCTCCAGCGCCGCGCGGCGATTCAGCGGCCGCGCGAACAGCTCGGCGAGATCGCCCGCCTGTTCGAAGCCCTGAATCGGCGTGAAGACTAGCTCGATCGCCCATTTCGTCGTCAGCCCGCGATCCTCGAGCGGGTTGGCGAGACCGAGGCCGCAGACCGTGATGTCGGGCGCGGCGGCGAGGCAGCGGTCGAGCTGGCGATCGACGTCCTGGCCCTCGCTGAGCTGGACACCGGCGGGCAGCAGCGCGAGATCGGCGGCGAGATGGTCCTTGTGCAGATAGGGCGTGCCGACTTCGACCAGTTCCATGCCGAGTTCGCGATGCAGGAAGCGCGCGATCGGGATTTCGAGTTGGCTGTCGGGGAAGAAGAAGATGCGCCGGCCGGCCAGCGCGGCGCGGGAATGCTCCAGCGCGCGGTTGGCCCGCTCGCGCGGCGCGGCGATGGCGGCCTCGAAGGCGGCGTCCGTGACGCCAAAGGCGTTGGCCGCGGCCCTGAGCCAGCCGGTGGTCCCCTCCGCGCCGAGCGGAAAGGGCGCGGCCAGACGCATCGCGCCGCGGTTCTCCAGAGCACGCGCCGTTTCGCCCAAAAAGGGCTGGACGAGGAGGTAGCTGGTGTCGGGGCCGACGGCCGGCATCTCGCCGGCCCGGCGGGCGGGAAGGAACGCGACGCGCTCGATGCCCATCGCCCTGAACAGGCGGCGGAACTGGTCTTCGACCGCATCGGCCAGCACGCCGACGACAAGCAGGGATTTCTCCGACCCGGCAGGTTCGGCCGGCAGCGTCGGCACGAGCGCGGTCAGGCAGGCGTCCTCGCCTTGCGTGAAAGTCGTCTCGATGCCGCTGCCGGAATAGTTCAGCACGCGGACCTGCGGGGCGAAGCGCTGGCCGAGCCTGAGCGCTGCGCGCGACAGGTCGAGCTTGATGACTTCGGAGGGGCAGGAGCCGACGAGGAAGAGCAGCTTGATGTCGGGGCGGCGCTCCAGCAGGCGGGTCACGACGGCGTCGAGCTCGGCATTGGCGTCGGCGAGCCCCGCCAGATCCTTCTCCTCGATGATCGCGGTGGCGAAGCGCGGCTCGGCGAAGATCATCACGCCGGCGGCCGACTGCATCAAATGGGCGCAGGTGCGCGAGCCGACGATCAGGAAGAAGGCGTCCTGGATCTTGCGATGCAGCCACATGATGCCGGTGAGGCCGCAGAAGACCTCGCGCTGGCCGCGCTCGCGCAGCACGGGCGGCGCGTCGCAACCCTGTACGGGGACGGCCCGGGCGAGCAGCGGCGCGTTCATGACGCCAGCTCCATCTTGCCGGACGGGCGCGACGAGGCGGCGGCGGCCTGAAGCCGCGCGGCGCGCAGCTTCAGCAGAAACTGGCCGGCGTTGATGACGTAGACGGCATAGGCCGCCAGCGCGACCAGCATCTGCTCGCGCGGCCCGAGAGCGCCGGTCAGGATGGCGAAGAGATACCAGGTATGGAGCGCGATCACCACGAAGGAGACCACGTCCTCCCAGAAGAAGGCCGGAGCGAAGAGATACTGACCGAAGACGTCGCGCTCCCAGAGCGCGCCCGTGACCATGATCGTGTAGAGCACCAGCGTCTTGACGACGATCGAGAGCGTCGCGGCCTGATAGCCGGCGCCTGTGCCGAGATAGCGCAGCACCAGCGCCAGGCTGACGAGGAATACCAGGAACTGCAGTGGCGCAAGGATGCCCTGCACCAGCGTCCAGGACGACGCGTCACGCCGCCGGCGTTGTTCCGCCGTGTAGAGCGCCTGTCCGCTGGGCTGCGCAGTCCGAGCTGGCATCGGACGTCTCCGGTCCGCCACGCCGCCGCAGGAAGCGACAGCGCTTGTTAAGTCGAGATTGGCGCGGCCCCACCTATGTGTCAACTCTGATTGACACTCTTTTTCCAGTACATGTCATAAAGACTGGACACTCATCCGAATCGGAGTAGGCTCTCGATCCTGCGCCGCCGATGCGGATGCGGTACGCCACGCCCGATTTCGGGCGGCGCCTTCGTCTGGCCTGAGCCGACCGTCTTTTCATGGAAATGATCTGAGGACTGACAGGCAAGCGCCTGATCTCCGGCTAAAAAACACGAACCTCATGATTGCCGAGGGGCTATTGGCATGCTTCACTCTCCTTCACTAGGTCGAGAGGAACAGCCTTCCGGTTCGTCGGTCGCTATCCCGCAACCGTCGTATGACAGGGCCGTCAGAGCCCCTGCGCTGGAAGGTCGCCCGCCCAGGGGAGGTGACCTTATGCCGGATTCAGGACGCGGGATCTTCGCGGAGCGGAGACTGTCGCAAGACGAGGCGGGCGGGTTTCAGGGACTGAACGGACCGCTCTGGTGCCCGAGCGAGGATGTGGCGCCGCCGCCCGAACTGCGAGACGATCTTGCGCGCACCATCGAGACCGAGATCATCCCTCGGCTGATGCTGGCGCACCGCACCACCGTTGCCGCGCGACCCGCGCCGAAGACGCCCGACCTGACGCCGATCATTGTCACGGACGAGGATGTCGCTCGCTTCGCCGAGATGATCGTGCATCAGCCGGTCGCCGCTGCCCGCGCGCATCTCGACGCCCTGCGCGCCGGCGGCATGTCGGCGGAGGCTGTGATCACCGGGGTGCTCTCGGCGACGGCGCGCCATCTCGGCGTGATGTGGGAGCAGGATCGCTGCACCTTCGTCGATGTGACGCTGGGCCTCTCGCGGCTGCAGCAGCTGCTGCGGATCTACGGGCCGGCTTTCGAGGCCGAGCCAGCGCTGCAGGGCAGCGGACGCAGGCTCCTGTTGGCAGTCGTGCCGGGCGAGCAGCACACATTCGGGCTCGCCATTGTGGAGGAGTTCTTTCGTCGCGCCGGCTGGCATGTCCAGTCGGAGTTCCTGCCGTCGAAGGCGATCCTGCTCGAACAGGTCCGGACCGAATGGTTCGACGCGGTCGGGCTTTCGGCCAGCGGCGAGGTCGCTTCGGCCAGCGTCGGCGAGGTCGTCAAGGCCGTTCGCGAGAATGCGCTGAACCGGGGCGTCAGGATCATGCTCGGCGGCAACCTTTTCGCGGGAGAGCCGGAACTGGCCGCCTCGCTCGGCGCCGATTTCGGCGCGCGCGACGCGGCCGAGGCCGTCGATCGGATCGAATACATTCTTGAAGGCAAAAAGATTTCTTGTTGAAGAGCTTGCACAGCCTTATCTGCCTTCAGCCTTGTGAGAAGGTCGCCACTGTCAGGAACCGGGCCTGCGCCGCATGAACGTCTTCCAGCCCCAGATGCCGACGCGCGGCTTTTCCGGTCAGTCCGGCTGGCTGGGCAGGCTTGCGCCCGATATCGCGGGCAGCCTGATCACCGCTGCGAGCGACATCGCCCTCGTCATCGATGCGGACGGCGTAATCCGCGACGTCTCGCTGGGCACCGACGAGCTACGCCGCGAGGGGCACCAGTCCTGGATTGGTCAGCGCTGGGTCGATGTCGTCACGGTCGAGACGCGCGCCAAGGTCGCGGATCTGCTGGCCAATGCCGGCAACGAGACCGCCGTCCAGTTCCGCGAGATCAACCACCCCTCGATCAGCGGCCCCGACGTGCCGGTTCGCTATTCCGCGATGCAGGTCGGCGAGGACGGCACGGTCGTCGCGCTCGGCCGCGACCTGCGCAACTATTCCAACCTTCAGCAGCGTCTCGTCGAGGCGCAGCAGGCGATGGAGCGCGAATATGCGAGGCTGCGGCTGGCGGAGACGCGCTACCGCATGCTGTTCCATCTCGCCTCCGAGCCGGTGGTGATCCTCGATGCGGCCAACCACAGGATTGTCGAGGCCAATCCTGCCGCCCAGCGCGAACTCGCTCTGCCCAATGACCGGCTGCAGACGGCGGCGCTTGCCTCCTGCCTCGCGCCCGAAAGCGCAGAGCCGCTGCAGCTCATGCTGCGCGCCGCTCAGGCGACGGGCAAGGCCGACGAGACCGAGATCGGCCTGACCGATGGCGGGCGGCGCTTCCGCGCCTCGGCCTCGGCCTTCCGGCAGGACAACGCCGCCTATCTGCTCGTCCGGCTGACGCCGCTGCATGCCGAAGGCAGACAGCCCGGCGACAAGGTTGCCAGCCGCGTGCTGGGCGTGCTCGAGAAATTCCCCGACGGGTTCGTCGTGATCGGCCCGGATTTCCGGGTGCTGGAGGTCAACCGCGCCTTTCTCGACCTGACCCAGCAGGCGACCAAGCAGCAGGCGCTCGGCCAGCCGCTCGAACGCTGGCTCGGGCGGCCCGGCATCGACCTGCCGCTGCTGATGGTGACGCTCACCGAGCACGGCGTCGTGCGCAATTTCTCCACGGTCATCCGCGGCGAATTCGGCAGCGTCGAGGAGGTCGAACTCTCCGCCGTTCCGGCCCTGAACGGCGAGACGCCATCCTATGGCTTCGTCATCCGCAGTCTCGGCGTCCGCACCGCGCTCGAAGGCCATCGCGGCCGCTCGCTGCCGCGTTCCGTGGAGCATCTCACCGAACTGGTCGGGCGCGTTTCGCTGAAGGATCTCGTGCGCGAGACCACCGACGTGATCGAGAAGCTCTGCATCGAGGCCGCGCTGGAACTGAGCAAGGACAACCGCGCCTCGGCCGCCCAGATGCTCGGCCTGAGCCGGCAGAGCTTCTACGCCAAGCTGCGCCGCTACGGGCTCGGCGACCTCGATGACGATCCGGGCGAGTTGAACTGACCTCGCAATTGTAAGTCCAGCCTGACAATTTCATGCGCCGGAGTGTCAATTTATATTGACGCTTTTGGAGGGTGCGCCTAGCCTCTCAGGCCATGACGCGCCTCAGTATCCCAGCACCGATCTCCAGCCGCCCGCAGCCTGCGGCCGTGCTCGAACTGCTGAAACCGATCACCTGGTTCGCCCCGATGTGGGCCTATGGCTGCGGCGTCGTCTCGTCGGGACAACCGCTCGCCTCGCATCTTCCCCAGATCGCGCTCGGCATCCTGCTGGCAGGCCCTCTCGTCTGCGGCACCAGCCAGGCGGCCAACGACTGGTATGACCGCCATGTCGATGCGATCAACGAGCCGAACCGGCCGATCCCGTCAGGCCGGATTCCCGGCCGCTGGGGCCTCTACATCGCCATGGCCTGGACTATGGTGTCGCTTGCGGTCGCCGCCCTGCTCGGTGTCGCCGTCTTCGCCGCGGCCTGCGTCGGACTGGCGCTGGCCTGGGTCTACAGCGCCCCGCCGCTGCGGCTGAAGCAGAATGGCTGGTTCGGCAACGCCGCCTGCGGGCTCTGCTATGAAAGCCTGCCCTGGTTCACGGGCGCGGCCGCGCTGATCGGCGGCGTACCAGACGGTCGCACCATCGGGATCGCCCTGCTCTACGGCATCGGCGCGCATGGCATCATGACGCTGAACGACTTCAAATCGGTCGAGGGCGACCGGGTGATGAAGCTGAAATCGCTGCCGGTGCAGCTCGGCGTCGATGGCGCCGCAAAGCTCGCCTGCTGGGTGATGGCGCTGCCGCAGCTCGTCGTCATCGCGCTGCTCTGGTCATGGGACCAGCCGGTGCATGCGGCCATCGTCGCAGGCCTCCTCCTCGTCCAGCTCGGCCTGATGGCGCGGCTGCTGAACGCCCCACGCGAGCGCGCCGCCTGGTACAACGCAACCGGCACGACGCTCTATGTGCTGGGCATGCTCGCCGCCGCCTTCGCGCTGCGGGCCCTGAGCCTCGGGAGCGTCTGATGCCGGCGCCGCCAGCCATCAGACCGCCGCTGGGCTGGCTCGGGATCGTCAGGCTCGGCCTCGTTCAGACGGCTCTGGGGGCCATCGTCGTCCTGACGACATCGACGATCAACCGCGTCATGGTGGTCGAACTCGCCCTGCCGGCGATCCTGCCCGGCCTGCTCGTCGCGCTGCACTACGCCGTGCAGGTGCTGCGGCCGCGCTGGGGCCATGGCTCGGATGTCGGCGGGCGGCTCACGCCCTGGATCCTCGGCGGCATGGCGGTGCTGGCGCTCGGCGGCTTCGGCGCGGCGCTCAGCGTCGCGCTGATGGCGAGCCTGTTCTGGCCGGGCGTGGCGCTGGCGGCGCTCTCCTTCCTGATGATCGGCATGGGGGTGGGCGCCAGCGGCACCTGCCTGCTCGTGCTGCTCTCGCGCCGCGTCGCCGACGAGCGACGGCCTGCGGCGGCGACCGTCGTCTGGGTGATGATGATCGCCGGCTTCATCGTGACCGCCGCCACGGCGGGGCATTTCCTAGACCCGTTCTCGACGACACGGCTCGTCGCGGTCACCGGGGCGGTCAGCGCGCTGGCCATGCTGGTGACGCTGCTTGCGGTCTATGGCGTCGAGGATCGTGCCGACGCCGTAAAGGCTCCCCGACAGGCCGAGCCCGAAGCCTCGTTCAGGGTGGCGCTCGCCGAGGTCTGGGCCGAGCCGCAGGCCAGGCTCTTCGCCATCTTCGTCTTCGTCTCGATGATCGCCTACAGCGCGCAGGATCTGATTCTCGAGCCCTTCGCCGGCACGGTCTTCGGCTATACGCCCGGCGAGAGCACCAAGCTCGCCGGCGTGCAGAATGGCGGCGTGCTCGCGGGGATGGTGCTGGTCGCGCTGGTCACGACCTTCGCCGGCGCGAAGGCGGGTTCACTGCGGCTCTGGGCGGTCGGCGGCTGCATCGCGTCCGCCGTCGCGCTCGCCGGCCTGTCGGTCTCGGCCTTCGTCGGCTCAGGCTTTCCGCTGCGTCCGGTCGTGTTCTGCCTCGGCGTCGCCAACGGGGCCTATGCGGTCGCCGCGATCGGCTCGATGATGCGCCTTGTCGGACAAGGCAAGCCCGGCCGGCAGGGCGTACGGATGGGGCTGTGGGGGGCGGCCCAAGGCGTCGCCTTCGGGCTCGGCGGACTGATCGGCGCCGGAGCGAGCGACATCGCGCGCGGGGTCATGTCCTCGCCTGCCCTCGCCTATGCCGCCGTGTTCACGGCCGAGGCCGTGCTCTTCCTCGTCTCGGCGGGCCTGGCCGTCGCGGTCTCGCGACAGGCCGCAGCCCGGGAACGACCTGCCCACCGCCCGACGCTCGACTTCAGCCCGACATCAGGATGATTCCGATGAACGCCAGCTCGCAGCAAGACCCGATCTGGGACGTCGTCGTGGTCGGCGGCGGGCCATCGGGCGCGACCGCCGCGACCGATCTCGCCAAGGCCGGCCGCAACGTCGCGATGATCGACCGCGCCGGGCGGATCAAGCCCTGCGGCGGCGCGATACCTCCCCGCGCCATCCGCGACTTCGCGATCCCACCCTCGCAGATCGTCGCCCGCATCACCTCGGCCCGCATGGTCGCGCCGTCGCGCATCGGCGTCGATATGCCGATCGACGACGGCTATGTCGGCATGGTCGATCGCGAGCATTTCGACGAATGGCTGCGCGAACGCGCGGCGCAGACCGGCGTCACCCGGATCACCGGCACCTTCGAGGAGTTCAGCCGCGACGCCGACGGCATGGCCCGGCTGCATTACCGCGCCAAGGGGGAGGAGCACCTCTCCTCCTTGCGCGCCCGCATGGTGATCGGCGCGGACGGCGCGATCTCCAATCTGGCGCGTGCCGCGATGCCGGGCTCCAAGCGCCCGCCTTTCGTCTTCGCTTATCACGAGATCGTCCGCGCCCCGGCCCAAGGCAACGCGCATTACGATTCGCGACGCTGCGACGTGATCTATCAGGGACGCGTCTCGCCGGATTTCTATGGCTGGGTCTTTCCCCATGGCGAGACCGCCAGCATCGGAACGGGCAGCGCCCATAAGGGCTTTTCGCTGAAGGATGCGGTGGCGCGACTGCGCAGCGATACAGGACTCGAGAGCGCGGAGACGATCCGCCGCGAGGGCGCGCCGATCCCGATGAAGCCTCTGAAGAAATGGGACAATGGCCGCGACGTCATTCTGGCGGGCGACGCCGCCGGCGTCGTCGCGCCGGCCTCGGGCGAGGGCATCTACTACGCCATGCTGTGCGGCCGCCTCGCCGGCGAAGCGGTCGACCGGGCGCTGGCGACGGGCGATGCGCGTGCTTTGGTCTCAGCCCGGAAGCGCTTCATGGCCGACCATGGCCGGGTCTTCTGGGTGCTCGGGCTGCTGCAGTGGATCTGGTATCGCAACGACAAGCGCCGCGAGCAGTTCGTCGCGATCTGCAAGGATCCAGACGTGCAGAAGCTGACCTGGGACTCGTACATGAACAAGGCGCTGGTGCGCGGCAAGTTCATGGCCCATGTCCGGGTCTTCTTCAACGATATCGGCCATCTGCTCGGCGTGGCGCGAACGTGAGCGCGCTTGTCAGCCGCGCGGGACGATGATCGCGCCTGCTCTCGTGCTGCATGCGGTCGATCTCGCGATCGCCGTTCTCGTGGTCGAGGCCCTGGCGCTGCATGCGCTGCGGGCGAGGCACGGCCTGCCGCGCCGCGACATCGCGCTGATCGCGCTGGCAGGTCTTGGACTGCTGACGGCGTTGAGGGCCGCTCTCGCGGGGGGGCCCGGATTCGTCGTGCTGGCAGGCCTGACGCTAGGGGGGCTCGCACACGCGCTCGACCTTGCCCTGCGCCTGCGCCGGGCGCGGAGCGCCGCTCAGAAGCGGTAGGTCACGCCGGTGTGCAGCACCAGCGGATCGAGCGTCACGGTCGCCTTGATCGGCGCCGGGCCGAGATTGCCGGCGGTCTTGGCCCGCAGATAAACCTTCTTGGCGTCGAAGAAGACGCCCCAGTTCTCGTTGAACATGTAGTTGAAGCCGACCTGGGCCGCGACGCCGAGCGCATGGTCGGTCTTCAGGTCGGTGACCACGCCGTCCTGATCCCGGAAGATAATCATCAGGCTGGGGCCGACGCCGACATAGGGCTGGAAATTGCCCATGCCGGTGAAATGATACTGCGCCGTCAGGGCGGTGGGGCCGCCGGCGACCTTGCCGAGCGTGCCGAGCCCGTTGATCGAGCCCTTGGCCTCGACCTTGACCAGCGGCGGGAAGCCGCCGGCGAAGCCGACCGCGAAATTGGGGGTGAAGAAATAGCCGGCCTCGATGGCGACGGTCAGGGAATCGGGAATGCGGATATCGGCCCCGGGGATCGGCGTTCCCGCCGCGCGCATCTTCGCGCCCTCGGAGTACAGCAGACCTGCCGGGCCGGCATGGATGTAGAAACGCTTGAAGTCGAACGCCGCGGGCGGCAGCGGTTCGTAGCTCTTCCGGATGCCGAGATCGGCCGCATTCGCGCCGGCGATGCCGGCGATGCCGCACAGAAGACCGAGGATGGCCGATCGAAAGCTGATCATGTCGAACCCGAAGTATCGGAATCACGGTGATTCCTAGCTTCCAATTTCGCGCGTTAACCTTAAAAACTGATTAATGAGAACCGGTTGGCGATGATGTCCGCGATGTCGGCTCAGCGCCCCGGAAACGCCGTCAGCAGGCTGGCGACCTCTTCGGCCGGAACCGGCATGCTGAAGAGCCGGCCCTGCACCTCGTTGCAGCCATTACCGCTGAGGAGATCGAACTGGGCCTGGGTCTCGACGCCCTCGGCCGTCGTCGTGATGCCGAAGCTGACGCCGAGCCCGGTGATCGCGTCGACGATCGCCTGACTTTCGACGCCGTTGCCGAGATCGCTAATGAAGGACTGGTCGATCTTGATCTTGTCGAACGGAAAGCTGCGCAGATAGCTCAGGCTCGAATAGCCCGTGCCGAAATCATCCATCGCGATCCGGACGCCAAGTTGGCGCAGGGCCTTGAGCGTGTCGAGATTGGTCGCCGATTTGTCGAGCAGGACCGATTCGGTGATCTCGAGTTCGAGGCGGTGCGGCGCGAGGCCCGATGCCGCCAGCGCGCTGACGACGGCCGGCACGAGACTGCCCCGCTGGAACTGGATCGGAGACAGATTGACAGCGATCTTGACGTTGGGCGGCCATTTGACCGCCTCCATGCAGGCCTCGCGCAAGGCCCATTCGCCAAGCGGGACGATCAGCCCGAGATCCTCCGCGATCGGAATGAAATCAGCCGGCGAGACATAGCCGCGGACAGGATGGCGCCAACGCATCAGCGCTTCGAAGCCGGTGATGCGCTCCGTCTTCATGTCGACCAGAGGCTGGTAGAACAGCGCGAGCTCGCCTTCGCTCAGCGCGTTGCGCAGGTCGACCTCAAGCAGGCGGCGCGCCTGGACGCAGGCGTCCATGGCCGGATCGAACACGCGCCAGACGCCCCGGCCTGCCGATTTGGCGCGGTAGAGCGCCATATCGGCAGCCTTCATCAGCTCTTCGCAGGTCTCGCCCTCGGCGCCCGACACGGCGACGCCGATGCTGGCGCCGATATGGACAGCATTGCCGTCGAGCGTAAACGGCTCGCTCAGGGTGGCGATCAGCCGGCCGGCCAGAGAGGTGGCTTCGTCGATGCCGTCGACCGGCCGCGTCAGGACCGCGAATTCGTCGCCGCCAAGCCGTACGACGTCGTCTTGTGGCCCGGCAGCGGATCGCAGCCGCTCGGCGACAACCTGGAGCAACGCATCGCCGACGGCATGGCCGAGCCCGTCATTGACGCTCTTGAACCCGTCCAGATCGATACACAGAAGGCAGGCGGGCGCCAAATCGCCACGCTCCGCGAAGCTAGCGGCGAGGCGCTCGCGCAGCATCAGGCGGTTGCCGAGACCGGTCAGAATGTCATGGCGGGCCAGATAGGCGTTTTGCGCCTCGGTCTCGTGACGCTGGACGATTTCGTCTTCCAGCCGGCGATTGGCCGCCGCGAGCCTGGCGGTGCGTTCGTTGACGCGCGCCTCCAGCTCTTCGTTGAGCAGGCGCAGCCGCTCGGCGCTGCGGCGCATTTCGGCCTCTGCGCGCTTGCGCTCGATCTGCGTGGTGACGCGTGCGAGCGCAACGTCGAACTCGACGGGCTTGGTGACATAGTCGTTCGCGCCCAAAGCCAGCGCCGCGACGATGTCCTCGCTCTGGCTCTTGGCGGTGACCATGATGACCGGCATCGCGCTGACCGAATGCTGCTCGCGGATTCGGCGCAACACCTCGATCCCGTCCATCTCCGGCATCATCACATCGAGCAGAATCGTGTCGAACGGTCTCGTCGCCAGGCAGGCCAGGGCCTCGCGCCCGCTCGACGCCTCCACGATCTCGAAGCCGCGCCGCTGGAAACGCCGCGCCAGGATCGTGCGGTTGTCGGCGATGTCGTCGACGATAAGCAGGCTCGGCAGCACGGCCGGAGAGGCCTGATATATCGGCACGGCAGATGCGGACTCGCTGACGTTGCCCATGGGAGAAACCATAACGCGCCTCAAATGGCCGGAGCGAGGGACAGGGGCGCGGCTGACGGGGCCTCGCGGTCGCCATCCGCCGGCGCCAGTTCGGCGAGGACGCGGATGCTGAAGCAGGAGCCGCGGCCGGCATCGCTGGTGACGCTGATGCCGCCGCCCATCAGGGCGCAGAATTTCTGGCTGATCGAGAGACCAAGCCCGGTGCCGCCATATTTGCCGGCGGTGCCGGCGGTGGCCTGGCCGAAGTTCTGGAAAAGGCGCTGGAGCTGCTCGGGTGTGATGCCGATGCCGGTGTCGCGAACCTGGATCTCGATCCAGTCGGCGGCGCCCTTGCGGTCGCGCCGCACGGTCAGGCCGATCGTGCCGCCCTCGGTGAATTTGGCGGCGTTGCTGATCAGGTTGAGCACGACCTGCCGCAGCTTGGTGGCGTCGGTCGAGACCGTCCCGAGCTGCCCGATGCAGTTCAGCGTCAGCGCATTGCCCTTCTCCGCCACCAGACGCTGCGTCGTGGTGACGACGTCACGGGCGAACTCGGCCAGATCGAAGCTCTCGATCTTCAGTTCGATGCTGTTGGATTCGATCTTGGACAGGTCGAGCACATCGGCGACGAGCGCGAGCAGATGCTTGCCGGCGGCGTTGATCCGCCCCAGATCGACGCGCTTGTGCGCGTTGCGCTCGTCGGGCTCGAAGGTCTCCAGCAGGATTTCGCTGTAGCCGATCACGGCGTTGAGCGGCGTGCGCAGCTCATGGCTCATCTTGGCCAGAAAGATCGACTTGGAGCGGTTGGCCGCGTCGGCCAGTTCCTTGGCCTGCCGCAGCCGGATCGCCGTGGCGCGGTGCCGCTCCGTCTCGCGCTCGATGTCGGAGCGCATCGAGGTGATGTTGGCGTAGTAGATCGCCATCCAGGACATGTAGATCGTCGCCGAGAGGATCGAAATCCAGCCGACCGGCTCGAGCTGCGACAGCGGCACGAGCTGCGGGAAGCCGTAGACGACGTAGGCGAGGTAGAAGCTGACGATGTTGAGCGCGAACAGCCCGATCACCAGCAGCGGCTTGTCCGACAGGTAGAAGAACCCGAGCAGCAGGCTGACGATCAGCCAGGGCAGGAAAGGCGAGGAGACGCCGCCGTAATGGAACGCGCCGAACAATGCGGTGAAGGCGAGCAGTTCGACCGAGATCAGCGCCGAGAGCTGCAGGTTGCGGGTATATTTCAGCACGAAGGGCAGCAGCCAGAACAGCCAGGTGCAGATGATGATCGTCCAGCAGGCGAAACCCGGCGCCGGGTCGGTCAGATACAGAAACAGCGAGATCGACTGCGACAGCAGCGGCCCGAACAGATGAGTGAAGACGAAATTCCGGCCGAGACTCAGGTCCGAGCGCTCGAATTTCGACGCTTCGGGAACGAACCAGTCGATAAGGTGGATCAGCCAATTCATTCACAGGTCTCGTATGGGCGGCTCTTCCGCAGCGCCGCCGGCACAAAGACTTACAGCCTCCAAGTTAAAAATCGGTCTCTGCAGATATGCGGGCGGCGGCGGGCAGTCATACGAGCGCAGGTTGCAGGAGCTTGCCGTCACCTTCCATCGCGATATTCGTTGCAGAAGCGGTCATCCGACGCTCGTCCTGTCGTTGTGCTGCCGTTTTCCGCGAGTTTACGCAGCCTTAACGCAGCGCCGTCATCATCCTCGCATCGCGTTCGTGACCGGACCTGCGCGGTGCCGATGGAGTCTCGAGACCGGCTGCGATCGATTGCGACAGGACAGAATGGCGATCTCGCTCCCCACCTCCCAGGCGGCCCTGAACGACCTCGTCGACTGGTTCATTCCGGCCGACATCGCCGCAGACCGCGAGATGCGCAAGCAGGCGCGGATGTTCCTGATCAGCCATCTGTTCGGGCCGTTCATCGGCAATACAGTGCCGCTCGCGCTGTATATCCTCGATCCGAATCCGGGCTATGCGATCTGGGTTCTGGCCGCCTGCATCACGGGCTTCTGGATCTTTCCCTTCGTGCTGCGCGCGATCGGCCACTACCATCTGCTGGCGCTGATCTCGATCCAGAACCTGATGTTCTGCATCCTGTGGAGCTGCTTCTTCTATGGCGGCGTCACCTCGCCGACCCTGCCCTGGGTTCTGACGATTCCCTTGCTGGCCTTCTTCTACATCGGCTCCGAGCCGCGGCTGCGGCTGATCGTGCTGGCGATGTTCGCCGCGAATTTCGCGGTCTTCTGGGCGTTCTCGCTCGGCGGCTTCGCAAAGGCCCCGGCGATGGATTTCGCGGCCTTGCAAGGGCTCGGGCTGGTCTCGACGGTCGCGGCTTCGCTTTACGTGACGATGATGGCGCTGTTCTACGCCAAGGTCCTGGCCTCGCAGGGCGAGCTGGAAGGCGAGATGCGCGGTCACCTCGCGACCGCAGCCGAGCTGCGCCGCGCCACCGAGGAAGCCGAGCGCGCCGGCGCGGCCAAGGCCGACTTCCTCGCCAAGATGAGCCATGAGTTGCGCACGCCGCTCAACGCCGTGATCGGCTACAGCCAGCTTCTGCTCGAAGACGCCGCCGACGAGGACGACACCGAGACCGCCGCCGATCTGGAGCGCATCCACAGCGCCGGGCACCATTTGCTCAGGCTGGTCAACGAGATCCTAGACCTGTCGAAGATCGAGGCCGGCAAGATGGAGCTCGATTGCGAGACGCTCGACATCGTGCCCCTGCTCGAGGAGGTGGTCGAGCACTACCGTGTCGCGGCGGAGCGCGGCGGCAACAGCCTCAGCATGAGCTTCGATCCGGGGCTCGGCAGCATCGTCTGTGACGGCGCCAAACTGCGCCAGGCGCTGTCGCAGGTCCTCGACAATGCGGTGAAGTTCACCCATGGCGGCGCGATCAGGCTGATCGCGTCCCGCACGGGCCGTGGCCATGAGCAGAGGCTGAACCTGCGCGTGGAAGACACCGGCATCGGCATCGCCCGCGACCAGATTGCTCACCTGTTCGAGCAGTTCACCGTCGGCGACGATTCAAGCGCGAGCAAGTATGGCGGCACCGGCCTGGGGCTGGCGCTCAGCCGCAAGCTCTGCCGACTGATGCATGGCGACATTCTGGTCGAGAGCAGGGAGGGCGTCGGCAGCGCCTTCACCGTGATCGTGCCGGTCGCCCCGCCTGGCGACGAGCGGCCTTTGCCGGCGCTCGACGAGCCGGAGACGCCGGCGGCCCCGCTTGACCGCCTCGGCGCGCGCATGGCGGCGGTCATCCAACGCAACACCCTCAAAACGGTAAACACGGTCGGCACACATGCCTAAGATCCTGCTCGTCGAAGACAATGAGATGAACCGCGACATGCTGACGAGGCGCCTGCAGCGGCAGGGCTTCACCGTGGCCTGCGCGCCAGACGGTCCGACCGGCGTCGCCATGGCCGCGCAGGAAAACCCGGACCTGATCCTGATGGACGTGGCGCTGGGCGACATGGATGGCTGGGAAGCCACGACCCTGATCAAGGCCTCGGCCCGCACGGCCCCGATCCCGATCATCGCGCTGACGGCGCATGCCCTGTCGAGCGACCGGGCCAAGAGCGTCGAGGTCGGCTGCGCCGATTTCGACACCAAGCCGATCGACCTGCCGCGCTTGCTCGGCAAGATCAACGCCTGCCTTGGCGCCAAGGCGGCCTGACGTTTCGTTTGGACCGGACCGTCAGCTGTCCTGGCGGGCGAGCTCCAGCACGGTTTCCAGCAGCACGCGGATCGCGACCCCGGCATCGGCCTCGGTCATGTTCTCCAGCGGCGAATGGCTGATGCCCTTCTCGTTGCGCACGAACAGCATGGCGGCCGGGCAGAGCCGCGCCATGATCATCGCATCGTGACCGGCGCCCGAGGGCAAGCGGCGCGCGCTCAGATTGGAGCCGGTCCGGGCGATGCCTGCGGCCAGCGCATCCTGCAGCGCTTGCGCCATCGGCGTCGCGTTGTCATGCGAATAGGGCGTCATCGTCAGCCCGACGCCGCGTCGCGCCGCGATCGCGGCAAACCGCTCGCCGATCGCTCTGTCCATGCTCGCCAGCGTCTCGTTCTTCGGCGCGCGAAAGTCGATCGTGAAATCGAGCGCGCCGGGCACGACATTGGTCGCGCCGGGATCGGGCCGGAACACGCCGACAGTGCCGACCGCATTCTCATGGGCGCTCGCGATCGCCTCCAGCGCCAGCGCCATTTCCGCGCCCGCAGTGAGCGCGTCCTTTCGGAGCGCCATCGGCACGGTGCCGGCATGGCCGGCCTCGCCGGTGATCCGGACGCGGGCCCGCTTCTGGGCGTTGATCGCGGTGACGATGCCGACCGGCTCGTTTTCCGCCTCCAGCACCGGCCCCTGCTCGATGTGGATCTCGAGATAGGCCTTGATCGAACCGGGTTTGCGGGCCAGCGCAGGGATGCCGTCGGGGTCGCCGCCGAAGCCGACCAGCGCGTCGCGCAGGATCACGCCCTCGGAATCGCGGGCCGAAAACCAGCCCTCATCATAGCGGCCGACCAACGCGGCCGAGGTCGAGAACGAGGTCGGGAAGCGGACCGTCTCCTCGTCGCCGAAGGCGATCACCTCCAGCGCGAAGGGCAGGACGATGCCGGCGTCGCGCAGCGCCTGCGCGACGAGGATGCCCGCGACGACGCCGAGATTGCCGTCGAACCGGCCGCCATCCTTCACCGTGTCGATATGCGAGCCGATCATGACGCAAGCGCCGCCCGGAACCGGCCCCTCGCGCCGGCCCTGCACCGAGCCCGCCGCATCGATATGGGCGGCGAGCCCCGCCACCTCCATCGCGCCGAGCGTCCATTCCGCCGCCTGGCGGTGGGCCGGCGAGAGATAGAGCCTCGTCAGCTTGCCGGGCTCGTCGGTGAAGCGGTTGAGGCCCTCGAGGGCCGCAAAAGCGCGCGCGCCGAGCACGGCGGCGGAGGGAAGCGTCTGGGTCATGGTGCCGAGACTAATAAGTCGCGCGGCCGCCCGAAAGGTCGAAAACGCCGGCAGTGGTGAAGCTGTTTTCGGCCGACGCCAGAAAGGCGATCATGGCGGCGATCTCGTCGGGCTGGACAAAGCGGCCGCGCGGGATCTTGGAGAGCATGTAGCCGATCTGCTCCTCGCTCATCTGGTCGAAGATGCGGGTGCGGGCGGCAGCGGGGGTGACGCAGTTGACCGCGATGTCCTGGCCTGCGAGTTCCTTGCCGAGCGACTTTGTCAGCGCGATCACCGCCGCTTTCGAGGCCGAATAGGCCGAGGCGTTGGGATTGCCCTCCTTGCCGGCGATCGAGGCGACCAGTACGAGCCTGCCGTAGTTGCGCCTGAGCATGCCGGGGATGACGGCCTGGCAGCAATGCAGCGTGCCATCGACATTGATCCGCATGATTTTCGCCCAGTCGTCGAGCGGATAGTCCCAGGTCTTGTGGTTGGGGCCGGCGATGCCGGCGCTGGTGACGAGGATGTCGACGCTGCCGAGCCGGGCTTCGAGCGCGTCCGCCGCCGCCTTCACGGCTTGCGCATCAGTGACGTCGATGGCGACGCCGGTGGCGTTGGGGCCGATCCCGGCGGCGGCCTCGGCTGCCAGCTTGCCGTCCATGTCCCAGAGTTCGACCTTTGCGCCGCTGGCGGCAAAGCGCGCCGCGACAGCCCGGCCGATGCCCTGCGCGCCGCCGGTCACGATGGCGACGCGTCCGTTTAAATCGATTTGGTTCATGGTCAGGCCCGCTTTCGAGAATGCGGCCTGACCCTAGATCAGGCGCGGCGGCGTGCAAAGCGGCCGGCGACGCGGACCGGGCAGTCGTTGCCGGCGCAGACGCGTTGTCCCGCCGGGGCGGATGCGTCAGACGGCGTTGCGGTAGGAGCGCGCGCTCAAGATGGTGCGGGCTAGGATCGCCAGATCGAGCCAGAACGACCAGTTGTCGATGTACCAGTGATCGAAGGCGATGCGCCGGGCCATCTTGTCCTCGGTGTCGGTCTCGCCGCGCAGGCCGTTGACCTGCGCCCAGCCGGTGATGCCGGGCTTGACGTTGTGACGCCGCGCATAGCGGGCGATCTTGCGCTGGAACTCGTGATCATGGGCGAGCGCATGCGGGCGCGGGCCGACCAGCGACATCTGCCCGGCGATGACGTTGAGGAGTTGCGGCAACTCGTCGAGATTATAGCGCCGCAGAAACCGGCCGATCCGCGTGATGCGCGGATCGTTGCGTGTCGCCTGGCGGATCACGTCGCCATCGTCGGTCGTCGTCATGGTGCGGAACTTGAAGATGCGGAAGGCCTTCTGGTTGAAGCCGTAGCGGCGCTGCAGGAACAGCACCGGGCCAGGCGAATCCAGGCGGATCAGGGCCGCGATCGCGAGCAGCAGCGGCAGGGTCAAGACGAGAATGGCGCTGGCGGCGACCACGTCGAAGACGCGCTTGGCGGCGATCTCGAAGGAGGACAGGGCCGGGCGCGTCAGGCGCAGGCTGGCGAGCGAGCCGATCCGGACGATATGGGGATTGTCGAAGCGGTCCATGATCTTCTCGGGCGTCAGGTGGATCGCGACCGGGAGGTTCATGAAGGCGTCGACGCAGGCGTCGATCGTGTCCTGGTCGGCCCAGGGCATGGCGATGAAGACGGCGTCGGGCTGCATCTGCCGGCAGCGGGCCACGGCGGTGGCGAGGTCGGCGGCGAGCGCGGCGGCAGGGTCGTTGATGCGGCGGCTCTGGGCGTCGCGCAGGAAGGCGACATCGATGATGACGAAGCCGATGTTCCAGGGCTGGTGGCGCGAGACGAAAGACATCACGTCCTGCTCGCGGCCGATCAGGAAGACCCGCTCCGAAGTGATCAGCCCGGTCTTGCTCGCCATCGAAATGGTCCGCACGACCCCTGAGCGCGCCAGCGAGATCAGCGGGATGCCGGCGAGATAGGTCGCGATCACCACCGCGCGCGAATAGTGATCGACGATCTTGGCCATGAACACGATCGCGATGAAAGCGACCATGGTGATGTTCCACACCGTGAAGGCCGAGGCGATCTGGCCCTTGGTGGAGAGATAGTTGGCGATCTGGTAGCGGGCGCGCAGCAGGTTGGTGAAGACGAAGATCGCCGCGATCATGCTCGCGAGTTCGAAGGTGACCATGTGGTTGCCGACATGACCGTAGGCCTGAAGATGATAGGCGACCGAGGCGAGCGTGACGATGCCGAAGACGGCGCCGGCGTCGATCAGCGCGGTCACGAAGCCGATCCAGTGACGCCAGGAGTTGGCGCGCTCCTCGGCGGCGGTGGCGGCTGCGTAGTTCAGGTCGTTGACGCTCATCATGATGCCGGCGCTCCAGCGAAGCGGCGGCTCGGAACGGGACAAATCTCCGATCGCGACCGCATCGCGCCGGGCACGCCGCAAGCGACATGCCGCCGGGGCTTGCGCCAAAACGAGGCTCAATCTCTGGATTCCAACGCGTTTTCAATGGAATGGGATGTCGCTCGGCAGGCGCGTCGGGCGCGCCCGGATCGCTGTCGTGCCAAACTGGAACACCCAACCCGCGACGAAGCAGGCCATGGCGGGAGCCGCGAGATCGCGGCCGGGAGAAGACGGCGTTCACCCTGCGGCAGGGTAGCGCTTGACCCGCCGCACGGTTGCGCCATGACATGATCGTCGCGACGTCCGGACAGAATCCATCGTGCCCGCCAGCCTGACACTTGACCCTGCGGCCGCCGCCCCCGCGCCGGCCATGACGAGCGTTGCGACGCGCGATGTCGGCGGCGTCGCGATCGCCGTGCTCGATCGCGAGGCGGCGCTGCGTCTGGTCGGCGACGCCTTCGCCGCGAAGCGTCATCTCAAGCTCGCCTTCTGCAATGCACATCTGGTCAATCTCGCGGCGCATGACGACGCGCTGCGGCGCAGGCTTGCCGGTTTTCTGGTGCTGGCGGACGGGATCGGCGTCGATATCGGCGCGAGACTGCTGCATGGCGCGCCCTTCCCGGCCAATCTGAACGGAACCGATTTCACGCCCGCGCTGCTGGCGGCGCAGTCGCGGCCGCTGCGCGTGGCGCTGTTCGGCGGCCGGCCGGGCGTGGCCGACAAGGCAGCCGCGAGGCTGGCGCGGGAATTTCCGCGACATCGGTTCCATGTCGCCGGCCATGGCTTCATCGACGCGAGCGGCAAGGCCGCGATGCTGGACGCGCTCGCGGTCGATCCGCCGGATCTGCTGCTGGTCGCGCTTGGCAATCCGCTTCAGGAGCATTTCATCGCCGAGCGGATCGAGGCCCGCCATGCCCATGTCGCGGCCGGTATCGGGGCGCTGTTCGATTTCCTCGCCGGCGAGGTCGCGCGCGCCCCGCAACTCGTTCGGTCGCTGCGGCTGGAATGGGCGTATCGGCTCTGGCTCGAACCCGGCCGGCTGTGGCGGCGCTATGTGCTCGGCAATCCGGTCTTCCTGCTGCGCCTGCTCCGGCTGAAGCTGTCCGGGCGACGGCCCGCGCCATGAGCCTGACTTACGCCATCGCGACGCCAAGCTATGCCGGCGACATCGAACGCTGCCGGCTGCTCTGCGCCAGCATCGACCGCTTCGTCAGCGGCCATGCGATGCATTACATCCTGGTCGAGAATGGCGACGTCGCCCTGTTCAAGCCGCTCGAAGGCCCGCGCCGGACGGTCCTGCCGGAATCGGCGCTGCTGCCGGCCTGGCTCAAGGCGCGGCCCGACCCCTTCAGCCTCGGCAAGCGCCGGGTCTGGACCAGCCTGGGTGCGCTCGCGCGCGGCGTGCCGCCCTTGCGCGGCTGGCATGCGCAGCAACTGCGGAAATTCGCCCTGCCCTTGGCGAGCCGCGAGGACGTGCTCCTGTTCGCCGATTCCGACATGCTGTTCCTGCGCCCCTTCGCGCTGGACAGCCTGACGACGGACGGCGCGGTCAGGCTCTATGCGAAGCCCGACGGCATCACCGCCGACATGGCCGAGCATGTCTCATGGTGCGGCATGGCGGCCAGCCTGCTCCGGTTGCATGCCCCGGCCATTCCGAGCCCGGACTACATCAACAATCTCGTGACCTGGCGGCGCGACAATGTGCTGGCCCTTCATCGTCATATCGAGGCCGTCAGCGGGCGCGGCTGGGTCGAGGCGATCGCGCGCCAGCGCCAGTTCTCGGAATACATGATCTATGGCTATTTCGTCGAACGGGTGCTCGGGCTCACTGCCGCGGGCCATGTCGCCGACAGCCACGAACTCTGCAAGAGCTACTGGGGCGGCGACCCCACCGGCATCGCTTCCCTGCGCTCCTTCGAGGAGGTGCTCGAGCGCGGCCAGGTCGCGGTCGGGGTGCAGTCCTTCATCGGGCAGCCGGTCTCGCAGCTCAAGGCGCTGTTCGAGGCGCAGTAGCCTTGCTTCAGCGCGCCTGTCCGAGCAGGCGGTAGGTCACCGCCGCCGAGAGCAGATAGACCAGCCCGAAGACGCCGTTGAGCCAGAGCGCCCAGTCGTCGCCGGCGGAAAACCGCAGCATCACCCAGGAGATCAGCGCGGCCTTGAGCCCGGTGACCGCGCAGAGCAGCGCGATACGCGAGCCGGTGCGCTCGCGGGCATAGAGCAGTTCGGCGTGGTATTCGACGAGGTTGCGGAAGGCCGGCACCGCCAGCATCGGCAGGAAAAGGAAGGCCGCCTCCGAGACGTTGCGGCCGAGCATCCCGGGGAAGGGCTTCAGCATCATGATTACGGCGCCAAGTCCGCCGATCGAGATCAGCGCGATGCCGGCCTCGACGACGGCGCGCCGGCTGAAACCGCCGACAAGACCGCGCTCCTTCATGATCTTCTGCACCAGCATCTGGTTGAAGCTGCGCACCGGCATGGCGGTGAGATCGATGACGCGCATGGCGATGGCATAGAGGCCCGCCGTCCGCTCGCCCGCCAGCGCAAGGACCAGAAGCTTGTCGAGTTCGGCCTGGATGTAGAACACGATATCGGCACCTGCCGCGAAGATCGCATCCGGCATGCGCCGGGCGTAGATGCGGCGGTCGAGCCGCCAGCGCAGCGACGGCATGAAGAACAGAAAGGCGATCAGCGCGGTCGCCAGCGTCGCGCCGAGATAGGCGAAGACCCAGATTGTCAGGCTAGCCTGTCCGAACAGGTAGAAGGCGACGGCCGCGACCGTGCGCAGCGACGAGCCGAGAATGACCAGCAGCGCCGCCTGCCGGAACCGCCTGAGCCCGTTGTTGACGATGGCGACGACCTCGACCAGCCGCCAGCCGAGCACCTCCGCCGTGACGATCAAGGCGAAGGACAGCGCCGCCAGCCGACCCTGGAACAGGGCGGCGTAGACGACCGCCGCCGCGATCACGATCACCGGGATAGACAGGGCGGCGAGACCGACGAAACCGGCGGCATATGCTCCAAGCAGACGCGGCTTGACGGTCGCGACGCGGTAAACCGGGGAGACGAAGCCGAAGGCG
This sequence comes from Beijerinckiaceae bacterium, assembly GCA_019745195.1. Lineage (GTDB taxonomy): Bacteria > Pseudomonadota > Alphaproteobacteria > Rhizobiales > Beijerinckiaceae > Allobosea. The sequence goes on from JAIETL010000027.1 coordinate 85,715, forward strand.
AGCAGCCGCGACAGGATCAACCCGGTCGCAGAGGCCGTGGCGAACAGACCGAATTCGCCGAGGGTCAACGTATTCGCAACGATGAGGAAGTAGACAAGGGAGATGACGAGCCGGCCAGCCGAGCCGCTCAGGATCGTGAGGTAGGCGGAAATGGCGGCGCGGTCAGGCGACATGAGGTCCGTTCGGGCGACGCTTCTGGCCCGGACCCTGCCTGAGCGGGACCGTCGAAGGCTCTCTGTTTAGCCCGGAAGGCGTTGATCGACCCTAAACGAAACAGGCTGCGACATTTTGCGAAACATATTGGCCCGGAACGACACATGAATGCGATGACGCGCAGAAAGGCTTTGATCGCGGGCGCGGCCACACTGGCCGGGGCCGGCGCGCGCCCCGCTGTCGCCAGCCGCGGCCCGGTGCCGATCGGCTCAGCCGCGCAGATCGAAACCTTTCGCGCCGATTCACGCTATCGTGAAGCCCTGCGTCGTCATTGCGACGTGATCGTTCCGATGAACGACCTGAAATGGGAGGCGCTGCGCCACGACCGCGCGCGCTTCGATTTCTCCGGTGCGGACGAGCTGGTCGCCTTCGCGCGGAGCAACCGCCAGGCCCTGCGCGGCCATGCCCTGCTCTGGGGCGAGGCACTGCCCGCCTGGGCCAAGACGATGACGACGAAGGCCGAGGCCGAGCGCGAGCTGGTCGCGCATATCGAGACCGTCGTCGATCGCTACAAGGGCAGGATCGCGACCTGGGACGTGGTCAACGAGGTCATCCGCTTCGACGCGACGCCGGGCGAGCCTTATCGCGACACGATCTGGCAGCGCCTGCTCGGCCCCGAGCACATCGAGATCGCCTTCCGTACCGCAGCCCGCACCGACCCCTCGGCAAGGCTGGTGCTGAACGACTTCAACTTCGAGGAGCCGCTGCCGGGCGTGGCGCTGCGCCGCAAGATCGCGCTCGATATCTGCCGCAGGCTCAAAGACAAGGGCATCCCGGTCCACGGCATCGGCATGCAGGCGCACCTCTATGCCGAGAACCCGATCGACACCCATGGCCTGCAGCAGTTCATGTACGAGCTCGGGAAGCTCGAACTCGACGTCGAGATCACGGAACTCGACGTGATCGACTGGAAGCTGCCGGCCGACCCGCAGACGCGCGACCGCGCCGCCGCAAGCCTGGTCTCGACCTATCTCAACACCATCGTCTCCGTGCGCCAGCCCAAGGCGATCGTGACCTGGGGGCTGAGCGACCGCTATTCCTGGATCCACGAGACCTTTCCGCGCAAGGACGGCGCCAGCGCGCGGCCGCTGCCGCTGGACGCCGATTTCCGCCCGAAGCTGATGATGAAGGTGCTCGACCGCTACCGGCGCGGCGCGAGCTGATGATCACATCGTCGATGCGAAGAGAGCCTGAGACGGCGGGGTTGGCCTGTCGCATCCGGGCAGAGGTTGCAGAGTGAAGCGTAGCGTCATGTTCAACACCGATACGGCCACGGACGAGACGCAGCAGCGGCGGGAGCGCCGCAGCCGACCCGCGCCGCAGCCGCAGGACCAGCCGCCGCTGCTTGCACGGCTGACCGACCCGGCCTGGCTGGTCGCCACGCTGTGGCGGCGCAAGGGCCTCGTGCTGCTGGCCGCATTCATCGGCGTGGTTCTGGCGGGACTCGCAAGCCTGTTCATCCCGCCCAAATACGTCTCGACCGCCCAGCTCTTCATCGACCCGCGCGATCTGCGCGTGCTGCAGAACGAAGTTTCGCCCAACGCCACCGGCGGCGACCCGACCTCGACGACGGGCTATCTGGAGAGCCAGGCGCGTGTCATCGCATCCGACAGCATCAAGTCTCGCGTCGTCCAGGCCGAGGGGCTCGACAAGGATCCCGAGTTCGGCGGCGTGGCGACCAAGACCGGCTTGTCGCGCCTGCTGGCCGATCTGCTGCCGCGCGGCGGCGAACCGCCCCGCGATGGGCTGCTCTATGCGCTGGCCGCGCTCGACAAGCAGGTCGCCGTCCGGCGCGGCGAGCGCACTTTCGTCATCGACATCGCGGTGACCTCGCGCGAGGCGACAAAGGCCGCGCGCATCGCCAATGCGCTGGCCAACGCCTATCTCGACGATCAGGCCTCGGTGCGCGCCGACGCCGCCCAGCGCGCCACAGGCGCGCTGACCGGCCGGCTTGAGGAGCTGCGCAACCGCCTGCGCATCGCGGAAGAGAAAGCCGAGAGGTACAAGGAAGCCAACAACATCGTCGGCGTCGGCGGCAAGTCGATCGGCGAGGAGCAGCTTGCGCTCAACAACGCCCAGCTCGTCGCGCTGCGCACCAAGGTGACCGAGGCCAAGGCGAAATACGACCAGACGCTGGCCACGCGCGCCAGCGCGATCGAGGCCGGCGCGATTCCCGAAGCCGTCGCCTCCAACACCATGACGGCGCTGCGCTCGCAGCTCGGCGCGGCGCTGAGCAAGGAGGCCGATCTGCTCGCCTCGCTCGGCTCGCGTCATCCCGCGCTCGGCGCGGCGCAGGCGCAGGTCCGCGATGCGCGCCGGCAGATCTCCGACGAATTGTCGCGCATCGCCCGCGCCGCCAAGGTCGAGTACGACCGTGCGGTCGAAGCCGAGAAGCAGATCGCCCAGCGCGTCGCCCAGCTCACCACCTCGCAATACGCCGCCGGCCGCGCCTCGGTGGAACTGCGCGAACTGGAGCGCGAGGTCGAATCCTCCCGCGTCGTCTACGACGCCTTCCTGCGCCGGGCGCGCGAGACCGGCGAACTCGCCGGCATCGACACCACCAATGCCCGCATCATCAGCTATGCCATGCCGCCGCTGGAGAAATCCGGCATGAGCCGGCGGACGATCGCGATGCTGGGCGGGGTCGGCGGCGGCGGCATCGGCGCGCTGCTGGCGCTGGGGCTGGCCCTGAAGGCGCCGGTAACGACGGGACAATCGCCGTCCGTTCCCGAACCGGCCCGGAAGGAGGCGCGCGGATTCCGCTTCTGGAGCCGTCGTCAGCCCGCGCCGAAAGAGGCGATGGCCTTCGACACGCCTTCCGCCATCGACCCGCCACTACCGGTGGCGGGTCAGGGCACGGCCGCAGCGACGCCGGGCAACGCCCTGGTGCGGCGCTTCACCACGATCAAGGGCGGCCAGGCCGACAGGACCCCCGATGTGCTGCAGGCGGCAGCCGCGCCCCTGCTCGCCACGGTGCCCGCCGTGCGGCACAGGCGCTGGCGGCGAAACGAGGGCGAGGCGCGTTCCGTCTTCCAGCTCAAGACCCATCTCGTCGATGTGCTCGACAAGCCCGATGCGAGCTTCGCGAGGGCGATCCGCGGCCTCGGCGCGACGCTTGCGGAGGACGGGAGGCCGCGCCGCATCCTGGTGCTCGGCCTGCGCGGACAGGCTGGCGCATCGACGGTCGCGCTCAATCTTGCGCTGGAGGCCGCGACATCGGGCCGCCCCGCCCTGCTGATCGATTCAGGGCTCGGCGACGTCAGCCTGACCCGTGTCTATGCGCCGGACGCCGAACTCGGGCTGCACGAGATCGCCACGGGCCTTGCCGGGCTGGTGCGCGTCGCGCGTCAGGACGAGGGCTCCGGCCTGTTCTTCCTGCCGCGCGCCGGCCGCGGCGACGCGGTCACGCCCGACCAGATCGCGCACGAGATTTTCGGTGCGGCGCGGCGCTTCGGCCCGATCATCATCGACGGCGCGCTGATCGGCAGCGACGCCCTGACGGACAGCTTCGCGCAAGCCGTCGACGACATCGTGCTGGTGATCCGCGAGGGCGAGGTCGGCGTCGCCGATCTGGAGCGCGCCAACGCGGCGCTGGGGCCCAACGCCGCGCGCATTCGCGGCTTCGTCGTCAACCAGGCCTGACAGGCGCGCAACGCCGATGAGCGCGACCGGGACGACGGCGACACACGCAGGCTCGGCGGACCTCTCCGCCGATGCCGGCTACTATCTGCGCAGCATCGTCTTCGTGGCGGCGCTGCTCTTGGTCTGGGTCTCGACGGCGCCCTTCAAGGGCACCTATTACGTCGAGGCGGAGGACACCAGCAACGTCGTCAACCAGATCAGCTTTTCGCTGATGGCGGTGCTGGGCCTGTTCTGCGCGGCGAATGCCGGCGGGCGGGCGGCGCTGGCCTATCTCAGGCCAGCCTGGCTGCTGCTGCTCGCCTGGATGGTCGTCGGTGTGGTCTATTCGGCCAATCCCGAGATCTCGATGCGGGCGCTGCGCTTCACGCTGGTGGTGCTGGTGATCGCAGGCACTTTGCCGCTGCTGCCGCGCGGCCAGCGCCATTTCGCGCTGCTGCTGGGCATGGCCGCGCTGATCGTGCTGCTGATCTGCTATGTCGGCCTCGTCGTCTTCCGCGATGTCGCGATCCATTCCGGCGGCGATGTGCTGGAGCCCGAGCATGCCGGCGCCTGGCGCGGCCTGTTCGACCACAAGAACATCGCCGGCGCGATGATGGTCATCCTGATGCTGATCGGCATCTTCGTCGCCGCTTCCTATTCGCTGCGGTTCGGGCTGGTCATCCTTGGTCTCGCCGCCCTGTTTCTGTTCATGACCGGCTCCAAGACCTCGATGGGGCTTGGACCCTTCGTCGTGCTGGTCGGCTTCGCCTGCGCGCGGATCAGGAGCCTGTGGCTGCGGGCGCTGATCGCGCTGGGGCCCCTCGCTTTGCTGCTGACGGCGACGATCGGCTCGGTGCTCTACCCGTCGATCAACGCGATCGTGCAGTCGGTCAGTCCCGGTCAGACCTTCACGGGCCGCACCGAGATCTGGCGTTTCGCGCTCGACCGGCTCTGGGAGCGCCCGCTCTTCGGCTACGGGTTTGAGGGCTTCTGGGGCAGCGACTTCGTGCTGTTCTCGGAGCCGAAGGAATATGAGAGCGGCATCTCGAACGGCATGGTCCACGGCCATAACGGCTATGTCGACCTCGTCATCGGGCTCGGCATCCCCGGCCTTGTGCTGGCGATGATCGTTCTGATCCTGCTGCCGCTGCGCGACCACCACCGCGTGATCCCGACATTCGAGAACAAGGCGCTGGCCGAGCTGTTCTTCCGGATCTGGCTGTTTGCGATCTACTCGGCCTGCCTCGAGAGCTTCTTCTTCCGTCGCGCCGACCCGGTCTGGTTTGCGCTGCTGGTCTCGGTGATCGGGCTCAGGCTGACGGCGAAGTATCGCGTCTCGCCATAAAGATCAGGACGCGAAAAAGGGGAGACCGTTTCCGGTCTCCCCTCGAGTGGCCGCATCTCCTGGACTGGCTCGGGATCAGACCTTGGGCGGAGGCACGGCGATCTGCTGCCACATGGTCGGGTCCGCGGGCGCGAATTTGTGCTTGATCGCCCATTCGTACCAGTTGTCGACCGCCGTGCCCGTCAGCAGGATGCCGATGCCGCCGGTCAGCGTGCAGAGCACGGCGAACCACCAGGCCCAGCGATGGATCGACTCCATCGTGGCATTGAAGCCCATCGTCCAGCGCCAGAACAAGGCGGCGCGCTCCGAGGCCGTGCCGCGATCGGTGATCTGCTCGATCTCGCGGTCGCCGCCATAGCGGGAGACGGCCAGGATCGTCGCGCCATGCATGGCGAAAAGCAGCGCCGAGCCATAGAGGAAGGCGATCGAGAGCGCGTGGAACGGATTGTAGAAGAGATTGCCGTAGCGCAGCGAGAAATTCTGCGTCCAGTCCAGGTGCGGGAAGATGCCGAAGGGCACCGCCTCGCTCCATGACCCCATCATCAGCGGCCGGATGAAGCCGAGCACGAGGTAGAGGAAGATCGCCGAGGCGAAGGCCCAGGCCACATGCGTGCCCATGCCCAGCGCGCGGGCCCGGTTATAGGTGCGCACCCACCAGAGCAGGATCGAGGTGGTGAGGAAGAAGCCCGCGATGAGCCACCAGCCGCCCTCCTTGAGCGGCGGCAGGATCTTGAGGCCGTGCTCGGGCAGCGGCGCCGCGAGCTGGAGCCAGAACAGCTCGCGCACGAAGCGGACCGGATCCCAGTTCACCGAGGCCAGCATGTTCAGGCCGATGATCTCGAAGGCGATCAGGCCGCAGACCAGCGAGGTCACACCGGTCCAGCCGAGATAGATCGGGCCGATCTGCGCGTCGCCGATCAGGCCGAACAGGTTGCTCGTCCGGGTCGCGCTGCCGCGCCTGGTGCCGCGGCCGGGGATCGGCACGCCAAGATCGGGCGCGCCATGGATCTGAACCCGGGTGAAGATGTTCTGATAGGTTGCCATCACCGTAATCCTTGCGCCTTGATCCTTGGACAGACGGATGCCGAATGGGGTGGCCGGAGCTCTTTCAGAGCCTCAGCGCCGCCAGATCGTGAAGTGCTTCGAGAGGTCCCACCACTCGGCCCAGCCCTCGCTCCAGTAGGGGCCGCTGATGATGATGCAGACCGCGCTCCAGAACACCGATTGCAGCGCCAGGAACAGGCCGAGCCGGTGGATGCCGAGCGTGCCGATCGAATAGCCGATCGTGTCGCGGAAGAAGGTGTTCTCGTGCTCGGGCGTCTTCACCGGCTCGCCGCGCTTGGGGTTGACCGCCGAGAGGATCAGGCCGCCATGCAGCGAAAGCGCCAGCGCGGTGGTGAAGAAGAAGCTCACCGCGATCATGTGCGCCGGGTTGTAGTGGAACTGCAGGTACTGGTAGCCGACGTTGGAGACCCATTCGAGATGGCTGAAGATGCCATAGGGGAAGCCATAGCCCCAGGCGCCCATCAGGAAGGGCCGGAAGATGACCAGCGTCATATAGGCCAGGATGGCGAAGCCGAAGGCGAAGGGCACATGGTAGCCCATGCCGAGCTTGCGGCAGATTTCGACCTCGCGCAGCGCCCAGGAGATGAACGCGCCCGTCGCGCAGATCGTGATGATCTGCCAGAGGCCGCCTTCCTTGAGCGGCGCGAGCCGCAGGCCGTAGCTGATATCGGGCGGCGCGATCGAGATCAGCCAGGGATTCCAGGTCGGCCCGATGGCCGCGCCGTAGAAGATCAGGGCCGTGCCGAGCGCGGCGAAGAACGCCGTCGCGACGCCGAAGAAGCCGACATAAAACGGGCCGACCCAGAAATCGAAGAGGTCGCCTCCGATCAGGGTCCCGCCCCTGACGCGATATTTACGTTCGAAATTGAGCAAGGCCATGGTCGCATCCTCCGCGAGCGCCTGCCGTCAGGGCCGCGCCTCGTTTCAAACGGTTGATCTTTCGCGGTGTCGGGTCGGATCGGCGGACGGGGTCTCGCGCAGGGCGCTCAGCCTCGTCCGCCAGTGTCGTCGGCGGTTTCGTCAACCGATATGCCGGGTCACCACATCCGAGACCGGAGCCTCGATCTGCAGCGCGGCGGCGGCCTTCCGCGGGCCTTCGATCCAGTTGAACCTGTTCGTCGAGAGCAGGATGAAATGGATCAGGATGGCGAGCCCGAACAGGAAGGTGAAGAGCGCGATCAGCGTGCGACGCGGATCGAACAACAGCCAGATTTTGTACATGTTTGTCCGCTCCTCTTCACGAAATCAGCGACACGGCGGTGGTCAGGGCCGTCCGAACGCCTTCATCGAGGGACGCATACCCGTTCGGTCCCGGCAGCCAGGGGCGCCACGACCAGACCAGGAAATGCGCAATCACGGCGATGACCGTGAAGGCGATGAAGCTCGTGATGAAGAAGCCGTGGAATTCCTGGGCTTCCGCTTCGGTCAACCCTGACAGCGAATCTCTCTCTGCCATGATCAGTCCTCTCTATGTGGCCTTGCGGCCGTTACCGCACGGATCCCGTGCGGCTGGGCGCCGGTCTTTGACCTCCGGCTGTTCCCCCGCCCGGCGAACCGGACGGAAGCGCGTGGCCTCCAGCTCCGGGCGTCTCAGCCCATGAACATGAAGGGAATCGTGGCGTAGGCGCTGGCGCGCGCCTCCGCGTAGAGCGAGAGCCGCCGCCCGGCCGGCGCGGGCGAGACCATCCTGCGGACCGCGGTGGCGACGAGGAAGACCGGCAGCGTCAGCGTCACCAGACGCCGGCACATGCGGCGGTCGGCCGCCGAGGATTTCGCGTGCCGCGAAGGGCTGTGGTCGAGCTGCATGGTCATGGGTGTTGCTCCCCGTGTGGAAGGAAGGCGTTCCGAAATCCGGGCGCGCTCTGGCGCGCTCCGGCCGAAAGGGTGTGCGAAGGCGCTCATGAGAAGGCCCCCTCGCGCTGTCTGGCGGCGTCGAGATGCTGCGGCGTGACGCGCTCGTCGCCATCATGCCGGGCGCGGGATTCGGCGGCGTCGCGCATGCGCTTGGCCGCCGAAATGCGCACCAGAACCGGCTGCTTCTCGAGCACCGCGTCGAGCAGCGCCTTGGCCTCGTCCGACCAGGGCAGTTCGCGGTGCAGCCGCGACGGCGTCGCCTCGACGGCGTCCATCTGCGAGCCGAGCGGCAGGATGTGGAAGAGCGCGTCGAACAGGGCGTTGCAGACCTCCTGCACAAGGTAGGTCGCGCCGGAATAGCCCATGAAGGGCGTGCCGATATGCCGGCGGATCACCGCGCCGGGGAAGGAGGCCGGGATGTAGACCCCGCGCCCGCCGGCCTCGGCCATGTACATGCGCTCGTTGAACGAGCCGAACAGAACCAGCGGCGGCTTGTCCTTCAGCGAGGCGCGGACGGCGTCGTTGTCGGACTTGGTCCCGGCGCAGCGCGAGACGGCGAGCGTGCAGGGCAGGCCCATCTCGTCTTCGAGAAAATGGCGGATGCCGCGGGCATAGGTTTCGTTGGCGACGATGGCGAAGCTCGCCGTGCCAAAGAAATCCTGCGTCACCGAGCGCCACAGATCCCAGAGCGGCTTGATCGTGGTGTGCTTTTCGCGCGCGATGAAGGGCTCGGGATCGAGCCCGAGCAGCTCGCCGAGCGAGCGCAGGAAGGCGGTGGTCGAGTGCAGGCCGATCGGAGCCTGCAGATAGGGCCGGTCGAGCGCCTCGCAGAGCAGGCGGCCATATTCGCGGTAGAGGCAGACATTGACCTCGGCGTCGGCCAGCCGCTGCACCTCGGCCAGATGCGAGCCGAGCGGGAAGGTCATGTGGACTTCCGCGCCGATGCCCTCGATCAGGCGCTTCACCTCGGCGAGGTCGGAAGGCATGTTGAACATGCCATAGGCCGGGCCGATGATGTTGACCTTCGGCCTTGCGCCTTCCTTGCGGGGCTTGGCCTTGGGCACGATGCCGCGCTTGGCGCCATATTCGCTCCAGAGCCAGAACAGCGCCCGGTCGGCGCATTGCCACTGGTCCTCGTCGATGGTGCGCGGCAGGAAACGCTGGATATTGGTGCCTTCGGGCGTGACGCCCCCGCCGATCATCTCGGCGATCGAGCCCGTCACCACGACGCTCGGCAGATGCGGATCGAGCACGGCGTTGGCGCGCTTCATCGCGCCTTCGGTGCCGTGCTGGCCGAGTTCCTCCTCGGCGAGGCCGGTCACCACGATCGGCAGCTCGTGCGGCGGCAGGCCGTCTGTGTAATGCAGCACCGAGGTCACCGGCAGGTTTTCGCAGCCGACCGGGCCGTCGATGACGACCTGCAGGCCCTTGATGGCGCAGAAGACGTAGACCGCCCCCCAATAGCCGCCGGCGCGATCGTGATCCTGGATCAGCATCACGGAATCTCCTCGGCGATCGCCTTCGCCTTGGCGGCGCGTCTGGCGAATTTTTCGCGGAAATCCGGATGCAGTTTCGGCGTGTCAGCCCAAGTGCCGGCCGTATCGCCCTCGCCGACGCCGGCGAAGAAGGCCTTCATCGTGTCCATGCGGCTCTTGTTGCCGATGGCGGCGTTGACGACCTGGGCGAGCGAGCCCGCGCCCGCCGGCCCGAACAGCGGCCGGGCCGAGATCAGATTGGTGAAATAGAGCGCCGGGATGCCGAGCTGCTTGGCCTTCTGCACCACGGGCGTCGTGCCGATGGCGAGATCGGGCTGGAACTCGGCCATGGCGGCGAGATCCTGCTCCAGCGTGGCGCGGTAATTGACCATCACGCCGCGCGCCTGCAGCCAGTCGCGGTCGGCCTCCGACCATGGCGTGCGCGGGCAGGCGGTGCCGACATAACGCAGGTCCGCGCCGCTCTCGACGAGCAGCCGCGCGACCAACAGCTCCGAGCCCTCATAGCCCGACAGCGTAATCCGGCCCCTGATCGGCATGGCGGCGAGCGCGCCCTGGATCGCCGGCAGCAGCCTGTTCTGGGCGGATTCGACCAGCGGGGCCGGCACGCCGCAAGCGTCGCCGATCGCCTTGAGCCAGGCCGCAGTGCCGTCGACGCCGACCGGGCCGGAACCGACGATCGTGCGGCCCGCGCCTTCGAATTCGCGGATCGAGGCGGTGTAGAACGGATGGATCGCCGCCACGACCGCGCAATCGAGCGCCGCGTAAAGCTCGCGCCATTCGCGCGTCGGTACGACCGGGCCGGCGGCCAGTCCCAGCGGCTCCAGCATCATGCCGATGCCGACCGGATCGGCCGGGAACATCTCGCCGAGCAGGGTGACGGTGGGCTTTTGCGCCTTGCCGGCGCGCGGGGCCTGGACCGGGCCGGCCTCGGCTTCCTTGCGGGCATAGGCCAGCATCGCGCCGGCGAGCACGTCCTTGGCCTCGGCATGGGTCGGCACGCCGAAGCCCGGCACGTCGATGCCGATGATGCGGACGCCGTTGATCTCCTTGGGCAAAAGCCGCAGCGGCACGCCCGAGGCCGAGGGCACGCAGAGATTGGTGATGACGATGGTGTCGTAGAGGTCCGGATCGGCGAGCTTGAACACCGCCTCGCGGATGTCCTCGAAGAGCTTGCCGGTGACCAGCGTCTCCGAATTGAACGGCACATAGCCGACAGAGCGGCGCGCGCCGTAGAAATGCGAGGTGAAGGTCAGCCCGTAGACGCAGCAGGCGGACCCTGAGAGCACGGTGGCGGTGCGGCGCATGCGTAGGCCGACCCGCAAGCTACCGAAGGCCGGGCACATGCTCTGGGGCTTGTCGTGGGGGCCGACCGGATAGTCCCTGGCGAAGCGCTCCAGCATCTCGCTCTGGCCGGCGGCCGTGGCGGCAGCGCGCAGGGCGTCCTTGCCGGAGTGGCAGCCAAGCCCGTCGCCCTGCGTCGCCGCCGCGTTGATCGCGGGAGAGGAAGACGCATCGGGAAGGGGTTGGTGGACTGTCATGTCGCCCTCAGACCGCGTCGTAGACGACTTCGAGGGAGGCCTTTTTCGTCGCCGAAGGCCCGCACATGTCTTCCAGCGTCGCCGGCACCAGCACGACGTCGCGGCCCGTGGTCTCGCTGGAAAACAGGCCGAGCAGCCCGTCCTGCGTCAGCGGCGTCGGCCGCACCGGGGGTGATTGCGCGACGTTGAGGCCGAGTTCTTCGAACAGCGGCCCCCACATGTCGCCGGGTCGGCCGATGATCTCGTAGTTGGCGCTTTTCTTTCGGATATCGTCGTTGGCGGGGATCGCCGCCAGAACCGGGATGCCGACCTTGTCGCAGAAGGCCTGCGCCTCGCCTGTGCCGTCATCCTTGTTGATGACCATGCCGGCGACGCCGACATTGCCGCCGAGCTTGCGGAAATACTCCACCGCCGAGCAGACATTGTTGGCGACGTAGAGCGATTGCAGGTCGTTGGAGCCGACGACGATGACCTTCTGGCACATGTCGCGGGCGATCGGCAGGCCGAAGCCGCCGCACACCACGTCGCCCAGGAAGTCGAGCAGGACGAAGTCGAAGCCCCAGTCGTGGAAGCCGAGCTTTTCCAGCAGCTCGAAGCCGTGAATGATGCCGCGTCCGCCGCAGCCGCGCCCGACCTCGGGCCCGCCGAGTTCCATGGCGTAGACGCCGTCGCGCTTGAAGCAGACGTCGCCGATCCTGACCTCCTCGCCCGCCGCCTTCTTGCGCGAGGAGGTCTCGATAATGGTCGGGCAGGCCTTTCCGCCGAAGAGCAGCGAGGTGGTGTCGGATTTTGGATCGCAGCCGATCAGCAGCACCTTCTTGCCCTGCTGCGCCATCATGTAGCTGAGATTGGCCAGCGTGAACGACTTGCCGATGCCGCCCTTGCCGTAGATCGCGATGATCTGGGTTTCCTTGGTCGGCGCGGCGGTGACGATCTCATCCTGCGGCAGGGCTGCCTCCTCGCGCAGGCGGGCTGCCATGGCGGCGGCGGGAGAGGGGATGGGATTTCTGATCTGGATGTTCACGAGCAGGCTCTCCAGTCCAAGATCATCTTCAGGCAGAGTGGGTCGCCGAAGGCGGTGCGATAGGCGTCCGTTGCGTCGTTGGCGGGCGCGCTGTGCGTGATCAGCCCGTCGAGCGAGAGCCGGCCCTCGGCCAGCATCGCTTGGACTGCGTCGAGATCGGCCGGCTTCCATTCGGCGGCGATGCGCAGCCGCGTCTCGCGCATGAAGGCAGGCGGGAAGGCAAACGAGATCGGCTGGTCGTAGAAGCCGGCGAGGACGAGTTCGCCCTGCGGGCCGAGCCGTCCGATCAACGTATCGACCAGCGCGGCGTCGCCGCTGACATCGTAGATGGCGCGATAATCCTTGCGGCTGTCGGCCTCGGGCGCGACGACAGCGTATCCCTCGGCTCCCGTGGCGCGCAGCGGATTGGTCTCCCAGACCACCGGCGCGCCGCCCTGGGCCACCGCGATGCGCGCGAGCATCCGGCCGAGCACGCCATGGCCGATAATGAGATCAGGCAGCGCGGCGTTGGCCAGCGCGTGCCGCGCGGTCGCGGCCAGCGCCAGCAGCACGCCCGCCTGACCGAGATGCTCGGGGATCGCCACGGCCTTGGCGCCGGGCACGACGAGATGGGAGGACGCGCCGCCGAACAGGCCGCGCGCATCTCTGAAGCCGCGCGAACCGGGCACGAACACCCGCGCGCCGACAACGTGGCCTGAGTCGACGCCCGCCTCGACCACGCGGCCGACCGACTCATAACCGGGAACCAGCGGGTAGCCCATGCCGGGGAAAGGCGGCATCCGACCCGACCAGAGCAGGCGTTCGGTGCCTGTCGAGATGCCGCTCCATTCGGTGGCGACGACGACATCCTCCAGACCGGGCGAAACCAGTTCCAACCGGCGAAGCGCCAGATGTTGGGGTTTCTCGACGAGGACGGCCAGCGCTTGCATTACGAGCACTCTTGAGGCCGGGCCGCTGTCGCGGAGGACAGTCCCTGTCGCCTGACTGTCAGGTTAGATCAACATTCTTGGATGTCAATTTGAATTGACACTTATTCAGTCAGGCGATGCGCGCGCTGATCGCGCCGGTCAGCAGCGGCCGACGCGTCTTCAGGCTGCGGATGTCGGAAAAGCCTGCTTCGGCCAGGAATCGCGTCAGTTCCGCCGGGGTGCGCGCCCGACCCGAACCCATCGCCAGCAGGTAGAAGCCGAAATAGGCGTCGGCCATGCGCGCCGTCGCAACCGAGCCCGCCATCGGCTCGGCGATCAGGAGCGATGCGCCCGCCGGCATGGCGCAGCGCAACCGGCCGAGCAGGGCGCGCACGGCGTCGTCGTCATGGTCGTGCAGCACCCTGACCAGCGTGTAGAGATCGGCATCGCCGGGGACGGGATCGCGATGCATGTCGCCGCCGACCGCGCTGGCCCGCCCCTGAAGACCCTCGCTGGCGAAACGCTGACGAGCCCGCTCGGCGACGGCGGGCAGATCGAACACGGTCAGCGCGAGGTCCGGCGCCCGGCGCGCCACGACGCTGAGGAACGCGCCCTCTCCGCCGCCGACGTCGACGGCATGCCGGTGTCGGCGGAAATCATAGGCCGCGACGATGTCGTCGGCGACCAGGTGCTGCGAGCCGGCCATCAGTTCGCTGTAGGCGGCAACGCCCTCTGGCGGCGCGTGCGCCGGATTGCCCGACTGCGCATAACCCCAGAAACGCGACAATTGCGTCGGCTGCGACTGCCCGCGCAGCAGCGCCAGCGGATCGGCGAGATCGGCATAGAGCAGATGGTGATGGGCGATCATCGCGCCGACGCCGGGATTGCCGATCAGCGCCGCGCCGAGCATGGCGAGGCCGTAGCGACCCCCCTTGCGCGGTTCGACGAGTTTCAAGGCTGCCGCCGCTTTCAGGAGGCGCTCGGTGGCGTCGGGCGTCATGGCCAGCCGCGGCGCGAGTTCGGCCGGCGTCCGCGGGCCGGGCTCGAGGACCGCGAACAGGTCGAGCTTTACGCAGGCCGACAGCACCTGCGCATAGACGAAGCCGGCGCAAAGATCGAACAGCGCCTGCGATTGCCGCTCGGCGATGGGGCGGGTGAACGGGAAGGATGCGGCGAAGCGCTGGAAACGCGGCGAAGCGACGAGGCGGTTGCGGAGCGCGGCGAGGCGATCGGCCCAGGACAGGGCGTTCGACGGCGCCGCGCGCAAAGCCCCTCCCCCTTGTGGGGAGGGGTTGGGGTGGGGGGCGTCCCGCCTGGTGAGCGCGTGAAGAATGGATCGCCTCCCCGTATCGCTTGGATAAACGACGACGCACCCGGTCGTTCGCCCCCCACCCCAACCCCTCCCCACAAGGGGGAGGGGCTTAGGTCGTGGTTCCTCGCGAACTTACGCCGCCCGGCGCTGCAGCCCCTCGGGCAGAAAGCTCTTCGCCGTCAGGCCGATCAGCGTGCCGAGTTCGCTGCGTCCCGGGCAGGCGGGGATCGAAGCGATCGCCTCAAGAACCAGTTCGTCGAGATGCGCGACCGCCGGCCCCAGCCCATGCGCCAGCGCGTAGTTCGGACGGAAATGCGCCGCGTCCTGCCCGCAAGGCTTGCCGAGTTCCTCGGCGGTCGAAGCGACGTCGCGGATGTCGTCGGCGATCTGGAAGGCCTCGCCAAGCTTCTCGCCAAGCCGGCGCCAGCCGTGATGGGGCACGCCGGCAGCGGCTGCGCCCGCCATTGTCGCTCCGGCGAAGAGCGCGCCGGTCTTGGCCTGGTGATAGAGCTGGCAGTCGATCGCGGGTTCCGATTCCCAAGCCTGTCCGGCGACGATGCCGCCCCGGCTGCCGACGGCAGCTCCGACGACGCCGATCAGCGCGCCAAGCCGCTGCGGCTGGCGCGCGGCGGCCTCGGCCAGCGTCTCGAAGGCGAGCACGATCAGCGCGTCGCCGGCGAGCACCGCGATCGGCTCGCCATAGGCCTTGTGGACGGAAGGTTTACCGCGGCGGATGTCGGCGTCATCGAAGCAGGGCAGATCGTCATGGACGAGCGAGGCGCAGTGCAGGAACTCGATCGCGGCCGCGCCCGCATTGGCCATCGCCGGCTGGCTGTCGCCGCAAGCCTTGGCCACGGCCAGCGTCAGGCGCGGCCTGATCCGCGCCCCGCCGGGGAAGACGGAGTAGCGCATGGCATGGGCGAGGAGCGGCGGACAGTCCTGACGCTCGGCTGAGCGCAGCGCCTCATCCAGGGTCTGTTCGATGCGTGCGCCCGCGTCCATCGCCGTCTCCCGGTGAATGAGCGTTCTTTCAAACTGTCATCCCATATGTAAAGTAGATTGGACAGTCGGGATCGGCTTGTCAATCATGCAGCCGGGCCAGGCAGCAGCGAAGTCCAGGGAGCGAGCGACGGTGGCCACCAAGCGCATCGTGGTGATCGGCGCCGGCATGGGCGGGCTCGTCGCGGCGCTGCTGCTCGCGGGCAAGGGCCTCGACGTGACGCTCGTCGAGAAGGCCGA
Organism: Beijerinckiaceae bacterium; assembly: GCA_019745195.1. Taxonomy (GTDB): domain Bacteria; phylum Pseudomonadota; class Alphaproteobacteria; order Rhizobiales; family Beijerinckiaceae; genus Allobosea. The sequence continues at coordinate 101,330 of JAIETL010000027.1, forward strand.
CCAGCCCGGCGGCAAGATGCGCGAGGTGCTGGTCGATCATCGCAGGCTCGATGCGGGGCCGACCGTGCTGACCATGCGCTGGGTCTTCGACAGGATCCTTGGCGAGATCGACGAGAATCTCGACGCTCATGTCGCGCTGAAACCGGCCGCCATTCTCGCCCGCCACGCCTGGAGCGGCGACGAGCGGCTCGACCTGTTCGCCGATCGCGCCGCCTCGGCGGACGCCATCGCCGCCTTCGCCGGCCCGGCGGAAGGACGCAATTACCGCGCCTTCTGCGTGCAGGCGCGCGGCATCCACGACGCGCTGAAGGACAGTTTCATGGCGCGCGAGCGGCCAAGCCCGCTTGGTCTTGTGCAGCAGGCCGGGTTCGGCGGGCTTGGAAGGCTCTGGGCGACGAGTCCGTTCGGAACGCTTTGGGACGCGCTCGGCAAGGCCTTTCAGGACCCGCGCCTGCGCCAGCTCTTTGGCCGCTACGCCACCTATTGCGGCTCCTCGCCCTTCGCCGCGCCGGCGACGCTGATGCTCGTCGCCCATGTCGAGCAGGAGGGCGTCTGGACGGTCGATGGCGGGGTGCACAAGCTGGCGCAGGCGCTGGCCGGGCTCGCCGCGGCTAAGGGTGCGCGGCTGGTCTATGGCCGGACCGTCTCAGAGATCGTCGTCGCCGGCGGGCGCGCAGCCGGCGTGCGCTTAAGCGACGGCGAGACGCTGTTCGCCGACGCCGTCGTCAGCAACGCCGACGTCAACGCCATCGCGTCGGGCCGGTTCGGACCCGACGCGGCCCCCTTCGCGCCGGAGATCCGGCCGGCCGACCGCTCGCTCTCGGCGCTGACATGGTCGGCCGTGGCGCAGACGGAGGGCTTTCCGCTGCACCGGCACAATGTCTTTTTCTCGCGCGACTACCGGGCCGAGTTCGACGCCATTTTCAAGCGCGGAAAGCTGCCGTCGGAGCCGACGATCTATGTCTGCGCGCAGGATCGCCAAGACAATGCGACATCGACCGGACCGCCGCCGACGGGCGCTGAGCGCCTGCTCATCCTCGTCAACGCCCCGCCGACCGGCGACCACGGCCATCTGCCGACAGCGGAGATCGACCAATGCCAACGCGCGACCTTCGACAGACTGGCGCAATGCGGACTGACGATCGGGCTTCAGGCCGACCACATGCTCCGGACGGAGCCGATGGACTGGGAGAAGCGCTTTCCGGCGACGGGGGGGGCGCTCTACGGCCGGGCGACACATGGCGCGATGGCGAGCTTCGCCCGGCCGGGCTCGCGCTCGCGTCTGCCGGGGCTGTACTGGGCGGGGGGCTCGGTCCATCCGGGGCCGGGCGTGCCGATGGCGGCCCTGTCGGGGCTGATCGCGGCACAGGCGCTGCTGGCGGACCGCGCTTCGATGTAAGCGTCCCTCCCGGCGGCTATGTCTGGTGGTATGTCGATGCGCTGAGCGAGGATGGCCGCTATGGCCTGAGCATCATCGCCTTCATCGGCAGCGTCTTTTCTCCTTACTATGCGCATGCGAGGCGGCGTGGTCCGGCTGACCCGCTGAATCATTGCGCGGTCAATGTCGCGCTGTATGGGCCGGGCGTCGGGCGCTGGACCATGACCGAGCGCGGCCGCCGGCATGTCGCGGTCGCAGCCCAGCGCCTCGCCATCGGCCCGAGCGCCCTGCACTGGGATGGCGAGACGCTGACCATCGCGATCGACGAGATCGGCATGCCGCTGCCGATCCCGCGCCGGGTGCGCGGCACGGTGCGGGTCCGGCCCAGGGCCGTCACCGAGCATGTCGTGACGCTCAATCCGGTGGGCAACCATCGCTGGTGGCCGATCGCGCCGATCTCGACGGTCGAAGTCGATCTGTCGGAGCCAGGTCTGCGCTGGCGGGGGCCGGGCTATCTCGACATGAACCAGGGCGACGCGCCCATCGCGGACGGCTTTCGCGACTGGCACTGGTCGCGCGCGGACACGCGGCAGGGGGCGGCCGTGCTCTATGGCGGCACACGGCGCGACGGCTCCGCCTTCGATTATGGCTGGGGCTTCGATGAAGCCGGGACCGCGACCGCCTTCACGCCGCCGCCGATCGCGCATCTACGAAAAAGCGGCTGGCGGATCGCTCGCGAAACGCGCGGCGATACAGGCCGTCCAGCGGAACTGGTCGACACGCTGGAGGACACGCCCTTCTATGCGCGCTCGCTGGTGCGGACCCATCTCGATGGCGAGCCGCTGACGGCCATGCATGAGAGCCTCTCGCTGGACCGTTTCAGGAGCCCGATCGTGCAGGCGATGCTGCCCTTCCGCATGCCGCGCCGTGCGTGACGAGCAACCGATCAGCGCCATGCATGGCGGCCGCGACTTTCTTTGACTTGAAGCGGGGCCGCCTGTGCTGACACCATGGCCGCCAGACCTCAGCGCAGGACAATCACCTCATGACCGCCGCCGCACGCATCGAGGCCGCAAGCCCCCTCGTCCTGCCGACCTATGCCGATGTCGAGACCGCCGCCGGACGGATCAGGGGCGTCGCCCATCACACGCCGGCCCTGACCTCGCGCACCGCCGACGAGGGCACGGGGGCCTCCCTCGTCTTCAAGCCGGAAAACCTGCAGCGCATGGGCGCGTTCAAGTTCCGCGGCGGCTACAACGCCATCTCGGCGCTGTCGCCTGAGCGCAAGAAAGCCGGCGTTCTGACCTTCTCCTCGGGCAACCATGCTCAGGCGATCGCGCTGTCCGGGCAACTGCTGGGCGTGCCGACGACGATCATCATGCCCCAGGACGCGCCCGCCGCAAAAGTCGCCGCCACGCGCGGCTATGGCGGGGAAGTCGTGCTGTATGACCGCTACACGCAGGACCGGCTCGACATCGGCAACCGCATGGCCGCCGAGCGCGGGCTGACGCTGATCCCGCCCTATGACCACCCCGACGTCATCGCCGGGCAGGGCACGGCGACCAGGGAGCTGATCGAGGATGCCGGCCCCTTCGACATCCTGCTGGTCTGCCTCGGCGGCGGCGGCCTGCTGGCGGGCGCGGCGCTCGCGGCCAAGGCGCTGAACCCCGCCTGCAAGGTCTATGGCGTCGAGCCGGAGGCCGGCAATGACGGCCAGCAATCGTTCCGCTCGGGCAAGATCGTGAAAATCGCCGTTCCCAAGACCATCGCCGACGGCGCGCAGACGCCGTTCCTCGGCGACTACACCTTCCCGATCATCCAGGCGCTGGTCGAGGACATCCTGACGGTGAGCGACGCGCAACTGGTCGAGGCCATGGCCTTCTTCGCCGAGCGCATGAAGATGGTCGTGGAGCCGACCGGGTGCCTTGCGGCGGCGGCCGCCTTCTCCGGGGCAGTTCCGGTTGCGGGCAAGCGCGTCGGGGTCATCATCAGCGGCGGCAATGTCGATCTGGCGAGCTTCGCCCGCTTCATCGCCTGAGCCGTCGTCCAAACGTCATCAAGAGCGCAATCGGCCGTTGACGCCGGGCCGATCAGGCACTATAGCCCAGCCTCTCGCGATGACGGGCGAAAGCCTTCCGTCAGCGCGCCGCATTTCCATGATGGTAGCGGTCGGTTCCCGCCGGGCATGAACGCCAGGGCGCACGGCCACGATGAAGACAGGGACGTTTCCGATGGCCAATACGACGTCGGCGAAAAAGGCGACGCGCAAGATCGAGCGCCGCACCGAGGTCAACAAGGCGCGCCGTTCGCGGATGCGCACCTTCCTGCGCAAGGTCGAGGAGGCGATCGCCTCGGGCGACCAGAGCGCCGCCGCAGCCGCTCTCAAGGCCGCCCAGCCGGAGATCATGCGCGCCGCCCAGAAGGGCGTGGTTCACAAGAACACCGCCTCGCGCAAGGTCTCGCGCCTGTCGGCTCGGGTCGGCGCTCTCGGCGCCTGAACCATCGCCGGTTTCGGCTCTGAATCGACGTTTTTCAACCCGGCCGCAAGGCCGGGTTTTTCGTTGGCTGACGATCCCGCTGTTGCGTTTTTACAACGGAAACAAAATGTCCGATTCGGCCCCCTTGGCAAGCCGATTCCGCAGTCTTTCCACGGCTTTGCGCGCTTGACTCTTGGGCTTGTCTCAGGGCCGGAAAACCGGCCTTTCGGTCAAATTGACCGATCATCAAAAGCTCATATATTTCATGAATTTAGCGGGCAAACGATTTGCCGGGCGGGAATCGCCGAGAGTCTTGGAAGCGTCCGGCGCGTTTCGAAAAAAAAAGATTCGCGGGCTTTCCCACAGGGGCTTGGTGAAGAAAATCTTAAGTTCCCCAACCAATTGCACTAGGCCTTCCGGTAGGTCATCGCCGGCTCCGGCGGGGGTGAGTCTCGGAAGCCGGCTGAGAGGCATATTGCGCCCGTTCGAGAGCGCCCTGTAAGGTCTTTTCATCGCCGGACGGACAGCAATGCCCGCCGGGGATTTCCGAAAGATGATCGGCGTTTTTGGCTCGCGACCTGTGGGGGGTTGGAGAATGCTATGCCTTGTCTTGTTGAGTTGAGACGGGGTGGAGCTTCGCCTGCGGCGAGCCGCCTAGCGTAATCGACGAAATCGGGGGCGGGAACCCTGCGCGGCTGGAGGCTGTCGCGCAGAGGATCCGTCATTTCAACCGGCCAACAGCGCCGGCGGGCTACCGCATTGCGGCGGCCTTCGCCAGGCGCGCCAGAATTTTTAAGGATGGGGCAAACTGATGTTCGAACGACCGGATACGACTGAGGCGATTGCGGCGGTGGCGGCTCCGATGGCGCTGGTCGCCGATCTGCCGCTGCTGGGCAATGGCGGCGGCGACGATGACGGGGAAGCCAAGCCCGTTTCGATCGCGGAAGCCTGGGAGCGGGTGCGCCGGCGGCTGCGCGCCGAGCTCGGCGAAGACGTGTTCTCGAGCTGGTTCGCCCGCGTCGAGATCGGCGCGATCGTCGATGGCGTGGCCTATCTCACCGTGCCGACCCGGTTCCTGAAAAGCTGGCTCGAGGCGCATTACGCCGAACGGCTGCGGGTCAACTGCATGGCCGAGCTGCCGGGTCTGAACGGCATCGTGCTCTCGGTGCGACAGGTGGCGCGCGAGACGGCTCCCGCTGTCGTTCGCGAGACGGCAGCGCCCCTGCGCCTGCGCTCGGCTTCCGCTGCGCCTGCCGCCTCCCCCGTCGCCCAGAAGCCGGTCGAGACGCAGGCCGGCTCGACCCTCGAGGCCGACCTCGTCGATGCCTGCGGCACGCTACTCGACCGGCGCATGAGCTTCGCGAGCTTCATCGTCGGCAAGTCGAACCAGCTCGCCTTCGCCGCCGCCGAGCGTATCGCGGCGGCTCCGGCCGGCCAGACGCCCTACAACCCGCTCTACATCCATGCCGGCGTCGGCCTGGGCAAGACGCATCTGCTGCAGGCCGTCGCGCAGGAGGCCCGCCGCCACGGCAAGCGCGTCGCCTATTTCACCGCCGATCGCTTCATGTACGGCTTCGTCGCCGCACTGAAGGCGCAGACGGCGCTGGCCTTCAAGGAGAAGCTGCGCGGCATCGACCTGCTCGTCGTCGACGACGTCCAGTTCATCCAGGGCCGCTCGATCCAGCAGGAATTCGGCCACACCATCAATGCGCTGATCGACGCGGGCAAGCAGATCGTCGTCGCCGGCGACCGGCTCGCCAACGATCTGGAGGCGCTCGACGAGCGCATCCGCTCGCGGCTGGGCGGCGGTCTCGTGGTCGAGGTCGGCGATCTCGACGAGGAGCTCAGGGGCAAGATCATCGGCGCGCGGCTCGCCTCGCTGCAGGCCACGCATGCGAATTTTCACGTCAACGCGGACGTCGTCGCCTATGTCGCCCGCGTCGTTGCCACCAATGGCCGCGATCTCGACGGCGCGGCCAACCGCCTGCTGGCCCACGCCACGCTGTCGGGCCAGCCCGTCACGCTGGAGACGGCCGAGGCCGCGATCCGCGATCTCGTCCGCACGCGCGAGCCGCGCCGGGTCAAGATCGAGGAGATCCAGAAACTCGTCGCCTCGCGCTACAATGTCAGCCGGGCCGATATTCTGTCAGAGCGCCGCACGGCGGCCGTGGTCAAGCCGCGCCAGATCGCGATGTACCTCGCCAAGGCGCTGACGCCGCGCTCCCTGCCCGAGATCGGCCGGCGTTTCGGCGGGCGCGATCACACCACGGTGCTGCACGCCGTGCGCAAGATCGAGAAGGCGATCACCGAGGATCGCTCGCTGCATGACGAGGTCGATCTGCTGAAGCGCATGCTGCAGGAGTGAGTCTTTCGCCAGGGACCTGCGCGACGGCGCGCGGCGCGACGGCGCTTTTGGCTGTGATTGCGGCCGATCGCGCCCTTGCGCCGCCAGACGCCCTCCGGCAATGTCTGCGGCCATTCCGCCGCTTGCGCGTCCGCGCGGGCGCAAGCCACGCCAGAAGACAGTTGCTATGAAGGTCACGGTCGAACGTTCCACCCTGCTGAAGTCGCTGGGCCATGTGCATCGCGTGGTGGAGCGCCGCAACACGATCCCGATCCTCTCCAATCTCTTGCTCAGCGCGACCGATGGCGGGCTGCGGCTGAAAGCGACCGATCTCGACATCGAGGTGGTCGAGACCGTGCCGGCCGATGTGGCCGAGCCCGGCGCGACCACGGTGCCGGCGCATACGCTCTACGACATCGTGCGCAAATTGCCCGACGGCGCGCAGGTCTCGCTCGAGACGACCGGCGACACCGGCCTTGTGCTGCGCTCCGGGCGCTCGCGCTTCCAGCTCCAGACCCTGCCCGAAAGCGATTTCCCCGACATCACCGCCGGCGAGATGGCGCACAGCTTCAGGCTGGCGGCGGGCGAGTTGAAACGCCTGATCGACAAGACCCAGTTCGCGATCTCGACCGAGGAGACGCGCTATTATCTCAACGGCATCTATCTGCACGCGATCGAGGTCGAGGGCCGCAGCCTGCTGCGCGCGGTGGCGACCGACGGGCACCGTCTCGCCCGCGTCGATACGCCGGCGCCCGCCGGCGCTGTCGGCATGCCGGGCGTGATCGTGCCGCGCAAGGCCGTCGCCGAGATCCAGAAGCTGCTGGAGGATGGCGAGAGCGAGGTTTCGGTCGAGCTCTCGGCCACCAAGATCCGCGTCGCCGCCCAGGCCGTGGTGCTGACCTCCAAGCTGATCGACGGCACCTTTCCCGATTACCAGCGCGTGATACCGGGCGGCAACGACAAGCTGCTGCGGGTGGACAAGGGCGACTTCCAAGCCTCCGTCGACCGCGTCTCGACGATCTCGTCGGAGCGCGGCCGCGCTGTGAAGCTCTCCATGGCCGATGGCCGGATGACGCTTTCGGTGACCAACCCCGATTCAGGCTCGGCGACCGAGGAGGTCGAGGTCGATTACGATGCGAGCCCGCTCGATATCGGCTTCAACGCCCGCTATCTGATGGACATCGCCCAGCAGCTCGATGGCGACACGGCTTTGCTGAAGCTCGCGGATCCGGGCTCGCCGACCGTGATCCAGGATCGCGAGGGAGCGTCGGCGCTTTATGTGCTGATGCCGATGCGCGTCTAGCAGCCAGCGCTGCCATGGCTGCCGTCGCGCGCCTGATCCTGCAGGATTTCCGCTCCTACGAGGCCCTCGATCTCTCGATCGGGGGCCAAATCATTGCGCTTGTCGGCGAAAACGGCGCGGGCAAGACCAATCTGCTGGAGGCGCTGTCGCTGTTTGCGCCGGGCCGGGGCCTGCGCCGGGCGGAGCTGCCGGCGATGGCGCGCCAGAGCGGGCCGGGCTCCTTCGCGGTCTCCATCGCGCTCGCCGATGACGGTCCCAGACTGGGAGCGGGCCTGGGACCAGCCGATGCGGACGGAAAGCGCTCGCGGCTGGCCCGCATCGACGGCGCGTCGGTCGGCTCGGCGCTGGCCTTCAGCGAGCATCTGCGGCTGGTCTGGCTGACTCCCGATCTCGACGGGCTGTTCCGGGGCGCGGCAGGCGACCGCCGCCGCTTCCTCGACCGGCTGGTGCTCGCGGTCGATCCCGCCCACGCGGCCCGCTCGAACGCGCTCGATCGGGCCTTGCGCTCGCGCAACCGCATTCTGGAAGAGACGCCGCACGAGGCGCATTGGCTCGACGGGGTCGAGCGCGAGATCGCCGAACTCGGCGTCGCGGTCGCCGCCGCGCGCGCCGAGACGGTGGCGCGGCTCTCGGCGATCATCACTGAGAATGCCGATGCCGCCTCGCCCTTTCCCGACGCCTCGCTGCTGCTGGCGGGCGAGATCGACACGCTGGTGCAAAGCCGCCCGGCGCTCGACGCCGAGGATGCCTATCGCGCGCTGCTGCGCCAGGGCCGCAACCGCGATCGCGCAGCCGGGCGCACGCTCGTCGGGCCGCAGGCGTCGGACCTCATCGTGCGCCACGCCCAGAAGGACATACCCGCCGAACTCGGCTCGACCGGCGAGCAGAAGGCGCTGCTGATCGGGCTCGTGCTCGCCCATGCCCGCCTTGTGGCGGCGATGACGGGCATTGCGCCGCTGGTGCTGCTCGACGAGATCGCAGCCCATCTCGATCCGCGCCGACGCGCGGCGCTTTATGACGGGCTGACGCGGCTGGGCTGCCAGACCTGGCTGACCGGGGCCGATCCCGCGCTGTTCGCCGATCTGCCCGCTGGCGCGCAGCGGCTCAACGTCACGACAGGGGCGGTCGGCGCGCAGCACGGAGCCGCTCTGCCGAAAACGCAGGCAGACGCAGAGGATGGTTAACCATTCTCGACGAAACTGCGGCGCATGGAACCGGTCCTGCCTTCCCTGTCTTCCGCCGAGCGCGCCATCGCCGCTCGACTGCTGGCGCTGCTGGAGCCCCATTTCGCGCCCGCGCCGCGCGCCCGCTATCAGGCGCGCCATGGCCAGAGCTGGCATCAGCGAAGCGCTGAGACCTATGCCGACGAGGCGCTGAAATACGCCAAGCTCTTCCGGCTCGAACTCGACGACGACTATCTCGCGATCAAGACGCGCATCGCGGCGCGCGCCAATGGCCGGCGGATCAGCCTCGCCGAATATCCGCAGTTCTTCATGGATGATTTCGGGCAGTTCTCGGCGCTCGTCGTCAAAGGCTGGAAGCGGCGCTGGGGCCCGCTCGACGACGCGCTGCGCATCTTCTCGATGCTCATGCTCACCGACATCTCGGTCTCGCTGTCCTCCTATGACCGGGCGATCGAGACCGGGATCGGCGAGCGATTGAGCGCGTTGGAAGGCTCGTTCCGAAACGGCATCGCCGAGCGCATCTCGGCGATCGAGAGCGGCATGAGCGAGGTCGCGGGCTTCTCCGGCCGGCTCGCCGGCAAGGCCGGCGCGACGCTGCAGGCGGTGGCCGGCACCAAGGCGCGGCCAGAGCAGGTCTCGGCCTCCGTCGCCGAGATCGTCCGGGCGACGCGCGATTTCGGCGCATCGAGCGCGAGGATCATGCAGGAGACCGCGACATCGCGGCTGGCGACCGACGAGGCCAGCACCGAATGCCACGGCATCGCCGAAAACGTCATCGCGTTGCGGCAGGCCAATGAGCGCATCGGCAGCGTCGTCGAACTGATCCGCAACCTCGCCTCGCAGACCAATCTGCTGGCGCTCAACGCCACGATCGAGGCCGCACGCGCCGGCGAGGCAGGCCGGGGTTTCGCCGTCGTCGCAGGCGAGGTGAAATCGCTCGCCAACGCCACCAACAGCGCGACCGAGGCGATCCGCCAAGGCGTCGAGCAGGTCGTCGATGCCGGCGCCGCCATCGAGCAGGCGGTCAAGGAGCTGAACCTGACCATGCAGAGCATGCAGGCGAGCACGCGTGTCGTCGCGGAGTCGGTCGCCGATCAGGCGGCCCGTATCGAGGCCATCGCCGGCCAGGCGGAGGCGTCATCCTCGGGCGTCGACGCCATCGCCCACCATGCCGCCCTCGTCGAAGGGCTGGCCGGCGAGGCCGCCGCGCTCGCGCGTCAGATGGACGAGCGCGTCAGGGCGACGACCAGCCTTTCGGCCGAACTCGAACGCTCGATCGGCGACTTCCTCGGCGAGGTGGCGCAGGCCCGCGCCGAGCGCCAGCGGGCGACGCTGATCCGCACCGGCTGAGGCGGCTGCCTCAGTCTGCTTCGGTCAATAGGACCGCGGCAGGCCGAGATCGTGCTGGGCGACATAGTTCAGGATCATCTCCTCCGAGACCGGCGCGACCCGAAACAGCCGCGCATCGCGCCAGAGCCGCTCGACATGGTATTCTTTCGAATAGCCCATGCCGCCGAGCGTCTGGATGGCGCGGTCGGTGGCGAGCCCCGCCGCATGACCCGCGAGATATTTCGCCATATTGGCCTCCGAGCCATAGGGCTTGCCCTGGTCGTAGAGCGCTGCGGCCTTCTGGTTCATCAGCCTTGCGCATTCGAGCTGGATCTGCGCCTCGGCCAGCGGGAACTGGATGCCCTGATAGGAGCCGATCGGCGCATTGTTGAAGATTTTACGCTCGCGGGCGTAGTCGACGGCGAGCCTGATCGCGAGTTCGGCTGTCGCGACGAGGCCGGACGTCGTGACGATGCGCTCGGTGTTGAGCACGTCGAGCAGTTCGCGAAAGCCGCCATCGAGCGTGCCGACGAGTTCGTGCCCCTCGACACGGACTTCTTCCAGGAACACCGAACTGGAGGGCAGCGTGTTGGTGCCGACCTTCTCGATCGCCCGATGCGTCAGCCCCTCACGGTCGACATCGATCAGGAACAGGCTGATGCCGTCGGTCTTGCGCTTCACCTCGTCGAGCTTGCGCGTGCGCGCCACGATCAGGATCTTGGTCGCCTGCGGCACGGCGGTGATCCAGATCTTCTGGCCGTTCAGCCGCCAGCCATTGCCGTCGGCGCGCGCGAATGTCTTCAGAGCCAGCGTGTTGGTGCCGGCGTCGGGTTCGGTCAGCGCCATGGCGAAGGTCGCCTTGCCTGCGACCAGCGCCGGCAGCAGCTCCCGCTTCATCGCCTCGGTCCCGAAATGGCTGATGGTGACGCCGCCGAACACGGGATTGCACATGAACATCTGGCTCAGCGTCGAGCCGCCGCCCGTGGCGCACAAAGCCTCGATCGCGAGCGCGACCTCGGCCATGCCGAGACCGGCCCCGCCGTACTCCTCAGGGATCGCGATGCCGGCCAGCCCGGCGTCGCAGATCGCCTGCCAGATCGCGGCCGGATACTCCTTCTTTGCGTCGAGATCGCGCCAATAGTCGAGGCCGAATTTTTCGCCGACGCGCCTCGCGGTGTCGGCCAGCATCACCTGCTCGTCGCTGCGGTCGAAATTCATGGTCCTGTCCTTCTTGCCGCCGGCTCGCGCAAAAGCTGCAGCGGGTGTTCGAGCGTCCTGACGACAGCGTCGAGGAACTTGGCCGCGCGCACGCCGTCGAGCACGCGATGGTCGCAGGAGAGCACGAGGCCGAGTTCCTGCCGCAGTTCGGGCCGCGCTTGCGCATCGGGCCTGAACGCCGGCCTGACTGCCGCGACGCCCAGGATCGCCGACTGGCCGGGATTGATGATCGGCACGAGATGCGACGCGCCGAACATCCCGATATTGGAGACGCTGAGCGCGCCGCCCTCGAAATCCCCGGCGACCAGCCGGCCGGCCCGGGCGCGCTCGATCAGCGCGGCGCAAGCCGAGGCGACGGCGTCGAGATGGCCCGCGCCGGCATCGCGCAGCACCGGCACGACGAGCCCGCGCGGGCTATCGACCGCGAGCCCGACATCGCTGCCGCCGAGCGTAACGATCTCGCCCTCGTCCCAGACCGCGTTGAAGTCCGGCTGGGCGATGAGCGCCCGGCCGACGGCGGCCATGACGATGTGGCTGAGGCTCAGGCGCACTGGCGCATTGGCTGCATTCAGCTCGGCGCGCATCGCCATAAGTTGCGTCACATCCGCCTCGGCCATGACGTAGAAATGCGGGATGGTCTGCTTGGCCTGCGTCAGCCGGCGCGCGACCACCTGCTCGACCGGCGTCGCCTTGCGGCGATGGCCGCTGGTGGCAGGCGGTGAGGAGGCGGCGGGCGCGTTGGCCATGGCCGACTGCACGTCGGCGAGCTTGATGCGCCCATGCGGGCCGGAGCCCGTGAGACGCGCAAGGTCCAGCCCATTCTGACGCGCGATCCGGCGGGCGAGCGGCGTGGCGATGACCCGTCCTCGCGCCGCTGGCGCTGCGGCCGGGGTCGTCCCGGCAGCGGACGCAGGGGCCGAGACCGGTGCGGAGCTTGCTATTGGCACGGACGCCGCCGCCTCGCCGGCCCATGTCGCCAAAGCCGCACCGACCGGCACGGTTTCGCCCTCCGGGACGAGGATAGCGCCGATGCGGCCGGGATGCTGCGCCTCGATCTCGGTTGCGATCTTCTCGGTTTCGATCACGAAAAGCACGTCGCCGGCCGCGACCTGATCGCCCGGCCCCACACGCCAGGAGGCGAGCAGGCCCTCGGTCATGGTCAGACCGAGTTTCGGCATCACGATCGCGCCGGCTGCGGCCATGCTCATGCGCCCTTGAACTGCGGCTGGCGCTTGTCGAGGAAGGCGCGGCAGCCCTCATGGGCGTCCTTGGTGTCGAGCACGAGGCCGATCATCGCCTGCTCATGGCGAAGGGAGGCCGGCAGCGGCATGTCGGCCCCGTCGTTCAGCGTGCGCTTCAGCAGCTTGAGCACCAGCGGCGACTTGGTCGCGATCGTATCCGCCAGCGCCAGCGCCTGCGTCAGCACCTCGGCATCGGGCACGACGCGGTTGATCAGGCCGAGCCGCTGCGCCTCCTCCGCATCGATGCGGGAGCCGGTGAACATCAGCTCCTTGGCGCGGCAGAGCGGGATCTGACGGATCAACCGCTGCGAGCCGCCCGCGCCGGGAAACAGCCCGAGATTGATCTCGGGCAGGCCGAATTTTGCCGATTGCGCGGCGATTCGGATGTCGATGCAGAGCAGAAGCTCCGTGCCGCCGCCGAGCGCCCAGCCATTGACGGCGGCGATGGTCGGCTTGTCGAGCGTCTCGATGCGCCGGAAGACGCCGTGCAGCCGCTCGCCCAGTTCGAGGTAGTGCGGCAGGCCTTGCCGGCTGTCGAGATCGGCGATGTCGCCGCCGGCGACGAACGCCCGCTCGCCCGCGCCGGTGAAGACGAGGACACGGACGTCCGGGTCGCCGGCGGCTCGCGCCACCGCCTCATCGAGCAAAGCGAGCGTCGCCATGTCGAGCGCGTTCAGCGTCGCCGGCCGGTTGATGGTGATGAGCGCGACCGCGTTGCGGCGGTCGTAAAGGATGGCGTCGGAAGCGGGCGGCGTTGTCATCGGTTTCGTCCTGTCAGGCGAGCGTGCGGCGCACGGCGTCGATCACACGATCGGGCGAGGGCAGATAGGCGTTCTCCAGCCCCTTGGAGAACGGCACCGGCATGAAGGGCGCGCCCACCCGCAGGATCGGCCCGTCGAGTTCGTCGAAGCCGATATCGGCCATGCGCGCGGCGATCTCGGCCCCGACGCCGAAGGCCTCGACGGCCTCATGCACGATGACGAGGCGGTGGGTCTTCGCCAGCGAGGCCAGCACCGCCTGCTCGTCCCAAGGCTGGATCGAGCGCAGGTCGAGGATTTCCGCCTCGATGCCTTCGTCCGCCAGCGTGGCAGCAGCGGTCATGGCCGTGTGGACGGCCGCGCCATAGGCGACGATGGTCACGTCTCGGCCCTCGCGCAGGGTCGCCGCCTTGCCGAGCGGGAGGATCGGCAAGGTGTCGGGCACCTCGCTCTTCATGGCGTAGAGGCCCTTGTGCTCGACGAAGACCACCGGGTCGGGATCGTCGATCGCCGCGCGGAGCAGACCATAGGCGCTGGCGGGATCGGACGGGCAGACCACCTTCAGCCCCGGCACATGGGCGAACCACGCCTCGAGGCATTGCGAGTGCTGAGGGCCGGCGCCCAAGCCCCCGCCATGGGGCGTGCGCAGTACCATCGGCACCGAGCGCTGCCCGCCGAACATGAAGCGCGCCTTGGCGGCCTGGTTGACCAGCGCGTCCATGACGAGTGTGGTGAAGTCCATGAACATGATCTCGGCGACGGGCCGCAGCCCGCTCAGCGCCGCGCCGACCGCCGCACCCGCCAGCGCGGCTTCCGAGATCGGCGTGTCGAGCACGCGCTCGGCCCCGAAGCGCTCGCGCAGGCCCCGGCTTGCGCCAAAGGCGCCGCCGGCCTCCGAGACATCCTCGCCGATCAGGATCACCGACGGATCGGCCGCCATGGCATCAGTCAGCGCTTGATTGATCGCCTTGAGATAGCGCATCTCGGCCATCAGGCGGCTCCCTGCGCCGGCGTGTAGACATCGGCCATGGCGTCGGCGAAGGCAGGAAAGCCGGCCGCGCGCGCCGCTTCCACCGACACGTCGATCCGCGCCTCGACCTCGTCTGCGATTCCGCCCAGCGCCGCCTCGTCGAAGCCCAGTTCGGCGAGATGGCCGGCTGCGATCCGCAGCGGATCGCGCGCGCTCAGCGCCGCCAGTTCGTCGGCGTCGCGGTATTTCTGGGCGTCGCCCTCGAAATGGCCGCGCACCCGTGTGGTCAGGCATTCGAGGATGCGCGGGCCCCCATGGCGGACTTCGGCGACGATGCGGACGGCATGGTCGGCGACCAGCGCGACGTCGTTGCCGTCGATGCACAGATGCGGGATGCGATAGGCCGCCGCCAGATCCTTCAGCGCGAAGGACAACTGCTTCGAGGTCGGCAGGAACTCGCCCCAGCCATTGTTCTCGCAGACGAAGAGCAGCGGCAGCTTCCACAGCGCGGCCATGTTGAGGCACTCGTGCAGCAGCCCCTCGGCCAGAGCTCCGTCGCCGAAGAAGGCGACCGCGATCGCTCCGGTCTTCCGCGTGCGATGCGCCAGCGCGCTGCCAAGCGCGATCGACAGACCGGCCCCGACGATGCCGTTGGCGCCCAGCATGCCGACCGACATGTCGGCGACATGCATGGAACCGCCGCGCCCCTTGCAGAGCCCGGTCTCACGCGCCAGCAGCTCGGCGAAGAAGCCGTCGAGCGAGAGCCCCTTGGCGATGGCGTGGCCATGGCCGCGATGCGTCGAGGCGATGGTGTCGTCGGGCGTCAGCGCCGCCATGACGCCGACCGAGACCGCCTCCTGCCCGATGCTGAGGTGGATGAAGCCCGGCACCTCGCCTTCGGAGAACATTTGGCTCAGGCGCTCCTCGCAGCGCCGGATCAGCACGAGCCCGCGATAGAGCTCCAGCAGATCGGGCGCGGCGTTGTGGCCCGCGCCTGCCTGTCTATGGGTGGTGGCGTCGCTCATTCCGGTCCCGGTCCGGCGACCGAATATGGTCACCATATGATTTATGACTCACAATTCAGTTTATGTCACGGAGATGCCACGCGCTCTGGCGTCACGCCGCCTGCCGGCGCGGTTCGATCGCAGCGAAGAGATCGACGATCTCCTGGATGCGGCCGTTGGGCAGCGCATCGACCACGCGCTCGATCCGCTCGAACAGCTCGGGCGCGAGCCCCTGCTCGGCTCCGGTGCGGGTGAGCAGTTCGCGCAGGGTGGCACGGTCGAAGGCGTAGTCTGCGGGCGTCATTCTCTGGGAATGAACATGCTTCACGCCGGAGACCGTCCGCGCCTCGATCACGGCGCTCAGCACCGGCACCTCGGGGTCGGTCACGAGTTCCGTCTTCGCCACCAGAGCGTTCACCGCCGCATCGTCATAGGTCGTCATGTGGCGCATGCTGGGCGCGCCATGGACCAGCGTGGTCGCGATGCAGAACGGGATGCTCATCAGCGTACCAGAGATCGAGTTGAACGGACCGACGGCATCCATCCCGGCATAGCCGGTCTCATAGGGGTTCATCCGCACGCGCACGCTGGCAAGCTCCTGCCCCGCCAACGCCTTGCGCAGCACGAGCGCGCCCGTGACCGGGGTCTGGTTGAAGGCGCAGACCGGATAGGGCTTGAAGGTGACGCGCAGGATCGACCAGTCGCGTCCGAGCCGGGAACTCAGGTCGGCGGGCGGCTCGACGCCTGCGAAGCAGGCGATGAAGCCCGCCTTGCCCTCAAAGGCGTGCGGCGCGGAGACCGAACCGGCCGCGGCGAGTTCGGCTGCCGCAAGCCCGTTGCGGGCGACGATCCCGACCTGGTAGCGCCACTCGTCGGTGCCGTCGGCGAAGGGCTGCAGCACGCCGCCGGCGAAGGAGACCGCGTTCGCGAGCGCAGACGCCAGCCGCGTCTCGTCGAGGCCCATCAGCTTGCCGGCTGCGGCCGCCGCCGCGACGCCGCCATAGACCGCCGAGGAGCGGAAGCCGTTGGGCGTGGTCGCGCCTGCAAACGCGTTTTCCAGCAGGCCGCCGGTCTCGTAGCCGGCGACCAGCGCCGGGATCAGCCGGGCGAGCGGGTAGCCGCGCGCTTCCGTCATGGCGAGCAGCATGGGGATCAGGATCGTGCCGAAATGCGCCGCGCCGCAGGTGTCCTCCTGCGCGCGGCCATGAAACAGCGCGCTGTTGGCGAGGCAGGCCGCGCCGATGGTGCTGCGCCGCCCGTCGCCGAACAGGGTCGCGCCGCCGGGCACCTCGCCGTCGAGCGCCAGCGCCGCCTTGCGGGCGACCGGTGCATAGGGCGTATCGAAGCCGTTCACCGCCATGCCGAGCGCGTTGACGAGGCAGGCGCGCGCCTTGTCGGCGACCTCGCGCGGCAGGGTTTCCGGTTTCAGGCCCGCAATGAAGCGGGCGATGTCCTGTGTCAGGGTCGGCATGCCGCTCTCCTGTTGGCTAGAGCGCGAGATAGCGCTGGCGGACGTCGTCATTGGCCTTGAGCGCGGCGATCGTGCCGGCAAAGACGATCTGGCCCTTGTCGATCACGGTCGCGTCGCTGGCGAGCCCGAGGCAGAAATGCATGTTCTGCTCGGCGATCAGGATGGTGACGCCGGTCTGGCGCAAAGTCCGGATCAGTTCGCCGATGCGCTGCACGATGATCGGGGCCAGTCCTTCGCTCGGCTCGTCGAGCAGCAGCACGGACGGGTTGCCCATCAGCATGCGCGCGATCGCCAGCATCTGCTGCTCGCCGCCCGAGAGCCGGCCGGCCATGCGCTGGCGCAAGGGCGCAAGCAGCGGAAACACATCGTAGATGCGCGCAACGCTCCATTCGTCGCGCCCGTCCGGGCCGGGTTTTTGCGCAATCAGCAGATTGTCCTCGACGCTGTGCTCGGGGAAGACCTGCCGGTCCTCGGGCACGAAGCCCAGGCCGGCGCGGGCGATATGATAAGGCTTGCGCGCCGTCGTTTCATTCCCGAACAGCTTGACCACGCCGCGCCGGGGCGGGGCTAGGCCTGCGATCGCCTTCATCGTCGTCGACTTGCCCGCGCCATTGCGGCCGAGCAGGGCCATGGTCTGGCCTTCGCTCACCGCGAGATCGACGCCGAACAGGATCTGGCTCGCGCCGTAGAACACGTCGATGCCCGCGACCTCGATGACGTTGCCCACGCTCATGCCGCAGCCTCGTGCTCGGTCCCGAGATAGGCCTCGATCACGGCCGGGTTGGTGCGAATCTGCTGCGGCGTGCCTTCGGCCAGCACGCGGCCATAGCTCAGCACGCGGATCGAGGGGGCGATCCGGAAGACGATGTCCATGTCGTGCTCGATGAAGACGACGGTGATCTTCGTCGTCTCCCAAAGCTCGCGCACCTTCTCGATCACGCGCCAGCGCTCCTCGGGACCCATGCCGGCCGTCGGCTCGTCGAGCAGCAGCACCTTGGGCTCCAGCACGAGCGCCAGCGCGATATCGAGCAGCTTCTGGTCGCCATGGGAGAGATTGGCCGAGAGCGTCGCGCGCTTGGAGGTGAGCCCGACCATCTCGATGCAATGAGCGGTATGGGTCAGCGTCGAGGGCAGCGGAAAGCGCTGGCCGAGCCGGCCGGAATGGCCGTGATGGGCCGAGACCGCCGCCAGCATCGTCTCTTCGACGGTGAGCGAGGGAAAGATGCTGGCGACCTGAAAGGCCCGTCCGATGCCGCGCCGGACAATCTGCCCGATGCTTAAGTCCACAAGCGACTGGCCGTCGAGCCGGATATCGCCGCTGTCGGGCTTCAGCGCGCCGGTCAGCAGGTTGAAGAAGGTGCTTTTTCCTGCGCCGTTTGGCCCGATGATCGCGGTCAGCGAGCCGGCCGCGAAGCTCATGGTGACGTCGTCCGTGGCCCGGACGCCGCCAAACGCCTTCACGAGATTGCTGATCTCAAGCATGAGGGCCGTTCCCAGGATCGCGGAAGCCGCCATAGGTGTGCCACGAGGTGCCGGCCATCCAGCCGCAATCGACCGGCAGGTCCGCGCCCGTGATGGCGGAGGCCTCCGGCGACGCGACGAAGCCGACGACGCGGGCGATCTCGTCGGGCTCGACCAACCGGCCCATCGGCACGCTGCCGACGAGGTTCGTCACGTCGCGCTCGCCCTTGTCGATCGCCTCCTGCAGGGCCGGTGTACGAGTGAAGCCGGGCGAGACCGAGTTGACGCGGATTCCAACCGGCCCCCATTCGGCGGCGAGGCAGCGCGTGATCGAAATCACCGCAGCCTTAGCCGGCGCATAGGCATGCAGCGCCATGGAGCGCGAGCCGGCGATCGATGCGATATTGACGATCGAGCCCGCGCGGCGGCCGACCATCGCCGCCCCGAAGACGACGCAGGCGAGATAGGTGCCGCGCTGGTCGATATGGACGACATGGTCCCAGATCGCCATGGGCAGCTCGGTCGGCCGCAGTGGCGGCTGCAAAACGCCTGCGCTGTTGACGAGGATGCCGACCGGGCCGATGCCAGCCTCGATGCGGGCGGCGGCGTCCTTCAGGCCTGCCTCGTCGCCGACGTCGCCCTGGGCGGCGTGCCCGCCGATCTCGGTCGCCACGGCCTGCGCGCGGGCCATGTCGCGGTCGAGCACAACGACTTCGTAGCCGCGCCTGGCGAGGTCGCGGCAGCAGGCCGCGCCGATGCCGCTTGCGCCGCCTGTAACGACGGCGATCATCGCCTCGTTCATGTCGCGATCCTCTCGGGCGAAGGGGCAGGCACAAGGGAGGCGGCCCCGCGCCGCGTCCTGCGGGCCTCGATCCAGTCCATGACGAAATCGAGCAGACCCTTCCGCAGGCCGAGCGCGAAGATCAGGATAACGATCCCCAGCACGAGGCCGTGATGCTCGGCGACGCGGGTGACGAAGTCGTTGAGCAGCAGCAGGAGCACCGTGCCGACCATCGGCCCCAGAAACGCGACGGTGCCGCCGAGCATGACGATAAAGACCGCCTCACCCGACATCGTCCAGAAGGCGAATTCGGGGTAAGCGCCCGAGACGAACAGGCTCATGATCACGCCGCCGAGACTGGCGAACATGCCCGCCAGAACGAAGGCCGTCAGCCGCGTGCGGTAGACGTCGATGCCGAGGAAGCCGGCGCGCACCGGGTTGTCCCGGATCATCCGCAGCGTGTAGCCGAAGGGCGAGGAGACGATGTGGCGCATGGCGAGCAGGCCGATGATCAGCAGCGCGGCGGCGAAGAGATAGAGCTGTTTCTGATCGGCGAGGTTGATGCCGAGGAAGGGCGGGCGCGGAATGCCGCCGCGCAGGCCCTGGTCGCCGCCCGTGACCGGGACCCAGGCGATGATCATCGAATGCACCAGCATCTGGAAGGCCAAAGTGACGAAGGCAAAATAGATCTCCTTCAGCCTGACGCAGATCGCCCCGACCACGAGCGCGACCAGCGCGGCGACGCCAAGCGACAGCAGGATCGCCAGCGGGATCGGCATACCGGTGCGCTGCATGATGATGCCGAAGCTGTAGGCCCCCATGCCGAAGAACAGGCCGTGGCCGAAGGAGACCATGCCGCCATAGCCGACGAGGAGGTTGAGCGAGGTAGCGAACAGCCCGAGCGCGGCGCAGCGGATGACGAAGTCGATCAGCGCGCTGCTGACGAAAACCAGCGGCAGTGCCGCGAGAACCAGAAAGCCGGTGAGGCCGAGTAAAGCGTCGCGGAAGGCGGGGCGCATCATCTCAGGCGGCCTCGCGTCCGAACAGCCCGCTCGGCTTGACGATCAGCACGACCGCCATGGCGAGATACATCAGCGCCTCGGTGAAGAGCGGGAAGCCGAGAGCGCCGAAGGTGCGGATCAGCCCGAGCAGCACGGCCCCGACGAGCGCGCCCAGGATCGAGCCCATGCCGCCGATGACCGTGACGATGAAGCTCTCGATCAGGATCGAGAAGCCCATGCCCGGCGTCAGCGAGCGCACCGGGGCGGCAAGCCCGCCCGCCAGCCCGGCCAGCAGGCAGCCCAGCGCGAAAACGCCGGTGAAGAGCAGCCCGGTGTTGATGCCCAGCACCGAGACCATGGCCGGGTTGTGGGCGGCGGCGCGGATCGTCTTGCCGAAGCGGGTGCGGGCGATGGCGAGGCCAAGGATGATCGCCATCGCGAGCGCGGCCGCGATCAGGAAGAGATAGAACGGCGGCACAACGCCGCCCATGATGAAGAGCGGCGGCACGCGGAAGGCGTCCGGCATGCCCATCGCCTTGAACTCCGGGCCCCAGACGATGCGGACGAGGTCGTCCAGGATCAGCACCAGCGCATAGCAGACCAGCAACTGCATCAAGACGTTGCCGCCATAGACGCGCTGCATGAAGAGGCGTTCGACGATGACACCGATGACGCAGGCCCCGACCGCCGCGCCGAGCAGCGCCAGCCCGTAGCTGTTGGTGAACTGGAACACCGTCATCGCGAAATAGGCGCCCAGCATGTAGAAGGCGCCATGGGTGAAGTTGACGATCTTCATCACGCCGAAGATCAGCGTCAGCCCGACCGCGACGAGGAACAGCAGCATTCCGATGATGAAGCCGCTGGTGACCTGCGTGACCATGCAGGAGGCGGAGACGAGGCATTCCGTCAGGGCGTTCAGATCCATCGCGCTCTCGTCGGCAGGGTGCGTGCGGGCCGCGCGCGAGGCGCGGCTTGAAGAGGGGGGCATCCGTCCAGATTCCCCCTTCAGCCCTCATCCTGAGGAGCCATTCCGTTTGGAATGGCGTCTCGAAGGATGAGGGCTGAGAGAGGGATCGGGCGAGCTCAGGCGAAGCCCTTTTCCTTCTTCCACTCCGCCTCGAGCTCGAAGATGCGCTGCCAGGGCGTGCTCTTCATCTCCGGCACATAGGGTTCCTTGGCTATGGTCGTGCCCCAGCCGATGGCGTAGCCGACGATCGTCTGGTCCTCGGCGCGCATGGTGATGGTGCCGTCGGCGCCCAGCGGCGAGTCGATCTTCAGGCCGCGCAGCGCGTCGGCGAGCTTCTTGCCGTCCGCCGAATCGGCCTTCTTGGCGGCGGCGGCGAGGAAGTTGATCACGACGCCGTTCTGCCAGGCCCAGTTGGTCGGATACTCGCCGTACTTCGCGCGGTAGGCGTCGCCCCAGGCGGCGTTCTGCGGCGTCGCCGGGAAGGTCTTGACATAGCGGTTGCCGGAATGAATGCCTGCCGGCAGGTTCTTGACCACGGTCAGCGCCGTGTAGTCGGCCATGTTCACGGCGTAGAACTGCATCTGGCTGAACAGCGCGTAGATCGAGGCCTGGTCGATGAAGGAGGTCAGGTCGCCGCCCCACAGGCAGGAATAGAGCGCCTGTGGCTTGGCCTGCAGCAGCTTGGTGATGGTCTCGGTGTAGTCGGGCTGGAAAATCTTCGGCCAGCCCTCGCTGATGACCTCGACCTTGGGGGCGAAGCGCTTGAGATACATCACGAATTCGGCGGTGGTGTCGCGGCCGTAGGCGTAATCCGGCGAGCAGGTCGCCCAGCGCGTGAGATTGCGGGCGTTGGCGATCTCGGCCGCATAGGTGCCGCCGACCGCCGAATCATGGATGCCCTGCCGGGCGCAGCGGAACGCGTTGGGCAGCCTGAGCTTGGGATCGGCCGTCAGCGAGGAGGTCTCGGAGTTGGTGTGGATGCAGAGCACGCCGAGATCGCGGGCGACCTCGTGGACGGCGAAGGCCCCGGTCGAGGCCTCGGCGTCGATCAGGATCTCGCAGCCGTCGGAATTGACCAGTTCGCGGGCGACGCGGGCGGCCTCCTGCGGCTGGCCCTTGGAGTCGCGGATGACGAGTTCGATCGGCCGGCCGGCGAGGCCGCCCGCCGCATTGACCTTCTCGACCTCCATCTGGGCTGCGTTGCGCGAGGAGGTGCCGAGCTGCGCGACGCGGCCCGACAGGATGGTCGGCATGCCGACCTTGATCGTCTTGGCCTGCGCGCCGGCGACCCACGGCATCGAGACCGTGCCGGCTGCAACCGCGCCCGCGGCAAGGAAACCGCGCCGGTTGATAGAGGATGATGACGGCTTGGACGACGAAGGCTTGGACATGGCTCTTCTCCCTGGCTCCCCGAGCTGCCCTCTCCGGCTTGTCGCGGCGGGCATGCCTTATGCGCCGGAGGTCTTGGCCGCCGGCATTGTTGAGGGGATAGTCATGGGGCCGTCAGGTTGCGTCAAGAAGAAAATGAATTATGAGTCATAGTCCATAAAGATATGGCGACGGCCTTCGGGCCCGGCGCTGCGGCAGGGCGGAATGATCAATCTCTCGAGCTTCGTCGATTTCCATGCCAGCCGCACGCCGGAGCACATCGCAATCGTCTTCGGCGGCGAGCGCATCAGCTACGGCGCGCTGTCGCGGCGGGTCGCGCTGACGGCCGGCTGGCTCGCCTCGCGCGGCATCGGGCCTGGCGACGTCGTCGCGGTGCTGATGAAGAACAGCGCGGCCTTCGTCGAGATCGCCATCGCGGTGGGCCATGTCGGCGGCATCTTCCTGCCGATCAACTTCCGACTCTCGGCCGACGAGGTCGGCTACATCACGGGCGACGCCGGCGCGAAGCTGCTGATCGCCGACGCGGAGCTGGCGGCCGCGACCGTGCTGGCTCGCGATGTCGTGCTGCTCGACGCGGCTGCGCAGGCGGATTCGACGCGGCTCGGACCCGGCGCGACGCCGGCAGCCCGTGCCGCGCGGCAGCCGTCGGACCTGTTCCGGCTGATGTACACCTCAGGCACCACCGACCGACCCAAGGGGGTGATGCACTCTTATGAGAACTTCTACTGGAAGTGCAGCGACCATGTCGTGGCGCTGGGCCTGACGGCGGAAAACCGCCTGCTCGTCGCCGGCCCGCTCTACCATGTCGGGGCGTTCGATCTGCCGGGCATGGCCGTGCTCTGGGTCGGCGGCATGCTCTGCATCCTGCGCGATTTTTCGCCCGAGGCCGCTTTGAACGCGATCGCGCGAGAGCAACTCGACTGCGCCTGGCTCGCTCCGGTGATGACCAGCGCCATGCTGGCGGCCGCGCCCGCGAGCGGGCTCGACCTGAACAGCCTGCGCTGGGTCATCGGCGGCGGCGAACGCACGCCGGAAGCGCGCATCCGCAGCTTCGGCGAAAGCTTCCCGAAGGCACGCTACATCGACGCCTACGGCCTGACCGAGACCTGCAGCGGCGACACGCTGATGGAGGCCGGCCGGGAGATCGAGAAGATCGGCTCGGTCGGCCGCGCGCTCGCCCATGTCGAGATCGACATCCGCGACGAGGCGGGCCGGCCGTTGCCGGCGGGCGAGACCGGCGAGATCTGCCTGCGCGGCCCCAAGATCACCAAGGGCTACTGGAACGATCCGGCCAAGACGCAAGCCGCCTTCCATGGCGACTGGTTCCGCAGCGGCGACATGGGCTATCTTGATGAGGACGGCTTCCTGTTCCTGACCGACCGGATGAAGGACATGATCATCTCCGGCGGCGAGAACATTGCCTCCTCCGAGGTCGAGCGCGTCATCTTCGAGCTGCCGCAGGTGCGCGAGGTCGCGGTCATCGGCGCGCCCGACCCGCGCTGGGGCGAAAAGCCGGTCGCCTTCGTCGTGCTGGAGCCGGGCGCGGAGTTGACGCTGGACGCGCTCGCGATCCATTGCCGCTCGAAGCTCGCCGCCTTCAAGGCGCCGCGCGAACTCGTGCTGCGCGAGAGCCTGCCGCGAAATCCCTCGGGAAAGATCCTGAAACGGGTTCTCCGCGACGAAATGCGGTCCTAGTTCTGACAGACGCCCCAGATTGCCGAGGCTGCCAACCATCATGTCACCATCGCGACCGGCCACCGCCACTCCTCTCAAGCGCCCCGTCAAGCTGACGCGCAGCGAGAAGAACGACGACGTCAAGCGCAGGCTTTTCGCCGCGGCGGCCAAGGTCGTCGGCCGCCACGGCTATGCCGACGCCTCGGTCGCGCGCATCACAGAGATCGCCGGCGTGGCGCAGGGGACATTCTACAACCATTTCGGGAACCGGCAGGAGCTGCTGGAGCAGCTTCTGCCGGTCATCGGCCAGCAGATGGTCGTTTTCATCCGGGCGCGGATCGACGAGGCGGCAAGCGAGATCGAGAAAGAGGTGGCGCGCTTCCGCGCCTTCTTCGACTTCCTGCAGGAGACGCCGGAATTCCTGCGCATCCTCAACGAAGCGGAGGTGTTCGCGCCGGCCGGCTACCAGCGCCATCTCGACAATATCTCGACGGCTTATGTGCGCCTGCTCAAGCGTGCGCGGGGGCCGGGCAAGGTCGGCGACTACAGCGAGGAGGAGCTGGAGGTCGTCGTCCATGTCTTGATGGGCGCGCGCGGCTATCTCAGCCGCCGCTACGCTTATGGCGAGGGTGGCGCCAAGGCGGTGCCCGACCATGTCTACTCAGCCTATGAGAAATTGATCGGCTCCGGGCTGATGGCGAGGCCCGCCGGGACGTAAGGCTGCAGGCCGCTGCCCGCCGGCGACGCCGCGTCGACGAGGCCAGCCCGCTCCCGCCGCACGCCGTCGCCCTCGTCAAGAGATTGACGCCGAGCGGGGCAGAAGCCGGAAACCACTCGTCTTATGAAAGGGGTTCCGGTCATGTCGCCTGCATCCGGACCTGGACGCGGGATGCTCTATGCCTCCGGCAGGCAGGCCTGCTCCGGCTCTGCAGAGATCATCCAGCTCGTGCCGAAGCGGTCTCGCACCACGCCGAAGCGCGGCGCCCAGAAGGTCTCGGCCATCGGCATCTGGACCGCGCCACCCTCGGCCAGTGCCGCGAAGATGCGCTCGGCCTCGGGGATCGCCTGCACCCCGACATAGACCGAGACGCTGCGCATCGGCCCCTCGCTCTGCCCCGGCGGCGCGTCGGAGGCCATCAGCATCTGGTCGCCCAGCTTGAGGCAGGCATGCATGACGAGATCGGGCTGCTCGGGCGCGGGGCCGGCGTCGGGCGGCATCTCGGCATAGGTCATCATCGCCTCGATCTTGCCGCCCAGGATCGTCTCATAGGCGGTGAAGGCCTCGCGGCAGCGGCCTTCGAACATCAGATAGGATGCGATCTGCATGGTCGTCTCCATGGCTCGGATGAGGGGCGCTCAGGCCACACGCCGGTAATGCGCGGTCATGAACTCGGTCCAGCCGCCATTGCCGTCGGGCATATGGGAGCTGAGCATCCGGTGGTCGCGACTGACGATGGTGACGACGTCGCGATAGGGCTTGATCGCGCCGTCCTCGTCGAAGCTGGGCCCCTCGGTGTCCAGCGTCAGGACCTTGCCGCTGTCGTCGAGCGTCCCGTCGTAATGCCATTGATGGGTCATCATCGAGCCGACGAAGCTGCCGACGAAACGGCCCTTGGCCGGGTCGAAGCCGAGCGTGATCAGCGTCTGGCCGATGTTTCCGTCAGGCATCTCGCCCTCGCCTTCGCCGAGGGTCCACAATCCGCCGAGCGAGCGCACGGTTTCCTTGCCCTTCGACTTGCTGCGCGGCTGGCCCGGCCCCATCGAGCAGTCCATCTCGGAGACCCAGTCTCCGACGAGCTGCTGCAGCCACTCGTGTTCCTTCTGCGGTTTGGCGAACATCGGATTGTCCTTCCTCGGGTTGAGAGGCGGCTCTTCGGCCGCTGATGAAAAGCTGATAGGAGCGTGCTAGCGCTCGGCCTGGGTCTTCATCGCCTTGAGACCGGCCTCGAAATCGTCGCCGATCATCCTGTCCATGTTCATCACGACATGGATGATCTTGGCGAAGAACGGGACCGGCCCGGTCATCGTCCAGGTGACGTTCGTGGTCTGCCCCTGAGACTGCAGCGCGAAGACGACCTTGTTGTGGGCCTCGAACGGCTTGAGAAAATCGAGATTCAGGCCGACGCGGCTTGGCGCGCTCGCCTCGGTGATCTCCATCGAGCCCTGGCCGACATTCCTGTCGCCGTCCCAGGCGTAGCGCGCGCCGACGCCGCTTTCGGCGCCCGACAGGCTGCGCTTCATAGCTGGATCCTTCTTGTCCCACGGCGACCAGGCGCTCCAGGCCCTGAAATCGGCGATCAGCGGGTAGATCCGCTCAGGCGGCGCATTGATCGCGATGGCGCGCTGGACCGTGAAGGTGTCGGGCTTGAAAGACGCCAGGATCAGCACCGCGACGACGCCGGTGGCGAGCAGGGCAGCGATGGTCAGCAGGATGGTCTTGAGCATGGTCTGGGTTTCCTTTGGAGGGGATTTGCACGGAGCCGCTGTCAGAACGTGGCAGGTGGGTCCGATCGGGGCTCAGGCGGGACCGTCGGGCGGCGCTGACTGCTTCATTTCGGCCAGCATGTCCTCAAGCCGGCCGAGGCTCTGGTCCCAGAAGCGCGCATAATGCTCCAGCCATTCCGAGACCTCACGCAACGGACCGGGATCGAGCCGGCAGGGCCGCCACTGAGCTTCCCTGCCGCGCGTGATCAGCCCGGCGCGCTCCAGCACCTTGAGATGCTTGGAGACCGCCGGCAGGCTCATCGCGAAGGGTTGGGCCAGCTCCTTGACCGAACTCTCGCCGAGCGACAGCCGCGCCAGGATCGCCCTCCGGGTCGGGTCGGCAAGCGCTGCGAGCGTCAGGCTGAGAGGGTCGGTCGACACTAAATAAAACCGTTCGGTTAATTAACTAAACGGTTTCATATAGCGCCGCGCCTGCCCTGTCAACCGGCTTTCCACGCGCCCCGGGATCGCGCCGCGGCGCGGGCCCGTTGTTGTCAGACCGATGGAAGCCCGGCTAGAAGTTCGGCCGAACGAAAGGACCGTTCGTCCCATGACATTCGAGACCGCCACGACGCCCGAGGCCGCCATCGACAGGCTGGAGACCCTGTATGGGCAGGCCAAGGCGGCCCTGCGCGCCGATCTGCAGCGCTTCTTCGAAACGGGCGCGCCGCCGGACGCCGAAGCTCGCGCCCGCTATCGCTACCCCGCGCTACGCGTGACCTATGCGCCCTCCGCGCTGCCGGCTGCGACCCGGCGGGGCTACGCGAAATTCGCCGCGCCGGGGATCTATTCGACCACGGTGACGCAGCCGGCGGAGTTCCGCGCCTATCTGCTCGACCAGCTCCGGCCGCTGGTGGAGGAATACGGCGCGACGATCGAGACCGGGATCAGCGACCAGGAAATCCCCTATCCATACGCGCTCGACGGCGGCGACGAGCTCGGGCGCGGCAAGGTCACGGCCGCCGAGCTCGCGCGCCATTTCCCGACGCCGCTGCTCTCGCTGGTCGGAGACGAAATCGCCGACGGCACTTTCGACCTCGTCGATGGGCAGCCGCGCCCGCTCGCCCTGTTTGACGCGGTGAGGGTCGATTATTCGCTGCGCCGGCTGGTTCACTACACCGGCACCGACTGGCGCGCCGTTCAGCCCTGGGTTCTGCTGACCAATTATCACCGCTATGTCGACCAGTTCGTCCGGCTGGCGCTGGCCGAGATCGAGGCCGGCACGGCGCAGGCGCTGGTGACGCCGGGCGGCATCCGGATCGACCGGCACGGGCTCGACGTCTCGGCGGCCGAACGGGTCATGTCGGCGCCGTGGCACCGCTTCCAAATGCCGGCCTACCATCTGGTTCGCGAGAGTGGAGATGGCGTGACGCTGGTCAATATCGGCGTCGGCCCGTCCAACGCCAAGAACATCACCGACCATCTGGCGGTGCTGCGGCCCAATTGCTGGCTGATGGTCGGCCATTGCGGCGGCCTGCGCCAGACGCAGATCATCGGCGACTATGTGCTGGCCCATGCCTATCTCAGGCAGGACGGCATCCTGGACGAACTCGTGCCGCCCGACGTGCCGGTGCCGGCGCTGGCCGAGGTGCAGGTCGCGCTGCAGGACGCCGCTGCGCAGGTCACCGGCGAGAAGGGCGATGCGCTCAAGAACCGCCTGCGCACCGGTACCGTTGTGACGCAGGACGACCGCAACTGGGAGCTGCGCTGGACCAAGGAGCGCAAACGCATCAACCTCTCGCGGGCCATCGCGGTCGACATGGAATCAGGCACGATCGCGGCGCAAGGCTATCGCCTGCGCGTGCCCTACGGCACCTTGCTCTGCGTCTCCGACAAGCCGCTGCACGGCGAGATCAAGCTGCCGGGCGCGGCGAACGCCTTCTATGAGCGGGCCGTCAGCGAGCATCTGCGGATCGGGCTCGCCGCGCTGGAAAAGCTGAAGGAGGCGGGGAGCACGATCCACTCCCGCAAGCTCAGGAGCTTCGACGAGCCGCCGTTCCGGTAAAGGGCTTTCGAGCCGCTATAACGGAAATGCACCGTCATCCCGGACGCAGCGAAGCGGAGCTCCGGGATCCATCGTAAGGCGCGACTGCGCTCTATGATGGATCCCGGAGCTGCGCGGCTTCCAGCCGCTTGTCCGGGATGACGTCAGTGTGGTTCCGATGAGAAATCCGCGCCTTACGCGACTTCCTGCTTCATCTTCTGCGAGCGCTTGCGCTCGTTGGGGTCGAGCACGCCCTTGCGCAGGCGGATCGACTTCGGCGTCACCTCGACCAGCTCGTCGTCGTCGATCCAGGCGAGGGAACGCTCCAGCGTCATCCGGATCGGCGGGGTCAGGCGCACCGCCTCGTCCTTCGAGGTGGTGCGGATGTTGGTGAGCTTCTTGCCCTTGAGCACGTTGACCTCGAGATCGTTCTCGCGGGTGTGCTCGCCGACGATCATGCCCTGATAGACCTTCCAGCCGGGCTCGATCATCATCGGGCCGCGATCCTCCAGGTTCCACAGCGCATAGGCGACGGCCTCGCCGGTCTCCATCGCGATCAGCACGCCGTTACGGCGTCCGCCGATCTCGCCCTTGTAGGGCAGGTAATCGTGGAAGAGCCGGTTCATGATCGCGGTGCCGCGCGTGTCTGTGAGCAGTTCGCCCTGATAGCCGATCAGGCCGCGCGTCGGCGCGTGGAAGACGAGCCGCAGGCGATTGCCGCCCGACGGGCGCATCTCCAGCATGTCGGCCTTGCGCTCGGACATCTTCTGAACGACGACGCCGGAATGCTCCTCGTCGACGTCGATGATGACCTCCTCGATCGGCTCGAGCAGGCCGCCATTCTCGTCGCGCCGCAGCACGACGCGCGGGCGCGAGACGCCGAGCTCGAAGCCCTCGCGGCGCATCTGCTCGATCAGGATGGCGAGCTGCAATTCACCGCGGCCGGAGACGATATAGCTGTCCTTGTCGGTCGATTCCTCGATCTTCAGCGCGACATTGCCCTCGGCTTCCTTGAACAGGCGGTCGCGGATGACGCGGGTGGTGACCTTGTCGCCTTCGGTGCCGGCCAGCGGCGAATCGTTGACCATGAAGGTCATCGAGACGGTCGGTGGGTCGATCGGCTGGGCCTTGATCGGGGTCTCGACGCTGGGGTCGCAGAAGGTGTCGGCGACCGAACCCTTTACCAGACCCGCGATCGAGACGATGTCGCCGGGGATGGCTTCCTCGATCGGCGTGCGCTCCAGCCCACGAAACGCGAGGATTTTCGTGATGCGGCCGGTCTCGACCAGCGTGCCGTCGCCGGACAGCACCTTGATGCTCTGGTTCGGCTTGGCGGAGCCCGAGACGACGCGGCCGGTGATGATGCGGCCGAGATAGGGGTTGGCTTCCAGCAGCGTGCCGAGCATCCGGAACGGACCCTCCTCGATGCGCGGCTCGGGCACATGGGAGAGGATGAGGTCGTACATCGGGGCGAGGCCCTGGTCCTGCGGACCGGCCGGGTCATGGGCCATCCAGCCCTGCTTGCCCGAGCCGTAGAGGATCGGGAAATCGAGCTGCTCGTCATTGGCGTCGAGCGCCGCGAAGAGATCGAAGACCTCGTTGATCACTTCGGTGACGCGGGCGTCGGGCTTGTCGACCTTGTTGATCGCCACGATCGGGCGCAGGCCGAGCTTCAGCGCCTTGGAGACGACGAACTTGGTCTGCGGCATCGGGCCTTCGGCCGCATCGACCAGCACGATCGCCGAATCGACCATGTTCAGGATACGCTCGACCTCGCCGCCGAAATCGGCGTGACCCGGCGTATCGACGATATTGATGCGGGTGTCCTTCCAGACGACCGAGGTCGCCTTGGCCAGGATGGTGATGCCGCGCTCCTTTTCAAGCTCGTTGGAATCCATCACGCGCTCGATGATGCGCTGGTTGTCGCGATAGGTGCCCGACTGCTGCAGCAGCTTGTCGACGAGCGTGGTCTTGCCATGGTCGACGTGGGCGATGATGGCGATGTTGCGCATGGACATGCGGGATAAGGCCTTGTGCATGGCCACAAGCCGGCAGGGTCAAAACCCGGCCGGCGCAGCCCGTTCGTGAGGAATCTGAATTTCGCTGCGCTGCACATAGACGCTGGAGGCCGTTTGGGCAACCTTGGCGGTCATGCACGGGGCAAAAAGGGTCTATGCCTCCGCGAGCAGTCGCTGACGCTCCGCCACCGCGCGACCGACCTGATCCATCACCAGCCGGTAGGCGGCGAGCCCCGAGCCGTCGAGATCGCCCCTCGCATAGTCGCTGAGAACCCGGGTCAGGATCGTGTCGGCCTGATTGGCGAAATCGGCCAGATCGGCAGCGCGATCGCTTGCGCGGATCGCCGGCAGGAGCGCGAGCAACTCGTCGAGACCGGCCATCGCCCTGCGCCGGCGCGCGCCGCTTTCGCGGCCGAGCAGCCCGGCGGCCCCGGTGCCGAGCAGCGAAAGGCCCATCACGCCGAGATAGAACCAGTCGCCGTAGCGCTCGAAGAAGGTCTGCTGCTCGCCGTCGATGAAGGCGGCCGCGCCAGAATGGACCGAGAGCGGCGCATCCTTGTCGGTCGAGGGGGCCTCCAGCCCCTGGATCGCCGGCAATTCGGCCGCGAGCGTCAGCCTGAGCGCGAGCAGGCTCTTCACCACCTCGCCCACGACATTGTCGTCGAGGCTCTGGGCCGCCATCAGCCGGGAGGTGATCGAGATCGTCGGCAGGTTCTCGGAGGGCCTTGGCGGGTCGCCGCCGAGCGCGCCGCGCACGATCTCACCGGTTTCGATGGCGCGGAAGCGCGCCTTGATCGCCTCGGCCTCGCGGATCGGAATCAGCACGGGATCCTCGCCCCAGGCCGCGCGCAGACGGTTCAGCGCTTCGTTGTTGGTCAGCGCGCTCACAGCGTTGATCGAAAAGAAGGCGTCGATGCGTCGTTCCTTCGCGGCCGGCACGATCTCGTCGGGAGCAAGCGCGACGAACGTGACGTCGTCGAGCGCGACCTCGTATTGCTCCAGCACCCGCTGCAGCAACGTACGGTTGCCGGCCGGATTGCGGACGACGCCGATTCGGCGGCCGCGCAGATCGGCGATGCGCCCGATCGCGCTCTCCTTCGTCGTGATGATGAAGGGAAAGGACCGCCGCGTGATCAAGGCCGTGTCGCCCTGCGCCGGCAGCGCGATGTCGGGCCGCACGATGGCGAGGTCGGCCTTGCCCTCGTCGAGGCCCTTTGCGCTTTCCTCTGAGCCCTCGGTCAGGACGAGGCGCAGGCGGATCGAGGACCTCTCCCGGTTCAGGCCCTGCACGAAGCCCGCCGCCATGCGCGCATCCTCGGAGCCGAGCGGCCCGACGGCGAGACGCAGCGTCTTCGGCTGGCTGACGAAGTAGAACACCGCCGCCGTGATCCCGAAGATCGCCAGCAGCCCCGCCAAGATGGTAAAGCCGCGTCGCCCCATGCCCCAACCGATTCCCGGCGCGCCGCGCGCCTGATTGCTATCTGGCTTCGCCGGCCATCATGTCGCAAGTGCGGCGGCGCCTGCGATCATGCTATGGGCGGGCATGCCAACTGTGAAAACCGATCTCGTCGTCAAGATCTGCGGATTGTCCACGCCCGATACCATGATGGCGGCGCTGGATGCGGGGGCCGACATGGTCGGTCTCGTTTTCCATCCGAAGAGCCCCCGCTTCGTATCGGACGAGCGGGCGACGGAGCTCGCCCGGCTGGCGCGTGGCCGAGCGGAGATCGTTGCGCTGATCGTCGATTTCGAGCCGGATGCCGCAGCCAGACTCGCTCGGTCGCTCGAGCCCGACTGGCTGCAGTTGCATGGCCGCGAGACGCCGGACGCGATGCGAGCCGTCAAGGCCGCGACCGGGGTGAAAGTGATGAAGGCGCTCGGCATCGCCGGCCCGGACGATCTCGCCGCGATCGAACCCTATCGCGGCGTCGCGGACCTGATCCTGCTCGACGCCAAGCCGCCGAAGGACGCAGCCTACCCCGGCGGCCATGGCAGGCCCTTCGACTGGTCGCTGCTGGCGAGCCTCGACCCAAGCTTTCGCTTCATGCTATCGGGCGGGCTCGATCCGGGAAACGTCAGGGAGGCCATCGCCATCGCGCGGCCGGCCGGCGTCGATGTCTCGTCAGGCGTGGAATCCGCGCCCGGCGTCAAGGATATCGGCAGGATCGGGGACTTCATCGCGGCGGCGCGCCAGGCAGCCCGAGCAGAGAACGAGAAGGCTTAGCCGAACATGAACGCGCCCCAGAACCCCAACACCTACCGCTCCGGCCCCGACGAGAACGGCCGCTTCGGCCTGTTCGGCGGCCGCTTCGTCGCCGAGACGCTGATGCCGCTCGTGCTCTCGCTGGAGCAGGCCTATGAGGCGGCCAAGGTCGATCCGGGCTTCCAGGCCGAGATGGCCTCATACCTCAAGCATTATGTCGGCCGGCCCTCGCCGCTCTATTTCGCGCAACGCATGACCGAGCATCTCGGCGGCGCGAAGATCTACTTCAAGCGCGACGAGCTGAACCATACCGGCGCGCACAAGGTGAACAACGTGCTCGGCCAGATCCTGCTGGCGCGGCGCATGGGCAAGAAGCGCATCATCGCCGAGACGGGCGCGGGCCAGCACGGCGTCGCCACCGCGACGCTCTGCGCCCGCTTCGGGCTCGAATGCATCGTCTATATGGGCGCGGTCGATGTCGAGCGGCAGAAGCCCAACGTCTTCCGGATGAAGATGCTGGGAGCCGAGGTCGTGCCGGTGCAATCGGGCACCA
The DNA here is from genome assembly GCA_019745195.1 of Beijerinckiaceae bacterium. Taxonomy (GTDB): domain Bacteria; phylum Pseudomonadota; class Alphaproteobacteria; order Rhizobiales; family Beijerinckiaceae; genus Allobosea. The sequence continues at coordinate 134,522 of JAIETL010000027.1, forward strand.
AGACGCTGAAGGACGCGATGAACGAGGCCCTGCGCGACTGGGTCACCAATGTCGCCACCACGTTCTACTGCATCGGCACGGCGGCGGGTCCCCATCCCTATCCGGCGATGGTGCGCGATTTCCAGTCCGTGATCGGCAAGGAGACCCGGGAGCAGATGCAGGAGGCCGAAGGCCGCCTGCCGGATTCGCTGATCGCCGCGATCGGCGGCGGCTCCAACGCGATCGGCCTGTTCCACCCCTTCCTCGACGATCCGGACGTGAAGATGTGGGGCGTCGAGGCGGCCGGGCATGGAATTTCATCGGGGCTGCACGCCGCCTCGCTGACCGGCGGCACGCCCGGCGTCCTGCACGGAAACCGCACCTATCTGCTGATGGACGAGGACGGCCAGATCAAGGACGCGCATTCGATCTCGGCCGGGCTCGACTATCCCGGCATCGGCCCGGAACACGCGTGGCTGCATGATTCCGGCCGCGTCTCCTACATCTCGGCGACAGATGACGAGGCGCTGGAGGCTTTCCAGCTCTGCTCGAAGCTCGAGGGCATCATCCCGGCGCTGGAGCCGGCCCATGCGCTGGCCAAGGTCATCCAGCTCGCGCCCAAGCTGCCGAAGGACCATCTGATGGTGATGAACCTCTGCGGCCGCGGCGACAAGGACATACCCCAGGTGGCGGAGATTCTGGGGGGAATGTGAGGGGCATCAGAAGGGTACGACTCTGACATACGGTTTCCCGTAATGCGTCACGAGGAAGCGCTGCCCCTGTTCAACAGCAAGGAGCAGTCTCCGTGAGTACCGCGCCGCGTTCGTCCCAGTTGCGACCCACATAAAAACAACCTCTGCGCGCAAACTGACTTCGTGCATCAGCTTTGGCAAGGCTAGCGGTCGATCGGCCGAGCCGAGACGGGACGAGCAGCATGACCCTCCGCATCGTCCGCCTAGGCTCACCCCGCCACCTCGACGAAGGCACGCGCATCGGCACGGTGCGCCGCCCGCCGCGCGGCGTGCGCAAGGAGCGCTTTTCCACCGATGACTGGTTCGACGTCTGGTATCCGGAGCTGGCTCCAAGCGCTGAACTGGTCGCTACCGCGCAGACCGCGCGGACGGACAGGGAATGGGCCGGCTTCGTGCGCGCCTTCAAGGCCGAGATGGCGCAGCCGCCGGCGAACCGCACGCTCGATCTGCTCGCGGCGCTGTCGCATCGATCCAATCTCTCGGTCGGCTGCTATTGCGAGGACGAGTCGCGCTGCCATCGCTCCGTGCTGCGCCAGCTTCTGGCGGATCGGGGCGCGGCGATCGCCTGAAGCGCTGCCCCTCTCGCCAAGCCGCCCTGCATCATGCTAACCGCAACCCCATGACAACGACCGGCTCCACCCGCATCCAGACCCGTTTCGCCGCCTGCGCCACAGAGGGCCGTGCCGCGCTGGTGACCTTCGTCACCGCCGGCGATCCCGACCTCGACACCTCCAGCGCTATTCTCGATGCGCTGCCGGCGGCGGGCGCCGACATCATCGAGCTCGGCGTGCCATTCACCGACCCGATGGCCGACGGCATCCCGGTCCAGCTCGCCGGTCAGCGCGCGCTGAAAGCCGGCCAGACGCTGAAGAAGACGCTCAGCCTTGTCGAGGCGTTCCGCGCCAAGGATAAGGACACGCCGATCGTGCTGATGGGTTACTACAATCCGATCTATGTCTACGGGGTCGAGCGCTTCCTGCAGGATGCGAGGACGGCCGGCGTGGATGGGCTGATCGTCGTCGACCTTCCGCCCGAGGAGGATGCCGAGCTGTGCCTGCCCGCGCTCGCGGCAGGGCTGAACTTCATCCGCCTCGCGACGCCGACGACCGATGACAAAAGGCTGCCGAAGGTGCTGCAGAACACCTCGGGCTTCGTCTATTACGTCTCGGTGACCGGCATCACCGGCGGCGCGGTCGGCAATTACGATGCGGTCGGCGAAGCCGTGGCGCGGATCAAGCGCCATACCGACCTGCCTGTCGCGGTCGGCTTCGGCGTCAAGACGGCCGCGGACGCGGTGGCGATCGCCAGGGGCGCCGATGGCGTCGTCGTCGGCTCGGCGCTGGTCGAGCGCGTGCGGCTCTCGCTCGATAGCGACGGCAGGGCCACGGAAAAGACCGTTTCTGCCGTCACCTCGCTGGTGGCGGAACTCGCGGCCGGAGTCCGCCAGGTGGCGAAGGCTGCGGCGTAAGCCGCTCGCTTGCGGCAAACCCGTCAGGACCTAAAGCGATGAACTGGATTTCCGAAGTCGTCCGGCCGCGCATCAAGACGCTGTTCAAGCGCGAGAGCCCGGAAAATCTCTGGATCAAGTGCCCCGATTCCGGGCAGATGGTCTTCCACAAGGATGTCGAGGCCAACGGCTTCGTCATCCCCGGCTCCGATCATCATATGCGGGTCACCGCGCCCGACCGGCTGCGCATGACCTTCGACGAGGGCAAATGGCTCGACGTCGCGCTGCCCGAGGTCGCGGTCGATCCGCTGAAGTTCCGCGACGAGAAGCGCTATCTCGACCGGCTCAAGGACGCCCGCGCCAAGACCGGCGCGCAGGACGCCTTCAAGGTCGGCTATGGCAGGGTCAAGGGCCTGCCGATGACGCTGGCCGTGCAGGATTTCCATTTCATGGGCGGCTCGCTCGGCATGGCGGCCGGCGAGGCCTTCATCAGGGGCGCGGAGACCGCGCTCGAAAAGAAGACGCCCTATGTCGTCTTCGCGGCGTCGGGCGGCGCGCGCATGCAGGAGGGCATCCTGTCGCTGATGCAGCTCCCGCGCACCACCGTCGCGGTCCGGATGCTGCGCCGCGCCGGCCTGCCCTATCTCGTCGTGCTGACCAATCCGACGACGGGCGGCGTCACCGCCTCCTACGCCATGCTGGGCGATATCCAGATCGCGGAGCCCGGCGCACTGATCGGTTTCGCCGGCCCGCGCGTGATCGAGCAGACGATCCGCGAAAAGCTGCCAGAAGGCTTTCAGCGCTCGGAGTATCTCAAGGATCACGGCATGATCGACATGGTCATCCACCGGCACGACATCCCCGAGACGCTGGCGAGGCTCGGCCGGCTGCTGACGCGCCAGCCGGAACCGGCGAAGGCCGACGCGCCGCCCCCGGTCACCGCGGCGGTCTGAGCGACGAGCGCGCAAGCGGGGCGAAGGCACGCGTCATGGGCTCGTCCGACATGCTGCTGGCGCGGTTCCTCGCGCTGCATCCCAAGCTGATCGACCTGTCGCTCGGACGCATGCTGCGGCTGCTGGAACGACTGGGCGACCCGCAGAGCAGGCTGCCACCTGTGATCCATGTCGCCGGCACCAACGGCAAGGGCTCGACCATCGCCTTCATGCGGGCTATCCTGGAAGCAGCGGGGCTTCGAGTGCATGTCTACACCTCGCCGCATCTGGTGCGCTTCCACGAGCGGATCAGACTGGGCGCGGCGGGAGGCAGCCGCTTCGTCGACGAGGACATGCTGGTCGACGCATTGATGCGCTGCGAGCGGGCCAACGCCGGCGATCCGACGACCTTCTTCGAGATGACGACGGCGGCTGGCCTGCTGCTCTTCTCCGAGCACGAGGCCGATGTCGTCCTGCTGGAGGTCGGGCTCGGCGGCCGCTTCGACGCCACCAATGTCATCGCCCATCCGGCCTGCGCCGTGGTCACGCCGGTCTCGCTCGACCATGCCGAATATCTCGGCGACACCGTCACCAAGATCGCCGGCGAGAAGGCCGGCATCTTCAAGCGCGGCGCGCCCGCCGTAATTGCGCCGCAGGAGCCCGAACCGACCGCCGTACTGGAATCGGTCGCCGAACGCATCGGCGCGTCGAAAATCCTGATCGGCGCGCAGGATTTCAACGTCCACGAGGATGGCGGCCGGCTGGTCTACGAGGATGGCGACGGCCTGCTCGATCTGCCCCTGCCGCGCCTCGCCGGCCGCCACCAGCATGTCAACGCAGGCACCGCCATCGCCGGGTTGCGCGCCGCCGGCTATGGCGGGCTGCCTGCGCGCGCCTTCGAGCAGGGCATGCTCGGAGCCGACTGGCCGGCGCGCCTCCAGCGCCTGTCTCGCGGGCATCTGGTCGATCTGCTGCCTGCGCGCGCGGAACTCTGGCTCGATGGCGGTCACAACCCCGATGGCGGGCGCGTGCTGGCCCAGGCCATGGCCGACCTCGCCGACCGCAACCCGGCCCCGCTGGTGATGATCGTCGGCCTGCTCTCGACCAAGGATGCGCGCGCGACGCTCGGTCATTTCAAGGGGCTGGCGCAGACCCTGTTCGCCGTCCCGATCCAGAACTCGCTGGTGGCGCGCCCCGCGGCGGAGGTCGCGACGCTGGCGGGCGAGGCCGGGCTCCACGCCGAGACCGCCGGCTCGGTGGAGCAGGCGCTGCGGACCATAGCCGAGCGCGCCTGGCCGGCTCCGCCGCGCATCCTGATCTGCGGCTCGCTCTATCTCGCGGGCGAGGTGCTTCAGGCGAACGGCACGCCGCCGGTGTGAGGCCTTCGGGCGCTATGCCGGGTAAAGCCAGGGATTGAAGACCGGCACACCACAGGCCTCGAAATCGGCGACGTTGCGGGTCGCGACGGTGAGGCCATGAATGCTCGCGGTCGCGGCGATCATGCTGTCGCGTTCGGGCCTGGGGTCGGGCATATGCATGGCGGCGCAGCGGAGCGCGACGTCGACATCGAAGGTCAGGATACGTCCTTTGAAGATCGGGAGAACATAGTCGTTGATCCAGCTCCGCAGCATCGTGCCTTTTCGCTCGTCTCGGCGAAGCGCGCGCAATGCACCGCGCTCGAGTTCGAAGACCGTGACGGCCGACAGGAAGAAATGGTCGCCGTTGTGCTGGCGCGACCATGCGATCACGGCAGGCTCGGCGATCCGCAGGTTTCGTAGCTCGGAGACGACGTTGGTATCGAGAAGATACATCAATCGAACTCGAACGGCTTCGAAAGCGGCCCCTTGATCGTCTCGAACTCGAACTCGAAATCCGCTTCCGGTCTTGGATCGGCGAGCGCCTCGGCCAAGCTTTTTCCTTTGAAAGCGAGTTTTCGATAGTCTTCGATCGAAAGCAGGACGTGCGAAGGCTCGCCCCGGTCCGTGATGAAGACCGGCCCCTCTTTCGCGGCGCGTTTGGCATGGCCGGTGTCCTGATTGAACTCCCGGCTGGAGAGCCTGGTGTGCATGAAACTCACCTTTTGAGGCCGCGTCGAATTAGAAAGTAGAAACGTTTATATATTGACGAGGCGCCGTTGTCCATACTGCCTGCCATGCGGAGACGATCATGACCTCAAACCTGTTCGGAGCCACTGGCCCGGCCGTCCCGCCCATCGGCCAGGGCACCTGGAACATCGAGCTCTCCGACAGACCTGAGGCCGTCGCGGCGCTGCGGCGCGGGCTCGATCTCGGGCTGAGCCATATCGACACCGCCGAGATGTACGGCTCCGGGCGCTCCGAGGAGATCGTCGGCGAGGCCATCGAGGGCCGGCGCGACGCGGTTTTCCTTGTCTCGAAGGTCTTGCCGCACAACGCCTCGCGCAAAGGCGCCATCGCAGCCTGCGAGGCCTCGCTGCGGCGACTTGGCACAGACCGTCTCGATTGCTACCTGCTGCACTGGCGCGGCTCGCATCCGCTGGCGGAAACCTTCGCCGCCTTCGAGACGCTGCGGGAGCAGGGCAAGATCCTGTCCTGGGGCGTCAGCAATTTCGACGTTGGCGATCTGGAGGAGGCGCTGGCGGTTGCCGGCCCCGACGTGATCGCCTGCAACCAGGTCCTCTACCATCTGCGCGAGCGCGCGATCGAGCATGCCGTCATTCCGTGGTGCGAGCGGCACGGCGTCGCCGTCACGGCCTACAGCCCGTTCGGGCAGGACGACTTCCCCGATGCCGGCAGCGCGGGCGGCAAGGTGCTGGCCGGGATCGCGGATGTGCGCGGCGCGAGCCCGCGTCAGGTCGCGCTCGCCTTCCTGACCCGCCGTCCCTCGGTTTTCGCGATCCCGAAGGCGTCACGCGTCTCCCATGTCGAGGACAATGCCGGCGCGCTCGGCCTGCGCCTCAGCGACGACGAGATCGCACGCATCGAAGCGGCTTTTCCGCGCGGTCCAAAGCCGCGTTCGCTGCCGATGCTGTGAGGCGCTAGAATCCAGCCGCGCGCCTGAGCAAGTCTAGGCCGATCACCGTCAGAACCGTCTTGATGATCGCGACGAACCAGCGCTCGGGGAGCCTGTCGAGCAGCTTCGTGCCTGCGATGGTGCCGAGGAAGCCCGAGACGATCATCGCCGCGATCAGCGGCAGCCAGCCGGCGAAGGCGAAGCCGAGCGCGGCAAAAGCGAAGACCTTGAGCAGGTGCTGCACCATCATGCAGGCGGCGTGCGTGGCGATGAGTTCGCGCTTGTGCAGGCCAAGCGGCAGCAGCAGTGCCTGCACGAAAGGGCCGGTCGCGCCGACGAACATGGTCACCACGGTCGAGATGCCGCCCCCGACGATGAGCCCGCTGGAGGCGAGCCCCGGAATTTGCGGCTTCGGGATCCAGGCGAGGATGAGGATGAAGCCGCCGAGCACGCCCAGCAGCACCCGCTCCGGCATCGCCACGACGATATAGCCGCCGATCGCGACGCCGACCATTGAGCCGAGCGCGAAGCGCGCCACCATGCCCCATTGGGCGTGGATGCGCTGGACGAAGGCGCGGCCGAGATTGGAGCCGAGCTGGACCAGCCCGTGAACGGCGATGACGACGGCCGGCGAGACCGTGCCCGCCAGCGCGCCGAGCATGACCGCGCCGCCGCCGATGCCGAAGGCGGCGGTGAAGGCCGAGGTCAGGAAGCTGACGACGATCAGCAAGAGCGCGATGGCGGGCGGGACGCCGGCCGGCAGGAGCATGTCCGTCATGGAAACCGGGCGTCGGAGGGCAGGATTCGATCCTGCTACACCCCGCGCTTCGTTGCGGTAAAGCGCGGCTGACGCATGCCGCCGCCGCATTGCCGGAAACCACGATTCGGCGGAGCGCTTTACAACGCAGACGAGCAGGCGTTTTCTTTACGGCAATGGCGGCGAGCCTGAGCGCCCGACAACGCCAATCGATCTCAACAGTTGCGTTTCCCGGAGTGTGTGATGCGTCGCGTCCTCGGCATCCTGACCTTTCTTTGCCTGTCGCTTTTCGGTCTCCTTCCCGTCCATGCCGGCGTCGATGTCCGCGTCAACATCGCGACCCAGCGGATGACGGTCACGACCACCGACGGCGAGGTCCATCAATGGGCGATCTCGTCGGGCCGCAAGGGCTTCCGCTCGCCCAACGGCGTCTACCGCCCGACGCGGCTGGAGCGGAGCTGGTACTCGCGCAAATATGGCGGCGCGATGCCCCATTCGGTGTTCTTCCGCGGCGGCTACGCCATCCATGGCACCACGGCGGTCGGCGCGCTCGGTCGCCCGGCCTCGCATGGCTGCATCCGCCTGCACCCGGCCAACGCCGCCAAACTCTTCGCCCTGGTGAAGAAGCATGGAGCCGGCGCGACCACGATCGCGCTGAACGGGGCCGCGCCCGACAATCTGTCGCAATTCGCCAAAGCCTCGGGCGGGGCCAAGACCAAGATTGCCAAGGCGAAGGCCAAGCAGCGCACAGCGATCGCCGCCAAGCGCCAGACCGCCCCGAACTGGGATGCGGCGCGCGGGCAGATCCTGCTGCGGCCGGCCCTGCCGGCCGGCGCGATCGGCTACCAGCCCTACGACATGCAGCGCTACTACCAGACCGGCCCACGCTGGCGCTGAGAGCGGGCTGCCTTTCAGCCGGATGAGCCGGGTTTCGTGCCGCCGACGACATCGGCCGACGGCTCGTCGCTCAGCCAGCGGTAGATGAAGCCCCCGAGCGCGCCGCCGATCAGCGGCGCGAGCCAGAACAGCCAGAGCTGCTGCAGGGCCCAGCCGCCGACGAACAGGGCCGGACCAGTGCTGCGGGCAGGGTTCACGGAGGTATTGGTGATCGGGATGCTGATCAGATGGATCAGCGTCAGGCCCAGCCCGATCGCGATCGGGGCAAAGCCGGCCGGGGCCTTGCCATGGGTCGCGCCCATGATGACGAACAGGAACATCATCGTCAGCAGCACCTCGGCGATCAGGGCCGACATCAGCCCGTATTTGCCTGGCGAGTTATCGCCATAGCCGTTCGAGGCGAAGCCCTTGGCGAGGTCGAAACCGGGCGCGCCCTTGGCGATGAGATAGAGCATGCCGGCGCCGACCACCGCGCCGACGACCTGCGCCGCGACATAGGGCAGGATTTCGCCTGTCGGGAAGCGCCCGCCAGCCGCAAGGCCGACCGTCACCGCCGGGTTGAGATGGCAGCCCGAGACATGGCCTATGGCATAGGCCATGGTCAGGACCGTCAGGCCGAAGGCGAGCGAGACCCCGAGCAGGCCGATGCCGACCTGCGGGAAGCCAGCGGCGATCACGGCGCTGCCGCAGCCGCCGAAGGTGAGCCAGAACGTGCCGATCGCTTCCGCGGCGTATTTGCGTGAGTTCATCGAGAGGCTCCCCAGCCGGTGCAGTCATCCGTGGATGCGGCGCACCGACGCAGGCTAGCGATCCCGATGCTGTTCGCCAAGTGCGCGCGGAGCGGGTCATAGCGCAGAAGGCACGATCCTGAGCCAGCCCGACAGCGTCTCGCCCGGTTCCAGCCTCGCCAGAGGCGCGACGGCCCGCGCGGCCTTCTCGCTCGGCGAGCCGATGGCGTGGCTTTGCGGCTCGACGCAGAGGAAATCCGCGCCCGCCGGGGCCCAGACCACAGGGCAGCGCAGGCTTTCGCTGGCGGTCAGTGTGATCGCGAGGCCGGTCGAAGGGGTTTCGATCCGCGCCACGCCATCCCAGCCGAGGAAGCTCCAGGCCGTCTCGCGGCCGCTGGCGAAGACCGGATTACCGGCATAGGGGCCGCCATCGGGCAGGTCTCGCGAGCCCGTCGCGCGAAACGCCTCGCCGAAGACCAGCGCGCCGCGCGCGGTCATACCGAGTGTCGTGTCGGGCGCGCAGGCAAACCAGGGGTGATGGCCGAGACCGTACGGTAGGGCCTGGTCCGCCGCGTTGGTGACGGCGAGTTCGATGATCATACCCGTAGAATCGAGGCTGACTTTCTGGGTCGCCCGGTAGCGATACGGGTCGGACCCGGTCGTCTTGCGGTGTTCCAGTGCGGCATGGCCTTCGGTATGGCCAAGGACGACCCAGGCAGACTGCCAGCCGAAACCGTGGATGTTGCCGCCGCCATGGGCGTTGTTGTCGGGGACGGTGAAACGCCGCTCACCATCGTCCACCACGCCGCCGAAGGCGCGGTTGGCGATGGGGACCATCGCCCAACTGCCGAACATGTTGGGCGCGGCGGTCGAAGGGATGGCCCCCTCGGGGGAATGCAGCAGCTTGTGGATGCGCCCGTCCGGCCCGCGCCAGTCAAGGCCTGTGATCATGCCGCCGGCTTCCGGCGCTATGCGGGCGACGAGCGGGCCGGCGGTCAGGGTGATCATTCGAAAACCACCTCTTACTTGATCAGCGGCTGAAGCTGCATCTGCATCGACCGCATGCGCGGCAGGAAGCGCTCGACCATGACTTGGGCCGGCACGCGCTGCACCTGCACAGACAGGTTGAACGCGCCGACAACAGCGCCACGATGGCTCTTGAGCGGCATGGCGAGCGAGGCCAGTCCCAGTTCGAGTTCCTGATCGACCAGGCACCAGCCCTTTGCGCGGACCTCGTCCAGAAGCGCCATCAGCCGGGCGGGATCGGTGAGGGTGTGCGGCGTCAGCGCGCGCGGCTTGGCAGCCGCGATCAGCGCCTGCGCGGCTTCTGGCTCCAGCGCCGCCAGCAGCACCCGCCCCATCGAGGAGCAGAAAGCCGGCAGACGCGAGCCGACCGACAGGCCCACCGACATGATGCGGCGCTGGGCCGAGCGGGCGATATAGACGATCTCATGCCCGTCTAGCAGCGAGGCGGAGGAGGATTCATGCGTCTCCTCGGAGAGCCGTTCGAGGAAGGGCTGCACAAGCTGCGGCAGGGCCGTCGAGGCGAGCCAGGCGTAGCCGAGCCGGAGCACGCGCGGCGTCAGCCGGAAGAACTTGCCGTCGAATTCAGCATAGCCGATCTTCGCGAGCGTCAGCAGACAGCGTCGTGCGGCGGCGCGGGAGAGGTCGGTGGCGCGGGCGACATCGGCGATGGTCAGCTTGTCATGGGCTGCGTCGAAGCATTCGATCACCGCCAGCCCCTTTTCGAGGGCCGCCATGTGGTCGCGATCTGGCGTCCCGGCCGCCATGCTTGACCCCAATCCTCACGCGCCATAAAGTGCGAAAATCAAAACGTTGTGCGATAAGCGCACATTTTGAGGAGATGTCAAGGTGGCGGATTTCGTCTCTCTCAGCGAGGGCGTCGAGGCGGTCCTGAGCGATGGCTGCTCCGTCGCGATGGAGGGTTTCACCCATCTGATCCCGCATGCAGCGGGCCATGAGGCGATCCGCCAGGCGAGGAAACGCCTGACCCTGATCCGGATGACGCCCGATCTGGTTTACGACCAGATGATCGGCATGGGCTGTGCCGAGAAACTCGTCTTCTCCTGGGGCGGAAATCCCGGCGTCGGCTCGCTGCACCGGTTTCGCGACGCGGTCGAGAATGGCTGGCCGCACCGGCTCGAGATCGAGGAGCACAGCCACGCCGCCATGGCCAATGCCTATGAGGCCGGCGCGGCGAACCTGCCCTTCGCGGTGTTTCGCGGCTACAAGGGCGTCGATCTGCCGAAGGTCAACGACCGGATCAGGTCGGTGACCTGCCCCTACACCGGCGAGGTGCTGGCGACCGTGCCGGCGATCCGCCCCGACGCCGCCATCATCCACGCGCTCAGGGCCGACCGCGAGGGCAATGTCATGCTGGAGGGAATCGTCGGCGTCCAGAAGGAGGCGGTGCTGGCGGCGAAACGCTCGCTCGTCACGGTCGAGGAGATCGTCGAGGATTTCGGCCCGCGCAACGCCAATGCCGTGATCCTGCCGGCCTGGACGGTCACCGCGATCGCCCATGTTCCGGGCGGAGCTTATCCGTCCTATGCGCAGGGCCATACGAAGCGCGCCAACGACTTCTACATCGCCTGGGACAAGATCGCCCGAGAGCGCGAGACGTTCCTGGCGTGGATGAAGGAGCATGTGCTGGAAAAGGGCCCGGAGGCCTTTGCGCGGCACGCCGAGAAGGCGAGGGCTGCATGATGCTCGGCCTTTCAGGATCAAGCGCGGCCTTTCCTTCTCCCCTTGCGGGAGAAGGTGGCTCGGCGAAGCCGAGACGGATGAGGGGTCGCACTGCGCCATTCGGAGGCGAGAGAACTCAGACGTCGGATAGCTCGGCCCGACCCCTCACCCCAGCCCTCTCCCGCAAGGGGAGAGGGAGCGCGTCGAGCCAGGACCAAGCCGCATGACCGCGACCCCGACCGAGATGATGACCATCGCCGCTGCGCGACTGCTGACGAACAGCGACGTCTGCTTCGTCGGCATCGGCGCGCCGTCCGCCGCATGCAACCTCGCGCGGCTGACGCATGCGCCAAAAATCACGCTGATCTACGAATCAGGCACGCTTTCGACGCGGCCCTCCGTGCTGCCTCTCTCGATCGGCGATGGCGAACTCTGCGACACCGCGCTGACCACCGTCTCGGTGCCGGAGATGTTCCGCTACTGGCTGCAGGGCGGGCGCATCACCATCGGCTTTCTCGGCGGCGCGCAGATCGACCGCTTCGCCAATCTCAACACCACCGTGGTCGGCCCTTACGAGGCGCCGAAGGTGCGTCTGCCCGGCGGCGGCGGCGCTCCCGAGATCGCCAGCAACTGCCAGCAGATCTTCATCACCATGGCGATGGGCGCGCGCGCCTTCGTCGACAGGCTGCCCTTCATCACCTCCTTCGGCCACGGGACGGGCAAGGGCGACCGCGAGCGGCTCGGCCTGAAGACGAAGGGCCCGACCAGGGTGATGACCGATCTCTGCGTCATGGAGCCCGATGCCGAGACGGCCGAACTCACGGTCACCTCGCTGCATCCCGGCGTGACGCGCGAACAGGTTCAGGCAGGGTGCGGCTGGCCCTTGCGCTTTGCCGCCTCGGTCGCCGAGACTCCGCCTGCGACCGACCGGGAACTGACCGTGCTGCGCGATCTGCATGCGCGCACCAAGCGAGCCCATGGAGTGGCGGCATGAGCCTGATCTATCCGCTGGACGGCCTGAAAGCCCATCCCGCCAACGCCTCGCCCGAGTACAAATCGACGCTGAAGCGCGCGCCGTCGCAGCCGCTGATCCTGCTGCCGCATACGCTCTCGGAGACGACCGGTCCGGTCTTCGGCCATGTCGCGGTCGCCGAGACCGACATGGACCTGACGCGCCAGCATGCGGGCGAGCCGATCGGCGAGCGCATCATCGTGACCGGCCGCGTGCTCGACGAGAACGGCCGCCCGGTGCCGCATACGCTGGTCGAGATCTGGCAGGCCAATTCGACCGGCCGCTATGTCCATGTCCGCGACCAGCACCCGGCCCCGCTCGATCCGAATTTCACCGGGGCAGGCCGCGCATTGACGGATGCCAACGGGCGCTACCGCTTCGTCACGATCAAGCCCGGCGCCTATCCCTGGCGCAACCACTACAATGCGTGGCGGCCGGCCCATATCCACTTCTCGCTGTTTGGGCCGAGCTTCCTCTCCCGCGTCATCACGCAGATGTATTTCCCGGGCGATCCGCTGTTCCAGTACGACCCGATCTTCCAGTCGATCACGGATGCGAAGGTGCGCGAGCGACTGGTCTCGCGCTTCGACATCGACACCACCGAGGATCACTGGGCGTTGGCCTACCAGTTCGACATCGTCCTGCGCGGCCGCGAGGCGACGCCGACGGAGGAGCCGCATGAGCACTGAGACGCGCATTGAGTCCAAGCAGGGGCTTACCCCCTCGCAGACGATCGGCCCCTTCTTCGCCTATGGGCTGACGCCGCGCGCCTATGGCGGGCAGGAGCTGTTCACCGAGCAGGTCGCGGCGGAGGGCATGTCCGGCGAGCGCATCCGCATCGAGGGCGTGGTCTATGATGGCGACGGTGCGGTCGTGAGCGACGCGATGATCGAGATCTGGCAGGCCGACGCTGAGGGCCGCTTCAACGCCGCCGGCAATGCCGGCTTCACCGGCTTCGGCCGCTGCGAAACCAGCGCCGAGGGGGTCTATTTCTTCGAGACGGTGCGGCCGGGCGCGCTGCCGGGACAGAATGGCGCGACGCAGGCGCCGCATCTCACCGTCTCGGTTTTCGCGCGCGGACTGCTCGTGCGGCTGATGACGCGGATCTACTTCTCCGACGAAGCTGCCAACGCAACCGATCCCGTGCTGGCGCTGGTTCCGGCCGAGCGCCGCGGCACGCTGATCGCCGAACGCGGGGCCGACGGCGTCTTTCGCCTCGACATCCGCCTGCAAGGCGAGGGCGAGACGGTCTTCTTCGAGGCGTGAGCGCTCTCGTCAAGGCGGCAGGGCCTCGCTAAACCTCGTGGCGACCGTTCTCGCCGGAGCTTCCCATGCCCAGCCCTCTGATCGCGCTCGACTGGGGCACCACGCGGGCCCGCGCCTTTCTGATCGGCGCGGATGGCGCGGTCCTCGACCGGCGCAGCGCCGACCGGGGCATCCAGTCCGTGCCGGAGGGCGGTTTTCCCGCCGCTTTCGAGGCCATCGCCGGTGAGTTTCGTCGCAGCCATCCCGATGCCGGCATCGTGCTCGCCGGCATGGTCGGCAGCCGCAATGGCTGGGTCGAGGCGCCCTATGTCGCCTGCCCGGCAACACCGGCCGCGATCGCCGGGGCCGCAATGCCGGTGACGCTGGAGGACGGCGCGCAAGCGCTGATCCTGCCCGGACTTTCCTGCGACGAGGGCGCCTTCGACGTGATGCGCGGGGAGGAGACGCTGATTGTCGGCCTGGGCCTCGATGACGGTCTGGTCTGCCTGCCGGGCACGCATTCGAAATGGGCGCTCATCGAAAGCGGGCGCATCGCCCGCTTCGCCAGTTTCATGACCGGCGAGGTCTACGGCCTGCTGCGCCAGAACTCGATCCTGTCGCGGCTGGCGACCGAGCCGGCCGGCGACGATGCCATCGAGGGCGCGCGGCTCGGCTTCGCGGCGGCCGGGCGGGCGGGCGGGCTGCTGAACGCGGCTTTCGCCGGCCGCACCGAGGTGCTGGCCGGGCGCATGGCTCCCGGCTGCGTCGGCCCCTATCTCTCGGCGCTGCTGATCGGGCAGGAGATCGCCGGGGCGACGGCCCTGTTCGGACGGCCGGTCCGCGTCCAGCTCGTCGCGGACGGCGTGATGGCGCGGAGCTATGGCGCGGCGCTGGCGGCAGCCGGCCTGCCTTTCGAGATCACGAGCCCGGAGGCGGCCTTCATCGCCGGCGTCGGCCTTTTGGCAGGCGGGCTCGCACGATGATCGTCGTCTTCGGCTCGCTCAATGTCGATCTGGTGACGACCGTCCCAAGACTGCCGAAGGCTGGCGAGACGGTGATGGGGCCGGGCTACGCGCTCCATCCGGGCGGCAAGGGCGCGAACCAGGCGCTCGCCGCCCGCCGCGCCGGCGCGGACGTCGTGCTCGTCGGCGCGGTCGGGCGCGATGGCTTCGCCGAGATCGCCCTGTCGCTGCTGGCGCGGGACGGCGTCGATCTGAGCCATGTCGCGCGGCTCGACGTCCCGACGGGGGCTGCCTTCATCGCGGTGGACGAGGCCGGCGCAAACCAGATCGTGGTCGCAGCCGGCGCGAATGCGCGGGCCAGCGCCTCGGCGCTGTCGGAGCTGCCGCTCGGCGAAAGCGACATCCTGCTGCTCCAGCGCGAGGTTCCCGAAGACCAGTGCCTGATCGCGGCCCGCGCTATGAAGCAGGCCGGCGGTCGCGTCATCCTCAACCTCGCTCCGGCCGGCGCCGCCTCGCCCGCGCTTCTTGCCTGCCTCGACATGCTGATCGTCAACGAGCACGAGGCGCTGGTGTTGGGCGAGGCGCTCGGCTGGCCGGCGCTGGAGCCGGACGAATTCGCCAGGCGCATCGATACCGAGATCAGCCTCGCCTGCATCGTCACGCTCGGCGCGGACGGCGTGGTCGGCTGGCATGGCGGCGTGCGGCGGCGGCTCGAGGCTCCCAATGTCGCGGTCGTCGATACCGTTGCGGCGGGCGACAGCTTCTGCGGGGCGTTCGCGGCGGCGCTGGCGGCGGGATACGGCTTTTCGGGCGCGCTGCAGCGCGGGCTGGCGGCCGGCTCGCTCGCCTGCACCATCCCCGGCGCGCAGCCCAGCGTGCCGCGCCGCGAGGCGATCGAGGCGCTGGTCGGGGCGGCGTTCATCTGAGGCAGCCGCGCCTTTCGACACGACCCGTTAAGGTTTCCGGCGCGAACGCACCCGCAATCGCCGCGTTCCGCGCAATCGCGCCTATCGCCTTCACCCTTCGTCAGCACCTGCGCCGCCATCGTCGAGGGCACCCCTGCGCAGGCTGGAAGGCTCAGATGGCACAAAGTCCGTTACGTTGGGCCCTTGGCGTCGCCGCCGCCGTCGGTCTCGGCGCGATAGTCTACGGCGACAGGATCGCCAGGCTTGCCGACGACGATACGCCGAAGCTCGCCACGGCGAGCGCGCCCTCGACAGCTCCCGCGCAGGCCTCCACCCGTCCCGCCGGCCGACCGACGCTGACGGTTGCGGCCGATTATCGCGGCCATTACGTCGTGCATCCCTCGGTCGACAATTTCCGCATCAAGATGCTGGTCGATACCGGCGCCAGCGTCGTGGCGCTGACGGCGGCCGATGCGCGCGCGCTCGGCATCCAGCTTTCGCCCAACGACTACAAGATGACGCTCAACACCGCCAATGGCGCGGTCAGGGGCGCGCGCGTCAATCTGCGCGAGGTCCGGCTCGGCGACATCCTGGTGCGCAATGTCGAGGCGGTGGTGCTGCCGGCCGGCGCGCTCTCGATGAGCCTGCTCGGCACCTCCTTCCTCGGCAAGCTGCAGGGCTACGAGGTCCAGACCGGACGCATGGTGCTGCGCGGCTGACGGCGCGAAGGTTTTCCCGGAACCGCTCCCCCCAAGACCTGCCGTTCCCAAGACCTGCCGTTCCCAAGGCCTGCGTGATCGGGTAAGCGAGTTGTGTGGTGCCGCGTCAGCGCCGCAACGAGGCCGCGATGCTCGCGCAGGACGGCCGACCCGCCACGCAATTCCCGCCGATGGATGGCCCGATGTTTCCCAAGCCGCTGCCCGAACTCTTCCCGAATACGTTCGATTACGAGTCGCTGCCGATGGTGAAGCCGACGGGCTTCCGCGAATACGACGCGCGCTGGTTCTTCGAGAAAGAACTCAACCTGATGGGCGTGCAAGCGGTCGGGATGGGGCTGGGCACGCTGATCCGGCGCATGGGCGTCAGCCCTGAGATCGTCACGGGGCACGATTTCCGCAGCTATTCCTCCTCGATCAAGATGGCGCTGGTCACGGGCCTGATGGCGGCCGGCTGCAAGGTCCATGACATCGGCATGTGCATGTCGCCGATGGCCTATTTCGCGCAGTTCGCTCTGGACGTGCCCTGCGTCGCCATGGTCACGGCTTCCCATAACGACAATGGCTGGACCGGCATCAAGATGGGCGCGCAGCGCCCCGTCACCTTCGGCCCCGACGAGATGGGGCAACTGCGCGACATCGTGCTGGCCGGTGATTTCGACTTAGCGGGCGGCGGCTCCTATCATTTCGTGCCCGACTTCCCGGAGGTCTATTTCAAGGATCTGACCAGCCGGCCGAAGATCACACGCAAGCTGCGCGTCATCGCCGCCTGCGGCAACGGCACGGCCGGCGCCTTCGCGCCGAGAATTCTGGAGGCCCTCGGCTGCGAGGTCATCCCGATGGACGCCGAGCTCGACCACTCCTTCCCGCGCTACAATCCCAACCCCGAAGACATGAAGATGCTCCACGCCATGGCGGACGCCGTGAAGGCGCATGGCGCGGATGTCGCGCTCGGCTTCGACGGCGACGGCGACCGTTGCGGCGTCGTCGACAACCATGGCGAGGAGATTTTTGCCGACAAGATCGGCGTCATGCTGGCGCGCGACCTCGGCAAGCTCCATCCCGGCGCGCAATTCGTCGTCGACGTCAAATCAACCGGCCTGTTCGACACGGACCCCGAGCTGCGGCGTCTCGGCGTCAAAACCGACTACTGGAAGACCGGCCACTCCTACATCAAGCGCCGCGTCCGCGACCTGAATGCGCTCGCCGGCTTCGAGAAATCCGGCCATTTCTTCTTCAACGCGCCGGTCGGGCGCGGTTATGACGACGGCGTCGTCACCGCGATCGCTGTCATCGACATGCTAGACCGCAACCCCGGCAAGTCGATGGCCGAGCTTTATGCGGCCGTTCCCAAGACCTGGGGCACGCCGACTATGGCGGCCAAATGCGCCGACGAGATCAAGTATCAGGTCTCGGACCGGGTCACGAAAGCCGTCGAGGCGATGCAGGCCAAAGCTGAGAGCTTCGCCGGCCAGCCGATCCGCTCGGTCGTCACCGTCAACGGCGTGCGCGTGACCACGCAGGATGGAAGCTGGGCGCTGGTGCGCGCCTCCTCCAACAA